>NZ_JBMKJH010000011.1:0-122613 GCF_049237785.1 Enterobacter cloacae complex sp. SHL022 | reverse complement strand
CCGCTGCCGTCTGCGCACTTCACAAAGCCGAGTATTGTGATTAAACCTAACGCCAACAGCCGTCCGACGGGTGACACCACCGGCTACCTGGCAAACCCGAAGGAGGTGTGAGATGGGAAGTGGATGGCATGAATGGCCGCTGGTGATCTTCACCGTTTTCGGGCAGTGCGTGGCCGGCGCGTTAATCGTGATGGGCTTCGTCTGGCTTAAGGAAAATGATGACAAGGCCAGAATGCGCATCGTGCGCAGCCTGTTTTTTCTCTGGCTGGTAATGGGTATTGGGTTTATGGCTTCGGTGCTGCATCTTGGCTCCCCGCTGCGTGCCTTCAACTCGCTTAACCGCGTGGGCGCGTCAGCGCTGAGTAATGAGATCGCGGCGGGTTCGATCTTCTTTGCCGTGGGCGGTTTCTGGTGGCTGGTGTCGGTTATCGGTAAAATGCCTCCAGCTTTGGGCAAAATCTGGCTGGTTGTCAGCCAGCTTCTGGGTATCGTTTTTGTCTGGGCGATGACCCGGGTCTATCAGATAGAGACTGTCCCGACCTGGTATACGGGTTACACCACGCTGAGCTTCTTCCTGACGATGGTCCTTGCTGGTCCTCTGCTGGCCGCGCTGCTGCTACGCGTCGCAAACGTGACATTCAAAGGTACTCTTGCCGCGTCTGTCAGCGTACTGGCAATTATCGTCTGCGTGGCGGTCGTCGTGTTGCAAAGCAATACGCTGGGGACGATACAGAGTTCCATCCAGCAGGCCAGCGCCCTGCTGCCAGATTATGGTTCGCTTCAGGTATGGCGCATCGCGTTGCTGGCGGCGGGTTTAGGCTGCTGGATCTGCCCGCTTATTCGTCGTCAGGAGCCAAAAACGCTCGGCCTGTTTGCAGGTGTCGTTCTGGTGGCGCTGGGTGAACTGATTGGCCGTGGGCTATTTTATGGTCTGCATATGACCGCAGGGTTAGCAATTGCAGGTTAACACAGGTGCGCGGGGCTACCCGCGCGCAAGTAAGGAAAGTTGTAATGAATGATGTCTCACACCGCGAATCGTTCGCGTTCAGCGCCCGGGTACTGGGCGCGCTGTTTTATTTCGCCCCAGACAGCGAGCAGACCGCGCCGCTGGTGAGTGCCCTGACCGCAGGTGACTGGGTTCAGGATTGGCCGCTGGCGGAGGAAAACCTGCTGCCTGTCGCCAGTATGTTTAAGACCCCATCGGATGAAGCGTTGAAAGACGCCTGGCAGCGTCTGTTTATTGGCCCGTATGCCCTGCCCGCCCCTCCGTGGGGCTCGGTCTGGCTTGATCGCGAGTCAGTGCTGTTTGGCGATTCGACCCTCGCGTTGCGTCAGTGGATGCGTGAAAACCATATCGCCTTTGAGATGCAGCAGAATGAGCCTGAAGATCATTTCGGAACGTTGCTGATGCTGGCGGCATGGCTTGCCGAGAACGGTCGCGAAACAGAACGCGACCAGCTTCTGGCCTGGCATCTGCTGCCATGGAGCACGCGTTTCCTTAGCGTATTCGTTGAAAACGCGGCCCATCCGTTCTACACCGCGCTGGGTAAACTTGCCCAGCTGACGCTGGCGGAATGGCAGTCCACTTTGCTGATCCCGATTGCCGAAAAAACGCTGTACCGATAACAGCACCTGGCTTGTCCACCCGTTGTGCAGGCCAGGCTCGCACATTTTTGCTGCAACACAACGTCACAACTGTTATACTGTATATAATTACAGTATATGGGGGTGCACAATGGCTGTTGAAACAAAATTTGTTGTCGTAAGAAAAGGTGAAGAGAAAATGACTTTTGCCAGTAAGAAAGAGGCTGACGCTCACGACAAACTGCTCGATATGGCAGAAGCGTTCACTGACTGGCTGTTGCAAAGCGGAATGCAGATGGATGAAACGCAGGCGGAGAACCTTGGTCTGTATCTCGCCGAGCAGAAAGAGTCCGTGCAGCATATCCTGCGTACCAGCAAGCTTCCCGAGCTCAATGCTGCAACGGATAAAACAGCATCAGATGCGGATAGCAGCAAAAAAATCCGGGCCGTCAAAGCCGCCTGATCGTCAGAACGACTCATCACCTGTCATGCCGCCGCGGGCCGGAAACGGCTCGCGGCTTCATCATGCATTATTTCGATCTTCTCGAAAACAATGCGATTGAACATTTTAATCTGTTCTGGCGTAAAATTTGGTTACAGCATTTCCTCTCGTCAGACGTATGTTAAAAACACGTGAATCACACGTTCGGCGCCTCTGAATGGTGTGGTAAATTATCACATAACTCTTGCAACTCGTTGATCATCCTGGCTACATGGAAGCCATCACAAACAGAATGATGGACCTGAACGGCGAAAGGCAACAAGACTTTTTCATCCTGGTTATAGTATTTTCCAAACGTGAACATGGGCGCAAAAAAATTCCGCATGTTAGCGACGTTGACGTTAAAACTGCTAAAACTGACCCACGGAATATCAGATATGAAAAATATATTCTCCCGGGACTCTTCTTTGGGCCAGTAGGCAAGATTATCACCATAGCGAGAAACGTCTTCTGCATAAACGTTCTGAAAGTGATGAATATTCCCGTCGAAGTGACTCCATAATGATGAAAACGTCTCCGTCTCTTTATGGAAAAGGGTATAGCTGGGATGCACCTCATTCCATATTACAAGCTCATTATCCTTCATGGCCATACGGAATTCCGGATGCCGGTTTACGACGTGAGAAATAAGGGAAATAATCGCAGGATAAAATTTCCAGCCAACCTCTTTGATATGCTTTAGCAGCACGGTAATGTCCAGCTGAACCGTTTGGTTAAATGTAGATTGAGCAAAGCCCTGAAATACTTCAAAGTGTTCCTTTCTTGCCCAACGTGATAAGTCAACTACCGTATATTCTGGCGTTATTTTTGTCATTTCAGAGCCTTAGTTGAGCTGCGCTATATAAAATAGTAGCGTATCACAAACGCAGGGGCTGTATAGACCGTAGCGAAGAGGCACCCTAAATTTTCAGCGTATCAATCACCGCTCTCAGCGCCGGGGATACGTTGCGGTGTGGATAATAGAGGTACAGTCCGTCCATCCGCAGGCTGTAGCGCTGTAAGACGCGTATAAGCGTGCCACGCTCCAGATCGTCAGCCACCAGCTCAACCGGGACATAGGCCAGCCCGAGTCCCAGCCGGGCCGCTTCGGCCTCCATGTAGCTGTCGGAAAAGGCCCATTGCCCCTCCGGGCGGTGAGTCACTCGCTTCCCATCCTGCACAAGCTCCCATTGATAGTGGTTACCGTCGGCGAACTGGTAGGCAATGCAGGGATGAGCATCCAGATCGGCGGGCGTCTGCGGAAAACCATAGCGCCGAAAATGCGCCGGAGCGGCAACCACAGCCATCTCCATATCGGGCGTGATGCGCACGGCAATCATCCGGCCCCAGCCGGACGCCAGCGTAGAATGAAAATATTCACCAAACTGTCCGCCGTGCTGCTATGCGCATCATTAAGTTGAGTTAAAACAATGAATTAGTAAGAAACACGAAATCCTGACGCCCGCGTTTCGATGGTGACAACCTGAGATAAGACCTTCGCCGAGAGCGATAAAGTCGACCACCGCAAGGTGACGTTCGAGAACCGATACGGGATCACCCTGGCTGGCGATCTGTACATTCCCAGGAACAGCGGCGACCAGATGCTGGCTTCTCTTCTCGTCGTTGTGAATTACACCTATGTCTACACTGAATCAAATCCCATCCCGCTCCAGCGAGCATGCATACTGGGCCGGTATTTATGCCCGCCAGTCTGCTCGCGTCATCAGCAATAAAGCATTATATTAACAAGGTTATTTTATTTAATTACAAAACCTCGCACTCCTCCCGTTGAAATAATAATTAAGCAATATCCTGGTCAGCCAGCGACATCGCTTTGTTAGCTTGAGCGTTCAGGCAAAGCTCAAACCGGAGGTATTCTTTGCTGATTAAATTAAAGAAAGAACGAACGCATCAGGAGGATCGTCGTCTTGCCCTCTGGCTGGCGACCTCCGCGGGACTGCTGAATGCCATTGCGCTGGGCGCGTTCGGCTTTTTTCCCTCGCATATGACGGGCAATACCTCGCAGCTATCCAGCGAAGTTTCCTCCACCGATCTCAGCGATATTCTTTTCTTCGGCACCATTATTCTTTCGTTTGTCTCAGGTGCCATCGCTGCGCGGATTATTGTTATCTGGGGGATTATCCATAACATCAGGCTGGTATTCAGCCAGGTTCTGTTTGTTGAAGGGCTATTACTGGCAGGGGTATCCCTGTACGAAATGTATTTTCACTCCTTTGCCACGAATCAGGAGATTATTATTTTCCTGTGCGGGTTGATGGGAATTCATAATTCCACCTCCACTCAGCTATCCGGTGGACGGGTAAGATCCACACACATCACCGGCACGCTGACCGATGCGGGCATTTCGCTGGCCTCCGTTATGGTCGCCATGATGCGCCGGGATTATTCCAAAGATACGGCCGCGCAAAAGAGTCAGCTCAAAACCCATTTAACTACCCTTTTCTCCTTTATCAGCGGAGGTATCGCGGGGCTGATCCTGTTCAGAGAGTTTGGATTCCACGCGATGCTGGCGCTGGGCCTGCTGCTGGTAGTCGTCGCCGCCTTCTCTATCGTCCGCATCTCGTGGCGGGTACGAAAAGTGCGCGCCGCGCTTAGTCGACAGGTTTAATCAGCACGCCTTACGTGACATTGTCACGTAAGGCGTGCTTCTTTAAGACTATTCTGCCTGCCCACTGACAGCCCTTATGCCATAAGGCTTCACCCAGGTTGTCACTAATTTCATAGGGTTACTGTTTTACCCCCTTCGCTGGAACCCTTCCGTTTCGCTTGCTATAGGTGAAGAACCCCTGCCGAAACATGGCATAACAACAGGCAACCGGTGGTTGCTATAACGCATGCGCACAGGGAGACACACCGCAATGCACCCATTACTTAAACGTTCGCTGCTTTTTGTCGGCGCGATTATCGTGGTTCTCGCTCTCCTCACCTGGGGAATTGGACTGGAGACGATTAAGGCGCGCCAGGTTGACCTGATCTACCTCGGGCAACAGCACCTGATTCTGGTCTTTTCATCAATGTTCTTTGCCCTGCTGGTGGGCATTCCAAGCGGTATTTTGCTGAGCCGTCCAGCCGCGCGTGGTATCGCCGAATATGTGATGCAAATCTTTAACGTGGGTAACACCCTGCCGCCGCTGGCCGTTCTGGCGCTGGCGATGGTGGTGATTGGCATCGGTGATAAACCGGCCATTATCGCCCTCTTTCTGGCCTCTCTGCTGCCGATTGTGCGTAACACCTATGCCGGGCTGTGCTCTGTTCCCGCGTCGTTGCTGGAAGCGGCAAACGGTATCGGCATGACCAAATGGCAGCGCCTGCGTCAGGTTGAGATCCCTAACGCGTGGCCGGTGATGCTTTCTGGTATTCGCATTGCCACTGCGATTAACGTCGGTACCGCACCGCTGGCATTCCTGATTGGCGCCAGCAGCTACGGCGAGCTGATTTTCCCTGGGATCTATCTGAATGACTTTCCGACGCTGATCCTGGGCGCGGCGGCCACCGCCCTGTTCGCCCTGATTCTGGATACGCTGCTGGCGGCACTGGGTCGACTACTGAGCCCGCATCTCGCGCGATAATTATAACAAGGAGCTTCTATGAGACTGTTTTCCGGCCTGACGGCGCTATGCGCCGCCGCGCTCTTCACCAGCCAGGCGCTCGCCGCGCCGCTGATCCTGGCAACCAAGAGCTTTACCGAGCAGCACATTCTCTCGGCCATGACCGTGCAGTATCTGCAAAAGAAAGGGTTTCAGGTGCAGCCGCAGACCAATATTGCAACGGTGATTTCCCGTAACGCGATGATCAACAGGCAGATTGATATGACCTGGGAGTACACCGGCACGTCGCTGATCATCTTCAACCACATCAACAAACGCATGTCGCCACAGGAGTCATACGAGACGGTGAAACGCCTCGACGCGAAGCACGGTCTGGTGTGGCTTAAACCTGCCGATATGAACAATACCTATGCCTTTGCCATGCAGCGCAAGCGCGCCGAGGCTGAACATATCAATACCATGTCTGAGATGGTGGCAAAGATTGAGCAGATCCGTAAAACCGATCCGGATAACAACTGGCTGCTGGGCCTTGACCTGGAATTTGCCGGGCGCAGCGACGGGATGAAACCGTTGCAGGCGGCCTACAAGATGGAGCTGGACCGCCCGCAGATCCGCCAGATGGATCCGGGACTGGTCTATAACGCGGTGCGCGACGGGTTTGTCGATGCGGGGCTGATCTACACCACCGACGGGCGCGTAAAGGGCTTCGATCTTAAAGTGCTGGAAGACGATAAAGGCTTCTTCCCGAGTTATGCCGTGACGCCAGTTGTTCGAAAAGACACGCTGGAGGCTAACCCGGGGCTGGAGGAGGCGCTGAACACCCTCTCAGCCCAGCTCAATAACGACGTTATCACCGACCTGAATAAGAAGGTGGATATCGACCATCAGTCACCGCAGCAGGTCGCCCGTGATTTCCTGCGTAGCAAACAGTTGCTGTAGGAGGCGCTATGGAGACAATTCACTATATTCTCGACAACTGGGACTATCTCTTAACCCTGACGCTGCAACACCTGTGGCTGGTGGCACTCGCCGTCGGCCTGGCGATTATTATTGGCGTGCCGCTGGGCATTTTAATTGTCCGCCATAAATGGCTGGCAACGCCGGTGCTGGGGATTGCCACCATTGTGCTCACCATCCCGTCAATTGCGCTTTTCGGCCTGATGATCCCGCTCTTTTCGCTGATCGGTCAGGGCATTGGCGCCCTGCCCGCGATTACTGCGGTGTTCCTCTATTCGCTGCTGCCGATTGTGCGTAACACCCATACGGCGCTCGACAGCCTGCCCCCCGGCCTGCGAGAAGCGGGACGCGGCATCGGCATGACCTTCTGGCAGCGTCTGCGCTGGGTGGAAATCCCGATGGCGCTGCCGGTGATTTTTGGCGGCATCCGCACCGCCGTGGTAATGAACATCGGCGTCATGGCGATTGCCGCCGTGATCGGCGCGGGCGGTCTGGGCCTGCTGCTGCTTAACGGTATTGGCGGGAGTGATATTCGTATGTTGATTGCGGGCGCGCTGATGATTTGTCTTTTAGCGATTGTGCTCGACTGGTTGCTGCACCGTTTGCAGGTGGTACTGACTCCGAAGGGGATTCGATAATGATAAAACTGGAAAACCTCACCAAACAATTTTCACAGAAACACGGCCAGACGTTTAAGGCCGTCGACAACGTCAACCTGAACGTGCCTGAAGGGGAAATGTGCGTGCTGCTCGGCCCGTCCGGCTGCGGGAAAACCACTACCCTGAAGATGATCAACCGTCTCATTACGCCAAGTAGCGGGACAATCCTGATTAACGGCGAAGACACCAGCGGAATGGACACCGTGACCCTGCGCCGCAACATTGGCTACGTGATCCAGCAGATTGGCCTGTTCCCGAACATGACCATCGAAGAGAACATTACCGTCGTGCCGCGCATGCTGGGCTGGGACAAGGCACGCTGTAAATCCCGTGCCGAAGAGCTGATGGATATGGTGGCAATGGATCCGCATAAATTCCTTCACCGCTATCCGCGCGAAATGTCCGGCGGGCAGCAGCAGCGTATCGGCGTCATCCGCGCGCTGGCAGCCGATCCTCCGGTCCTGCTGATGGATGAACCGTTCGGTGCAGTCGACCCGATCAACCGTGAGGTGATCCAGAACCAATTCCTTGAGATGCAGCGCAAGCTGAAAAAGACCGTGATGCTGGTGAGCCACGATATTGACGAAGCGCTGAAGCTGGGCGACCGTATTGCCGTCTTCCGTCAGGGGCGTATCGTGCAGTGCGCCAGCCCGGACGAGCTGCTGGCGAAACCCGCGAATGAGTTTGTTGGCTCGTTTGTTGGTCAGGACCGGACGTTGAAACGCCTGCTGCTGGTATCGGCGGGCGACGTCACCGACCAGCAGCCTACCATTACGGTACGCGAATCGACGCCGCTGCCGGAGGCCTTCGCCACCATGGATGACAACGATATTCGCGCCATTACCGTGGTTGATGAGCACGGCAAACCGCTCGGCTTTGTGAAGCGCCGCGAAGCGCGTAACGCCAGCGGCAGCTGCGGGGATATTCTGCATCCGTTCCGTATGACCGGTAAGGCCGAGGATAACCTGCGCGTGGTGCTTTCTCGCCTGTATGAGAGCAACACCAGCTGGATGCCGATTGTGGACGAGGACGGACGCTATAACGGCGAGATATCCCAGGATTATATTGCGGAGTATTTGAGTTCAGGGCGTACGCGCCGGGCATTAAATATTCATAGCGAGAGTTAAGCATTCAGGCCGGGTACTGCCCGGCCTTTTTCCGCACGCATACCTTTTGCTAACCTCCCGATTTCCCGCCACAATATTGTATCGTCCCCGTTAAATCACGACTTCATGCAACGTCTTCACGCTTACCCCGACATCCGCGCGATGTTTCGCCGTCTCCTGATTGCTACCGTCACCGGCGTGCTGGCGGCGCTGGCCGTTGCGGTGTTCCGCCACAGCATGTATCTGCTGGAGTGGCTATTTCTCAGCAACGAAAGCGGAAGTCTGGTGAACGCCGCAGCCGCGTTATCGCCCTGGCGGCGGGCGCTGACGCCTGCGCTAGGTGGTCTGGCCGCGGGGATGCTGCTGTGGGGATGGCAGCGCATGACGGCACAACGTCCCCACGCCCCGACCGATTATATGGAAGCGCTTGAGACGGGAGACGGCCAGTTTGACTACGGCGCCAGCCTGGTGAAATCCCTCGCGTCGTTGCTGGTGGTCGCCAGCGGCAGCGCCATCGGCCGTGAAGGCGCCATGATCCTGCTCGCCGCCCTCGCCGCCTCCTTTTTTGCACAACGTTGTACGCCAAAATCCGAATGGAAACTGTGGATCGCCTGCGGTGCCGCCCCCGGGATGGCCAGCGCCTATCATGCGCCGCTGGCGGGCAGCCTGTTTATCGCAGAGATCCTGTTTGGCACGCTGATGCTGGCCTCCCTCGGCCCGGTGGTGATTGCCGCTGTAGTGGCCCTGCTGACCACGCGCCTGTTAAGTCCCGGCGCGAATACGCTATATGATGTCCATCTCAGCGAGATGCTTACGGCGGTGGATTATTTCCTGATCGTTGGCGTGGGCCTGCTGGCTGGCGTTTGCGGCCCGCTGCTGATGTGGCTGATGGCGGCCAGCCACAGGCTGTTTCTGCGTCTCAAACTCTCACCGCCGTGGCAGCTGGCGCTGGGTGGTCTGATCGTCGGGCTGCTGTCGCTGCTGACGCCAAAAGTATGGGGGAATGGCTATAGCGTGGTTCAGGCGTTTTTGCAGTCGCCGCCGCTGCTGTCGGTGATTGCTGGCGTCTTTATTTGCAAGCTGCTGGCGGTACTGGCAAGCAGCGGGTCCGGCGCGCCGGGAGGCGTGTTCACGCCAACCTTGTTCGTTGGTATGGCAACGGGAATGCTGTTTGCGCAGATCTTTGCGCTGTGGTTTCCTGGCTCTGAGACGGCGATCCTGCTTGGGCTGGCGGGAATGGCGACGCTGCTCGCCGCCACAACGCATGCGCCAATCATGTCGGCCTTGATGGTCTGTGAGATGACCGGGCAGTATTTTTTACTTCCCGGTTTGCTGGTTGCCTGTGTTGTGGCATCGGTATTGTCGAGAACGCTACGCCACGACTCGATCTATGGCCAGCATACCGCCGAAAGCCGAGAGATCGATATAGTGCGCTAATTCGCGCTGCTCTGCGCGGGGCAGATAAGGCAGTTCGCCTACCAGCGGGCCAGGCAGCTTTTTGCTCAGCACGTCGATGATTTCAGCGTAGTGCGCAAGGCCCGGGTTAATACGATTCGCCACCCAACCAATCAGCGGCAGGCCGTCATTAGCGATAGCCTGCGCCGTCAGCAAGGCATGGTTGATGCACCCTTCCTGGATGCCCACGACCATAATCACCGGCAATTGCTCCTGTACCACCCATTCGGAAAGGGGACGTAAATCGTTCATCAGGCTGCGCCAGCCACCGGTCCCTTCAACGACAACGTGGTCAACCTTTTCACTCAGATTTGCCAGGCCATCAGAAAGCAGGCTGTAGTTGATAAGCCCACTGTGAGCGACGCTGCTTTCCTCTTCGCTTAACGCGATAGGATTGACGGCATCATAAGGCAGTTCCAGAGACGAGACGCTTTGCAGAACCAGGGCGTCCTTATTGCGCAGCCCTTCTGGCGTCTCTTTACTGCCTTTTGCAACCGGCTTGTATCCTGCAACGCGTTTACCGCTTGCCGCCAGGGCCTGGAGTAACGCGCGGGATACGACTGTCTTCCCGACAGACGTATCCGTACCAGTAATAAAGAAACGCTTAAGCATGACTCATTCCACCTCTTGGGTATGCTTCAAAATATAAACCAGGTAAATAATTCAGTGGGGAAAGTCTACGGGATGCGTGCGCTACCGGGCTTGAGATAGCGCAATTTTTCGTACATCTCTGGAAAAGAGTTAGCCCTGTAGCAAACGAATCAGTAACGAGCCGTTGTACATCGCATCTTTTACCAGCGCGGCGCCGGCCATGGTGCCCTGGTTGGAAAATTGCGTACTTTCGACCACGATGTTTTTACTGTACGCGGGAAGCGCCTGCTGATTGATGCAGGCGGAAATCGCCGGAAAGAGGATATCCGCCGCCTGGCTGAGCGGGGAGCCGATCAGTATTTTTTGCGGGTTAAACAGATTCACCATAATGGCCAGAATGCGCCCGACATTATTGCCCACGCCGGTAATAATGTCCTTCGCCAGCAGATCGCCCTGCCTTGCCGCAGCGCACAGTGCCTCGACGCTTAACGGTTGACCGTGCAGCGTGGAGCTCATCGACTGGCTGAGCCGCACTTGCGCCAGCTCCAGCACGCTTTCGACGCTGGCAATCGTCTCCAGACAGCCATGGTTACCGCAGTAGCAGCGTTTTCCGTACGGATCGACCTGCGTATGGCCGATCTCCACCAGGCTACTGCTGCCAGCATGCAACAGACGCCCGTCGGTAATCACACCAGCGCCAACGTTATGATCAATCACCACCTGAATCACGTCGCGCGCGCCCCGGGAAGCGCCAAACAACGCCTCCGCCATCGTCCAGGCGCTGATATCATGCTGAATGTAGACCGGTACACCGGTGTGGTTTTCCAGCACGTCGCCCAGCGGCATCTCTTTGACGTTTTCATAAAACGGCATGCGGTGCACAATGCCATTTTCGGTATCAATAATTCCCGGCAGGGTGATCGCAATCGCCGTTAAACGTTCAAGACGCTGCTGGTGACGAATAAAGAACTGGTCGATGTGGGTCAGAATGGCATCGAGAAGTGGTTGCTCTGCATTAAGCGGGAGTTCCAGCCGGTCTTCCACCACCAGCTTGCTGCTGAGGTCGCGCAGCGCGAGGAAGATTTCCCCGCGGCTAATCCGCAGCGACAGGTAGTGCCAGGCTTCCGTTTCCACCACAAGCCCTACCGCCGGACGGCCACGACTGCCCGGCTCCTGAATTTCTGTCTCCTGAACCAGATGGGCTTCCAGCATTTCGCGGACAATCTTGGTAATACTGGCGGGTGCCAGTTGTGCCAGGCGCGAAAGATCGATACGCGAAACCGGACCAAGCTGATCAATCAGGCGATAAACGGCGCCCGCGTTGGTCTGCTTGATCTGATCGATATGCCCTGGCTGACTATCAGCAACCACCTCGTACTCCCTTATTTTCGAGCTTCGAAATAAACTGAGGGCTATGGTGAAGCACTTCAATGGCTGACGTCAAATTTTTACTTAGCCATGTGATTTACTGCACATTTTCGCCCACTTTTCCCTATAAATAACGCCCGCGAGAAGCGGTAATTAATTGTTCTTTGAAACGCTGTGCCGCATGGCTCTGTTCATGATGTTTAGACCACACCAGCCACATCTCTGAGACTGCATCCTGCTCGGCTATCTTCACCCAGCGCATTTCCGGCAATTGTACCCGTTTAAACGAGGCCGGGAGAATCGACACGCCAAGCCCTGCGGCAACGAGACCAATGATCGTCATGGCTTCCCCCACCTCCTGCGCGATAGTCGGGACAAGGCCATATCGCCGCATCAAACCAAGAATATCGTCATACAACCCGGTTCCCACCTGTGGGTCAAAAAAGACAAATGGCTCTTTCGCCAGTTCAGCCAGCGTGACGCTGTGCTGCGCGGCGAGCGGATGATCCCGGGGGATCATCGCCATCAGCGGTTCGCGCAGGATCACCTGCCACGCCAGGGTATCAGGCAACTGCGTGTTACGCATCAGCCCCAGATCGAGCGATCCTTCGTTAAGCGGCGATATCTGCTCGCGAGTATTTATTTCGCGCGTCTGAATATGCACATCCGGAAAGTTACGGCGAAACGAAGATAGCGTTTGTGAAACAGCGCTGATAAAGGGGGCCGATGAGGTAAACCCGATGCGCAGCTCTCCCGTCTCCCCGAGATAAAGCCGTTCCGCTCTGGCGGCGGCGTCCTCCACCATACTCAGGATTTGTCGGCTATCGGCAAGAAACTGTTTTCCCGCCGCCGTCAGGCTCACGCTGCGGTTGGTTCGCGCCAGCAGACGCGCCCCGACCTGCTGCTCCAGGATCTGTATCTGCTGGCTTAGCGGTGGCTGAGAGATATTCAGCCTTGCCGCCGCACGACCAAAATGCAGCTCTTCGGCGACGGCGACAAAATAGCGTAGATGGCGCAGCTCGATATTCATATTTTTAAAGTATCATTTGAGATTATTAATATATTAGACAGAATATTTACATTTTCCTACCCTAATCTTGTGGTCATACCCGTCACCAGAAACCACGGGGATGTTTAAGCAAGGATTATGTGTGAGCCGTACAACGACCGTTGATATCGCGCCGGCCAGCGACATTGATGATTTACCCGCAGCACCGCAGCCGGTTCAGTTTATTAAACGTGGTACCCCCCAGTTTATGCGCGTCACGCTGGCGCTCTTCTCAGCGGGTCTCGCCACTTTCGCCCTGCTCTACTGCGTTCAGCCGATCCTGCCGGTCCTGTCGCATGAATTTGGCGTGTCGCCAGCCAGCAGCAGTATTTCGCTCTCCATTTCAACCGGGATGCTGGCGATCGGTCTGCTGTTCACCGGGCCACTTTCGGATGCCATCGGGCGTAAGCAGGTCATGGTAACGGCGTTAATGCTGGCCTCCGTGTGTACCTTGTTGTCCACCATGATGACCAGCTGGCACGGCATTCTGATCATGCGCGCGCTGATTGGGTTATCCCTGAGCGGCGTGGCGGCGGTCGGGATGACCTATCTCAGCGAGGAGATCCACCCGAGTTTCGTGGCCTTCTCCATGGGGCTGTACATTAGCGGGAACTCTATCGGCGGGATGAGCGGACGCCTGCTCAGCGGTGTGTTTACTGATTTCTTTAACTGGCGCATTGCGCTGGCCGTTATCGGCTGCTTCGCCCTCGCTTCGGCGCTGATGTTCTGGAAAATCCTGCCGGAATCGCGCCATTTCCGCCCGACCTCCCTGCGTCCGAAAACGTTATTTATCAACTTTCGCCTGCACTGGCGCGATCAAGGGCTGCCCCGTTTGTTCCTGACCGGTTTCCTGCTGATGGGCTCGTTCGTGACGCTGTTCAACTACATTGGCTATCGTCTGATGCTTTCACCGTGGCATCTTAGCCAGGCATTAGTGGGTTTGCTCTCTGTGGCATATCTCACCGGGACATGGAGTTCGCCAAAAGCGGGCGCCATGACCTCGCGCTTCGGCCGTGGTCCGGTGATGCTGGTATCCACCGCCGTGATGCTGTTCGGACTGCTGATGACGCTTTTCTCTTCCCTGTGGCTGATTTTTGCCGGAATGCTGCTCTTCTCTGCGGGCTTCTTTGCCGCGCATTCCGTTGCCAGCAGCTGGATTGGCCCACGCGCGCGCCGCGCTAAAGGTCAGGCTTCGTCACTGTATCTGTTCAGTTACTATCTTGGTTCCAGCATAGCCGGTACGCTCGGCGGGGTGTTCTGGCATAACTACGGCTGGAACGGCGTGGGCGGATTTATCGCGCTGATGCTGTGCGCGGCACTGCTGGTGGGCGCGAGCCTGCATAAACGACTGCATTAACATTCAGCCCTCTTCGTGTTTAAATCGAGCCGATGCTAATTTTTGTCATCGGCTGATTCAGACACGAGGACTTCATGAAAAACAATAACTATCAACAACTCACACGCACCTTCCAGCGCCTCTCCCGCTTCTCTCACCTCTCCTCCATCGCCAGCTGGGACATGTTCACCATGATGCCGCCAGGCGGCAGCGCCGCGCGCGGTGAAGCGCTGGCGGAGATGAGCGTCCTGCAACATCAGATCCTGACCGATAAAAAAGTGGGTGAATGGCTGGCGGCGGCGGCAGACGAAGATCTGAACGACGTTGAGCTGGCCAACCTGCGTGAAATGACGCGCCACTACCAGCAGGCAACTTTACTGCCGGAATCGCTGGTGGAGGCCAAATCGCTGGCGGGCAGCAGGTGTGAACACGCGTGGCGCACTCAGCGTCCGGCCAACGACTGGCAGGGCTTTTCAGCCAACCTGAAAGAGGTGGTGAAACTCAGTCGTGAAGAAGCCCGCCTGCGCGCTGAAGCTAAAGGCTGCACGCCTTACGACGCGCTGCTGGATATCTTTGAACCCGACATGACCAGCGCTCGCCTGGATGTGCTGTTCGGCGATCTGAAGTCCTGGCTACCGGAGTTGCTGGCAAAGGTTGTGGAAAAACAGGCTCAACGATCGTTCGTTCCGCCACAGGGTCCCTTCCCGACCGCCACCCAGCGCGAACTGGGCCTGGAAGCGATGAAAATGCTTGGCTTCGATTTTAACGGCGGTCGTCTGGACGTTAGCGCCCACCCGTTCTGCGGCGGCGTGCCGGAAGATGTGCGTATCACCACGCGTTACGATGAAGATGAACTGCTCAGCGCGCTTTTCGGCGTGATCCACGAAACCGGACATGCCCGCTACGAGCAAAACCTTCCGCGAGCATGGGCCGGTCAGCCCGTTGCGCTGGCGCGCTCTACGGCGATCCATGAATCCCAGAGCTTGTTCTTTGAAATGCAGCTAGGCCGCAGCGACGCTTTCCTGAAGCATCTGCTTCCGGCGGTTCATGCCCGTTTCGGTAGCCAGGCGGCATTCAGCGAAGAGAATTTTATTGCCTGGAACCAGCGCGTGAAGCCGGGCTACATCCGCGTTGATGCGGATGAAGTGAGCTATCCGGCGCATGTGGTGCTGCGCTATGAGATCGAGCGTGCGCTGATCAATGGCGAAATTGAAGTCGATGATATTCCCGCGTTATGGGATGAGAAAATGCAGGCCTGGCTTGGGTTATCCACCAAAGATAACTACCGCAACGGCTGTATGCAGGATATCCACTGGACCGACGGCGGTTTTGGCTACTTCCCGTCTTACACGCTGGGAGCAATGTATGCGGCACAGCTGTTCCATGCCGCCAAAACTGCGCTGCCCGGGTTGCAGGCATCCATCGCCGGGGGCGATTTCTCGGCGCTGTTTGACTGGCTGCGTCAGAATATCTGGCAGCACGGCAGCCGTTTCAGCACATCGCAGCTCATCACCCAGGCCACGGGTGAAGATCTGAATATCCGCTACTTCCGCGAACACCTGACATCCCGCTACCTATAACCGAATGCGCCGGGGATCTGCCCCGGCGTTGTACATACGGTTACACGCCGATACCAATCACTCACGGAAACCCCGAATTTACAGGGATATAGTTATTTCAACGGCCCCGCAGTGGGGTTAAATGAGAAACCAAATTCGAGGGTATGAAAATGAAAAAAGTATTAGCTCTGGTTGTTGCCGCTGCTATGGGTCTGTCTTCCGCTGCATTCGCGGCTGAAACTACCGCCACCGCAGCGCCTGCGGCTTCCACCGCTGCTCCGGCCAAAACGGTTCACCATAAAAAACATCACAAAGCGGCTAAACCAGCGGCAGAACAGAAAGCGCAGGCCGCTAAAAAGCACCACAAAAAAGCGGCAAAACCAGCGGTAGAGCAGAAAGCCCAGGCGGCTAAAAAGCATCACAAAAAAGCAGCAAAACACGAAGCGGCTAAACCTGCTGCACAGCCAGCAGCGTAAGAGTACAAGCTTAACCGTGCCCTTCGGGGCACGTTGGTAAACCGGCGCTGAACGGGTTTGCGGTCAGCGCCGTTTTTTTATCCGGAGGGCGTATGCTGCGGCGCTATCGGTTTGAGTTCATTCTTATCCTGCTAATTTTATGCGCGCTCATCGCCAGCCACTTTTATCTTTCCTGAATGTAGCACGCTGATTTTACTCCCACTTTCTCGCCGTCGCGTCTATAGTATTTTTATAGGGATCACTTTTAATAATCATAATTACCCCCCACCAGAGTGTGATATGCGTAAATCTGTTGTGTTGTTACTGGGAACGTTTAGCCTTTTTGCTGGCTTTTCACATGCGGATGATGGCGACGATGACGCCATTAGCGCCAAAGAGGTAAAGACGCTGTTTTTTGGTCATGACGATCGTACGCGTGTCACCGATCCTACCGAATCGCCCTGGGATGCCATCGGGCAACTGGAAACCGCCAGCGGCAATTTATGTACTGCAACCCTCATTACGCCACGCCTTGCGCTGACCGCGGGTCATTGCCTGTTAATGCCGCCTGAAGGCAAACCGGATAAAGCGATCGCCCTGCGCTTTGTGTCGCAAAAAGGAATATGGCGCTACGAAATTCACGGTATTGAGGGGCGGGTGGATCCGTCGCTTGGCAAACGCCTGAAACCGGATGGTGATGGCTGGATTGTGCCGCCCGGGGCGGCCTCCTGGGATTTCGGGCTGATCGTTTTACGTTATCCGCCGTCCGGGATCACCCCGCTGCCGCTCTTTGATGGCGATAAAGCCGCGCTCACCGCCGCCCTGAAAGCCGCCGATCGAAAAGTAACGCAGTCAGGCTACCCTGTTGATCACCTCGATTCGCTGTACACCCATACGGACTGCGTGGTGACGGGTTGGGCGCAAAACAGCGTGCTGTCGCATCAGTGCGATACGCTACCGGGTGATAGCGGATCGCCGCTGATGTTAAAAACCGATAACGGCTGGCAGCTGATTGGCGTTCAAAGTTCTGCGCCAGCGGCGAAAGACCGCTGGCGCGCCGATAACCGGGCGTTGTCGGTGACCGGTTTTCGCGACCGGCTGGAAGCCCTGGCGCAGCAGTAGGTCACTCAGGCCAGTTTAATCATGATCATGCCGGCGAGCAGTAATACCAGCCCTATCCAGCCTTTATTGTTTAAACGCTGCCCGAACATAATCCAGCCTGCCGCCAGGGTGGCGGCAATACCGAAGCCACC
Source organism: Enterobacter cloacae complex sp. SHL022 (assembly GCF_049237785.1). Lineage (NCBI taxonomy): Bacteria > Pseudomonadati > Pseudomonadota > Gammaproteobacteria > Enterobacterales > Enterobacteriaceae > Enterobacter > Enterobacter cloacae complex sp. SHL022. The sequence continues at coordinate 105,192 of NZ_JBMKJH010000011.1, read as the reverse complement.
CCACAGCGCATAGGCCACGGACAGATCGATGCCTTTCACCGCCTGCGACAGGGCGCTAAACGCCCCCAGAACCGCGGCAATCGATAACAGGCCGTAGGCTTTGCGACGAAAACCGTCGGAGAACTTCAGAAAGACGTTCGCAATAATTTCCAGAACGATGGCGAAAGCCAGCCAGGCCGCGTGGATCCATTCAAACTGCTGCATGGGTCTGCTCCTTCTGCTGTTTTGCCGGTTTGCGTGTACCCGATTTAATCAGCACGATACCCGCGACCAGGGTCGTCAGCCCGGCAATTTTCATTGTCGTCAGGGTTTCATCAAATAACATGACGCTAAACAGCGTAATCAATAAAATACCAACACCTTCCCACAATGCGTATGCCACGCCCAGCGCGATTTTTTTAACCGCGAAAGAGAGGAAAATATAGGAAAGCGTAATCATGACCAGCATCAAAATAAAACCGGTGCTGCCATCACTCACGCTCGCCCATTTCATCGACAAGGTGCCGGTAATTTCAGCGACGATCGCCAGAGCTAATAAAATCCAGTAAAACATGTTTTTTCTCCTGCTTGAGAATATAATCCATCGAGGCTCACTGCGGACAGCAAACCAAAAAATTGGGAATTAAATCAGTTAGCTAAGCGCATAGCGCCAGCTCAGGCAGAAGACGTGACTATAGCGCGGAACGCCAGTGTTGCTCACCAGAAAGCAGGCAGAGGGAGGTTGAAAACAGAGCAGAGTTGTTTGAAAAATACGTCCTGAACAAATTGTCCATAAAATTACAATTATCCGCGGTGTTGCTTCTCGTCTTTGCGGATGAAAATTGTCCTCGGTAGTTGAACACGCCTGATTTGTATCATAAGCCAGGAATTTACTCAAAGCCTTTTCATTTCTTTACCCAGTCTGTTTGATTTTGGTTAGTTTTTTTAATCCGCTTTCCCCTCTATTATAAATAAAAAACTGTTCAGGAACGTCCATGGCCAAACCTATTATCACCCTCAACGGGCTTAAGATCGTCATCATGCTGGGCATGCTGGTGATCATTCTGACCGGCGTTCGTTTTGCGGCCGATATCATCGTGCCTTTTATCCTGGCGCTTTTTATCGCGGTGATCCTCAATCCACTGGTGCAGCGAATGGTGCGGCTGCGCATCCCGCGTGTGCTGGCGATAAGCCTGCTTATCAGTATTATTATCGTTGCGATGGTGCTGTTAGTCGCCTATCTGGGAACCTCCCTGAACGAGCTGGCGCGGACGCTACCGACATACCGCTCTTCCCTGGCGACCCCGCTGCTGCAAATTGAACCCTGGCTGCAACGCGCGGGTATCGAAGTCTCGGTTGAGGAACTGCTTAAATACATCGATCCGAATGCCGCCATGACGATTGTCACCAGCCTGCTGGCACAACTCTCCAACGCCATGACCTCAATTTTCCTGCTGTTCCTGACGGTTGTGTTTATGCTGCTGGAAGTTCCACAGCTGCCTGCAAAGCTCCAGCACATCATGGTGCGTCCGGTAGAGGGAATGGGCGCCATTCAGCGCGCGCTCGACAGCGTTTCACGCTATCTGGTGCTGAAAACGGCCATCAGCCTGGTGACGGGATTAGTGGTCTGGGGGATGCTCGCCGCGCTGGATGTGCGTTTTGCCTTCGTCTGGGGGCTGCTGGCCTTTGCGCTCAACTATATTCCTAACATCGGCTCCGTGCTGGCGGCGATCCCCCCTATCCTTCAGGTGCTGGTTTTCAGCGGTTTGTATGATGCCCTGATTCTGCTGGCAGGCTATCTGGTGATTAACCTTGTCTTCGGGAACATTCTTGAACCACGGATAATGGGACGCGGGCTGGGGCTTTCAACCCTTGTAGTGTTCCTGTCCCTGATTTTCTGGGGCTGGCTGCTCGGGCCTGTCGGCATGCTGCTCTCCGTTCCGCTGACAATTATTGTCAAAATTGGCCTCGAGCAGACCGCCGGTGGACAAAGTATCGCTGTACTGCTGAGCGACATGAGCCATAAGGCCGATTAATTGTCCATCGACAGCATGGGCTTGCCCGTTCTTCCCGCTTCGCGATAGTTGCCTACTGCCCGCTGCCATTCCGACAGCGGGTAGAGGGTGACATCGCTGCACTGACTGGCGCGCAGTTTAGGCCAGATGCGCCGAAACTCCGCCTGCCACGCCTCAGCGCTCAGCGCGTCCAGATAGTTACGAATGTGAAACCACGCCACGCGCGGCAACGGCCGCTGCTGCCGGAAGGTCTGCCCGGAGAGCAGCCCGTAGCAGACAAAGGTGCCGGTTTCGGGCATCACGCTCAGGATCGTCTCCGCCAGGCTGCCGCCCGTGGCGTCGTACACCACGTCTGCGCGCGCGGCGGCAGCGTTGACGGCGGCCATATCGTGTTGCGCAATCGGGACGATCCCCTTTTCAGCCAGACGTTGAGCGTGCACGGGCGAGCGATGGATCCCGTAAACCGCCTCTGCACCCGCCTGGCGTGCCCATTGCCCGAGCAGAACGGCGCAGTCAGAACCGGCAGCGGTGAGCAGCACCGTTTTCCCGACCGGAGGATAGCGGTCCAGCATCATCTGTGCGGCAAGCGGATTGATATACGCCCGCGCGGCAAGAAGCGAGTCGACGTCGTCCGGGACGGGAACCGCATACGCCGCCGGGCAGTCGACATAGCGCTGCCAGGTTCCCTGCCCCCGTAACGGCAGGACCCGCTTGCCCAGCAGCGCCGGATAAGCGGCGGGCGTTTCGGTCACTATTCCGACCCCTTCATAACCGGCTATCGCAGGCAGCGGCGTGCGATGGCGATATGCCCCGGTGATGGGGATGAGATCGGAGGCGTTCACCGGAGAAAAAAGCATGCGCACACGTATCTCTCCCGGCTGTCGCGGGGACAATGGTGTGGTTTCTGCTTGCAGTACCGATTCAGGCTCACCAAACCGGCGATACCAGAGGGCCAGATTACGCATTGCGATCGCGCCATCCCATTTCCGGTGCGACATGTTTCAGGATGGACTCGATCACATGTGCGTTGTATTCCACGCCCAGCTGATTCGGCACGGTAAGCAACAGCGTATCCGCTTCCGCGATCGCTTCATCCTTTTTCAACTGTTCAATCAGCTTGTCTGGCTCTGCGGCATAGCTGCGTCCGAAAATGGCCCGCGTTTTCTCATCCAGATAGCCCACGCTGTCGCTCTCATTGCGGCTTGAGCCGAAATACATCCGGTCGCGTTCGTCCATCAGGGCAAAAATACTGCGGCTGACCGAAACGCGTGGCTGACGGGTATGCCCTGCCTCAGCCCAGGCCTGTCGGTAGGCACGGATCTGTTTTGCCTGCTGAATATGGAACGGCTCGCCGGTTTCATCATCTTTCAGCGTTGAGCTTTGCAGGTTCATCCCCAGTTTTGCCGCCCATACTGCCGTTGCATTAGAGCCAGCCCCCCACCAGATACGATCGCGTAAGCCTTCTGAATGCGGCTCCAGACGCAACAATCCCGGCGGGTTTGGGAACATCGGCTGTGGGTTAGGCTTCGCAAACCCTTCACCGCGTAATACATCAAGCAGTACCTCAGTGTGGCGGCGCGCCATATCAGATTCGGTTTCCCCTTCCTGCGGCACGTAACCAAAATAACGCCAGCCATCAATCACCTGCTCCGGGGAACCCCGGCTGATACCAAGCTGTAATCGCCCGCCGGAGATGAGATCTGCCGCGCCAGCATCTTCCGCCATATACAGCGGATTTTCATACCGCATGTCGATCACGCCCGTCCCGATTTCGATACGTTTGGTTTTCGCGCCTATTGCCGCCAGCAAGGGGAATGGCGAACTGAGCTGGCGGGCAAAGTGGTGCACACGGAAATAAGCCCCGTCCGCGCCCAGCTCTTCGGCTGCGACCGCCAGATCGATGGACTGTAGCAGCGTGTCAGCCGCGGTTCGCGTGCCGGACTGGGGTGACGGCGTCCAGTGACCAAACGACAAAAATCCGATCTTTTTCATAGTGGAGTATCCTGATAAAGCATTGCGTTATCCCTACTCTACGCATTAACGGATGAGAATAAATGGTGATTATTTAACGGAATGCTTCAAATAAACTGACAGAAATACGCAAATCGCAGGCTGCCTTCCCGCAGAGGAGGCATTCTCCTGACATCTCATAATGGGATATAGTGTGAACTATTCTCTTTTTAACAGGTAACATCAGCAATGGCTCTGATCCCCAAAAACTACGCACGGCTGGAAAGCGGCTACCGTGAAAAAGCGCTAAAAATCTACCCCTGGGTTTGTGGACGCTGCTCGCGTGAGTTTGTTTATTCAAATCTTCGTGAACTCACGGTTCACCATATCGACCACGATCACACCAATAACCCGGAAGATGGCAGTAACTGGGAGCTGTTGTGCCTGTTTTGTCACGATCACGAACACTCAAAGTACACCGAAGCGGATCAGTATGGCACCACCGTTGTCGCGGGTGAGGATGCGCAAAAAGACGTGGGTGTCGCCACGTTTAACCCCTTTGCCGATCTCAAGGCGATGATGGACAAGAAGAAGTAATATCGACGGCTTCACTGCCCATACCTGCCGTATGGGCACTTATATTCCTTAAACATTTCATTAAATACCCTTTCCGCCAGATTTGCCTCGCCGCCATTCTGGACATAACCCTCGCCCTCCTGCACCCGTACGACGTCACTCCTCGTTCCCCCTTGATCTTTGCTATCAATATACAATACTGTATATAAATACAGTATTTATTAACGGTGATCATAATGCAGTTTTTCACCCCACCTGGCGATACCAGAGCGAGCTGACCATGTTTGCACTGTGTGATGTGAACGCTTTCTATGCTTCCTGTGAAACGGTTTTTCGCCCGGACCTGAAGGGACGACCGGTGGTCGTGTTGTCCAATAACGATGGGTGCGTCATCTCTCGCTCCGCTGAAGCCAAACCCTTTGTGAAAATGGGTGAACCGTACTTCAAACAGAAAGATCGCTTCAGGCATCATGGCGTGGTTTGTTTCAGCAGTAATTATGAACTTTACGCGGATATGTCCAACCGGGTAATGAACACGCTTGAAGAGATGTCGCCTCGTAGCGAAATATACTCCATTGATGAGATCTTTTGCGATCTTACCGGGGTACGTAATTGTCGCGATCTTTCCGATTTTGGGCATGAAATGAGAGCGACCGTACTGCAACGCACCCATCTGACCGTCCGGGTGGGCATCGCACCCACAAAGACGCTGGCGAAACTGGCAAATCACGCGGCAAAACGCTGGCAGCGCCAGACGGGAGGCGTTGTTGATTTATCCAATGTGGATCGTCAGAGAAAGCTGATGGCGGCGCTACCCGTCGAAGACGTTTGGGGTGTAGGACGTCGCATAGCGAAGAAGCTTGAGATGATGGGGATTAAGACCGTCCTGCAACTGGCAGACACCGATATCCGGTTCATAAGAAAACATTTCAATGTCGTGCTGGAGAGAACGGTGCGTGAATTACGGGGCGAACCGTGTCTTGAACTGGAAGAGTTTGCCCCGGTAAAGCAAGAAATCGTCTGTTCGCGCTCGTTTGGCGAACGCATCACCGAATATGACGATGTACGCCAGGCCATCTGTAGTTATGCCGCCCGGGCAGCAGAAAAACTTCGCAATGAGCATCAGCATTGCCGCTTTATCTCCGTATTTGTTAAAACCTCGCCCTTCGCGCTTAACGAGCCATATTATGGCAATAGCGCGTCGGTAAAACTGCTTACCCCAACCCAGGATAGCCGGGATATTATCGGCGCATCAGTTCGTTGTCTGGATGCGGTCTGGAAGAACGGCCATCGGTACCAGAAAGCCGGCGTGATGCTGGGAGATTTTTATAGCCAGGGCGTCGCGCAACTTAATCTGTTTGACGACAACGCACCCAGGAAAAACAGCCAAAAGTTAATGGATGTATTAGACCATCTGAATGCTGAAAATGGCCGTGGCACGCTTTACTTCGCGGGACAGGGTATTCAGCAGCCGTGGCAGATGAAACGGGAAATGCTTTCACCCCGCTACACAACCCGCTTTGCGGATCTCCTCACTGTTAAGTGATATTAACAATTGCTGCTAAGTTGTAATTTTCCCCTTGCTGGACCGGACAAATCGGTTATCGTGCCAGGCAACTTTCGCAGCAATAAAAGACAGTGGGATGCGCTATGGCGATTTTTGATGGTCACAATGACCTGTTGCTTAATTTATGGCTTCACCATCGCCAGGATCCGGTAACGGCCTTCTTCTCCGGCATTGAAAACGGACACCTCGATTATCCGCGCATGCAGCAAGGCGGATTTTCCGGCGGGCTGTTCGCGCTGTTCGTGCCGCCGCAGGAGTATATCGCCCGCATGGCGCCACAATACGCCTGCGAGCCGTGGCAGCCGGTCGACATTCTCTGGCAGCAGCTGACGATCCTTAAGCAGCTTGTCGCCCACTCCGACGGCCGGGCGCGATTGTGCCTGAGCGCGGCGGATATCGAACGCTGCCGTCAGGATAAGGTGCTGGCGATGGTAGCGCATATTGAGGGCGCGGGCGGTTTTGACGGCGAGGGAGGCGATCTACAGGCTTTCTATGCCGCCGGGGTGCGTAGCATTGGGCCTTTCTGGAACATTGCTAACCGTTTTGGCACCGGCGTTAACGGGGCGTTTCCCGGCAGCCCGGACAGCGGCCCAGGGCTTACCGCAGAGGGTATCGCCCTCATTAAGCACGCTAACGCCCTGAACATGCTGATTGACGTTTCGCATATGAATGAAAAGGCGTTCTGGGATACCGCTCGTCATTCCTCATCACCGCTGGTCGCCACCCACTCCAACGCCCATACGCTGTGCCCGCAACCGCGCAATCTGACCGATCGGCAGCTGCTGGCTATCCGCGACAGCGGCGGCGTGGCTGGCGTCAATTTCGGCAACGCGTTTCTGCGCGCCGACGGTAAACGCGATAGCGATACCCCGCTGAGCACGATTGTTCGCCATATCGACTATCTTATTAACATCATGGGTGACGATCATGTCGCGCTGGGCTCCGATTTTGACGGCATTACGTTGCCTGATGATTTACACGATGTGAGTGGTTTACCACGGCTAATCAGCGCGTTGCGTGACAGCGGCTATGATCAATTTGTGCTGAATAAGCTGCTGTGGGGTAACTGGCAAAAGGTATTGCAAAATGTTTGGCAACAATAGGTTACGTTGTAAACATTAAGTTAATTCCTTACATCTTTCGGGTTGAGCTTTGCCCTCCTGTGACGCATTATTTGATGACCATCACAAAACTGGCACAAACAATGGCGTTGGTGCTGCATTTTTAAAGAGGAAAAAACGATGTGGAAGAAACCTGCTTTTATTGATTTACGTCTTGGCCTGGAAGTGACCCTGTACATTTCCAACCGCTAATCGCTCTGCCCGCCATCCGTGCGGGCATTTTTGTTTGACTACCTGGCCCATCTTCATGTTTATAAAAGTCCTCGGTTCCGCCGCTGGCGGTGGTTTCCCCCAGTGGAACTGTAACTGCGCCAACTGTCAGGGTTTGCGCGACGGTACCCTTCAGGCGACCCCTCGCACCCAGTCGTCGATCATCGTCAGCGATAACGGCAAAGAGTGGGTGCTGTGTAACGCCTCCCCCGATATCAGCCAGCAGATTGCCCATACGCCAGAACTGAATAAGAAAGAGGTTCTGCGCGGCACGCATATTGGCGGCATTATTCTCACCGATAGCCAGATTGACCACACCACCGGGCTGCTCAGCCTGCGCGAGGGGTGCCCACATCAGGTATGGTGTACGCCGGAGGTGCATGAAGATCTTTCCAGCGGATTCCCGATTTTTACCATGCTCCGGCACTGGAACGGCGGCCTGATTCACCACCCGATCGCGCCGCTCACCGCCTTTAGCGTGGAAGCCTGCCCTGATTTGCAGTTTACCGCTGTCCCCATCGCCAGTAACGCACCGCCCTATTCGCCGTGGCGCGACCGCCCGCTGCCGGGGCATAACGTGGCGCTGTTTATCGAAAACCGCCGCAACGGTCAGACGCTGTTCTACGCGCCGGGTCTCGGTGAACCCGATGACGCTATCCTGCCGTGGCTCAAAAAGGCGGACTGTCTGCTGATTGACGGCACCGTCTGGCAGGACGATGAACTCCAGGCCACCGGCGTCGGGCGCAATACCGGCCGCGACATGGGCCATCTGGCGCTCGGCGATGAACACGGCATGATGGCGCTGCTGGCCTCGCTGCCGGCAAAGCGCAAGATTCTGATCCACATTAATAACACCAACCCGATCCTTAACGAGCAGTCGCCGCAGCGTCACGCCCTTGCGCAGCAGGGAATAGAAGTGAGCTGGGACGGGATGAACATCACGCTTCAGGACTAACTATGCACATTCGCGAAACGCTCTCGCCGCAAGAGTTTGAGCACGCCCTTCGGGCGAAAGGCGCCTACTATCATATTCACCATCCGTACCATATCGCGATGCATAACGGCGAGGCCAGCCGCGAGCAGATCCAGGGCTGGGTGGCGAACCGGTTTTACTACCAGACGACGATCCCACTGAAAGACGCGGCAATTATGGCGAACTGCCCGGATCCGAACACGCGTCGCAAATGGGTGCAGCGGATCCTCGATCACGACGGCAGCAACGGTCATGACGGCGGTATCGAAGCCTGGCTACAGCTGGGCGAAGCCGTGGGGCTCAGCCGCGAGGACTTAATCAGCGAACGCCACGTGCTGCCCGGCGTCCGTTTCGCCGTCGACGCTTACGTTAACTTCGCCCGCCGCGCCAACTGGCAGGAGGCTGCATGCAGTTCGCTCACCGAACTGTTCGCCCCGCAAATCCATCAGTCGCGTCTCGACAGCTGGCCACAGCACTACCCGTGGATCAAAGAGGAAGGCTATTTTTATTTCCGCAGCCGCCTCAGCCAGGCCAGCCGCGACGTTGAACACGGTCTGGAGCTGGCGAAGCGTTATTGCGATAGCGCAGAAAAGCAGAATCGGATGCTGGAGATCCTTCAGTTCAAACTCGATATCCTGTGGTCGATGCTCGACGCGATGACCATGGCCTACGCGCTACAGCGTCCGCCTTATCACACGGTCACCGACAAAGCGGCCTGGCACACCACCCGACTGGTATAAGCATGCAAAAAAACTCCATCGTCGCCTTTCGTCGCGGCTATCGCCTGCAATGGGAAGCCGCTCAGGACAGCCATGTCATCCTCTATCCGGAAGGCATGGCTAAACTCAATGAGACTGCGGCCGCAATCCTCGAACTGGTCGATGGCCAACGCGACGCGGCGGCTATCATTGCCATACTCAACGAACGGTTCCCGGAAGCCGGCGGCGTGGATGACGACGTCGTAGAATTCCTGCAAATCGCTTATCAACAGAAGTGGATTATTTTCCGTGAGCCAGAATAAACCTGCCGTCAATCCACCGCTGTGGCTGCTGGCGGAGCTAACCTATCGCTGTCCGCTACAGTGTCCTTACTGCTCTAACCCGCTGGACTTCGCCCGGCAGGATCAGGAGCTGACCACTGAACAGTGGATTGAGGTTTTCCGCCAGGCGCGGGCGATGGGCAGCGTGCAGATAGGTTTTTCCGGCGGCGAACCGTTGACGCGTAAGGATCTGCCGGAGCTGATCCGCGCCGCCCGCGATCTCGGTTTTTATACCAACCTGATCACCTCGGGAATTGGCCTGACGGAAAGCAAGCTCGACGCATTCAGCGAGGCCGGTCTGGACCATATCCAGATTAGCTTCCAGGCCAGCGATGAAGTGCTCAACGCTGCGCTGGCGGGGAATAAAAAAGCCTTCCAGCAGAAGCTGGCGATGGCCAAAGCGGTTAAAGCGCGCGATTACCCGATGGTGCTGAATTTCGTCCTGCACCGGCATAATATCGATCAGATCGATAAAATCATCGAACTGTGCATCGAGCTGGACGCCGACGACGTCGAACTTGCCACCTGCCAGTTCTACGGTTGGGCGTTCCTTAATCGTCAGGGGCTTCTGCCGACGCGGGAACAGATTGCCCGCGCGGAACGCGTGGTTGCCGAATATCGGCAAAAAATGGCCGCCAGCGGCAATCTGACCAACCTGCTGTTCGTCACCCCCGATTATTACGAAGAGCGGCCAAAAGGCTGCATGGGCGGCTGGGGGTCGATTTTCCTCAGCGTGACCCCGGAAGGCACGGCGCTGCCCTGCCACAGCGCGCGCCAGCTGCCGGTGGATTTCCCGTCGGTGCTTGAGCAGAGCCTGGAATCCATCTGGTATGACTCTTTCGGCTTCAACCGCTATCGCGGATTTGACTGGATGCCGGAGCCGTGCCGCTCCTGCGATGAAAAAGAGAAAGACTTCGGCGGCTGCCGCTGCCAGGCCTTTATGCTCACCGGGAATGCGGATAACGCCGATCCGGTGTGCAGCAAATCGCCGCATCATCATAAAATCCTCGAGGCGCGACGCGAAGCAGCCTGTAGTGATATGAAGATCGGTCAGCTTCAGTTTCGCAACCGAACCCGTTCTCAGCTTATCTATAAAACCCGGGAACTGTAACGATAATGACCATCCGCATCGTGGAACTGGCAGGCGATTTACGCGCAACGCTGGTGCATCAGCCGCAGGCGACACGCGCGGCGGCGCTGGCGCGCGTGAGTGCCGGAAGCCATCACGAGCCACCGCGATTCGCCGGTCTTGCGCATTTGCTTGAGCACCTGCTGTTCCGCGGTAGCCAGCGCTATCAGGGCGATGATCGACTCATGGCCTGGGTCCAGCGCCAGGGCGGCAACGTCAATGCCACCACGCTGGCTCGCCACAGCGCTTTTTTCTTCGACGTTGCCGCCGATAACCTGTCCGACGGCGTCGCGCGACTGCGGGATATGTTGCAGGCGCCGCTGCTTTCCCGGCAGGACATCCAGCGCGAAGTGGCGGTCATTGATGCGGAAAACCGGCTTATCCAGCAGCATGATGCCGCCCGGCGCGAAGCCGCGGCGCGCCACGCGATGGAACAACCGGAGGTTTTTCGCCGTTTTCAGGTGGGTAGCCATGATTCTCTGGGGCAAGACACGGGATCGCTGCACGCCGCGTTGCGCGACTTTCATCGCCGCTATTATGTGGCCGGACACCTGCAATTGTGGCTACAGGGACCGCAAACGCTGGATGCGTTAGCCGAGCTTGCCCATACGTTTTCGACAGGTTTTGCTTCAGGTGGCGTGCCTGAAGCCGCCCCCCCGTTACGCCTTAGCGCTGAAGCATATTATCAGCTGGCAGTGACGGAGCGACCCGCGCTGTGGCGCTGTCCGTTGATCCGAAAAAGTGACAACGTCACCTTGCTTCGGGAATTTTTGCTGGATGAGGCCCCCGGAAGCCTGATTGACGGGCTGCGGGCGCGCGGGCTGGCAGAAGAGGTATCACTGGACTGGCTTTATCAGGATGACGATTACGGCTGGCTGGCGCTAACGCTTGACGGCGAACGGCCCGAGGCCATAGACGCGCAAATCACGCGCTGGCTGCGGGCCCTACAGCAAACGACGCAAGAGCAACAGCGGCATTATTATCGGCTGGCACAGCAGCGCTTTAGCGCCCTGTCGGCCCTTGACCAGCTTCGCCAGCGGGCGTTTGGTTTTGCGCCCGGCGCGGCGCCGGTTGATTTTTCCGCCTTCTGTGCCGACTTACTGGCGGCGCCCACCTCATATCTGGCCTGCAAAAAAATGGAAGCCGCCGGGACAATTTCCAGCCAGGGATTTGCCCTGCCGCTTAGCCACTGGCGTCGCCAGCCGGTTGCGGATGAGAGCCCCATCGCGTTTTCCTTCTACCCGCAGGCTGCCCAATATTCTGCCCCAGCCCTGACGCCAGAAGCCGTTCCGCTGCTGCATTTACCGGCGCAGGCACAACCGCCGACGTTGATCCTCCGCAAGCCTTTTTATTCGCGCGTAAGCGAGTCACAGGGGGTGGCGATCGGCAAACAATTACGCCCTCTTCTGGCTGAAATGCGCCATATCGGCGGCAGCGGCGAGTGGCAAACGGTTGACGGTAGCTGGCAGCTAACCCTGCGGCTTCCTGACGCCGTGGTGATGGCGGAACCCATCATCGGGGCGATAATCGATCGCCTCTCCCGCCCCACACCGGCTATTACGCCTGCGCCAGATGGCATTGCGATCCGTCAGTTGCTTAAGCAATTGCCTGAACGACTGGCATCGGAACCGTCACGGAATGGCTGGCTGGCGGCGTTAGCTGGCGGCAGCGCCGGACACGCGCACGGGTTAGCCCGGCAGCTTGGCCTGCTCCGGGCGCCGGTTAACGCTAAGCCGTTGCCGTTAAGCGATTGTCCCGGCGGGGTCGAACACATTCCGCACGCCAGCGAGGATTCGGCGCTGCTGGTGTTTATTCCCCTGCCGCCGGGTGCGTCGCTCGCCGCGCTGCGGCTGCTGGCGTTATGCTGCGAACCGCGATTTTTCCAGCGCCTGCGCGTGGAACAGCAGATTGGCTACGTGGTCAGCTGTCGTTATCAGCGTATTGCCGATCGCGATGGCCTGCTGCTGGCGTTACAGTCGCCTGATCGTTCTCCCGTGAACCTGTTGGGTTGCTGCAAACGATTTTTGCGAGAGCTGACGCTGTGCGATGAATCCGAGTTCAGCCTATTGCGACAGCAGCTGGCGACGCAGATCCGCTCACCGATGGATGCCAGCGCCACGGCAGTGGCCGCCCTGCGCCAGCGCTATGGTTTGCCGGTGTTAACGCCGCAGGCTATTGATGCCCTGCAACCTGACGAGATAGTCGCGCTATGGCGCGAGATGACTCGCCGTCGCCGACGCTGGCGGGTGCTTTTCACAGGCTGACCGGAACCGCAGCTTTCTTCCTGTGCGTGGTTTTCAGTCAAAAAAAAGCCCCGTACTACGACGGGGCCAGGCTGTTTATTTCGCTGTTATTTATCCAGCGCGTAGGCAATCACGTAGTCACCACGATCCGGCGACTGGCGTGCACCGCCAGCAGAGATCAGAATGTACTGTTTGCCGGTTTTCGGTGATACATAGCTGATAGGTCCGCCCTGGCTACCCACCGGGAGACGCGCTTTCCACACTTCTTCCCCCGTAGAGGAATCAAAGGCGCGCAGGTAGTAATCCTGGGTTCCCGCAATGAAGACCAGACCGCCCTGCGTGGCCAGCGTACCGCCCAGCGTCGGCATACCGACAGGCATCTGCATACGCATTTTTACCCCAAACGGACCGGTATCCTGAACGGTACCGACCGGCACCTGCCAGACGATTTTCTGTGTTTTCAGGTCAATCGCAGAGAGAGAGCCAAACGGTGGTTTCTGGCACGGAATACCCAGCGGTGACATGAAACGGTTTTTGTTGACCGAATACGGCGTTCCTTTCATCGGAACAGCGCCCATACCGGCGTTCACGGCTTCACCGCCCGTGTTTGCCACTGCGCTTTGCGGATCTTGTTTAATCAGCTGGACCCACAGACCCAGACGCATGTCGTTGACGAAGATGTACTGGTTGTTCGGATCCGTGGACAGACTACCCCAGTTCATTCCCCCCAGCGAGCCCGGGAAGCTCAGGGAAATATCGGTCCCCGGCATCGTGTACAGACCGTCATAACGCATTGATTTGAAGCTGATACGACAGGCCAGCTGGTCAAACGGCGTCGCCCCCCACATATCCGATTCTTTCAGGGTTTCCGCGCCAATCTGCGGCATCCCCACAGAGCGCGGCTGCGTTGCCGGGTACTGTTCACGTGGAATATCCGCTGGTTTTACCGGAACCTCTTTCACTTCAGTGAGCGGTTTACCCGTCAGGCGATCAAGAACATAAATTTGCCCCGCTTTGGTGCCCACCACCACCGCGGGCTTGTTGCCCTCTTTTGTCGGGAAATCAACCAGGCTCGGCTGCATCGGGATATCGAAATCCCAGAGGTCGTTATGCACGGTCTGGTATACCCACTTCTCTTTCCCGGTAGTCGCATCCAGCGCGAGGATTGAGGTGGCGTATTTATGATCTTCCGGAATACGGTCAGCGCCCCACAGGTCGACGGAGGAACTCCCCATCGGGATAAACACGGTATTCATCGACGCATCCCAGGACATAGGGGCCCAGGAGTTTGCAGAGCTACGTTTGTAGTGTTCGCCCGGCTTCAGAACATAGTTCGGATCCGGATTACGCGGGTCGAACGCCCAGCGCAGCTGGCCGGTGATCACGTCATAACCACGTATAACACCTCCCGGCATATCGGTGCTGACGTTATCCGCAACGCGGCCACCAACGACAACCGTCGTACCCGCCAGCGTCGGGGCCGACGTCAGCACGTAGGTGGGATCTGACGCGTCGCCCATCCCTTCATGCAGGTTAACGCTGCCGTTAGTACCGAAGTCCGGGCAGAATTTGCCGTTATCGGCGTCTAACGCGATCAGCTTACCGTCAATGGTATTCATCAGGATACGGCGCTGGCATGCAGCGCCCGGTGCGACCTGCGCTGGCAGAACCGGCGTGGAGCCCGCTACCGTTGGCTGTGCCAGCGGTTTGGTGGCATCAAAGTATGCCAGGCCACGGCAGCGCATCCAGATTGCAGATTTGGCGTTGATTTCCGCTTTCCAGATCTCTTTCCCACTATCGGCATCCACGGCGATCACGTTGTTATGCGGCGTACAGAGGAAGACACGATCGCCAACCTGTAGCGGCGTTTGCTGATCTTCTGCGCCATTGCCGTCCGGACTTTCCGGTACGTCACCGGTATGGTAGGTCCAGACCGGTTTCAGGTTTTTCACGTTGTCACGGGTTATCTGGTCCAGCGCCACAAAGCGACTACCGCCGGCCGTATTACCGTAGTGATCCCAGTTCTGCTGTTTCGCATCATCTTTTACCGGTACCAGCGGACGTTTTTCACCGCTAAACGGCACGGTCGGATGGGGTTGAAACATCTGAACAAAGGTGACGCCCATGGCGATAATAAGGACCGCGCAGACCCCCAGGGCCCCTTTTGCGCAGGACGGTTTTCCTTCACGTTTACGCAATGCAGGCCAGGTGGCAGCTGCCAGCACCATCAGCCCGGCGGGTACCATTAAACGGGAAACCAGCGGCCAGAAGTCGAGCCCGGCATCGAAAAATGCCCAAATCAGGGTGCCAAGAAACACCAGGGCAAACAGCCCCACGGCAGAGGACTTGCGGCGGAAGAACTGAATCGCAGAGAGCAGAGTGATAACCCCGGCGATGAGAAAATACCAACTCCCCCCCAGGGAAACCAGTTTAAAACCGCCGATAGCAAAAAAGAGCCCCGTTACAAGAAGTATCACACCCACCAGCAGGCACCACGGGCCTAACCAGCCGGATGAGCGGGGATTATTGTCTGACATAAAAATGAATCTCCTGATTACTTTATAACAGCAGGGTTTTATTGACTGCCACGATGCTAAAACCCTGCGTAACATCAATTGTTCGTGTGCGAATCATAAATTAAAATTATAATGTAGACAAAATGTATTCTGTCGGAAGAAAAGAAAACTCACTAAAGTGCAGGAACATAACAAAATAAAAAAAATGGGATATCACTCTGTAATTCGCCAATACCAGAATATTTGACCAGTAAGTTCCGGCTTATGCGATGAATATCAGGTTTGCCGACAAGACAGCCCAGGTGCCGTAAGATTTTTGCATGATGAGAATTAACTTATTGCCTATTAATTAAGCTTCACAAACACGATCAGCTCGCGGATTTCACGATATACGTCACTACACCAAAGATATCGAGCGTATCGTCGCTGCCGACAATAATCGGTGAATAGGCGCTGTTCATGGGGTTGAGTTGAATATTGGGACGCAGCTGGAGGCGCTTCACGGTAAATTCGCCCTCTACCGCCGCAATCACGATATCGCCATGCTCAGGCTTGCGGGAACTGTCCACCACCAGCAAATCACCGTTATTGATCCCCCCTTCTATCATCGAGTCACCGGCGGCTTTGACAAAGTAAGTGGAGCTGGGATGGGCGACTAATAACTCGTTTAAATCGATACGCCGCTCTACATAATCCGCTGCCGGGCTGGGGAAGCCGCACTGTACTAAGTCGCTGAAAAGTGGAATAGCAACGATTTCACGCAACTCTGCGGGTCTGAAAAAGATCATGATAAACACCTCCATACTGTTTTTATATACAGTAGTTTTAACTGAGGTATCGATCAAGCCATGTCAGCGTAAGCGGCTGGCTACGCCTTAACCGCTTCGCTTATAACCCCCTATAGCAATGAAGATTATTTGTTTTGTAAATTTTTACGCACAGACAAGCGTAACGCGTCATAAAACTTCACTACGCAATGACTTTCACATGACTATAAAAACAAAACAAAGTAACCACAAATCACTCCACATACACTATACGTTGACTTTATATTTAGACTAGCGCATATTTTACAGCACAAATTAACAAGACAATTTTTGGAGGACGTTTTCTATGCCCGCCCGTGATTATCCCGATAAGCGTGTTGCTCGCGGTGTCGCAAAGGAGGCCGAACTCAGGATGTTAAGTGCGCGCATCGATCCTGCGCTGATGGAGTACATCCGCATTACTGCGTATGAAACACGGAAAAGTAAGCAGGAAATCGTGGCAGAAGCGTTAGCGCTTCACCGCCAAAGAAGTCAGATTGGATCATAAACAGCAAAAGCCCGAAAAATCCTCCGGGCTTTTGCTGGTATCGGGATTACCCCACCAGAGAATTTAACGTCTCCAGCGCCTCAGGCGGCAATACCAGATCGACTGCCGCCAGGTTTTCACGCAGATGCGCCACCGATGAGGTTCCCGGGATCAAGAGGATATTTGGCGAGCGTTGCAGCAGCCATGCCAGCGCCACCTGCATCGGCGTCGCGCCCAGTGAATCCGCCACCGCCTGTAGTCCGGAAGATTGCAGTGGCGTGAAACCACCCAGCGGGAAGAACGGCACCCAGGCAATCCCCTGCTGCGCCAGCGAATCAACCAGCGCATCGTCACCGCGATTCACAACGTTGTACATGTTCTGTACGCACACCACGGAAACCATCTTCTGCGCTTCAGCAACCTGCGAAGCGGTGACGTTGCTCAGCCCAATATGACGAACCAGCCCCTGCTGTTGCAGCTCCGCAAGGGTGCTCAGCGGCGCGGCAATCGAGCCTTCCGCCGGTCCGTGGGCGCTAAACATGATCCGCAGGTTAACCACGTCCAGCACATCCCGCTTCAGGTTACGCAGGTTATCATGCACCGCCTGCGTCAGCTCCTGCGCGGAAAACGCCGGCAGCCAGGAGGCATCCTCGCCGCGTCGGGCTCCGATCTTGGTCACAATCGTAAGGTCGTCCCGGTACGGATGAAGCGCCTCGCAGATAAGCTGGTTGGTCACATGAGGTCCGTAAAAATCGCTGGTATCAATGTGATTCACACCCAACGCCACCGCTTCACGCAGCACTGCCAGCGCCGCATTTTTATCTTTTGGCGGACCAAAAACGCCAGGCCCGGCAAGCTGCATCGCGCCATAGCCAAATCGTTTAACCGTACGCGTTCCGAGCGTGAACGTTCCGCTTTTATCTATGCTGCTCATGCTGACCTTCCTCATAAAAAATGATCCGGATTTACAACAGGTTCCGCAACGAAACCATTAGTTAAGCAATAGTAAAATTAAAGTTTAAATTCGCTACGACGATAGTATTGATGTAACCCTGCCTCTTCTCTTACGGATGACCGCCATGCTGAAAAATCTGCACGTGATTACCGGTATTATCTTTGCCCTCACCATATTCTGTCTGCTGCAAGTTGTCACGGGAGGGTTGTTCTACTCTGCCGTTAACAACGATCGTCACAACTTTCAGAACTCCGGGTTACTCAATGCCCAACAGGAAAGCCTGAGCGACAGCGTTAACACGCTGGTGAAAACGCGCGTTACCGTTACCCGCGTGGCGATCCGCTACCTGAAAAACCAGCGCGATCCGGCCTCTCTCGCGGCGATCAACACGCTGCTGGGCACCGCCAACGGTTCGCTGGCCAAAGCCGAAGACTATTACAAAATCTGGCTGGTTATTCCGCAGGTGAAGGGCCAGAATGCCGCGCTCACCGAAGAGATGCAGAAAGCCTGGAAGCAAATGCACGAGGTGATGCGCTTGTCCATTGAGTATCTGCGCGCAGATAACTATCAGGCCTATGGCGACCTGGACGCCCAGCAGGCGCAGGATGAGATGGAGGCGGTCTATACCCGCTGGCGCGCTGAAAACAACGTTCTGCTGAAAGCCGCCGCCGAAGAGAACCAGAGCAGCTTTACCCAGATGCAGTGGACGCTGGCGGCGATCTTCCTGACCGTGATCGCCGTGCTGGTGGTGATCTGGCAGGGTTTACAGCACCTGCTCCTGAAACCGCTCAACGCCATCATGAACCATATTCGCACCATCGCGAGCGGCGATCTGACGCAAAATGTCGCGATTACCGGGCGCAACGAGATGGGCCAGCTGGCTGCTGGTCTGCACGAGATGCAGCAGTCGCTGGTGAGCACCGTCAGCGCCGTGCGCGGCAGCACAGATTCTATCTACACGGGCGCAGGAGAAATTGCCGCCGGAAGTAACGACCTTTCCGCCCGAACCGAGCAGCAGGCAGCCTCGCTGGAAGAGACCGCCGCCAGCATGGAAGAGCTGACTGCCACGGTGAAACAGAACTCGGATAACGCCCGCCAGGCGACGCTGCTGGCGAAGAATGCGTCTGAAACCGCCGCACGCGGCGGTCAGGTGGTGGATAACGTGGTGCGTACCATGAATGACATTGCCGACAGTTCTCAGCAAATTGCGCATATCACCGGCGTTATCGATAGCATTGCCTTCCAGACCAATATTCTCGCGCTCAACGCGGCGGTTGAAGCCGCCCGTGCCGGGGAACAAGGTCGCGGCTTTGCGGTCGTGGCAGGTGAAGTACGGACGCTGGCCAGCCGCAGCGCGCAGGCGGCAAAAGAGATCAAAGGGCTTATCGAGAACTCTGTCAGCCGGGTGAATACCGGCTCGGAACAGGTGAGCGAGGCGGGTGCGACCATGAAAGAGATCGTCGCGGCCGTGACGCGCGTAACCGATATTATGGCTGAGATTTCCTCGGCGTCTGACGAGCAGAGCCGCGGTATAGAGCAGGTCAGCCTGGCAGTCTCGCAGATGGACAGCGTCACGCAGCAAAACGCCGCGCTGGTACAGGAGTCGGCAACGGCGGCGGCGGCGCTGGAAGATCAGTCTGAACAGCTGCGTCAGGCCGTGGCGGCATTCCGGCTGAACGCTCAGGCATCGCCGGCGGCTCGCCCTAAAAACGTGAAAACGCCCGTACTGCTGCGCCCGTCAGCGGCAGGCGCGAATACAGCTGACGCGAACTGGGAAACCTTCTGAGTGACAGGCGGGCATATCGCCCGCCTGCCTGATTAGCGGCTGCGCTTGGCGTGGCGTTCCCAGTTATCTCGCTTCGCATCCTCTGATTTACGCAACGAGACATAGCATGCTCCGCTGCCGCCGTGATGCGGCTGCGCTTCGCAAAAGGCCTGTACTTCGTCGAACTCGGTCAACCAGCGCGCAAGATAGCTGCGCACTACGTTAGGGTGCGACTGCTGTTCACGCCCTTTACCATGCACGATGATCAGGTTGCGTAGCCCGTCACGTCCGGCCTGGCGAATAAAGGAATAGACCAGCTGGCGGCATTGCTCCGCAGGCTGGCGTAACAGCGTTAAGCTGGCCTGACGGGAATATTTGCCGGAACGCAGCTTATCAAATACCCCCTGCTGTACCCCTTCGCGCTGGAACATCAGCGGCTCGTCAAGGGGCAACAGTTCCAGAAACCCCAGCGTCAGAAAGTTATCGAGCTGCTCAGTATCTATTTCCTGACGCGCCCGCGTGTTGCGGCTCTGCTGCCAGTGAATATCCGCGCAGCGTTTGAGCGGCTGGACATCCTCCATGGCGTCAAGAAAAAGTGATTTGTCGTCAGGGTTCATGGAAATCCTCCGGCTACATCTGAGTGATGTACTATACCTGCGCCCGTTGCGGGTCTCAATCACCCGGGCACGGGTACAAATAATGGCTTAAGGAACAGATAATCGCAGACGCAATAAATTTAATCTAACCTTAACTTAAATTTCAGCCGTAATTAATTAAATAAATACGTTAAAAAATCGTGAAATCAATCACTCAACGTCCTTCTCTTTTAAGAAAAAGCTGTTATAACTTAATAAACCTGCCCAATGGATAATGCATGTAGGATCCGCGAAAGGATGCACGACTGTGTGTTCTGTGGAGTCTGTCTGATGTCGGGCAGACTCTATTTTTTATTGTTGTTATTTTTATTAAATTAATTTCCTGGCCTCTCTTCGAAACTGCGTGATTAATGATTCGGCAAGCGGTGTCTGGCGAGAATCACGACGCTGAATTAAATAATATGCCGCTTTAGGCAGGGTTTCGACAACCGGCAGCATTATCAGACGGTGCGCCAGAAGCGGATCGCAGCCCAACTCCTGCGGTAAAATGCTGATGAAATCGCTTTGTGCGACGAGGCTAATACAGGAGGAAAAGGTCTCACAGACAACGCCAATTCGCGGTATTTGAGAGCGGTGATTAAAAGTATCCTGCAACTGCTTATAATAACTTCCCCGGGGCGTAGGCATCGTCCAGTTATATTGCAGAAGCTCATTAATTGAGGTCGCCCCTGTCGCCGGATGTCCTGCCCGACAAAATACGGCAAAAGGCTTTTCGAACAGCTTTTCAAACGTAAATTCGTGATCGTACGGCCCCTGATAATAGGTATTGATGGTAAAGTCCAGCTCACCCTGACGTAATTCATTTATCATCGACACCAGCTGGCCTTCCATAATCCGAACGTTGACCTGAGGATGCTGCGCATGAAAACGCGTAATGACGGCTGGCATCAGGCTGCGTGAAATGCTGGCTCCCATCCCAATATTGATCTGCCCGGCGAGTTCGCCCTGCCGCTGGCGGATGTCATCCTGCGCTGCACGCAGCTCTTCCAGAATCAAATTAGCGCGGTGATAAAACCCTTCCCCGCACTCGGTCAGCGCGACGCCTTTACTCCGGCGCACAAACAGCTGGGCCGCCATACCCTCCTCCAGCTCTTTAATGGATTTGGTCAGCGCGGGCTGCGAAAGATTAAGCGTCCGGCTGGCGCCGCGAATGCTGCCCTGACGCGCCACCTCGACAAACGCCCTGATTTGATGAAATTTAATCTGAAATGACATAACGAGACCGATAACCGTTGTTTATCAGAGTAAAGAAACTGTCATCTACTTTAATGGAAACGGATGTGCGAGGGTAATTCCTGAACGGTTAAAACTGTGAAAAAACGATTAGTGATAAGTAAAAACTATCACAGCGTGAAGCAGTTCACATATTTTAATGATGACAGGAAAAGATATGAACGCACTGGCGCAGTACATCCAGACATTAGCCCCACAAATGAGCGCATGGCGTCGCGATTTCCACCATTTCGCGGAATCCGGTTGGGTGGAGTTTCGCACTGCGGCAAAAGTGGCGGAGATCCTCGCCTCACTGGGTTACGAGCTGGCGATGGGTCGCGACGTGGTCGACGCTGAAAGCCGTATGGGACTGCCCGATGACGCCACCCTTTCGCGAGAGTTTGCCCGCGCCCGGGCGCAGGGCGCGCCGGAGAAATGGCTGGCGCCGTTTGAGGGCGGGTTCACCGGCATTGTCGCGACCCTGAATACCGGCCGCCCGGGCCCAACCCTTGCGTTTCGCGTGGACATGGACGCCCTTGATTTAAGCGAAGCGCTCGACGACAGCCATCGCCCGTTCCGCGACGGGTTTGCCTCCTGCAATCCGGGAATGATGCACGCCTGTGGCCACGACGGGCATACCACCATTGGTCTGGGGCTCGCGCAGGTGCTTAAGCAGTATGAAGCGCAGCTCAACGGCACCATCAAACTGATCTTCCAGCCTGCCGAAGAGGGTACGCGCGGCGCGCGCGCTATGGTCGCCGCAGGCGCGCTGGACGGCGTAGACTACTTTACCGCCATTCATATCGGAACCGGCGTTCCGGAAGGGACAGTGATCTGCGGCAGCGATAACTTCATGGCGACCACCAAATTTGACGTGCGCTTTACC
This sequence comes from Enterobacter cloacae complex sp. SHL022, assembly GCF_049237785.1. Taxonomy (NCBI): domain Bacteria; kingdom Pseudomonadati; phylum Pseudomonadota; class Gammaproteobacteria; order Enterobacterales; family Enterobacteriaceae; genus Enterobacter; species Enterobacter cloacae complex sp. SHL022. Next base: position 83,107 of record NZ_JBMKJH010000011.1, on the reverse strand, counting down.
GGAGTCGCCGCACACGCTGGCGGTAAACCGGAAGAGGGCCGTAACGCCCTGCTTGCTGCTGCCCAGGCCGCTATCGCGCTGCATGGCATCGCGCCACACAGCGAAGGCGCGTCCCGGGTTAACGTCGGGGTCATGCAGGCGGGCAGCGGACGCAACGTGGTTCCGGCTGATGCGTTACTTAAGGTTGAAACCCGCGGCGAAAGCGAGGCCATTAATCAGTATGTCTTTGAGCGCGCGCAGGCGGTAATTACCGGCGCGGCGGCGCTCTATGGCGTAACAGCCGGGATAAACCTGATGGGGGCGGCGACCTCCAGCGTCCCTTCCCCGGCCTGGGTCGATTATCTGCGCGAGCAGGCAAGCCAGGTGCCCGGTGTGACTCATGCCATTAATAAGGTCAAAGCGCCTGCGGGCTCCGAAGACGCCACGCTAATGATGGCCCGCGTGCAGCAGAACGGCGGCATGGCCTCGTATATGGTTTTCGGCACCCAGCTGAGCGCCGGACATCACAACGAAAAATTCGATTTTGATGAGCAGGTGATGAACGTTGCCATCGAAACGCTGGCGCGAACTGCGCTTAATTTCCCGTGGACGCGAGGTGTGTAATGCAGGAGAACTACGCTTTTATCGCTGATGCCATCGACACGCGATGTCAGACGTTTACCGATATTGCCGACGACATCTGGGATCATCCCGAAACGCGCTTTGAAGAGTTCTGGTCCGCCGAACGCCTCGCCAGCGCGCTGGAAGCCGAGGGCTTTACCCTGACGCGGGAAGCCGGAGGCATTCCCAACGCCTTTATTGCCAGCTACGGCAGCGGCAAGCCCGTTATCGCCCTTCTGGGCGAATACGATGCCCTGGCCGGGCTAAGCCAGCAGGCACACTGCGCGACGGCGCAATCCGCCACCCCGGGGGCGAACGGCCACGGCTGCGGGCATAACCTCTTAGGCACGGCTGCCTTTGCCGGGGCGGTGGCGGTGAAAAGCTGGCTGGAACAGCACGGCGGCAGCGGAACGGTGCGTTTTTACGGCTGTCCCGGCGAGGAAGGCGGCTCCGGTAAAACCTTTATGGTGCGTGAAGGATTATTTGACGACGTGGACGCTGCCGTGACATGGCACCCGGAAGCCTTTGCCGGGATGTTTAACGTCAGCACGCTGGCCAATATTCAGGCCGCCTGGCGGTTTAAGGGGATCGCCGCCCATGCCGCTAACTCCCCACATCTGGGACGCAGCGCGCTGGATGCCGTGACGTTGATGACCACCGGCACAAACTTCCTCAACGAACACATCATTGAAAAAGCGCGCGTTCATTACGCCATCACCGATACCGGCGGAATTTCGCCTAACGTGGTGCAGGCCCAGGCCGAGGTGCTGTACCTGATCCGCGCCCCGGAGATGGCCGATGCGCAGCAGATCTACGCGCGCATCGAGAAAATCGCCCAGGGCGCGGCGATGATGACCGAAACCACCGTCGAGTGCCGCTTTGATAAAGCCTGCTCCAGCTATCTGCCGAACCGAACGCTCGAAGCGGCGATGTACCGCGCATTGCAGCATTACGGCACGCCGGCCTGGACGGAAGAGGAACGCGAATTTGCCCGTAAAATCCGCGCTACGCTCACGGCAAACGACCTGCAAAACAGCCTGAAAAACATTGCCGCAACGGGGGCCGAAGAAGGAAAAGCGTTTGCCCGACGCCATCAGGAGACGCTGCTGGTGGATGAAGCTGCCCCTTACGCCATCACCGATAACGTACTGGCAGGCTCCACCGATGTGGGAGATGTCAGCTGGAAGATGCCTGTCGCACAGTGCTTTAGTCCCTGTTTTACCGTGGGCACCCCGCTGCATACCTGGCAATTAGTGGCGCAGGGGCGTACCTCTATTGCCCATAAAGGCATGTTGCTGGCCGGAAAAGTGATGGGCGCGACCGCGCTGCATCTGCTTCAGGATGCCGACCTGTTGCGAAAATGCCGGGAAGAGTTCGAACAACACATAACAGAAAAACCGTACGAGTGTCCGATCCCGCAGGGCGTGACACCGTCACCTTTAAAATAAAAAAACACAACACAACAACACAACAACAGTCCCGAGGAACGCCCATGAGTATGTCTTCCATACCTTCGCATTCCCCATCCGGTAAGCTCTATGGCTGGGTTGAAAGGATCGGCAATAAAGTGCCGCACCCTTTCCTGCTTTTTATCTATTTAATTGTCATCCTGATGGTCGCGACGGCCGTGCTGTCCGCCTTTGAGGTGAGCGTGCGCAGCCCGGCCGACGGCAGCATGGTGGCAGTGAAAAACCTGCTCAGCGTTGAAGGGTTGCACTGGTTTTTGCCGAACGTGATTAAAAACTTCAGCGGTTTTGCGCCGCTGGGCGCCATCCTGGCGCTGGTGTTAGGCGCGGGACTGGCCGAGCGCGTGGGTCTCCTGCCCGCGCTGATGGTCAAAATGGCCTCGCACGTCAGCGCGCGTTATGCCAGCTATATGGTGCTGTTTATTGCCTTCTTCAGCCATATCTCGTCCGACGCGGCACTGGTGATCATGCCGCCGATGGGGGCGCTGATTTTCCTCGCCGTTGGTCGTCATCCTGTTGCGGGCCTGCTGTCGGCGATTGCGGGCGTCGGCTGTGGGTTTACCGCTAACCTGCTTATCGTGACCACCGATGTGCTGCTCTCCGGCATCAGCACAGAGGCAGCCAGCACCATCGATGCGACCATGCACGTCAGCGTGATCGACAACTGGTACTTTATGGCCAGTTCAGTGATTGTCCTGACGATTGTCGGGGGTCTGATTACCGATAAAATCATTGAGCCGCGCCTGGGTAAATGGGAAGGCCGGAGCGATGAAAAGCTGGAGACGCTGAGCAAAGAGCAGCAGTTCGGCCTGCGCGTAGCCGGGATCGTCTCGCTGGCGTTCATTGCGGTGGTGGCGCTGATGGTGGTACCGGAAAATGGAGTGCTGCGCGATCCGATCAAACACACCGTACTGCCCTCGCCGTTTATTCAGGGCATTGTGCCGCTGATAATTCTCTTCTTCTTCGTCGTTTCGCTCGCGTACGGCATCGCCACCGGCAAAATCCGCCGTCAGGGAGATCTGCCGCACCTGATGATCGAGCCGATGAAGGAGATGGCGGGTTTTATCGTGATGGTGTTCCCGCTGGCGCAGTTTGTCGCCATGTTTAACTGGAGCAACATGGGCAAGTTTATGGCCGTGAGCCTGACGGACGCGCTGGAGGCGGCGGGGTTGAGCGGTGTTCCGGCGTTTGTCGGCCTGGCGCTGCTGTCGTCCCTGCTGTGCATGTTTATTGCCAGCGGGTCGGCCATCTGGTCGATTCTGGCGCCCATCTTTGTCCCCATGTTTATGATGCTCGGCTTCCATCCGGCGTTCGCCCAGATCCTGTTCCGTGTCGCCGATTCCTCGGTGATCCCGCTGGCGCCCGTGTCACCCTTCGTTCCGCTGTTTTTAGGCTTCCTGCAACGCTACAGACCGGAGGCTAAGCTGGGTACCTACTATTCGCTGGTTCTGCCCTATCCGCTTATCTTCTTAGGGGTATGGCTGGTGATGCTGGTGGCGTGGTATCTTGTCGGCCTGCCGATTGGACCGGGTGTTTACCCGAGGCTGAACTAAGGAGTACTGATGCTGAGATTACTCGAAGATAAGATTGCGACGCCGCTGGGGCCGCTGTGGGTTATCGCGGATGAAGCGTTCAATCTGCGCGCGGTTGAATGGGAAGAGCACAGCGACCGGATGGTTGAGCTGCTCAACATCCATTATCGCGCCGAGGGATACGAGCGTGTTACTGCCCGTAATCCTGGCGGGCTGAGCGATAAACTGACGGCCTACTTCGAGGGCGATCTCAGCATTATTAATACCCTGCCAACCGCCACGGCGGGCACCCCTTTCCAGCGCGAGGTGTGGCAGGCGCTGCGTAATATTCCCTGCGGGCAGGTGATGCACTACGGTCAGCTGGCAGAACAGCTTGGTCGTGCCGGCGCGGCGCGCGCGGTCGGTGCGGCAAATGGCTCTAACCCCGTCAGCATTGTGGTGCCTTGCCATCGCGTGATTGGGCGCAACGGCACCCTCACCGGCTATGCCGGGGGCGTACAGCGCAAAGAGTGGCTGCTGCGTCACGAAGGGTATTTTCTGCTGTAATTCCCAGGCTTTTTGTGCTTAATTTTCTTCCTGTTAGGTTCATAATCCTTAATCATTCTGTGGAATTTCAAGGATATGGCAACACGCTGCCGTCTCTTGTCTTTATTGGGGGTTTGCCAGACTTACGTCCTTACCAAAAAGATGTTAAAATTGACCAATATCAATTAAGGCTTGAGCAAACCTATGATCCCGGAAAAGCGAATTATACGACGCATTCAGTCTGGCGGTTGTGCTATCCATTGCCAGGATTGCAGCATCAGCCAGCTCTGTATCCCGTTTACTCTGAATGAGCACGAACTCGATCAGCTTGACAATATCATCGAGCGCAAAAAGCCTATTCAGAAAGGGCAGACGCTGTTTAAGGCGGGAGACGAACTGAAATCGCTCTATGCTATCCGTTCTGGCACCATCAAAAGCTACACCATTACCGAACAGGGCGACGAGCAGATCACCGGCTTCCATCTGGCAGGCGATTTAGTCGGCTTTGACGCCATCGGCAGTGGCCATCACCCGAGCTTTGCTCAGGCGCTGGAAACCTCTATGGTCTGCGAAATTCCGTTTGAGACGCTGGACGATCTGTCCGGTAAGATGCCGAACCTGCGTCAGCAGATGATGCGTCTGATGAGCGGTGAGATCAAAGGCGATCAGGATATGATCCTGCTGCTTTCTAAGAAGAATGCCGAAGAGCGTCTGGCCGCCTTTATCTATAACCTCTCCCGCCGTTTCGCGGAACGTGGCTTCTCCCCGCGTGAATTCCGTCTGACCATGACGCGCGGTGATATTGGTAACTATCTGGGCCTGACCGTGGAAACCATCAGCCGTCTGCTGGGTCGCTTCCAGAAGAGCGGAATGCTGGCGGTTAAAGGTAAGTATATCACCATCGAAAACGGTGAAGCTCTGGCCATTCTGGCGGGTCACTCACGTAACGTGGCATAACTCTCCCGGATATCTTATGCCAGGTCGATAAATTTTCATGATTATTGATCTGGCAAAAACTTCCCCCCTGTTTCATTCAAGATATATAGGTTACTCTTTTACTTACAGACTGTGGTGACAGTAGTAAGGAGACCTGTATGGCAAAGTATCAAAACATGCTGGTGGCTATCGATCCTAATCAGGACGATCAGCCGGCATTACGACGTGCTGTGTATTTACATCAACGGATTGGTGGCAAAATTAAAGCCTTTTTGCCGATTTATGACTTCTCATACGAGATGACCACCCTTCTGTCGCCTGACGAGCGCACCGCTATGCGTCAGGGAGTGATCAGCCAGCGTACCGCGTGGATCCGCGAGCAGGCGAAGTATTACCTGGAAGCGGGCGTACCGATTGATATTAAAGTAGTCTGGCACAACCGCCCCTTCGAAGCCATTATTCAGGAAGTGGTGGCCGGTGGGCATGACCTGCTGCTGAAAATGGCGCACCAGCATGACAAACTGGAATCCGTGATTTTCACTCCAACAGACTGGCACCTGCTGCGCAAATGCCCTTGTCCGGTATGGATGGTGAAAGATCAGCCGTGGCCTGAGGGCGGGAAAGCCGTCGTGGCGGTCAATCTGGCCAGCGAAGAGGATTATCACAATTCGCTGAACGAGAAACTGGTGAAGGAGACGCTTCAGCTTGCCGACCAGGTTAACCATACTGAAGTCCATCTGGTGGGCGCCTATCCGGTTACGCCAATCAATATCGCCATCGAGCTGCCTGAATTTGACCCGAGCGTGTATAACGACGCGATTCGCGGTCAGCATCTGCTGGCCATGAAAGCGCTGCGCCAGAAATTCAGTATCGATGAGAACATGACCCACGTAGAAAAAGGGTTACCGGAAGAGGTTATTCCGGATCTGGCGGAGCATTTGCAGGCCGGGATTGTGGTGCTGGGCACCATCGGCCGGACCGGTATTTCTGCCGCGTTCCTGGGAAATACCGCCGAGCAGGTGATCGACCATCTGCGCTGCGACCTTCTGGTCATCAAACCGGATCAATATCAGACGCCGGTTGAGCTGGACGATGAGGAAGACGATTGACCCCAAAATGAAAGCCCGCCGGTAACGGCGGGCTTTTTTTATTGCGCTTCGCTCAACCGTTGCGCAGATGCCTCGTCGCCGGCATTCATCCAGGGCGCGTGCAGAACCATGCTCGGTAGCGCCAGCTTGATCTCCTGCTGGTTCAGCCCCTCCAGGATACGAATATTGATCTCCTGCTGAATATCCATGTACTTGTTGTAATCCGCCGTATTAACAATATGAACCACCTCGAAGGTCAGGCGATCGCGATCGAAGCCCAGGAAATGGGCGCGGTCAAACTTCGTTTCCCCGACGTCGGTAATGATCTGTTTGACCATCTCACCCACTGAACGCAGTTTTTCCGGCGCCGTGTCGCTGGCGACCCCGAAGGTAAAAACAATCCGCCGCGTTTGCATCCGCTTGTAGTTATGCAGCGTCTGTTGCAGCAGGATGGCGTTCCCGCAGACAATCTGCTCCCCGCTCAGGCTGCGGATACGGGTGGTTTTCAGACCAATGTGCTCTACCGTCCCGGCGACATCGTTAAACACCACAAAATCGCCGATTTCGAACGGCTTATCAAAACCGATGGAGAGCGATGCAAACACGTCGCTCAGGATCGTTTGCACCGCGAGGGCGATAGCAATACCCCCTACCCCAAGGCTGGCAACCAGAGCAGTGATGTTGACGCCCGCGTTAGCAAGAATAGACAGCAGCATCACTGACCAGACAATGGCACGGAGGATAAGCCCCGTGATCACCAGCGTCACCGGGTTTTTATGGCTTCCCGGCGCCAGCATGACGTGACGAAGCCACGACACCACCCCCTGATCCATCCACAGCGCCACCTGGATAGCGAAGACCAGGAACCAGGCGTGGCTCACGGTACCAAAGAGATGATCCGGTAAGTCGACGAAACGCAGGCTGAACAACAGCGCCACGACAAAAAGCAGGACGCGGCTGGTGCGGTTAAGCATATCCGTCAGGATAAAGCGCATCCGGTTGGTGCTGGGGTGCTTGTCGCCCCAGGTGGTGATCCCTTTCTTAACGAAGGCGATCAGGCGCGTCAGCAGCCAGTACACCAGCAGAGTCACAAAGACCACCGTGGCGACGCCGATCCAGAAAGACGGCGTCATCATCAGCTCGATGATGTCGAAGCGGGACAAAAATCGCATTACACCTCCTCGTATTACACAAAGGGTAAAGTATAGACAGAGGAGAAAAGCTGGCCGCAGAAATAAGAAAACCGCCCCAGGGGGCGGTTTGTCAGGATGAAGCGAAATTACAGCGCTTTCAGGATCGCATCCACGCTGGCCTTGGCGTCGCCAAACAGCATGTGGGTGTTATCTTTAAAGAACAGCGGGTTCTGCACGCCAGCATAGCCGGTGTTCATAGAGCGTTTGAAGACAATAACGTTCTGCGCCTTCCACACTTCGAGAACAGGCATACCCGCAATCGGACTACGCGGATCGTCCTGCGCCGCCGGGTTAACGGTGTCGTTGGCGCCAATCACCAGCACGGTGTCGGTGTCGGCGAAATCATCGTTGATCTCGTCCATTTCCAGCACGATGTCGTAAGGCACCTTCGCTTCCGCCAGCAGCACGTTCATGTGGCCTGGCAGACGCCCCGCCACCGGGTGAATACCAAAGCGAACCTTGATACCGCGCGCGCGGAGTTTCTCGGTGATTTCCGCCACCGGATACTGCGCCTGCGCCACCGCCATGCCATAGCCTGGGGTGATGATGACGGAATGCGAGTTTTTCAGCATCTCTGCGGTGTCTTCCGCGCTGATTTCACGGTGTTCACCCACTTCCTCATCAGAACCGGTTGATGAACCGTCAGAACCGAAGCCACCCGCGATGACGCTGATAAACGAACGGTTCATCGCCTTACACATGATGTAAGACAGGATCGCACCGGAAGAACCGACCAGCGCACCGGTGACAATCAGCAGGTCGTTACTCAGCATAAAGCCTGCCGCCGCCGCCGCCCAACCGGAGTAGGAGTTCAGCATGGAAACGACTACCGGCATATCTGCTCCGCCGATAGACGCCACCAGATGCCAGCCGAACGCCAGCGCGATGATAGTCATCACCAGTAACGCCAGCACCTGCAAGCCTACGCTTTCGGTACGCACGAAGACCACCAGCAGCACAAAGGAAACGACCAGCGCCGCCAGATTCAGCTTGTGGCGGTTAGGCAGCATCAGCGGTTTGGAAGAGATCTTCCCGCGCAGCTTGCCGAACGCCACAATCGACCCGGTGAAGGTCACCGCACCGATGAAGATGCCGAGGAACACTTCGGTCAGATGGATGTTCACCAGAATCGGCTCCAGGCCCGGTTCGTGGTACAGGTAGCTGTTGAAGCCCACCAGCACCGCCGCCAGACCCACGAAGCTGTGCAGAATAGCAACCAGCTCCGGCATCTCGGTCATTTCAACGCGTTTCGCCAGACGAATACCAATCGCGCCGCCGATGATCATCGCCACCAGGATCCACGCCACGTTGCCGGTGTCCGGCCCAAAGATGGTGGCAATCAGCGCAATCGCCATACCGGCGATACCAAAGTTATTTCCCTGCTGAGACGTTTCGTGTTTGGAAAGCCCCGCCAGACTGAAAATAAACAGGATTGCAGCAACAATGTATGCGGCTGTAACTAATCCTCCAGACATATGCTACCCCTTAGCCTTTACGAAACATTTTCAGCATGCGCTGAGTCACGGTGAAACCACCGAAAATATTGATACTGGCGATCAGCACCGCAATGAAGCTCAGGAAGCTGATCCAGCCGCCATGACCAATTTGCAGCAATGCCCCGACCACGATAATCCCGGAGATGGCATTGGTGACCGACATCAGCGGGGTATGCAGCGCATGGGAAACGTTCCACACGACGTAGTAACCCACCACGCAGGAGAGCGCGAAGACGGTGAAGTGGCCAAGGAACTCTTTTGGCGCGACGTCCGCCAGCCAGCCAAACAGGATTATGACCAGCGCCATGATGGCGTATTTGCGCCACGGCGACGCAGGTTTTGCTGGCTCCGCGGGCTCTGGTGCCGCTTTCGGCGCAGCCTGAGGTTGAGCGGAAACCTGAATCGGCGGTGCAGGCCAGGTGATTTCCCCTTCACGCACCACGGTAACGCCACGCACCACCACATCATCAAAATCAACGGTAATGTTGCCGTCTTTCTCTTTGCAGAGCAGCTTCAGCAGGTTAACGAGGTTCGTACCGTACAGCTGAGAGGACTGGGTTGGCAGACGCCCTGGCAGGTCGGTATAACCGATCACCTTCACGCCGTTCGCGGTCGTCGTGACCTGATTTGGCACGGTATACTCACAGTTACCGCCGTTTTGCGCCGCCAGATCGACTATAACGCTGCCCGGCTGCATGGAATCCACCATCTCACGGGTGATCAGCTTCGGCGCCGGTTTACCCGGAATAAGCGCGGTGGTGACAATGATGTCTACCTCTTTTGCCTGCGCCGCAAAGAGCGCCATTTCCGCCTTGATAAAGGCTTCAGACATGACCTTCGCGTAACCATCACCGCTGCCCGCTTCTTCCTTGAAGTCCAGCTCAAGGAATTCGGCGCCCATACTCTGCACCTGCTCCTTCACTTCCGGCCGGGTATCAAACGCGCGAACAATAGCGCCCAGGCTGTTTGCGGCCCCGATAGCGGCAAGACCTGCCACACCGGCACCAATCACCATCACCTTCGCGGGTGGAACTTTACCTGCCGCCGTAATCTGACCGGTAAAGAAGCGACCAAACTCATGCGCAGCTTCGACAATGGCGCGATAGCCGGCAATGTTCGCCATGGAGCTCAGCGCATCCAGAGACTGCGCGCGCGAAATACGCGGCACGGAGTCCATCGCCATCACGGTGACACCGCGTGCCGCCAGCTTCTCCATCAACTCCGGGTTTTGGGCTGGCCAGACAAAGCTCACCAGCGTAGTGCCCGCGTTCAGCAGTTCAATTTCACTCTCTTCCGGTGCGTTTACCTTCAGAATGATGGGTGATTGCCAGACCTCAGCACCGTCCACGACGTCCGCGCCAGCCTGAGTAAAGGCCTCGTCATCGAAACTCGCCAGTGTGCCCGCGCCGCTTTCAATCGCGACGGTAAAACCCAGTTTAAGCAGTTGCTCCACCGTTTTTGGTGTTGCCGCTACGCGGGTTTCATTGGCTAACCGTTCTTTTGGTACCCCAATACGCATAGTTTTCCCTTCCATCGGTTTTTGATGATGGTTTGTCGATAATTGCCCGCGGTTTGTATCAATTTTCACCATCGCGATAACGACGGAGAATGATTAACCCCGGAAAATAAAACAGTAACAAACTTTCTATAACCTACTGAAAATAGCGCCCGTGATCTACCGCCAGAAAACACTATTTCTTACTTTATCTGTGAAAAATAAGCGATCGGGGTTACTGACAGAGATATTTACCTTAAATTCGCCTTCAGGACCGATAAATCGCGCAAGCGAAGCGGTAAAAACATGATATAGCGCCATAATAGAACAACTCATTAACATTAAATTAACTTGTAAAAGTCATATGCTTAATCAGTTTTTCTTGTGAAACGCCTGTTTTTTCCACATATCACAAAATGTTATCGAATCAGGTCCTTTGGTGAGCACAGGCTGTGAAAAATGCCGCAGACAGCGATGGGTGTTAAATGCCATAATCGGGACCGTCTCAAATTAACAACAACACCAGTACATGGTTTGCGCAAGGCGAAGGATTATTTTTATGAAGCTTAAGAACACACTCCTGGCGTCCGCACTTCTTTCCGCGACCGCCCTGTCTGCGAATGCCGCGACAGAGTTGACGCCGGAGCAAGCGGCAGCGTTAAAACCTTTTGACCATACGGTCATTGTGGGTCGCTATAACTCTATTGGCGATGCCGTCGCCGCCGCATCAAAAGCCGCCGATAAAAACGGCGCTGCCTCGTTTTACGTTGTTGACCAGTCCGATCAAGGCAACAGCGGCAACCAGCGCGTGACGATTGCGCTGTACAAAGAGAATGCCCCAAAAGCAGATGAACAGAAAAACCGCGTGATTAACGGCATTGTTGAACTGCCGAAAGATCAGGCTGTTCAGCTGGAACCGTATGACACCGTGACCGTTCAGGGCTTCTACCGCAGCCAGCCTGAAGTTAACGATGCCATCACCAAAGCCGCGAGAGAAAAAGGCGCTTACGCGTTCTATATCGTGCGTCAGGTCGATGCCAACCAGGGCGGAAACCAGCGCATCACCGCTTTCATCTATAAGCAAGATGCGAAAAAACGCGTAGTGCAAAGCCCGGATGCCATTCCAGCGGATTCAGATGCGGGACGTGCCGCGTTAGCGAAAGGCGGTGAAGAAGCGAAGAAAGTGGAAATTCCGGGCGTAGCAACGTCTGCGGCACCAAGCGCTGAAGTGGGCCGTTTCTTTGAAACCCAATCCACCAAAGGCGGTCGTTATACCGTTACGTTACCAGACGGCACGAAAATTGAAGAGCTGAACAAAGCCACTGCCGCGCAGATGGTGCCGTTCGACAGCATCAAGTTTACGGGCAACTATGGCAACATGACGGAAATCTCCTATCAGGTGGCGAAGCGTGCTGCGAAGAAAGGCGCGAAGTATTACCACATCACCCGGCAGTGGCAGGAACGTGGTAACAACCTGACCATCAGCGCCGATCTGTACAAGTAACAAAACGGTTTCATAAAGGCGGCGCAGTGCCGCCTTTTTTGTTACTTTTTTTCTGATTTCTGCCACACGTCATTGCATGCATCCTTCACACTCCGTAAAATCCCGCGCCTTAGCGTGATCCACCATTTTTATGCGCCTTAGCGAAATAATTATTCTGGATTTGGACTTTTCATAACAGGAAGCCAATGGAAAAGAAACTTGGCCTGAGTGCGTTAACTGCACTTGTATTGAGCTCAATGCTGGGCGCGGGCGTATTCAGTTTGCCGCAGAACATGGCGGCCGTCGCCAGCCCGGCCGCATTACTGATTGGCTGGGGCATTACCGGTGTTGGGATTTTGCTGCTGGCATTCGCCATGCTGCTGCTGACCCGTATCCGACCGGATCTGGACGGCGGAATATTCACTTACGCCCGGGAAGGTTTCGGCGAGCTGATCGGCTTCTGCTCCGCCTGGGGTTACTGGCTGTGCGCGGTGATCGCCAACGTCTCCTATCTGGTTATCGTCTTCTCAGCGCTCAGCTTCTTTACCGATACGCCCGAACTGCGCCTGTTTGGCGACGGTAATACCTGGCAGTCCATCGTCGGCGCCTCGGTACTGCTGTGGATTGTTCACTGGCTGATTTTGCGCGGCGTCCAGACCGCGGCCAGCATTAACCTCGTGGCAACGCTGGCCAAGCTGGTGCCGCTTGGCCTGTTCGTCGTGCTGGCCTTCCTCGCCTTCCGTCTCGATGTCTTTACGCTCGATTTCAGCGGCATTGCGCTGGGCGTTCCCGTCTGGGAACAGGTGAAAAATACCATGCTGATCACCCTGTGGGTGTTCATCGGCGTTGAAGGTGCCGTCGTGGTCTCTGCCCGCGCGCGTAACAAGCGCGATGTGGGACGCGCCACGCTGCTGGCCGTACTGGCGGCGCTGGGCGTTTATCTGCTGGTGACGCTGTTGTCGCTCGGCGTGGTGGCACGCCCTGAACTGGCGGAAATGCGTAACCCATCCATGGCCGGGCTGATGGTGAAAATGTTGGGTCCCTGGGGAGACGTGATTATCGCGGCGGGTCTGATTGTCTCCGTTTGCGGCGCCTATCTGAGCTGGACCATTATGGCAGCGGAAGTGCCGTTCCTGGCCGCCACGCATAAAGCGTTCCCGCGCCTGTTTGCCCGTCAGAACAAAAACAGTGCGCCATCGGCCTCTTTGTGGCTCACCAACATCAGCGTGCAGGTCTGTCTGGTGCTGATCTGGCTCACAGGATCGGACTATAACACGCTGCTGACCATCGCCTCCGAGATGATTCTGGTACCCTATTTCTTAGTGGGCGCATATCTGTTAAAAATTGCGACCCGCCCGGCACACTATGCGGTAGGTGTCGGCGCCTGTATTTACGGTCTATGGTTGTTGTATGCTTCCGGACCGATGCATCTGCTGCTGTCCGTGGTGCTCTACGCACCGGGCCTGCTGGTGTTTATCTACGCTCGCCGTACGCATCAGCTTGATAATGCCCTTAAGCGCCGCGAAATGGCGTTGATAGGTTTGCTGTTAGTCGCTGCCGTACCGGCAACGTGGATGTTAATGGGATAGCGTCGCCTGTCCCATTGTTGAACTGAAAAGGAGATTACGATGGGACACACGCAGCAACGCCCAATATTGATCACTGGCGCAGGCCGTCGCATCGGCCTCGCCCTCGCCCATCACTTTCTCAACCTTCGCCATCCGGTTATCGTCAGTTACCGCACGGAATATCCCTCCATTGAAGGTCTACGAAATGCCGGAGCAGTCTGCATTCAGGCGGATTTCTCCACGGATGAAGGTATACTCGCCTTCGCGGACAAAGTGAAATCGACCACCCACGGGCTGCGGGCGGTTATTCACAACGCCAGTACCTGGCTTCCCGAAAAAGCAGGACATTCGCTCAGCGAAACGCTCGCCTGCATGATGCAGATCCACGTTAATGCGCCTTATCTGCTCAACCATGCCCTACAGGATCTGCTGCGCGGACACGGTCATGCCGCAGGCGACATTATCCATTTCACCGATTACGTGGTAGAGCGAGGAAGCGACAAACACATCGCCTATGCGGCCAGCAAAGCCGCCCTGGATAATATGACCCGCTCTTTCGCACGCAAGCTGGCGCCCGAGGTAAAGGTCAACGCGATTGCTCCGGCGATGATTTTATTTAACGAAGGCGATGATGCCGAGTATCGTCAGCAGGCGCTCAACAAGTCGTTAATGAAAATTGCGCCCGGTGAGAAAGAGGTGATCGACCTGATCGATTATCTGCTGACCAGCTGTTACGTCACGGGCCGAACGTTTGCCGTGGACGGTGGCCGCCCGCTGCGCTAGTGAAAGCGGCTCCAGAAGAAGATAAGCACCCAGGCGCTGAGGCTCCAACAGACCACCGCCCCGCCCAGCGCCAGGGGCAGACGCAGAAAACCGGTGAAGTACCACAGCGACAGCAGATAGATAAAATACGGGATGATCGACCACATCCCGAACACAATGGTGGCGCGCAGCGCCTCAATACCCCGCTCAGAGGCCACAATATAGTGCGCGATTAACGCAAAGGTGGGAAACAGCGGGATCAGCCCGGCAATGTAGTAGTTCTTCGTTTTAGCCAGCACCCCAATCAGCAGCACGACCAGCGCACCCAGCGTGGCTTTTATCACCAGCCCCATTCTTTTCCCTTAACAATCAAATAACATTCCCGTGCAGGATAACGGAAGTCCGGCTAATTTTGAAAGATTAATGGAAGGTTAAGATTGCGCGGTGTATGTTGACGTTTTTTGCGATGACAGACGTTGTATGAATAAGATTGTTTATGTTGAAGATGAACCCGAGGTGGGGCAACTGATCGCCGCTTATCTGGGTAAACATGATATGGAAGTGGTTGTCGAGCCTCGTGGCGATCGCGCTGAAGACGTCGTGACCCGCGAAAATCCGGACCTGGTGTTGCTGGACATCATGCTGCCCGGAAAAGATGGTATGACGCTCTGCCGGGATCTGCGCACGAAGTGGGACGGTCCGATCGTGCTGCTGACCTCTCTCGACAGCGATATGAATCATATTCTGTCGCTTGAGATGGGCGCGAATGACTACATCCTGAAAACCACGCCGCCGGCAGTCCTGCTTGCCCGTTTGCGCCTCCATCTGCGTCAGCGTGCCAGCGGCGCGGAGCGTGAAGCGTCTGCCCCCTCTTTAACGCCGCACAAAGCGATGCGCTTCGGCACGCTTTCTATCGACCCGGTCAACCGACAGGTTATGCTTTCCGGGGAGCTGATTGCGCTCTCAACCGCAGATTTTGACCTGCTGTGGGAGCTGGCAACCCATGCCGGTCAAATTATGGACCGGGATGCATTACTGAAAAATCTGCGCGGCGTAAGTTACGACGGAATGGATCGTAGCGTTGATGTGGCGATTTCGCGTCTGCGTAAAAAACTGCTGGATAACGCCACGGAACCTTACCGCATTAAAACCGTACGCAATAAGGGCTATCTGTTTGCACCGCACGCCTGGGAAACCTGAAAAAAGGAACAAAACAGGAATATTCGAAAAATAACTCACGATGCATCGGAATTATTATCAGTACCCGTCGAAAGTTATCGATTATATGCATCGTCAGTTATAAAATATCCCTTGTTCACATTCCTTCCTTGTATGCTATTTCGTTGGGCATTTTTCGCCTAAACAAAAGTATTCCTAATGTATTTCAGTGCTGTAGTACAATATATATTCAGCAGTGCAGGCGCCATCATCGATCAAAAATCCGTCACTTAAAAGCACATTGGGCTAAAAATAATCTTTACAATTGCTTTAATCATTATCTTATCCTTTTGAAAACAAAGGGGATACTGGCAAACGTATAAATAATATCGATCTTTTTCAATAGCTTACGTGTTTGCAGAGATCTAATTCTCATGCTAAACCTTATACTCTCTCAATTATTTAATGAAAGAGGTATAGCAATGTCATGGAGAGTCATTAGCTCGGTAATTTGTCCTAACACGGGAATCGTTTATTCAAGCATCTTGGGCCTCAAGTTCTTGAAACTCATTATTTGGTATGAAAGCGATGTCTATTTGTACCCCGGTGACAGAATATATCCGACAAAAAATGGCGTCTTCATTAATGGTGTGTTCAAGCCTATATCGATATATAACATATCACCTTATAACGAGATGTTGTGGAGTGAAATTAAAAACAAGATGGCATGCCCATACAACCGAAACCAGCAAGAAGAGATATGCACATACGCGGTGCATTGCAACGCGCGGAAATGCCCGCATGGGTTTACCACGAATCCACTGATTGTCAGCACAGCTAAATCCAGACATTAACGAAGATCGATAATGCTCAGGTTACAACGCTAATTATTTCTGTCGCACCGTTTGTGCCGGATCCCTCTCGCTGGTTAACGCCATTAAATAAAGCCACCCGCAGGTGGCCTTTGTCATTGTTATTACGGATCAATAATACGCAATCGTAAATAAACTCGTTTAACTGAAACGTAAACGGATTTTCCGGGCATTGATGGAATAAAGCGATGCCGCGCTGAAATACCTCTCGACAATTACCCTTTTCAACTCATCATGCCTGACTTGCGCCCATGGCGACCCTGCTGGTAAAAGACGTGTAGTGAAGCCCCTGTTTCGGTGAGATTAATGAAAAAGCTGTTTGTGCAGTTTTACCTTCTGCTGTTTGTCTGCTTTCTGGTGATGACCATGCTGGTCGGGCTGGTCTACAAATTCACCGCAGAGCGCGCGGGCAGACAATCCCTCGACGATCTGATGAAAAGCTCGCTCTACCTGATGCGTAGCGAGTTGCGAGAAATACCACCTCATGACTGGGCGCGCACGTTAAAAGAGCTGGATCTGAATCTGTCGTTTGATCTGCGTATCGAACCCATGAAGGATTTTGACTTAGCGCCGCCTGCGATGCAGCGTCTGCGCGATGGAGACATCGTCGCGCTGGACGAGAAATATACCTTCATTCAGCGTATTCCGCGCAGCCATTATGTCCTGGCCGTCGGGCCGGTGCCCTATCTCTATTACCTGCACCAGATGCGCCTGCTGGATCTCGCCCTGCTGGGCTTTATTGCCATCTCGCTCGCTTTCCCTGTATTCATCTGGATGCGACCGCACTGGCAGGACATGCTGAAACTGGAATCCGCCGCACAGCGTTTTGGGGAGGGTCATTTAACTGAACGCATACATTTCGACAGTGGTTCCAGTTTTGACCGGCTCGGTATTGCCTTTAACCAGATGGCCGATAACATCAACGCCCTGATTGCCAGCAAGAAGCAGCTGATCGATGGCATTGCGCATGAACTGCGCACTCCGCTGGTACGCCTGCGTTATCGCCTGGAGATGAGCGAGAACCTCACCGGGGCGGAATCGCAGGCGCTCAATCGGGATATTGGCCAGCTTGAAGCGCTAATTGAAGAGCTGCTGGCCTATGCCCGCCTCGATCGGCCTCAGACGGAGTTGCACCTCAGTACACCGGATCTCCCCGTCTGGCTACAGACGCATATTAACGATGTGCAGAGCGTTAACCCTCAGCGAAAACTGCTGACAGCCATTACCCCCGGCGCGTACGGCGCACTGGACATGCGCCTGATGGAACGCGTGCTGGATAATCTGATGAACAACGCCATGCGCTACAGCGAAACGACGCTGCGCATAGGTTTAGATTTGCAGGGAAGCCAGGCGATTCTGTGTGTGGAAGACGATGGCCCCGGCATTGAACCGGCGGAGCGTGAAAAAGTTTTTGAGCCGTTTGTGCGCCTCGATCCCAGCCGCGACCGGGCTACCGGCGGCTGTGGTCTGGGGCTGGCTATTGTCCGTTCTATTGCCCAGGCGATGGGCGGTTCGGTTCGCTGCGAAGCGAGCGAGCTGGGTGGGGCCCGGTTCGTCTTTAGCTGGCCGATCTATCACAACATTCCCCTTCCCGTACCTGCCTGACCTAAACCGCACGCTGGCCTGACCCGGCGTGTTGTGCTATATCAATAGTATGTTGTAACTAATTAAGGGCTGCCATGACAACTTACGATCTCATCGAAAGGCTTAACACCACATTTCGGGAAATAGAGCAGGCGTTACTGACCCTCACGGGGCAACTTCAGGACTGCCGCCTGCTGGCCGCCCGCGTCTTTTCCCTGCCCGAGGTGGCAAAAGGCGCAGAGCACGACCCGCTGAACACCATTGAGGTGACGCAGCATGTTGGCAAGGCGGCGCTGGAAATGACGTTGCAGCACTATCGTCGCCTTTTCATCCAGCAGCAGTCCGAAAATCGCAGCAGTAAGGCCGCCGTTCGCCTGCCCGGCGTCATCTGCCTGCAAACGGATGCCGCAACGCGTGAAGGAATTGAGGCGCAGATTACGCATATCAATACGCTAAAAGCCGCCTTTGAGAAGATTGTAACCGTTGAGTCCGGGCTGGCACCGGCTGCCCGTTTTGAATGGGTGCATCGCCAGCTTCCGGGGCTGATCACCCTGAATGCCTACCGCACGCTGACGGTACTGCGCCATCCCGCCACGCTGCGCTTCGGCTGGGCCAACAAGCACATCATTAAAAATTTCGCGCGGGACGAGATCCTGGCGCAGCTGGAAAAAAGCCTGAAATCGCCGCGAACGGTCGCCCCGTGGTCGCGGGAACAGTGGATTGAACGGCTGGAGCAGGAGTACCACAGCATTGCCTCCCTGCCAGCTGATACCCGTCTTAAAATAAAGCGTCCGGTGAAGGTGCAGCCTATCGCCCGTGTCTGGTATGCCGGTCAACAAAAGCAGGTGCAATACGCCTGCCCGACGCCGCTGATTGCGCTCTATGATGCCGATCAGGGTGCGGTGGTGCCGGATATCGGGGAACTGCTGAACTACGATGCTGAAAACGTTCAGCATCGATATAAACCCCAGGCGCAGCCGCTACAGCTGATTATTCCGCGGCTGCACCTGTATGTGGCGCAGTGATTATCTGAGGCTGCCCACCATCGCTTCCGGTCGGACCCAGGCATCAAACTCGGCGTCCGTCAGGTAGCCCAGCGCCAGCGCAGAGGCTTTCAGGGTAAGCCCCTCTTTGTGCGCTTTTTTAGCGATTTCGGCCGCTTTGTCATAACCAATATGGGTGTTCAGCGCCGTTACCAGCATCAGAGACTCATTCAGCAGCTGGCTGATTCGCTCGCGATTAGGCTCAATGCCCACCGCGCAGTGCTCGTTAAAGCTCTCCATGCCATCGGCCAGCAGACGAATCGATTGCAGTACGTTGTGGATCACCATCGGTCGATAGACGTTAAGCTCGAAGTTACCCGACGCGCCGCCCATGTTAACCGCCACGTCATTACCCATCACCTGACAGCACAGCATGGTCATGGCTTCGCACTGGGTCGGGTTCACTTTACCCGGCATAATGGAGCTGCCCGGCTCGTTTTCCGGAATGCTGATTTCGCCGATGCCGCAGCGCGGGCCGGAGGCCAGCCAGCGCACGTCGTTGGCAATTTTCATCAGCGAGGCCGCCAGCCCTTTCAGCGCGCCATGGGTATGCACCAGGGCATCACAGGTCGCCAGCGCTTCGAATTTATTCGGAGCGGTAACAAACGGCTGCCCGGTAATCTTCGCCAGCTCTTCGGCCACGCGCACCGCGTACTCGGGATGGGTGTTTAACCCAGTGCCCACCGCCGTTCCGCCGAGCGCCAGCTCCGCCAGATGCGGCAGGCTGTTGTCGATATGCTTAAGGTTGTGCTCCAGCATCGCCACCCAGCCGGAGATCTCCTGGCCGAGCGTCAGCGGCGTGGCGTCCTGAAGGTGCGTACGACCAATTTTAACAATGTCGCGGAAGGCCTGCGCTTTCTCGTTAAGCGTAGATTTAAGCACGTTGAGCTGCGGGATAAGCTGCTCGCGGATTGCGATGACGGCCGCCACGTGCATGGCCGTCGGAAACACGTCGTTGGAACTCTGGCTTTTGTTCACGTCATCGTTCGGGTGTATCTTGCGCTCCATGCCGCGTACGCCGCCAAGCAACTCGCTTGCGCGGTTCGCCAGCACCTCGTTCATGTTCATGTTGCTCTGGGTGCCTGAGCCGGTCTGCCAGATGGCAAGGGGGAATTCGTCGGGATGTTTGCCCGCCAGCACTTCGTCGGCGGCATTGATGATGGCGGTGGCTTTATCGGCATCCAGCAGGCCCAGATCCTGATTGACTTTGGCGGCAGCGCGTTTGGTCAACGCCAGCGCCTGGATTAGCGAGACGGGCATTTTCTCTGTCGAAATGCGGAAATGCTCCAGCGAACGCTGGGTTTGTGCGCCCCATAGCTTGTCGGCCGGGACGTCGATGGCGCCCATGGAGTCTTTCTCGCGGCGATGCATTGTCATTACTTACTCCTTGATAACAAAGATGGGATTGCTCACATGCTTAAGAGATAAGTATTGATGACTTCTGAGAAACGTTATGGCGCTTTGTGCGCTCTTTTTGATGTCGGGTGGCGGTTGCGCCTTACCCGACCTACGAGAATGTAGGCCGGGTAAGCGTCAGCGCCACCCGGCAATTTACAGAATTACTTCACACACGCCGAACACTGGGAAGACTGGATCTGTTTGAAGAAGTCGTTACCTTTGTCATCCACGAGGATGAACGCCGGGAAGTCTTCCACTTCAATTTTCCAGATCGCTTCCATACCCAGTTCCGGGTACTCCACGCACTCAAGGCTCTTGATACTGCCCTGCGCCAGCACCGCCGCCGGGCCACCGATGCTACCGAGGTAGAAGCCGCCGTGCTTGTGGCACGCGTCCGTCACCTGCTGGCTGCGGTTGCCTTTCGCCAGCATGATCATGCTGCCGCCGTTGGCCTGCAACTGGTCGACGTAGGAGTCCATACGGCCCGCCGTGGTTGGGCCTAACGAGCCGGAAGCATATCCATCAGGCGTTTTTGCCGGACCTGCGTAGTAGATCGGGTGATCTTTAATGTACTGCGGCAGCCCTTCGCCGTTGTCCAGGCGCTCTTTCAGCTTCGCATGG
This sequence comes from Enterobacter cloacae complex sp. SHL022, assembly GCF_049237785.1. Lineage (NCBI taxonomy): Bacteria > Pseudomonadati > Pseudomonadota > Gammaproteobacteria > Enterobacterales > Enterobacteriaceae > Enterobacter > Enterobacter cloacae complex sp. SHL022. Next base: position 62,287 of record NZ_JBMKJH010000011.1, on the reverse strand, counting down.
GCGATGTCGCGGCCCACGATAATCGTCCCGTTCAGGGAAAGGCGCGTCGAGACCGGATACTGCGAAAGCTGCGCCAGAATCTCTTTCATCGGACGATTCAGGTCCACGCGAACCGCTTCCCCCTCGCCCGCTTTACGCAGTTCTTCAGGGATGTATTTGCCCGGGTTGTTCTCCAGCTTCTCGATCCAGATGCCGTCGCGGTTGATCTTCGCTTTGATGTTACGGTCCGCTGAACAGGAAACGCCCATCCCCACCGGACAGGAAGCACCGTGGCGCGGCAGGCGGATCACGCGAATGTCATGCGCGAAGTATTTGCCGCCAAACTGCGCGCCCAGCCCCAGGTTCTGCGCTTCGGCCAGCAGTTCCTGCTCAAGCTGCACGTCGCGGAACGCCTGACCATGTTCGTTACCTTCCGTTGGCAGGCCATCGTAGTATTTGGTTGAGGCCAGCTTAACGGTTTTCAGGGTGCTTTCGGCAGACGTACCGCCAATCACAAATGCGATATGGTACGGCGGGCAGGCCGCGGTGCCGAGGGTACGCATCTTCTCGACCAGGTAGTTCTTCAGCTTGCCCGGGGTAAGCAGCGCTTTGGTTTCCTGGTAAAGATAGGTTTTGTTGGCTGAACCGCCGCCTTTGGCGATGCAGAGGAATTTGTACTCGTCACCGTCGACGCTGTAGAGGTCAATCTGCGCAGGCAGGTTAGTGCCGGTGTTCACCTCTTTGTACATATCCAGCGCCGCGTTTTGCGAATAGCGCAGGTTGTCTTCGGTGTAGGTATTGTAAACGCCGCGCGCCAGCGCCGCTTCGTCACCGCCGCCGGTCCAGACGCGCTGGCCTTTTTTACCGGTGATAATCGCCGTGCCGGTGTCCTGGCAGGTCGGCAGAATGCCTTTCGCCGCGATATCAGAGTTACGCAGGAATTGCAGGGCAACGTACTTATCGTTCTCGCTGGCTTCCGGGTCGCTCAGGATATCAGCAACCTGCTGCTGATGCGCCGGACGGAGCATAAAGGAAGCATCATGGAAGGCTTGCTGCGCCAGCAACGTCAGCGCCTGCGGGTCAACTTTGAGGATCTCCTGCCCTTCAAACTCAGAGACAGTAACGTAATCGCGGGTTAACAGATAATACTCGGTCTGATCCTGACTGAGGGGGAAAGGATCCTGATAATGGAAGGGTTTATTCGACATTGTTCTCTCACTTACTGCTTCGGTCTGTTTATTCAGGGCAGATGTTCCGCTGCCCGGCTTAAAAGCGAGTCAGCTTATCCTACACAATTTTTTAACAAAAACTGAGACTAGTACGACTTTTTACATCCGCAGGTTACTTCCATTCGGTTTATTGCTTTAATACGCGGAGTTAATTCCACATATGAATCAGGGCTTGATAATGCAAAAACTCATCAACTCAGTGCAAAACTACGCCTGGGGAAGTAAAACTGCGTTAACGGATCTCTACGGTATCGCCAACCCGGACAACCTGCCGATGGCAGAGCTGTGGATGGGCGCGCACCCGAAGAGCAGCTCAAAAATTGAAGATGCCAGCGGTCAGGTTCGCAGCCTGCGTGACGTCATCGACGCCGACAAAGCCGCACTGCTCGGCGATAAAGTGGCGAATCGTTTTGGTGAGCTGCCGTTTCTGTTCAAGGTATTGTGCGCCGACCAGCCGCTCTCCATTCAGGTTCACCCGAACAAAAAAGCCTCTGAGCTGGGCTTTGCCAAAGAAAATGCCGCCGGTATTCCGTTAGACGCCGCAGAGCGTAACTACAAAGATCCTAACCACAAGCCGGAACTGGTTTTCGCCCTCACCCCTTTTCTGGCGATGAATGCCTTCCGCGAGTTTTCCGAGATCATCTCCCTGCTGCAACCGGTCGCCGGGGCTCACAACGCGATCGCCCACTTCCTGGAAAACCCGAACGCAGAAGCCTTGAGCGAGCTGTTTGCCAGCCTGCTGAATATGCAGGCCGAGGAAAAGTCCCACGCGCTGGCGGTGCTGAAAGCCGCGCTCAACAGCCAGCAGGGTGAGCCATGGGACACCATTCGCGTAATTTCCGCGTTTTATCCGGACGACAGCGGCCTCTTCTCTCCGCTGCTGCTGAACGTGGTGAAGCTCAACCCGGGCGAAGCGATGTTCCTGTTCGCTGAAACCCCGCACGCCTACCTCAACGGCGTGGCACTGGAGGTGATGGCTAACTCCGATAACGTACTGCGCGCGGGCCTGACGCCAAAATACATCGACATCCCTGAGCTGGTTGCCAACGTGAAGTTTGTGGCGAAACCTGCTGCGGAGCTGCTTACTCAGCCGGTGAAAAACGGCGCAGAGCTGGACTTCCCGATTCCGGTTGACGATTTTGCCTTCTCCCTGCACGACCTCAGCGCAGACGAAACCGCCATTGCACAGGAGAGCGCCGCGATCCTGTTCTGTGTGGAAGGCGAAGCGACGTTGCACAAAGATAGCGAGCGTCTGGTGCTCAAACCGGGTGAATCCGCCTTTGTCGCAGCAAACGAGTCGCCTGTCCGGGTGAGCGGCACCGGTCGCCTGGCGCGTGTTTTTAATAAGCTTTAGGGACTTACTGAATTTTTTAACAACTCTTGCTAAGCTAGTAACAGGCGTTGTAACACCAGGCGGTTTTAACCGCCTGGTTTCATTTTAGGGATAATCGCAATGAAAAAATCGGTCGTAGCGGTAGGAGTGATTGTTGCTTTAGGCGTGATCTGGACGGGTGCTTCCTGGTATACCGGGAAACAGCTGGAAAGCCGTCTGGCAGAGATGATGACGCAGGCAAACAGCGAGATTAAGCGCAGCGCGCCTGAAGCAGGTCTGGAGCTGAGCTATCAGAACTACCAGCGTGGCGTGTTTACCAGCCATATGCAGGTGGTGGTGAAGCCGGTTGCGGGTAATCAGAACGCCTGGCTGAAACCGGGCCAGAGCGTGGTGCTGGATGAAGTGGTCAGCCACGGTCCGTTCCCGCTGGCGCAGTTGAAAAAGTTTAACCTGATCCCCTCTATGGCATCCGCCAGAACCGTACTGGTGAATAACGAGGTGACGAAGCCGATTTTCGATATGGCGAAAAATGAGTCGCCGTTTGAGATCAATACCCGCATCAGCTATGCCGGTGATACGCATTCCGACATCGACCTGAAAGCCCTGAATTACGAACAAGGCACTGATAAAGTCGCCTTCAGCGGCGGTAATTTCCAGCTTGATGCCGATCGCGACGGCAAGAATGTCTCCCTGACCGGCGATGCCGCCAGCGGCCTGGTGAATTCAGTCAATGAATATAACCAGAAGGTGCAGCTTACCTTCAACAACCTGAAAGCCAGCGGCAATAGCCGTATGACTGATTTTGATGAGCGTATCGGCGACCAAAAACTGAGCCTCGATAAGATCGCCATTGCGATCGAAGGCAAAGAGATGGCGGTGCTTGAAGGCATGGATCTGGACGGTAAGTCTGACGTGTCCAAAGACGGTAAAAGCATCAACACCCAGCTGGATTACAGCTTGAAAAGCCTGAAAGTACAGAATCAGGATCTGGGTACCGGTAAGTTGTCCCTGAAAATCGGCAACATTGACGGCCAGGCGTGGCACGAATTCAGTCAGAAATACAGTAAAGAGAGCCAGGCTCTGCTGACCGATGCCGCCCTGCAACAGAACCCACAGGCTTACCAGCAGCAGGCGATGACGGTGCTGTTTAATAACCTGCCGATCCTGCTGAAGGGCGAGCCGGTGATTACCGTTGCGCCACTGAGCTGGAAAAACGGCAAAGGCGAAACCAACTTCAACCTGTCGCTGTTCCTGAAGGATCCGGCAGCCACGACCAGCGAGCCGCAGACCCTCGCGCAGGAAGTTGACCGCAGCGTGAAATCGCTCGACAGCAAGCTGACCATCCCGATGGATATGGCAACCGAGTTCATGACGCAGATTGCGAAACTCGAAGGGTATGGTGAAGAAGATGCAGGTAAACTGGCAAACCAACAGGTGAAAGGCCTGGCGGCGATGGGCCAGATGTTCCGCATCACGAAGGTGGAAGACAACACCATTTCCACCAGCCTGCAATATGCTAATGGCCAGGTGACGCTCAACGGCGACAAAATGCCGCTGGAAGAGTTTGTCGGTATGTTTGGTATGCCGACGCTGGGCATGCCTGAACCGGCTGAACCGGCTGCGCCGCCGGCAGTACCGCAGCAGTAAACGAAAAACCCCTCGCATGAGGGGTTTTTTATTGCCGGGTGGCGCTGACGCTTGCCCGGCCTCCGATCCTGAGCCGTTGTAGGCCCGTGCATGCAAAGCGGTTACTTCACCGTCACTAAGCGCGCAGCCACAATCTGATGCCCGGCCTGCACGTCCGTATTTTCAATGCGCTGCATAATTCGTTCTGCCAGGGTGTACCCCATTTCACGAGCCGGCGTCGTCGCCCAGACGATGGGGAGATCGTCTAACGCATTTTCACCGACATCTGCAAACGCCCCCAGCGCCACCTGATGGCCGAAGAACGTTTCTACCCCGCCCTCACCGCTCTGGCGTCCGGCGCGGATCAAACCGAACCACGCCCCCATCGCAATAACGTCGTTATAGCAAATCACCGCGCTGATCGTCGGGCTGTTGCGAAGCAGCGTGCCGATGGCTTCCGCGGCTTTTTTCTGGCTGGATTCACACTCCACCACCCATTCGCTGTGAAACGGCAGGCCATATTTGATGAGCGTGGAGCAGTAACCGCCCACCCGCTCGGCACGCGTCAGGGACGAGCTTTTACCGCCGAGCCAGGCGATGCGCTGATGGCCGCGATGAATAAGATGCTCGGTCAGCATTTGCGCGGCCTGCATGTTATCTGGCCGAAGGGTATCGGCTTCGTCGAGATAGCTGGCGCGCGACGCAAACACCAGCGGTACGCCTTTCTGCGCCGCGCGCTCACACAATTCACTGCCCACGCCGGACGCGCCGGCCACGATCACCCCATCCACCCCTTGCGTCAGCAGCAAATCCAGCCTGGAGAGCAGTTGCTCCGGTTCGCGCCCACCGTGGAGCAGGAAAACCATTCGCCCCTGCGCTTCAAGCGCCTCGGTCAGCCCGGCGGTCAGTTCTGCATAAAACGGCGACGCGAGATCGCGAACGATCAGCCCTATCACCCCGCTTTGCCCACCGCGCAGCGCCGACGCCTGGCGATTACGCACAAAGCCCAACTGCTCAACGGCCTCGTTGACGCGCTGACCCGTTGCAGGAGAGATGCGCCCCTTCCCGCTTAATACCAGCGAAACGGTGCTGACGGAAACCCCCGCCGCCAGCGCGACATCGTTGATGGTGATCTTTTTCGCTACAGCCATGTGGTGGCGTGACTCCTTGATAATGAGATCGCTAAAACGTTTTATCAATACGTTATCTTTATACTACCAGTAAAAGCCTGAGAATGTGATTTAGCGCGCACTAAAGTTTGATAAAACGTTTTATCTTTTCGCCCCATCGAGGTCGTTAAATCTCTTTCTACCCTTTAAGGAGTCGTTTTATGACGACGAAAGCAGCACAAAAAATATCGCTGTGGGAGTTTTTCCAGCAACTGGGTAAAACCTTTATGCTGCCCGTGGCGCTTCTCTCTTTTTGCGGGATTATGCTGGGGATCGGCAGCTCGTTAAGCAGTCATGACGTCATTACCCTGATCCCTTTCCTGGGAAATCCGGTACTTCAGGCGATCTTCATCTGGATGAGCAAGGTCGGATCGTTTGCCTTTAGCTTCCTGCCGGTAATGTTCTGTATCGCCATTCCTCTGGGTCTGGCGCGCGAAAACAAAGGCGTGGCGGCGTTTGCGGGCTTCGTTGGCTATGCGGTCATGAACCTTGCGGTTAACTTCTGGCTGACCGCCAAAGGGATCCTGCCGACGACCGACGCGGCGGTACTGAAAGCCAATAACATTCAGAGCGTGATTGGTATTCAGTCCATCGATACCGGGATCCTTGGAGCCGTGATCGCGGGGGTGATTATCTGGATGCTGCACGAGCGCTTCCACAACATCCGCCTGCCCGATGCGCTGGCCTTCTTCGGCGGGACCCGCTTTGTGCCAATCATTACGCTGGTTGTGATGGGTCTGTTTGGTCTGATCATCCCTCTGATTTGGCCGATTTTTGCCATGGGGATCACCGGGATTGGCCGCATTATCAACGGCGCGGGTGATTTCGGCCCGATGATTTTCGGTACGGGTGAACGTCTGCTGCTACCGTTTGGTTTACAGCACATCCTGGTTGCCCTGATCCGCTTTACGGAAGCAGGCGGCACCATGGACGTTTGCGGTCATTCCGTTAGCGGCGCGCTGACCATCTTCCAGGCCCAGCTGAGCTGCCCGACCACTCACGGCTTCTCTGAAAGTGCGACGCGTTTCCTTTCTCAGGGTAAAATGCCTGCCTTCCTCGGCGGCCTGCCGGGTGCTGCGCTGGCGATGTACCACTGTGCCCGTCCGGAAAATCGTCATAAAATTAAAGGTCTGCTGATCTCCGGCGTTATTGCCTGCGTGGTGGGCGGTACGACAGAACCTATCGAGTTCCTGTTCCTGTTCGTGGCACCGGTACTGTACCTCATCCACGCCGTACTGACGGGCCTGGGCTTTACCGTGATGGCTGTGCTCGGTGTGACCATCGGTAACACCGACGGTAACGTGATTGACTTCGTGGTATTCGGTATCCTGCACGGCCTGTCCACCAAGTGGTATCTGGTGCCGGTTGTGGCCGCCATCTGGTTCGCGGTTTACTACGGGATCTTCCGCTTCGCCATCACCCGCTTTAACCTGAAAACGCCAGGCCGCGATGCCGATACGGCCACCAGCGTTGAACAGGCGGTGGCCGGTACCGTTGGGAAATCCGGATATAACACGCCGGCTATTCTGGCGGCGCTGGGCGGTGCGGATAATATTACCTCTCTGGATAACTGCATCACCCGCCTGCGTTTGTCGGTGGCGGACATGTCCAAAGTGGATACCAACGCACTTAAAGCTAACCGGGCTATTGGCGTAGTACAGTTAAATCAGCACAATTTGCAGGTCGTCATTGGCCCGCAGGTACAGTCAGTGAAGGATGAGCTGGCAACCCTGATGCGAACCGTCGAAGCCTGATGCCTCGCCCCCCCTCGTCATGAGGGGGTTTTACTTTACGGAGCACCGTCATGTTTGATTTTTCAACCGTCGTGGATCGACACGGCACCTGGTGTACCCAGTGGGATTATGTCGCTGACCGTTTTGGCGCTGCCGACCTGCTGCCCTTCACCATCTCTGATATGGATTTCGCCACCGCCCCCTGCATTACCGATGCGCTGCACCAGCGAATAAACCACGGGGTGTTTGGTTACAGTCGCTGGAAAAATGACGAATTTCTGGCCGCCGTGGCGCACTGGTTCCGGCAACGCTTTAACAGTCAGATTGATACCGAAACCGTGGTGTATGGGCCGTCGGTCATTTATATGGTCTCGGAGCTGATCCGCCTCTGGTCCTCGCCTGGCGACGGCGTGGTGGTCCATACTCCGGCTTACGATGCCTTTTATAAAGCCATCGAAGGCAACCAGCGTACCGTTGTTTCCGTGCCGATGCAGAAAACAGCGCATGGCTGGGAGGGGGATATGGCCTCGCTGGAAGCGGCGCTGGCAAAACCGGAAAACAAGGTGTTGCTGCTGTGTAGCCCGCAAAACCCGACCGGAAAAGTCTGGACTCGGGAGGCGCTGACCACAATGGCGGCCCTGTGTGAACGTTATGGCGTAGCGGTGATCAGCGACGAAATTCATATGGACATGGTATGGGGCACGCATCGTCATACCCCGTGGAATGAGGTTGCGCGCGGTAAATGGGCGCTGCTGACCTCGGGTTCCAAAAGCTTCAACATTCCGGCGCTGACGGGCGCCTGGGGGCTTATCGCCGATGACGCCAGCCGTAACGCCTATCTGAATGCATTAAAAGGTCGGGACGGACTCTCTTCCCCTTCCGTGCTGGCGCTGACCGCGCATATTGCTGCTTACCGACAGGGCGAACCCTGGCTGGACGCGCTGCGGACCTATCTCGAAGAGAATCTGCGGTATGTTGCTCGCGAATTAAACAGTGCTTTTCCGACACTCAACTGGCAACCGCCCGAGGCAACCTATCTGGCCTGGGTCGATCTCAGCCCTCTTGGCATTGATGACAAGACGCTGCAAAAGGTGCTTATTGAGCAGCAAAAAGTGGCCATCATGCCGGGATATACCTATGGAGCCGAAGGGAAAGGCTATGTGCGACTGAACGCTGGCTGTCAGCGTAGTAAGCTTGAACAGGGCGTTCAGCGCCTTATCGCTGGCATCAACACTCTGCTGTAAATCATTTGCGCAACGGAATATTCCCTTGCGCAAATAGCTTTTTACCCCGTTTTGTTTTTATAATATGGCGCACTTTAACCAGCAAAGAGTGCGACCATGATTGATACACGCCTGCCTTTAACTGATATTCACCGCCACCTCGACGGAAACATTCGTGCCCAAACCATTCTCGATCTTGGTCGCCAGTTCAATTTAACCCTCCCTGCCGAAACGCTTGAAACCCTGATCCCCCATGTTCAGGTCACGTCGAACGAACCGGATCTGGTGAGCTTTCTGAGCAAGCTCGACTGGGGCGTGAAGATGCTGGCCTCGGTCGATGCCTGTCGCCGTGTCGCCTTTGAAAACATCGAAGATGCCGCGCGCAACGGCCTGCACTATGTCGAACTGCGTTTCTCCCCGGGCTATATGGCGATGACCCACAATCTCCCCGTAGCGGGCGTGGTTGAAGCGGTCATTGAAGGCGTGCGTGAAGGCTGTAAAACCTTTGACGTTCAGGCGCGTTTGATCGGCATTATGAGCCGTACCTTCGGTGAAGCGGCCTGTCTTCAGGAGCTGGAAGCATTACTGGCGCATCGCGACCAGATCACCGCCATCGACCTCGCCGGTGACGAGCTGGGCTTCCCGGGCAGCCTGTTCCTGTCTCATTTCAACCGCGCACGTGATGCAGGATGGCATATTACCGTTCATGCAGGCGAAGCCGCGGGGCCGGAAAGCATCTGGCAGGCCATTCGTGAACTGGGTGCGGAACGTATTGGTCACGGCGTGAAAGCCATTGAAGATCGCGCGCTGATGGATTTCCTCGCCGAACAACGTATTGGAATCGAATCCTGCCTGACCTCCAATATTCAGACCAGTACAGTGGCATCGCTGGCGCAACACCCGCTGAAAACCTTCCTTGAACACGGGGTGCTGGCTTCACTGAACACGGACGATCCGGCGGTTCAGGGCGTGGATATTATTCACGAATACAACATCGCCGCGCCGCAGGCCGGGCTGAGCCGCGAGCAGATCCGTCAGGCGCAAATCAACGGGCTGGAGATCGCCTTCCTGACGCCTGAAGAGAAACAGGCGCTGCGCGATAAAGTTGCTCAGTAGTCCTCTTTACTGCCGGGTGGCGCTGCGCTTACCCGGCCTACGAAAGCGTTTGGCACTTATGCCAGACAGAGCGTTGCGCGATGTTTGGCAGATTCGATCCCCAGCTCAATGAGCTCCATAATCTGGATTGCCTGGCTTGCGGGAACCGGATTTTCACCTGAACCGTTCAGCGCGTCACGAATGGCGGCGTAATACGCCGGATAGTTCCCCGGCAGGGTCAATACCGTCTCTTCAACCAGCGCCTCACCCTCCGCACGCGTCACCACCCCGTCGCGCATGTCGTAGCCCCAGTCCTCCTGCGGTAAGCGTTCGCCATTTTTGAGGCGCTCTTCCTGCGGATCCTGGCCGAACTTCACATAGCTGCCGCGCGCCCCATGAATGATATAGCGGGCCGATTCCGCCGCCGCAAGCATTGTCCCGTGCAGCACAATGCGCCGCTGCGGATAACTCAAAATGGCATGGAAATAGTCGGTGGTCTGCGCCCCCGGCCTGAGCTGCGCTAAATCGACCGCCATGCTTACGGGCAGACCAAACAGATGAACGGCCTGATCGAGAAGATGCGGCGCTAAGTCATACCAGATGCCGCTGCCCGGTCCCGCCTGCTCGCGCCAGCGATCTCGCACCTGCGGACGATAACGATCGAAGTGCGACTCAAAAAAGGCAATTTCGCCGAGCGTGCCTTCGTTGATCAGCGCTTTGACCGTCAGGAAATCGCTGTCCCAGCGCCGGTTGTGAAAGACCGATAATAACCGACCCAGACTTCGCGCCAGCGCATCCAGCTCGCGCGCCTGTGACAACGTCACGGTGAAGGGCTTATCGACAACAACATGTTTGCCTGCCTCCAGCGCCGCTTTCGCCAGGGGGAAATGAGTGTCGTTAGGGGTAGGAATGACAATAAGGTCAATATTAGGATCGTTAAACAGATGCTTAGGCTCCGTTACCACCGGCACAGCTGGCCAGTCGGCGCGGACCTTAGTCTCATCGCTGCTTGTGATGGCCGCCAGTTCCATTCCCGGCGTGCCGGCAACCAGCGGTGCATGAAAGGTTTTGCTTGCGTACCCGTAGCCAATAAGACCGACGCGGATGTTTTCACTCATCGTTTGCCCCCTCGCTGTGCGCTTATTTATCACTGGCCTTGTGCTTAACGCACACATTAATAATGTGCCCTGTGAGTTAAAATAGCATCTCACGACAGCGTTTTTTGTTACCTCGCATTAAAGTGTGCATAGGGGCCCGGGGAATCGTTCCCAAAGCGCTTGCTCTGAAGAAAAGGGCGCTGTAACATTTGTAATCTGTATTTATGGATAAATTACAAACACAAATTATGACGTCAATAATTAATCGAATCATTGAATTAGCGGGATGGATTGTCCTTGGGGTTTCAGTCGTGTTGCTCGGCATTGCCAGCCATATCGATAACTACCAGCCGCCGGAGCCTGTGACTGTCGCACAACAAAAGTAAGCCGTGTCGTCATAAAGCGTGACACATTACGTCATGGAACATATTGCCAGCCGTAATGAACGGGGTTACCCTTCTCTTTCAGGCATCTCCTGATGCCTGATTCTTCGCAAAGAAAACTCCTAATTTCGTCGCGTTACCCGAGTGGACAGTTTACGTCTTTATTAATCCGTTTATTATTCGAACGCATTACCTTTATGGGTATTACCCTTTTATATGGAAACTTATTAATATGACAGTTCAGGACTATTTATTAAAATTTCGCAAGATCAATTCCCTTGAAAGCCTGGAAAAACTGTTTGACCATCTGAACTACACGCTGTCGGATAATCAGGACATCATCAATATGTACCGCGCTGCTGACCATCGTCGCGCCGAACTGGTCTCTGGCGGTCGTCTGTTCAATGTGGGGGAAGTGCCTAAATCCGTATGGCGTTACGTTGTATAAGAAAGTAGCCTTCGGCGTGAAATGTTATATACTCTCCGCCCTGCAAATTTCTGTATAACATTTCGCGCAGACTATGGGAGAGCGTATGACCGCATTGCCTGGAGAGAGAATTGGGGGCTGGTTAATCGCCCCGCTGGCATGGCTGCTGGTGGCATTACTAAGCGCTTCACTGGCGCTGTTGCTTTACACCACCGCACTGGTTACGCCTCATGCTATCCAGACACTGATGTCCCAGAGTGCGCTCAATATTGCGACGTGGTTTGTGTCGTTCGTTTTCGCGATCGCGATGTGGTATTACACGCTGTGGCTGACTATCGCCTTCTTCAAACGCCGCAAAAGCGTGCCAAAGCATTACATTATCTGGCTGCTGGTCTCCGTGCTGCTGGCTGTCAAAGCGTTCGCTTTCTCGCCTGTGTCTGACGCGCTGGCGGTTCGCCAGTTACTGTTTCCGCTACTGGCGACGGCGCTTCTGGTCCCTTATTTCAAGCGTTCGACGCGCGTTAAGAAGACCTTTGTCAACCCGTAATAACCTTACAGTTAACCTGTTGTGGCCTGTTGTCGTTTATCCGATAATAGGCGGCTATTTTATTTCAGGCTAAATAATGACCGATTACTTACTGCTCTTTGTCGGAACTGTGCTGGTGAATAACTTCGTACTGGTGAAGTTCCTTGGCCTGTGCCCGTTTATGGGCGTCTCCAAAAAGCTGGAGACGGCAATGGGCATGGGGCTGGCAACCACCTTCGTGATGACGATGGCCTCCATTTGCGCATGGCTGATTGATACCTGGATCCTAATCCCGCTCGACATGCTCTACCTGCGCACTTTGGCCTTTATTCTGGTCATTGCGGTCGTGGTGCAATTTACCGAAATGGTGGTGCGGAAAACCAGCCCTGCCCTGTATCGCCTGTTGGGTATTTTTCTGCCCCTCATCACCACTAACTGTGCGGTGCTGGGCGTGGCGCTACTGAATATCAACCTTGGGCATAATTTCCTGCAATCGGCGCTGTATGGTTTTTCCGCCGCGGTCGGTTTTTCTTTTGTTATGGTCCTGTTCGCCTCGATTCGCGAGCGTCTGGCCGCGGCGGATATTCCCGCGCCGTTTCGCGGTAACGCCATCGCTCTGGTGACCGCAGGTTTAATGTCTCTGGCCTTTATGGGCTTTAGTGGTCTGGTGAAGTTGTAATGAGTGCTATCTGGATTGCCATCGCGTCCATCAGCGTGCTGGGACTCGTCTTTGGCATCATTCTGGGTTACGCCTCCCGCCGGTTTGCGGTGGAGGACGATCCGGTGGTTGAAAAAATTGATGAACTTTTACCCCAGAGCCAGTGCGGGCAGTGCGGCTACCCTGGCTGCCGCCCTTACGCTGAGGCGGTGGGCGTGCAGGGAGAAAAGATCAACCGCTGCGCGCCGGGTGGCGAAGCGGTCATGCTTAAAATAGCTGCCCTGCTGAACGTCGATCCCCAGCCTGTCGACGGCGATGAACAGGCCCAGGAGCCTGTTCGTGCCCTTGCTGTTATCGACGAAGCCAACTGCATTGGCTGCACAAAATGTATTCAGGCGTGTCCTGTTGACGCCATTGTGGGCGCAACGCGCGCGATGCATACCGTTGTGGCGGATCTGTGCACCGGCTGTAATCTCTGCGTGGCGCCCTGCCCGACGCAGTGTATAGAACTGCGCCCGGTTGAAACGACTACCGAAAACTGGAAGTGGGACCTTCAGACCATTCCGGTTCGCAATATTCCTGTGGAACAACATGCTTAAGTTATTTTCTGCCTTCAGAAAAGAGAAGATCTGGGATTTCGACGGCGGCATTCATCCGCCTGAGATGAAATCGCAGTCTAACGGCACGCCGCTGCGCCAGATCCCGCTGGCGACCCGTTACGTTATGCCCCTGAAACAGCATATCGGCGCGGAAGGCGAATTGTGCGTGAAAGAAGGCGATAGCGTTCTTCGCGGCCAGCCGCTGACCTTTGGTCGCGGACGGATGTTGCCGATACATGCCCCGACTTCCGGTAAGGTGGTGGCTGTTGCCCCCCATACCGTTGCCCATCCGTCGGCGTTGTCTGAGCTGAGCGTGATCATTGAAGCCGATGGTGAAGACCGCTGGATCGAGCGTGACGGCTGGAGCGACTACCGTTCCCACAGCCGTGAAGCGCTGATTGAACGCATTCATCAGTTCGGCGTGGCGGGTCTGGGGGGCGCAGGCTTCCCGACCGGCGCTAAGCTTCACGGCGGCGGCGATAAAATCGAAACGCTGATCATCAATGCCGCCGAGTGCGAACCGTACATCACCGCCGATGACCGTCTGATGCAGGACTGTGCCGCGCAGGTGGTGGAAGGTATTCGCATTCTTGCGCATATCCTGCAACCCCGCGAAGTGCTGATCGGTATTGAGGACAATAAACCGCAGGCCATTTCGATGCTGCGTGCGGTTCTGGCGGACAGCCATGATATCGCCCTGCGCGTGATCCCGACCAAATATCCGTCCGGCGGGGCAAAACAGCTGACGCAGATCCTGACCGGCAAACAGGTCCCCCACGGAGGCCGTTCGTCCGACATCGGCGTGCTGATGCAAAACGTGGGGACCGCCTACGCGGTGAAACGTGCGGTGATTGACGGCGAGCCATTGACCGAGCGCGTCGTCACACTGACCGGCGAGTCCGTCTCCCGTCCCGGCAACATCTGGGCGCGTCTGGGTACGCCGGTGCGTCATCTGCTGGAACAGGCTGGCTTCTGCCCGGGTAGCGATCAACTGGTCATTATGGGCGGCCCGCTGATGGGCTTTACCCTGCCGTGGCTTGATGTGCCGGTGGTGAAGATTACCAACTGCCTGCTCGCCCCTTCCCTGACGGAGATGGGCGAAACGCAGGAAGAGAAAGGTTGCATACGCTGTAGCGCCTGTGCGGACGCATGCCCGGCAGATTTACTGCCGCAGCAGTTGTACTGGTACAGCAAAGGCCAGCTGCACGATAAAGCCCAGGCGCATAACCTGGCTGACTGTATTGAATGCGGTGCCTGCGCCTGGGTCTGCCCAAGCAATATTCCGCTGGTGCAGTATTTCCGTCAGGAGAAAGCTGAAATCTACGCCATCTCCATGGAAGAAAAACGTGCCGCTGAAGCGAAGGCCCGCTTTGAAGCGCGCCAGGCGCGACTGGAGCGCGAGAAACAAGCCCGTCAGGAACGCCATAAGCAGGCTGCCGTGCAGCCTGCGGCGAAAGATCAGGATGCCATTAACGCAGCCCTGGCCCGCGTACGCGAGAAGAAAGCCACCGCCGCCCAGACGGTTGTGATCGCTCCGGGAGAAAAACCGGACAACAGCGAAGCGATTGCAGCCCGCGAAGCGCGGAAAGCCGAAGCACGCGCGCGTCAGGCGGAGAAAGCGCAAAACGCCAAACCGGAAGCCGACATCGACCCGCGTAAAGCGGCGGTGGAAGCGGCTATTGCCAGGGCAAAAGCCCGCAAAGCCGGTCAGCAGACAGTGGTGGTTGAACAGGAAGCGACGGATCCGCGCAAGGCGGCCGTTGAAGCCGCTATCGCCCGCGCCAAAGCACGTAAAGCGGCACAGCTACAACCTGCCGAAGAGAGTGAAGCCCCTGTCGATCCGCGTAAAGCCGCCGTTGAAGCGGCCATCGCCCGTGCCAAAGCACGAAAAGCGGCACAGCAGGACGAACTGCCTGCGGCCGCTAATGACGATCCACGCAAAGCCGCAGTCGCCGCCGCGATTGCGCGCGTTCAGGCAAAGAAAGCCGCGCAGCAAGCCGTTAACGAGGATTAAATGGTTTTCAGAATTGCAAGTTCCCCTTATACCCATAACCAGCGCCAGACATCGCGTATTATGATGCTGGTGTGCCTGGCCGCGCTGCCAGGTATTGCCGTACAGTGTTGGTTTTTCGGCTGGGGTACGCTTTTCCAGTTAGTTCTGGGTTGCGCCAGTGCCGTCGCAGCGGAAGCCGCGATCCTGAAGCTGCGCAAAATGGAGGTGACTCGCATCCTGAGCGATAACTCCGCCCTGTTGACCGGCCTGTTGCTGGCCATCAGCATTCCCCCGTTCGCCCCGTGGTGGATGGTGGTATTGGGAACGGTGTTTGCGGTGATCATCGCCAAGCAGCTGTACGGCGGGCTGGGCCATAACCCGTTTAACCCGGCGATGATTGGCTACGTAGTACTGCTGATCTCCTTCCCGGTACAGATGACCAGCTGGCTGCCGCCGCATGAGATCGCCGCCACGGTGCCCGGCTTTATGGATGCCCTGCACGTTATCTTTACCGGCCACACCGCGCTGGGCGCAGATATGAACGCGCTTCGCATGGGCGTGGACGGCATCAGTCAGGCCACTCCGCTCGATACCTTCAAAACCTCCCTGCGTGCCGGACAAAGCGTGGAGCAGGTGATGAAATCGTCTATTTACAGCGGCGTACTGGCAGGTGCTGGCTGGCAGTGGGTCAATCTGGCCTACCTGTTGGGTGGCGCGTTCCTGCTGCAACAGAAGGCGATCCGCTGGCATATTCCGGTGAGCTTCCTGGTGACGCTGGCCGTCTGCTCGACGCTCGGCTGGGTTATCTCACCTGAGTCACTGGCCAGCCCGCAGCTCCATCTGCTCTCCGGCGCGACCATGCTCGGGGCATTCTTTATTCTGACCGATCCGGTCACCGCCTCTACCACCAACCGTGGTCGTCTGATTTTCGGCGCGCTGGCAGGCTTGCTGGTCTGGCTTATTCGCAGCTTTGGCGGCTATCCGGACGGCGTGGCATTTGCCGTGCTGCTGGCTAACATCACCGTTCCGCTCATCGACTACTACACGCGTCCACGCGTGTACGGTCATCGCTAAGGGTCGCGCCATGCTAAAGACAATGCAAAAACACGGCGTCACGCTGGCGATCTTCGCCGCCGCCCTCACCGGGCTGACCGCGCTGGTAAATGAACTGACGAAAACCACCATTGCAGAGCAGGCAATGAAGCAGCAAAAAGCGCTGTTCGATCAGGTGATCCCATCCGATCTCTACGATAACGACCTGCAAAAAAGCTGCTTTGTCGTGCAGGCTCCGCAGCTTGGTAAAGGACCCCATCGCGTTTATATTGCCCGCAAGGGCGATAACCCCGTGGGCGCCGTCATGGAAGCCACCGCGCCGGACGGTTACTCCGGTGCGATTCAGCTGCTGGTGGGCAGCGATTTTTCCGGCACCGTACTGGGTACGCGCGTGACGGAACATCACGAAACGCCGGGCCTTGGCGACAAAATTGAAACACGCTTAAGCGACTGGATCTTACACTTCGCCGGAAAGATGATTCATGGCGAGGACGATCCTGCTTTCGCGGTGAAAAAAGATGGCGGCGAATTTGACCAGTTCACGGGCGCCACGATTACCCCGCGAGCGGTGGTCAACGCCGTAAAGCGCGCCGGGCTGTATGCCGAAACGCTGCCCGCGCAGATCAATCATCTTTCCACCTGTGAGGAGTGACCATGAGCCAGGTTAAAGAGGTTATCGTCCAGGGTCTCTGGAAGAACAACTCCGCGCTGGTGCAGCTGCTTGGGCTATGTCCGCTGCTGGCGGTGACGTCTACCGCCACCAACGCGCTCGGGCTGGGGCTGGCGACCACGCTGGTGCTGACCCTGACTAACTTTTCCATTTCTGTTTTGCGCCGCTGGATGCCGTCAGAAATCCGTATTCCGATTTATGTCATGATCATTGCGTCGGTGGTCAGCGTCGTGCAAATGCTGATTAACGCCTACGCATTTGGCCTGTACCAGTCGCTCGGGATCTTCATTCCGCTTATCGTGACTAACTGTATTGTCGTAGGCCGCGCTGAAGCCTTCGCGGTGAAAAACAATCCGGCCATATCCGCGCTGGATGGGTTTTCCATCGGCATGGGCGCGACTGCCGCCATGTTCGTCCTCGGCTCTCTGCGTGAAATTTTGGGCAACGGTACGCTCTTCGACGGTGCGGACGCGCTGCTTGGCGGCTGGGCGAAGTCGCTGCGTATTGAGGTGTTCCATACGGACACCCCGTTCCTGCTGGCCATGCTACCTCCTGGCGCCTTCATTGGCCTTGGGATGATGCTGGCGTTAAAATACCTGATTGATGAAAAACGTAAACGCCGCGCCGCTGAACGCAGCGTACAGGAAGGGATCCCCGAGAAAGCAGTATGAATAAAGAGAAACGCATTGCGATCCTGACGCGCCTGCGCGATGAGAATCCTCATCCAACGACAGAGCTGAACTTTAACTCGCCGTTTGAACTGTTGATCGCGGTGCTGCTCTCTGCACAGGCGACGGACGTGAGCGTCAATAAAGCCACTGCCCTGCTCTACCCTGTCGCCAATACGCCGCAGGCCATGCTGGAGCTGGGCGTTGAAGGTGTGAAATCCTATATCAAGACCATTGGCCTGTTTAACAGCAAGGCCGAAAACGTCATTAAGACCTGCCGGATCCTGCTGGAGAAGCACGGCGGTGAAGTCCCTGAAGATCGCGCCGCGCTGGAAGCGTTGCCGGGCGTCGGGCGTAAAACGGCAAATGTGGTGCTGAACACGGCGTTTGGCTGGCCGACCATCGCCGTGGATACCCATATCTTCCGCGTCTCAAATCGCACCCGTTTCGCGCCGGGTAAAAACGTGGAAGAGGTTGAAGAGAAGCTGTTAAAAGTCGTTCCTGCGGAATTTAAGGTGGACTGCCACCACTGGCTGATCCTGCACGGCCGGTATACCTGTATTGCCCGTAAGCCACGCTGCGGTTCCTGCATTATCGAAGATCTCTGCGAATACAAAGAAAAAGTCTATCCCTGAGCGTAAACCACCTTACTTCTTACCTTTTCAAGCCCTTAGAATTAACAAGGGCTCTGATATCTTCTCATTTGACCATAAATTACCCTCTTTTTCTCCTTTACGCATTGTCGATTCTTCGGTCATTTAACACTCAAACAGGTTAATAGTTTTTTCATCACCAAAAATTTCTATACATCTGTGATCGCGATCACTCTGATAACCTGATGTTGGATTTTTGTTGTTAAAACCCGCCCAACCCCTTTGTCAGACAAGATTTCGTCTATTCCACACCGCACATAAGACCAGTCATTTTTCAGAACATGGGCTATATCACTGCCAATCACCCGAAATAGCAGAACATATCGCCATACAGCCATTAAACAGGGTCACTCACAGTCAAAAAAACCACTAATTTTCAACCAATGAAATTTAAAGCTGCATAACATTTGCGTGAACCGATGATTATACCGCCAGAGTTATATGTAACAGATTATTACAAACGTATTGCCAGATGGGGCTGGATAGTGAACATTACCCGCCGTTTCCCCTCCCAATATAACTATAAAGCGGATGGACTACGGTCATCACGCTATGAACACCCCCGTTAATATGGGATGTAAAAAAAGAGGTATATGTGTCTACTGCAAACAATAAACCAACAGATGAGAGCGTAAGTCTTAACGCTTTCAAACAGCCTAAAGCGTTCTATCTCATTTTCTCTATCGAATTATGGGAACGTTTTGGCTACTACGGCCTGCAAGGGATCATGGCGGTTTACCTGGTTAAACAGCTGGGTATGTCTGAAGCCGATTCCATCACGCTATTCTCTTCCTTCAGCGCCCTGGTGTATGGCCTCGTCGCTATCGGCGGCTGGTTAGGCGATAAAGTCCTCGGTACTAAACGAGTCATTATGCTGGGCGCCGTTGTTCTGGCGATTGGCTATGGGCTGGTTGCCTGGTCCGGGCACGATGCAGGTGTGGTTTACATGGGCATGGCTACCATCGCGGTAGGTAACGGCCTCTTCAAGGCGAACCCATCTTCCCTGCTCTCTACCTGCTACAGCAAAGATGACCCACGTCTGGACGGTGCATTTACCATGTACTACATGTCCATCAACATCGGCTCCTTCTTCTCTATGCTGGCAACCCCATGGCTGGCCGCAAAATTCGGCTGGAGCGTAGCGTTTGCGCTGAGCTTCGTGGGTATGCTGATCACCGTTGTGAACTTCCTGTTCTGCCGTAGCTGGGTTAAAGACTATGGTTCAAAACCAGACTTCGAACCCGTGCACATGGGCAAACTGCTGGCAACCATCGTCGGCATCGTGATCCTGGCCGCTGTCGCCACCTGGCTGCTGCATAACCAGGGCGTTGCACGTGCCGTACTGGGCGTGGTTGCGCTGGGTATCGTGATTATCTTCGCGAAAGAAGCCTTCGCGATGCAGGGTGCGGCACGTCGTAAGATGATTGTGGCGTTCATTCTGATGCTGGAAGCAATCATCTTCTTCGTTCTGTACAGCCAGATGCCAACGTCTCTGAACTTCTTCGCTATCCGCAACGTTGAGCACTCCATCCTCGGTATCGCGTTCGAGCCGGAGCAGTATCAGGCCCTGAACCCGTTCTGGATCATGATTGGTAGCCCGATTCTGGCCGCTATCTATAACAAGATGGGCGACCGTCTGCCTATGCCGCACAAATTCGCTATCGGTATGGTGCTGTGCTCTGGCGCATTCCTGGTGCTGCCGCTGGGGACGAAATTCGCGACCGACGCGGGTATCGTTTCTGTTAACTGGCTGATCCTGAGCTATGCGCTGCAATCCATCGGTGAACTGATGATCTCCGGTCTGGGCCTGGCGATGGTTGCGCAGCTGGTCCCTCAGCGTCTGATGGGCTTCATCATGGGTAGCTGGTTCCTGACTACCGCTGGCGCGGCCATCATCGCAGGTAAGATTGCGAACCTGATGGCGGTACCAGACAACGTTACCGACCCGCTGGTTTCCCTGAATGTCTACGGCACCGTGTTCATGCAAATTGGTATCGCGACCGCCGTGATTGCCGTACTGATGCTGCTGACCGCACCTAAACTGAATCGTATGACGCAGGACGACGACAAATCCGCTAAAGCGATTAAAACCGCGAACGCGTAATGTCATCGGGAAACGACTGAACAGAAGCCGCTAATTGATTAGCGGCTTTTTTTTTATCCGAACGCGCACTAACATAGCTGGAACCTCAGCAAAAAGGAGTTACCGATGAAACTATTCTATAAACCGGGCGCCTGCTCTCTTGCTTCCCATATTACGCTTCGCGAGAGCGGTAAAGATTTCACGCTGGACGGCGTTGACTTGATGAAAAAGCGCCTGGAAAACGGGGATGACTTTTTTGCGATTAACCCAAAAGGGCAGGTTCCGGCCCTGCTGCTGGATGATGGCACCCTGCTGACCGAAGGGGTGGCGATTATGCAATTCCTGGCGGACAACGTACCGGATCGTCAGCTCCTAGCCCCCACCGGCAGCATTGCACGTTATAAAACGCTGGAGTGGCTGAACTATATTGCCACCGAACTGCACAAAGGCTTTACGCCCCTGTTCCGCCCGGACACGCCAGAAGAGTACAAACCTACCGTGCGCGCGCTGCTGGAGAAAAAGTTGCAGTACGTTAACGACGCGCTGAAAGACGACCAGTGGATCTGTGGCTCGCGTTTCACTATCGCCGATGCCTATCTGTTTACCGTTCTGCGCTGGGCGCGCGCGGTTAAGTTGAACATGGAAGGATTAGACCATGTCGCATCGTATATGACGCGCGTGGCGGAGCGTCCTGCGGTGGCGGCGGCGCTGAAAGCGGAAGGGTTGAATTAACGGAGCGGCCTGGGGAGCCGGGTGGCGCTGACGCTTACCCGGCCTACAAATTCCGTAGGCCCGTGCAAGCGCAGCGCCGCCGGGCAGTGTCTATAGCTGCGTTGCGCTAAAATAGTGCTCCGGCTTCGCGATGCGATCCTGTGCCGCGACGACCTGGAGCTCATATTCCTGCATCGTCTTCGTCGCAATCATGATTTCATAAACGGCTGCGGTTACGTGCTCCAGCGCATCGCGCAGGCTCGCGCCCTGCAATAGCTTCACCAGCAGCAAACCGCTGGTCACATCCCCGACCCCGACAGGCTGACGTGTACCGAAATCCACCAGCGGTCGACTGATATGCCAGGCTTCATCCTTCGTCACCAGCAGCATTTCAAAACGGTCCTGGCTCAACCCTGCGCGTGCCAGGTGCTTAACCAGCACAATCTCTGGCCCCTGGGCGATCAGCTCGCGAGAGGCGCTTACAGCCTCTTCTACGCTGTTAACCGGATGCTCGCTGAGGATCTCCAGTTCAATCAGGTTGGGGGCAATAATATCGCTGGCGGGCAATGCATGACGGACATGAAACTCCGCAACGCCCGGCGCTACGATGCAGCCTTTTTCAGGATGTCCCATCACCGGATCGCAGAAATATTTCGCCGCGGGGTTTGCCGCTTTCACCTGGCGCACAATGCCGAGGATATGTTCCCCCTGCTCCGCCGAACCCAGATAGCCGCTCAGTACGGCATCGCAGCGTTTAAGCTGGTCGATATCCGCAATCCCCTGAACGACTTCCGTCAGATGCGACGGCGGCATCACGCAGCCGGTCCATTTACCGTACTGGGTGTGATTCGAAAACTGGACGGTATTGAGGGGCCAGACGTTAACGCCGAGGCGGCGCATCGGGAATTCCGCAGCGCTGTTGCCAGCATGTCCAAACACAACGTGGGACTGAATGGCGAGGATGTTCTTCATGTTGTACTTACCAAACCCTGTCAAAACAAAAGGGGCGTGGTTTCCCACGCCCCTGCATACTTTTAATTACTTCCAGCAGACCAGGCAGTAATTTTTCTTACCGCGACGCAGCAGCGTGTAGCGACCATAGAGACGGTCGTTCTCGGTAAAGGTGTATTCCGGATCGGCCTGTTTTTCGCCATTAATGGTGATCGCGTTAGAGGCGATGGTTTTACGCGCCTGACCGCGAGACGGCTGGAGCTCGGAGTCCACCAGCGCCTGCATCAGATCGGCGCCTTTTTCCATCTCCACCATCGGTACGCCATCCTGCGCCAGCTGTTCGAAATCCGCTTCGCTTAAATCGCTCAGGGTCCCGTTGAACAGGCTCGCCGTAATGCGTTTCGCCGCCGCCAGACCTTCTTCGCCGTGAACCAGTTTGGTTACTTCGTCCGCCAGCACGTACTGGGCGCGTGGTGCTTTACCGCTGTTCTTGTCTTCTTCTTCCAGCGCATTGATTTCTTCGATATCCATAAAGGTGAAGAACTTCAGGAAGCGATAAACGTCGGCATCCGCCGTGTTGATCCAGAACTGGTAGAATTTATACGGGCTGGTTTTCTTCGGATCCAGCCATACCGCGCCGCCTTCGGTCTTACCGAACTTGGTACCGTCTGCTTTGGTGATCAACGGCACGGTCAGACCAAACACCTGATTCTGGTGGAGGCGACGGGTCAGATCGATACCGGAGGTGATGTTACCCCACTGGTCGGAACCGCCAATTTGCAGAGATACGCCGTGCAGCTTGTTCAGGCAGGCAAAGTCATACCCCTGCAACAGGTTGTAGGAGAACTCGGTGAAAGAGATACCTTGGTCGTCACGGTTAAGACGCTGCTTCACTGCTTCTTTGTTAATCATCTGGTTAACAGAGAAGTGTTTGCCGATGTCACGCAGGAACGTCAGCACGTTCATGCCACCAAACCAGTCGTAGTTGTTCGCCGCAATCGCAGAGTTCTCACCGCAGTCGAAATCCAGGAATGGTGCAACCTGTTTACGGATCTTATCCACCCACTCCTGCACGGTATCTTCGGTATTAAGCTTACGCTCAGCGGCTTTGAAACTTGGGTCGCCAATCAGACCGGTCGCGCCGCCAACCAGAGCGACAGGCTTATGGCCGGCCATCTGGAAGCGTTTCAGGCATAACAATGGAACAAGATGCCCCAAATGCAAGCTGTCAGCGGTGGGATCGAAGCCGCAATAGAGCGCGATCGGGCCTTGCGCCAGTCGCTCTGCTAACGCTTCCTCGTCCGTCACCTGGGCCACGAGGCCCCGCTCTTGCAATTGTTTAATCAAGTTACTGCTTGCCATCAAATTCTCCATGTATAAACGACTGCACCTTTGCCGGTACACGACTTTTCGCCTGATGCGAAAGGACCATAGAATAAAGCGCCAGCGCGGTGTGCGCTAGCGCTTAAATCAACAAATTTTGGGGATTACGGTGCCAGTCTGTCGATTTTCCAGCCACCGTTGTCGCGCTGGTATAAAAAGCGGTCGTGGAGACGGTGTTCACCGCCCTGCCAGAATTCCATCTGCTCAATGGGGATGCGGAACCCGCCCCAGAAACTCGGCAGCGGTACTTCACCCTGCTGAAACTTCTGTTTGAGTTCGAGGAATTTACTCTCCAGCACGCCGCGGGCTGAGATTCGGCTGGACTGTTTAGAGACCCAGGCACCGATCTGACTGTCGCGCGGGCGGCTGTGGAAATATTTCACCACTTCGAGCGTAGAGAGGCGCTCCGCCTTGCCGGTAACCATCACCTGGCGCTCAAGCATATGCCACGGGAAGAGCAGGCTAATACGCGGATTATTTTCAAGGTGATGCGCTTTACGACTGCCCAGGTTGGTGTAGAACACCAGCCCTTTCTCGTCATAATGCTTGAGAAGAACGATGCGTTGATACGGCTGACCATTTTCATCAACCGTGGCAACAACCATCGCGGTCGGGTCGGCCAGTTTCGCTTCGCAGGCCTGCTTCAGCCAGCGTTCAAAAAGCACCAGCGGTTCGGCGGGAAGATCCTGGCGTCGCAGACCGCCTTTGGTGTATTCACGGCGCAGATGCGCAATTTGCTGTAGTTCGTCGTTATCTGACATGGCGTTAGCTGAAAGTGAGATTGGGTGGCGCTATTGTGCGCGCCCCCTTCAAAAATCTCAACGCTTCGGATTTTGAAGCTGACAATTGTTCAGCACAATGCGGTCACGCTTGTAGACGGTGGCGCTGTCGCCTTTCGACCAGAAGACGTAGATCCCGTCTGAGTAGCGCGCACCGGAGGCCGACATTCCCTGCTTCAGCGTCAACAACTTATTGTCATAAACAAAGCTGGCTTCCTGACGCGGGTTGTTCAGCTTCACCGTCAGCGGTTTTTCATCACAACGATATTCCAGCGTATCGGTTTGCATACGCTCAACGAACTGGTTATAGACGCTGCATCCGGTCATAAGAAAAGGTACAGCAATGAGAAGAAGTTTTTTCATGGGCAGATTCCGAAGACTATCCTGGTCCTGGAGGGCCTAACCGCCCTCCTGTTTTTCCCTATTTTACGGGTTACGCCTCCCGCTGAATTTCAGTTAACTCTGATTATGGCGCGGGTTTGCGGGGAAAATGGCCCCGAGGACGCTCGCCTCCCGCGCACCGGTTACGGAGGGTAAATTACCCGGCAGACCGGCAACCGTACGCCAGGCAAGCCAGGCGAAGGCCAGCGCTTCCATATCGTCTCCGCTGATCCCGGCTTCATCAGTGGTCGTGACTTCGGTGCCCGGCAGCAAGGCGGCGAGGCGTGCCATCACCAGCGGGTTTCGGCTTCCGCCTCCGCATACCAGCAAGCGCTCACACCCGCCGCTCAGCAACACCTGTTCAGAGATCGACACCGCGGTGAGCTCCGTCAGCGTAGCCTGCACATCCTGAGGCGCAAGGCCGGGGAAGCGCGCCAGCTGACGTTCAAGCCAGCCGTAGTTGAAATATTCCCTCCCCGTGCTTTTTGGCGCAGGCAGAGCAAAGAAAGGATCGCTTAACAGGGTTTGCAGCAAGGGAAGGATCACTTTCCCCTGGCTGGCCCACTGCGCGTCTTTGTCATAGGCTTTGCCGCTCTGACGCCAAATCCAGGCATCCATCAGCATATTACCGGGTCCGGTATCGTACCCCCGCACGGGCTGCCCGGGAATAAGCATCGACAGGTTGGCGATCCCGCCGATGTTCAGGACCATCCTGCGCTCTAACGGGTGCGCCAGCAGCGCTTGATGAAAAGCCGGAACCAGCGGCGCCCCCTGCCCGCCGAGGGCCATATCGCGACGACGGAAATCACCCACCACCGTCACGCCGGTTTTTGCCACAATCTGGTTGTTATCGCCAATTTGCATCGTGTGCGGCGCCTCGCCGACAGGTTCATGCCAGACGGTCTGCCCATGGCAGCCTATTGCCACGATATCCTGCGGGTGGAGTCTTTCCTGCTGCATCAGGGCCAGTACCGCATCAGCAAACAGCGCCCCCAGACGCACATCCAGTTGGCCCAGTTGGGAAAGCGTCAGCTGTTGCCCCTGGCAGATGTTCAGGATCTCTTCTTTTAACGAGACCGGAATTGGCCAGGTCAGGCTTGCCTGCTGCGCCACCATGTTTTCATCAATGGCGGCCAGAACGACATCCACACCGTCAAGACTGGTACCAGACATCACACCGATATAGCGACCCGATTTCATGCGCTTTCCTTACGTTACATGGGCTAAGTGCAAACACTCCATCATAAATAACGCGGCTTTGCTATGCGGTGATAATAATTTTTAACAATCTCAGACCTGTAGCACAGGCGATGTTTGTTTATGTCCCGTTAAGCCCTGTTCAGGTAAAATTTATTTATTCGGCATGCAAAGATATGAACTGTGGTCAGGAATGCCATATAATTTAGCCATGACGGATGCCCCAACCGGGCGTTTTTTGGTGAACAGGAGAGTCAAATGATTTTACGTGTACTGGGCGTTTCGCTGATTGGTTTAACACTGGCGGGTTGTGTGAATGACAGTTCACTCTCCGGCGACGTATATAGTGCTTCTGAAGCTAAACAGGTACAGAACGTGACATACGGTACTATCGTTAATGCCCGTCCTGTTCAGATTCAGGGTGGCGATGACACGAACGTGGTGGGCGCAATCGGCGGTGCTGTGCTGGGTGGTTTCCTGGGTAATACCATTGGCGGCGGCACCGGACGTTCTCTGGCGACCGCAGCGGGCGCAGTTGCAGGCGGCGTAGCGGGTCAGGGCGTTCAGGGTGCGATGAACAAAACTCAGGGCGTTGAGCTGGAAATCCGCAAAGACGATGGCAGCACTATTATGGTTGTGCAGAAACAGGGTAACACCCGCTTCTCTGCTGGCCAGCGTGTTGTTCTTGCAAGCAACGGCAGCCAGGTCACCGTCTCCCCGCGTTAATATCCTGATGGATGTGGTCTTTCAGACCGCATCCATTTACCAAAATCATCATTTCCAATAATATATTGGCACAATATATTCACATGGTGAATTATTCATTTCACCCGTTCTTGTCCGTGCGCAAAGTATTTTTTATTTCCCTCGCTTAGACTCTTCGCAATCTCTTTTTCCTTTTTTAATTTTTAAATTCTCTATGCTTGCGATCTGTCGATTTGTAAAGAACCGCTTTGTGGCCTTCGCGCTTGGGTGCATTGTTATCATTGCCGTATTACAAGGTTTTTTTATAAAACTTGTTGAATGGGTTCCTTCGTTTTCACCTTTGTTTTTCCCTACGCTGACGATATTTCTTCTGGTGTTCCATCTGTTTATTGCCTGTTTTATGGCAATGAAATACTGGTGCGACAAAAGGCGATTATATCTTGTTCCCATTGCCCTGGCCTTTGCCGGTTCGGCGTTACTGATGGTGGGGACACTGGCCAGCTTCCCGGCCTGGCTTGATCTCTATCAGTTCAACGAAGCGAACTATAACGACGCCATGATTTTCTACATGTTCCGCCACTTTTTAATGGCGGTGCTGATGATCGTCGCAGCATTACTGTATACCCTGCGCAATTCTGCGCTCTCACGAAGCGCCCATGTTGGTATCGTTGTCGGCGCCTCGCTCTTTACGGGCTGTATGCTTGGGCTGGCATTGTTCTATTCCAGCCATTCAACCCTGCTCACACTGGACCTGGTGGATAATGAAACCCGACAGTTTATGGTTCTCTGGAGCCAGGCGATCAATATCATTTTGATCGTCCTGTGGGTAGTAACGTTAATCACCCTGTTGGCCATTACCCGCGTGAGGAATTTGTTTTGGGTCGGCGGCAATTTTTTATGTGTCTGTTATATCGTCACTCTGCTCATGCTATTGTTAGGCGGACACGCTGAAGATATTTCATGGTACCGGGCACGGTTATTCGAAACTGTCGCTACGTTAATGATTATTTTCATCTTACTTTCCGACGTATTTAATTTGTATCGTGACTCGCATGTAAAATATCAGCAGTCTTATCAAAATTCCATCCGCGACCCCCTCACCCGTCTTTATAATCGCAGCTATTTCTATGATTCATTAAATCACGCGCTAAACACGGCCACGGTGACACATCCGGTGTCGGTGGTCGTGAGCGATCTTGACCGTTTTAAACGCATTAACGACTGCTACGGTCATTTGCAGGGGGATAGGGTTTTACAGTTTGTCTCAAACCTGTTGACCGATTCGGTGCGACCGCAGGATATCGCGGCGCGGATCGGCGGCGAAGAGTTTGTGCTCATGCTGACAAATACACCGTCCGATGTCGCGCATCAGGTTGCCGAACGTATTCGCCTCAAGTTGAGCGGGTTTGACAAGGCCAGCAGCGGTGGGCAGCTTCCGGAACCGATTACCATTAGTATGGGAGTATTCACCGCAACATCGCCGGAAACCAGCGCTGAAACCTGTGTGGAAAGCGCGGATAAAGCCATGTACGAGGCAAAAGAGACGGGCCGCAACCGGGTGGTGGTGTTCAGAACATGACAAAGGCCTTGCACGAGCAAGGCCAGTGAACAACGTCAGTCGCGCGACTGTAAATCGTGGATGTTTTGCTCAAGACGGGCGATGAGTCCGATCAGCATCTCCAGCTCAGCGGGTGAAATACCGGCCAGGATCTCCCCTCGCGTTTTACTGATGACGGTTTCCATCTCAGTAATAATCGGGGCCGCTTTTTCCGTCAATTTGATCCGCTTGGCGCGACGGTCGCTGGCGCAGGTTTGTCGGGAGATGAGTCCCTTCTCTTCCAGCTGGTCAAGGGTACGCACCAGGGAAGGCTGTTCAATACCAATCGCTTTTGCCAATTGGATCTGTGACTGATCGGGCGGAAGCTGATGGATGTTGTGCAGCGTAACCCAGTGCGTCTGTGTGAGTTCCAGAGGTTTCAGGCGATGGTCAATCAGAGCACGCCAGATGCGTACCAACCTTGCCAGATCAGAACCTAATGGCGATTCCAATTTCATCTCCTTATAATTAGCTTGCTAAGTGATTATAGTGATTTTAGAATAGTTTGCAGTATTTGTATTGCCAAAACAAATGCAATCACGGTATTCATCATTCCTTAAAGGATGATTTACACTGAACGGTAATGCGCCATCGCATTGAAATCTGCCATTGTGGCCCTCATTCCACCGCAAAGGATCGCTGCTTGTGACGTTGTTTTCCTTCTCCGCAGGGTTGCCCCTCCAGGATCTGATTGTTGGCGCATCGGTCTACTTTCCGCCACTGTTTAAAGCCGTGATGGTCGGTTTTGTGATCTGGCTCATTGCGCATCGTCTGCTGCGCGACTGGATGTATTCCGGTGAAATCTGGCACCCGATGTTAATGGATCTCTCCCTGTTTACCCTCTCCGTCTGTCTTGGCCTTGCCGTGTTAACCGTGTGGTGAGAATAGCATTGAAAACGTTAAAATATTTTTCCACTCTTTTCGTCTTAGCGCTGGCGCTTATCGCCGGCTGGTGGCTCTGGAATTATTACATGCAGTCGCCCTGGACGCGTGACGGCAAGATCCGCGCGGAACAGGTCAGCATCACGCCACAGGTGTCCGGCAGTATCAGCGCGCTGCTGGTGAAGGACAACCAGTTCGTTCATGCGGGTGATGTGTTATTCCGCATCGACGAGACCCCTTTTCACATTGCGGTGCTCAATGCCCAGGCGCAGCTCGCAAAAGCTCAATCCGATCTGGCAAA
This sequence comes from Enterobacter cloacae complex sp. SHL022, assembly GCF_049237785.1. Taxonomy (NCBI): domain Bacteria; kingdom Pseudomonadati; phylum Pseudomonadota; class Gammaproteobacteria; order Enterobacterales; family Enterobacteriaceae; genus Enterobacter; species Enterobacter cloacae complex sp. SHL022. The sequence continues at coordinate 33,203 of NZ_JBMKJH010000011.1, read as the reverse complement.
AGCCAATAACGAAGCCGAACGTCGCCGACATCTGTCGAGGAATTACATCTCTGCGGAAGATCTCGATACCGCCAATATCAATGTAAAAGCCATGCAGGCCAGCCTGAAGGTTGCAGAGGCAACGCTGAAACAGGCCGAGTGGCAACTGACCCAGACCGTTGTCAAAGCTCCGGTGGATGGATGGATCACGAGCCTGTCGACCCGTGTGGGGGATTACGCCACCACAGGCCAGCCGGTCTTTGCCCTGGTCGACAGCCGCTCTTTCTATGTTGTAGGTTATTTTGAAGAGACCAAGCTGCGCCATATCCGCGAGGGAGCGCCTGCCCGAATCACGCTTTACAGCGGCGCAGAAACGTTACAGGGTCACGTTAGCAGCATAGGTCGGGCAATTTACGATCAGAGCGTGGAAACCGATTCTGGCCTGGTGCCCGACATCAAACCCAACGTACCGTGGGTGCGTCTGGCTCAGCGGGTGCCTGTTCGCGTCGAGTTTGATCAACTGCCGAAAGACATTACCCTGGTCTCTGGCACAACCTGCACCGTCGCCATCGGATCGCGATGATGAACCTGGGAGCTCTCTCCTGGCGCAATACGCCGTGGATAAAAGCGACACGGCCGCAGTGGCGTTACGCGCTGCGTAACGGCATCGCCATGTGCCTTGCGCTTACGGTTGCCTATTATCTGAATCTGGATGAGCCTTACTGGGCGATGACCTCTGCGGCGGTCGTCAGCTTCCCAACCGTCGGGGGCGTTATCAGTAAAAGCCTCGGGCGCGTGGCGGGTAGCCTGCTGGGGGCAACCGCCGCACTGCTTCTTGCCGGCCATACTCTGAACGATCCCTGGCTCTTTTTGTTAAGCATGTCGGCATGGCTGGGGCTGTGTACCTGGGCCTGCGCTCATTTTACCAATAACGTTGCCTATGCGTTTCAACTGGCGGGTTACACCGCGGCCATTATCGCCTTTCCGGTCGTCAACGTGCTGGATACCACTGAGCTGTGGGATATCGCCCAGGCACGCGTGTGTGAAGTGATGGTCGGCATTCTGTGCGGGGGCGTCATGATGATGATCCTGCCCAGCACCTCAGATGGCACTACGCTTATCACCGCCCTTAAAACGATGCACGCACGTTTGCTGGAACATGCCAGCCTGCTCTGGCAGCCTGACAGCAGCGATGACATCCGCCTCGCGCACGAAAAGGTCATCGGCCAGATCCTGACCATGAACCTGTTGCGCATCCAGGCTTTCTGGAGCCACTACCGTTTTCGTCGCCAGAACACGCTTCTGAACTATTTATTGCACCAGCAATTGCGGATGACGAGCGCGATCTCGAGCCTTCGTCGGATGTTGCTGAACTGGCCTGCACCGCCAGCCCATACCCGGGAGATTATCGAGGCGCTGCTCGCTACCCTTGCGCGTTCGGATGCCGATATTTATACCGTGGCCCGCATTATCGCGCCGCTCGCCCCAGCGGATGAATATGACTACCGGCATCGCGCCTTCTGGCAGCGTCTGAACTATTTCTGCCGCCTGTATCTGCGCAGCAGCCGCTGGTTAAAAGCCGTCGAGAATGCCACGCCCGTCACCGAATTTTCCGTTCCCGGTAGTCCTGCTCTGGCGCGGCATACCGACGCAATGGAGGCGCTGTGGAGCGGTTTTCGTACGTTTTGCGCGTTGACGGCCGTAGGCGCATGGGCCATCACCACGCAATGGGATGCGGGCAGTGCGGCCCTGACGCTTGCGGCAATCAGCTGCGTGCTCTATTCCGTCGCCGCTTCCCCCTTTAACTCCCTGACGCTTCTGCTGCGTACGCTGGTGCTGCTGTCGCTGTTCAGCTTCGTGGTGAAATTTGGTTTGATGGTGCAGATAACCGACCTCTGGCAATTTCTGCTGTTTCTCTTCCCGCTATTAACCACCATGCAGTTGCTCAAACTGCAAATGCCTAAACTGGCCGGTCTGTGGGGTCAGTTAATTGTTTTTATGGGCTCATTTATCTCTGTAACGAATCCACCGGTTTACGATTACGCTGATTTTCTCAACGACAACCTGGCGAAGATCCTCGGCGTGGGGCTGGCGTGGCTGGCTTTCGCCGTGCTACGCCCGGGCTCGGACGCGCGTAAAAGCCGCAGGCATATTCGGGAGTTGCGCAGGGGTTTTGTCGATCAGCTGAGCCGCAGGCCGCATCTGCGCGAAAGCGAGTATGAATCGCTGGTTTACCATCATGTCAGCCAGCTGAACAACAGCCAGGATTCACTCTCCCGTCGCTGGCTACTGCGCTGGGGCGTGGTGCTGCTAAACTGTTCGCACGTGGTGTGGCAGCTGCGCGCCTGGGAGACGCGTTCCGATCCGCTGTCGCAGGTCCGTGATAACTGTATTTCCATGCTCCGCGATGTGATGAGCGAGCGCGGGGTGCAGCAGCGCCCCCTGAGCGTCACGCTCGCCGAGCTTCAGCGTATTTGCGACACGCTGGCGCACCATCATCAGCCTGCGGCCCGCGATCTGGCATCCATTATCTGGCGGCTGCACTGCTCCCTGTCACAGCTTGAACAGGCGCCGCCACCCGGAACGATTGGCGATCAGATCACCCCGCAGGCATAGCGCGCCCCGCCGCCGCCAAGCGGTTCAGGTTGATCGGACATGTTATCGCCGCCCACGTGGACCATCAGCGCCTTGCCTTTGACCTCGTCAAGCTTTTTGAGTCGTGGCGCCACAACCGGATCGGTGGCTTTACCATCGTTATTTACCACCAGCACCGGCAGATCGCCGAGGTGCCCCATCCCTTCCGGGCCTTCATGCTTACCGGAGTTCTGCGGGTCGAGATGCCCCCCTGCGGCTTCCGCAGCTGTTGGTTTCCCCTCTTTCATCGCGGGTTGACAGCTGCCTTTAGCATGAACGTGAAAACCATGTTCGCCGGGTGGAAGAGCCTTGAGATCGGGAGCAAATTCCAGCCCTTTATCGGTTTCGGTGATTTTCACCGTCCCGATGGACTGACCTACCCCCTGAGAAGTGACGAGATTCATTTCAACGTCCTCGCTGGCTGCCTGCGCCCCTGCGCAAACAACCAGCGTGACCATTGCCAGAGCAAAACGCTTCATATGACCTCCACGGGTTATTTTTTGCACCTTAAGTCTATACCAGAGGCGCAGATTTCACCGGAAAGTCAGGTTCAGGCGTGCTCAGGGTACGTCGTAGCCCAGCGCCGCCTTACGAATGCGGAACCACTGCTGACGCGTCATATCCAGCTCCTCAGCTACAAGCGCAGCGCGGACACGCTCAATTTTGCCGGAGCCAATAATTGGCAGCGGTTTAGACGGCAGGCGCAGGATCCAGGCGTAAACCACCTGCTCGATACTCTCCGCATTCAGTTCGCGCGCCACCGTTTCAAGCTCGTTACGCAGCGGCTGGAATGCCTCATCGTTAAACAGACGGCCGCCTCCCAGGCAAGACCATGCCATTGGACGGATGCGCAGCTGTTGCAGTTGGTCGAGCGTGCCATCCAGCAGCAGCGGCTGATGAACAGGCGAGATCTCCACCTGATTCGTCGCCAGCGTAAACGGCAGGCGAGACTGCAATAGCGCAAACTGTGCCGGGGTGAAGTTAGACACGCCAAAATGGCGCACTTTGCCGCTCTGGTGCAGCGTCAGGAAGGCTTCCGCGACCTCATCCGCATCCATCAACGGATCGGGACGGTGGATCAGCAGCAGGTCGATACGATCGGTGGCCAGGTTGACCAGTGACTGCTCGGCGCTTTTAACGATATGCGCGCTGTCAGTGATGTAATGTCCAAGCGCATGCTCCGGTTTTGCTGTGGTGGCAATACCGCATTTGGTCACAATCTCCATACGTTCACGCAGCGCTGGCGCTCGCTTCAGCGCTTCGCCAAAGGCGGCCTCGCACTGATAGCCGCCATAAATATCAGCGTGATCGACGGTGGTGATCCCGAGATCGAGATGCTCTTCTATAAAGTCCGCCAGCTGGACCGGAGACATATTCCAGTCCATGAGGCGCCAGTAGCCCATAACGAATCGGGAGAATTCCGGGCCCTGTGGGGCAAGGGTAATACGCTGAACCATAACATTTTCCTCAAGGAAGTCATGTCACAAGTATACGCAATTACCCTGCTAAAACAGTGAAGGTTGCTGAGGTTCTTCGGGTTCAACCGCTTTGTTTGCACGAATTTTACGCAGCAGACGCTGTCGGCAAAGCCGTAAGACCTCCTGCTTTTGCGCGTCGCTGAAATTTTGCCAGTTAAAACGTTCATCGCGCGTGCGCATGCAGCCACGACAGTATCCTCGTTCATCAACCTGGCAAATAGCCCGGCACGGGCTCTGGACAGGGAAAAATTCCAGTTGCTCTGCCACACCTACCTCCAGAACGTCATTATTCCCTACAGTGAAGACCCTAAATGGCTTGCATGCAAGGATGTCTGCCACAAACAGGACATTAAGGTTTCGCTAATCTTCCCTTCTTATACTCGCCGCATTGATATAACGAATGGTCTGCTCATCATGTGGTTCGCAAAAAAGTTACACTGTAACGATATAAAATTTACTCTGGGCTGTGCACTTTTCTTTACCGTACTGAATGCACTGTTTATCCAGCGCAGCTGGTCAATTATTGCGCCTGCGCATCTGCACGATGTCCTGTTTGCTGCCAGCGTGCCGCTGGTACTGTTCTGCGGCTGGGTGATTGTCTTCAGCCTGTTAAATATCCCCTATATTCGTAAGCCGCTCCTGATTGTCCTGACCCTGGGATGTGCCGCCGCGACCTGGTTTATGTATACCTATGGCGCGGTTATCGATCAGAACATGATTGTGAACGTGTTCGAGACTAATTCTCAGGAAGCGACAGCCCTGGTGACGCCGCAGATGATCCTGTGGCTGGTCGTAGCGGGTCTGGTTCCATCTGTTGTGTTAGCCCTGACGCGCATTCGCACCGGAAAATGGTGGTATGCCCTCCTGACGCGCTTCGCCGCTATGCTGGGTGCGCTGCTGGTGATCATCCTGGTCGCGTCAGTGTTCTATAAAGACTATGCTTCGCTGTTCCGCAATAACAAAAGCATCGTAAAAATGGTCACCCCGGCGAATTACGTGAGCGCCGTGGTGAAATACAGCAAAATGCGCTGGTTTGCCGGCGACCAGACGCTGGTCCGCATTGGCGAAGATGCTCATAAAGGCGCGCTGATTGCCAGCCAACGCAAGAAAACCGTGCTGGTTGTGGTGGTGGGCGAAGCCTCCCGCGCCGCAAACTACTCGTTAAATGGTTACCCGCGTGAAACCAACCCCGAGCTGAAAAAGCAGGATGTCATCAACTTCCCGCGGGCCTCCTCCTGTGGCACGGAAACCGCTGTTTCCGTCCCCTGCATGTTCTCCGGCATGACGCGGAAAAAATATGACGCGGACCTCGCCCATCATCAGGAAGGTCTGCTTGATGTGCTTAACCACGCCGGGTTCAACCTGCTGTGGCGCGATAACGACGGCGGGTGTAAAGGCGCCTGCGACCGCGTGCCGCACACGGACATGACCCAGTGGAAACTGGATCAGTTCTGTAAGGACAAATCCTGTATCGACGACGTTAACCTGTACCGCCTGGACAACGTGCTGGATGGAATAAAGCAGGATACGGTTCTGGTTATTCACCTGATGGGCAGCCACGGTCCGGCCTATTACAAACGCTACCCCGACAGCTTCCGCAAGTTCACCCCAACCTGCGATACCAATGAAATTCAGGATTGCGATCATCAGTCGCTGATCAATACCTATGACAACACGATTCTGTATACCGACAGCGTCGTCAGCCGAACCATCGACGCACTGAAAGCCCGGCAGGCCAACATGAACACGGCGCTCATTTACCTCTCCGATCACGGGGAATCGCTGGGCGAAAGCGGAATTTACCTGCACGGTACGCCGTATATGCTGGCCCCGGAGCAGCAAACGCATATTCCTTTTATGTTCTGGCTCTCCCCGGATTATGCGAAAAACTTCGGCGTAAACACGGATTGCCTGCGTGACCATGCCGCAAAAGAGGCGGTTTCACAGGACAATTTATTCGCCACCGTTCTGGGCATGATGGACGTGAAATCAGCGGTTTATCAGCCGCAGCTGGATATTCTGTCGCAGTGTCGTCGCTAAGCGGGCTTGCATTAGACCGAACGGTCTATTAGAGTAAGGGCATGAGCAGACACACTGAACACGATACACGAGAACATTTGCTGGCTACCGGCGAGCGCCTTTGCATGCATCGCGGGTTTACCGGGATGGGGCTTAGCGAGTTGTTAAAAACCGCTGAAGTACCTAAGGGATCGTTTTATCACTATTTTCGTTCCAAAGAGGCGTTCGGCGTTGCCATGCTGGAGCGGCACTACGCCAGCTACCATCAGCGCCTGGCAGCCCACTTCGCCAGCGGTGAAGGTGACTACCGGGATCGTGTCCTGAACTACTATCAGGAAACGCTGACGCAGTTCTGTCAGCAGGGCATCATCAGCGGCTGCCTGACGGTAAAACTGTCTGCCGAAGTGTGCGATCTCTCCGAAGATATGCGCACCGCCATGGATAAAGGGGCCAGCGGCGTGATTGCACTGCTGGCTCAGGCGCTGGAGAGCGGGCGCAATGAAAAAACGCTCTCCTTCTCCGGCGATCCGCTCACGCAGGCACAGGTGCTCTATTCCCTCTGGTTAGGCGCCAACCTGCAAGCAAAAATGTCTCGCAGCGCCGTGCCGCTCGAAAGCGCGCTGGCGCACGTGAAAAACTGTATAACCGCGCCTGGCGTGTAGCCGGCGTTTTTATTTACCCTTTTACTAGTCGACTGGTCTACTCAGGAGCCATTATGTCCGCTGAAAAGCTGTTTACCCCACTGAAAGTGGGTGCCGTTACTGCCCCAAACCGCGTGTTTATGGCCCCACTCACCCGTCTGCGCAGCATCGAGCCGGGCGATATCCCAACGCCATTGATGGGTGAGTATTATCGTCAGCGCGCCAGCGCGGGCCTGATTATTTCCGAAGCCACGCAGATTTCTGCCCAGGCAAAAGGCTACGCCGGTGCGCCGGGTCTGCACAGCCCGGAACAGATCGCCGCGTGGAAAAAAATCACCGCAGGTGTTCATGCTGAAGATGGCCGTATTGCGGTTCAGCTGTGGCACACCGGTCGTATCTCACACAGCAGCATCCAGCCTGGCGGTCAGGCGCCGGTTTCTGCTTCTGCCCTGAACGCCAATACCCGCACTTCCCTGCGCGATGAAAACGGTAATGCGATCCGCGTTGACACCACCACGCCACGCGCGCTGGAGCTGGACGAGATCCCGGGTATTGTGAATGATTTCCGTCAGGCCGTCGCCAACGCCCGTGAAGCGGGCTTCGACCTGGTTGAGCTGCACTCTGCGCACGGTTACCTGCTGCATCAGTTCCTGTCCCCTTCTTCCAACCAGCGTACCGACCAGTACGGCGGCAGCGTTGAAAACCGCGCGCGTCTGGTGCTTGAAGTGGTGGATGCTGTCTGTAATGAGTGGAGCGCAGACCGCATTGGTATTCGTGTCTCCCCGATCGGTACTTTCCAGAACGTCGACAACGGTCCGAACGAAGAAGCAGACGCGCTGTATCTGATTGAAGAGCTGGCGAAACGCGGTATCGCCTATCTGCACATGTCCGAGCCGGACTGGGCAGGCGGCAAGCCTTATAGTGAAGCCTTCCGCCAGAAAGTGCGCGAGCGCTTCCACGGCGTGATTATCGGGGCGGGCGCGTATACGGCAGAGAAAGCTGAAGATCTGATCGGGAAAGGCCTGATCGACGCCGTGGCCTTTGGCCGTGACTACATTGCTAACCCGGATCTGGTTGCCCGTTTGCAGAAGAAAGCCGAACTGAACCCGCAGCGCCCTGAAAGTTTCTATGGCGGCGGCGCGGAAGGTTATACCGACTACCCTTCACTGTAATCCCGCTTTGTACATTGATAGCGGCGACCTTTCGCCGCTATACTAAAACATCGTTTCTGTTCAAAAAGATAATCCATTCCACTGGTTAATGAGGAAATTATGCGCCTACTTCACACCATGCTGCGCGTTGGCGACCTGCAACGTTCCATCGATTTCTACACTAACGTTCTGGGCATGAAGCTGCTGCGCACCAGCGAAAATCCGGAATATAAATACTCTCTGGCGTTTGTCGGTTACGGCCCGGAATCTGATGAAGCGGTCATCGAGCTGACCTACAACTGGGGCGTAGACAGCTATGAGCTGGGTACGGCTTACGGACACATCGCGCTGGAAGTGGATAACGCCGCCGAAGCCTGCGAACGTATCCGCAGCAATGGCGGTAACGTCACCCGTGAAGCCGGTCCGGTTAAAGGCGGTACCACCGTCATTGCGTTTGTGGAAGATCCGGACGGTTATAAAATCGAACTGATTGAAGCCAAAGACGCTGGTCGCGGTCTGGGCTATTGATCCCTCAGGGCGCACTATGCGCCCGTTGTTTTGCTGCATCCCCTCTCAAAATTTGCCATAATGCGCACTGCTTTTTCCCCCTTGTAAGAGACCCTGATGTCCGATAACGCTCAATTTACCGGTCTGTGCGACCGTTTTCGTGGTTTTTATCCCGTTGTCATTGATGTAGAAACAGCCGGATTTAACGCTAAAACCGATGCGCTGCTTGAGATTGCCGCCATCACGCTGAAGATGGATGAACAGGGCTGGCTTGTACCGGACACCACGCTGCATTTCCACGTTGAACCCTTTGAAGGGGCAAACTTACAGCCAGAGGCGCTGGCCTTTAACGGTATCGATCCGACAAACCCGCTGCGCGGGGCGGTAAGCGAATACGAGGCGCTGCACGCCATATTCAAAATGGTGCGCAAAGGCATGAAAGAGAATGACTGTAGCCGCGCCATCATGGTAGCCCACAACGCTACGTTCGATCACAGCTTCACCATGGCTGCCGCCGAGCGCGCCTCGCTAAAGCGCAATCCATTTCATCCGTTTGTGACCTTCGACACCGCCGCGCTGAGCGGCCTGGCGCTGGGGCAAACCGTGCTCTCGAAAGCCTGCATCACGGCGGGTATTGCGTTTGACGGTACCCAGGCGCATTCCGCGTTATACGACACCGAGCGTACGGCGGAGCTGTTCTGTGAGATCGTCAACCGCTGGAAACGTCTGGGCGGCTGGCCGCTGCCGATGGGCGACGAGGCCGATCTTCAATCGTAGGTTGGGTTATCAACAGCCCCACAGGACAAAAAAAAGCGACCAACATAATGTGGTCGCTTTTTTATAGCCGCAGAAAACTTATTCTGCGTCCGGCTCTTCGGTTTTATACTTCGCCGCAGTCTCTTTGATCAGCTGTTGCAGTTCGCCGCGCTGATACATTTCAATCAGGATATCGCATCCGCCAACCAGTTCACCATCAACCCACAGCTGTGGGAAGGTCGGCCAGTTTGCGTATTTTGGCAATTCAGCGCGAATGTCCGGGTTTTGCAGGATATCAACGTAAGCAAAACGCTCACCACAGGCGGACAGCGCCTGAACCGCTTGCGCGGAGAAGCCGCAGCTTGGCAGCTTCGGAGAACCTTTCATGTACAGGAGAATCGGGTTTTCAGCGATCTGGCGCTGAATTTTTTCAATAGTGGTGCTCATGTCTTGCTTCCTTTAACTTCTGTTACGGCATCAGTCTGACATTGTAGCGGGTCAGGCCGACATCGGAAAATAACATTTTTGTCACGTCTAATTATTTTATCGCTTATCGCATAAAGTTGCATTGCTAATGTCGTTTATCGCCAGACGGGGTGCGGTTTTGCTTAAGGAGCGAACAGGAGTGCGTCAGAATGGTGAATTTTTTTGCACTTGCTAACGAAACATAATTTTTGAATGAAAAATGCTATTAACTTCTTCTGATTTTATGGATTAGAATCGACAGGTTTTGTAAATCTCACGCGGGTATGCATTGTGGCCTGCATTTATCAGGGGACTGCCCAGTGGCGCGGATAACTAAAATCTCGATGACGCTCTGTGCTTTACTGTTTACCACACTCTCATTTACGCCAGCGGCGAACGCCTCTGAACAGGCGCGGCATTCTGCTGTACAAAAAACGCATCTGGCAAAATCCACAGAACGTAAGAAAAAAACCACCAGCAAAACAGTTAAGAAGAAAATCACCGCTCAGACCAAAAAGACCGCCTCCAGTAAAACCAAAACTCTCCGCTCCGGCACGCACAAAACCACCCGCACAACCGCCAGCCTGGTGAATGAAAAATGCACCGTGCGCAAAGGCCATAAAACGAAATGCGCAAAAGTGACGAAGCTGGCTGACGTGCATAAAGCGCGCATGCAGAAAGCGCAAAAAACGGCGATGAACAAACTGATGGGGCAAATAGGTAAGCCGTATCGCTGGGGTGGCACCTCTCCGCGCACCGGTTTTGACTGTAGTGGGCTGGTTTATTATGCCTATAAAGATCTGGTGAAGTTTCGCATTCCACGCACCGCCAATGAGATGTACCATCTGCGCGACGCCGCCCCTGTAAACCGTGGCGAACTGCAAAATGGCGACCTGGTGTTCTTCCGCACCCAGGGACGCGGTACGGCCGATCACGTTGGGGTGTATGTGGGTAACGGTAAATTTATCCAGTCACCGCGCAGCGGTCAGGACATTCAGATCACCTCTCTCAGCGAAGATTATTGGGTGCGCCACTATGTGGGTGCGCGCCGCGTGATGACGCCAAAAACCATCCGCTAGCCCCTGCCCTGCCGCCTCTGTGGCAGGGTAAGTTCCTCTTTTGCATACCCTTTCAATTTGCTATCCTGTCCTTGTTGTCTGTAGGGTTATTGGCAACGTATAAAACTATAAGGAGAGAAGCAATGTCGTTCGAATTACCTGCACTACCGTATGCAAAAGACGCCCTGGCCCCGCATATTTCCGCGGAAACCCTGGAGTACCATTACGGCAAGCATCACCAGACCTATGTCACCAACCTGAATAACCTGATCAAGGGCACCGATTTTGAAGGCAAAACGCTGGAAGAGATCGTGCGCAGTTCAGACGGCGGCGTATTCAACAACGCCGCACAGGTGTGGAACCACACCTTCTACTGGCACTGCCTGGCCCCGAATGCAGGCGGAGAACCTGACGGTGAGCTGGCGGCAGCGATTAACGCCGCGTTCGGCAGTTTCGCGGATTTTAAAGCGAAGTTTACTGACGCAGCCGTTAAAAACTTTGGCTCCGGCTGGACCTGGCTGGTAAAAGAGGCTGATGGCAAACTGGCTATCGTTTCCACTTCTAATGCGGGTACCCCTCTGACCACCAGCGCCACGCCGCTGATGACCGTGGACGTATGGGAACACGCCTATTACATTGATTACCGTAATGCGCGCCCGAACTACCTGGAACACTTCTGGGCACTGGTTAACTGGGAATTTGTTGCGAAGAACTTCGCCGCGTAAGAGACACGCAGAAGGGGCAGCCCTTCTGCGTTTTTGTTTATTCCGCCGTACACACCGCTTGAGGCTGTTTACGACCAGACATTATCACCAGCAGCAGGCCGAGTGCGGCAATGATCGCCCCCATCACCGGCACAAAGCTGTAACCCAAACCACCGGAGATCACCGCCCCGCCCGCTGCGGCCCCCAGCGCATTGCCCAGGTTAAACGCACCGATATTCACCGATGAAGAGAGCCCCGGCGCTTCGTGTGCAACGCGCATTACGCGCATCTGCAACGGTGGCACCACGGCAAAGGTTGCGGCGCCCCACACCACCATGGCAATCGCGGCACCCACTTCGTTACGCGCCAGCCACGGAATCGCCACCATGATGACAATCAGCAGCGTTAAAAAACCTTTCAGCGTCCCACTCACGGAGCGGTCGGCAAATTTCCCGCCGAGATAGTTGCCAATCGAGAACCCGACACCAATCAGCACCAGCATCGCGGTAACAAAGAGTGGCGTTGCGTGGGTTATGTCGTGCAGCACCGGGGAGATATAGGTGTAGAGCGTAAACATCGCCCCGGCCCCCAGCACCGTGGTGAGCAGCGCGGACAACACCTGAGGACGCATCAGCACCGCCAGCTCTTTACGTACTTCCGGACGTTCTCCAGCACTTCCTTTCGGCAGTGAGAAGAACAGCGCAACCATCGCGACCACGCCCAGTCCGGCGGTTGCGAGGAAAGACATACGCCAGCCGATGGCTTCTCCCAGCCAGGTGGCGGCGGGAACGCCGCCGATATTAGCGATGGTGAGGCCCATAAACATAGTGGCTACCGCGCTGGCCTGCTTATGTTTTGGCACCACGCTGGCAGCAACAACCGAGCCCAGTCCGAAGAAGGCGCCATGGTTGAGGCTGGTAAGAATGCGCGAAAGCATCAGAGTGGTGTAATCGGGCGAAATCGCGGAAAACACATTGCCGAGAGTGAAAATCGCCATCAGGAAAATCAGCGCATTGCGGCGCGCACGGTGCGAAAGCAGCAGCGTCATGAGCGGCGCGCCCACCATCACGCCGATCGCGTAGGCGCTAATTAACATACCGGCCGCAGGGATAGATACGTCCACCCCCCGGGCGATAACAGGCAATAACCCCATCGGGGAGAATTCAGTGGTGCCAATCCCAAAGGCGCCAATCGCCAGGGCCAGCAGGGGAAAATTGATTTTCATGAAGAGGCTCCGGATACCGTGCCATAACCCGGCACAGAACTAAGAAGTCAAAAGCATGACATCAATCACAAAAAATGAGAAGTTAACATTTTGGCAAAAGATTTTTGCCGGAGAGGTAACAATAGCGGCAAGAGAGGGAGAAGGTTCTCCCTCCGCCTGAATCAGTGCAGTGCAGCGGTTAAACCACCGGCAACAATCAGAGCAAGAACAACAATAGTGGTAAACAGCGAAAACTTCAGATCGGTACTCATCAATTTTTCTCCTTTTATTCACCCTACGAAAAGTGAGCTTGCTCATTTTTACACAGTTCAGGTCAAAAATCTTCCAGGATTTAAACGGATATCCACTTTACCTCTTCCCCTTTTCATCAAGATAGGACAAAATTCCACGCTAAATTTATTAGCGTACCGGCCACTGACCCCCTCCTGACGTCCTGTGTCGTTTTCCCGGCGTGTCGCAACTCATGTTTGCGTAATAAGGGTGAGAGAAGGCAAACGTTTACCTTCAATTTTTTCAGGAGCTTAGGATATGGTCTGGAGTGACATTTAATGGCAACAATTAAAGACGTAGCAAAACGCGCAAACGTTTCCACTACAACCGTATCACATGTTATTAACAAAACGCGTTTCGTCGCTGAAGAGACGCGTAATGCCGTCTGGGCGGCAATCAAAGAACTGCACTACTCGCCAAGTGCCGTCGCCCGCAGCCTGAAGGTTAATCACACCAAATCGATTGGCCTGCTAGCCACCAGCAGTGAAGCGGCCTATTTTGCTGAAATCATCGAAGCCGTTGAAAAAAACTGCTTCCAGAAAGGCTATACCCTGATTCTGGGCAATGCGTGGAACAACATTGAAAAACAGCGCGCTTACCTGTCAATGATGGCGCAAAAGCGCGTCGACGGTCTTCTGGTAATGTGTTCTGAATACCCTGAGTCGGTCCTTTCCATGCTGGAAGAGTATCGCCACATTCCGATGGTGGTCATGGACTGGGGCGAGGCGCGCGCAGACTTCACCGACTCCGTTATTGATAACGCCTTTGAAGGCGGCTACATGGCGGGGCGTTATCTGGTAGAACGCGGTCATCGTGAAATTGGCGTGATCCCGGGACCTCTGGAGCGTAACACCGGTGCTGGCCGTCTGGCCGGTTTCATGAAAGCGATGGAAGAGGCGCTGATCACCGTGCCGGAAAACTGGATTGTTCAGGGCGACTTCGAGCCGGAGTCAGGCTATCGCGCCATGCAGCAGATCGTCTCCCAGCCGCATCGCCCTACCGCGGTGTTCTGCGGCGGTGACATCATGGCGATGGGCGCGCTATGCGCGGCAGATGAACTTGGCCTGCGCGTCCCCCAGGATATCTCGGTGATCGGCTATGACAACGTGCGCAACGCCCGCTTCTTTACCCCGGCGCTGACCACCATTCACCAGCCGAAAGATTCGCTGGGTGAAACGGCCTTCAACATGCTGCTGGACAGGATCGTCAACAAGCGTGAACAGTCCCAGTCCATTGAAGTTCACCCGCGCCTGATAGAACGCCGTTCCGTTGCGGACGGTCCGTTCCGCGACTACCGTCGTTAATCACTTTCCGGGGCCAGCTATGCTGGTTCCCGCAACCACTCCCGGTTCAGCGTTTCGCTGTCTCCCAGATAATCCAGCAGCCAGGCCATGGCGGGCGAGACGTCGTTTTGCTGCCACGTCAGACAGCATGCGGCATCCGGGAAGGGGTTTTCCAGCGTCAGAGCGACCCACTCTCCCGCGTCGATGCGCGGGCGCGCAAAATGTACCGGCACCATGCCAACGCACAGCCCCGCGCTCAGACAGGTGGCTGACGACTCCCAGTCCGGCGCGACCACGCGGCGCTGATTATCCAGCAACCAGGTAATGCGCTTGGGCAGCGAGCGGGAGGTATCTTCCAGCACCAGCGAGGGCCAGTTGCGTAATGTGTCATCGCTCAGCGGCCCTTCCAGCGCTGCCAGCGGGTGATCGCGCGCGACCACGCAGGTCCAGCTCAGCATGCCCATGTCGCGAAACGCGTAGCGCCCACCAACCGGGATCGCCTGGGTTGCACCAATCGCCATCTCCGCCCTGCCGTCCGCCAGCGCATCCCAGACGCCGTTGAACACTTCCTGCGAAACACGCAGTTCGACGTCGGAAAAATGACGATAGAAATCGACGATCATCTGCCGGGTCCGCTCCGGCTTAACAATGTTATCCACCGCGATAGCGAGATGCCCGCGCCAGCCGTTGGCGATCTGTTGGCACTGCTCACGGGTGATCTGCATTTTTTTGATGACAGACCGCCCTTCCTTCAAAAACCACGCTCCGGCAGGCGTGAGCTCCACGTCGCGATGACGCCGCTCGAACAGCGGCACCGCCAGCCACGCTTCCAGCTGACGCACCGTGTAACTGATCGCCGAGGGAACGCGATGCAGCTCCTGGGCAGCGCCGGTAAAGCTGCCGTTACGCGCCACGGCATCAACCACTTCAAGGGAATAATCTGACCACATCTTTAGCCTGCAAATTTTTTGAATACACCCGCCAAATATTAGCGTTTCACAAGCCGCTTTGCACTCCCTACACTCTGCGCCAACGTACACCTGCCTCCTCAGGAGAAAAAAAGTGCAACCCAGGAAAGGATTTTTAGTCTGGCTCGGCGGCTTAAGCGTGCTGGGCTTTTTGGCGACCGATATGTATCTGCCCGCGTTCGCCGCGATGCAGGAAGATTTGCAAACCCCTGCCGCCGCCATCAGCGCCAGTTTGAGTTTGTTCCTCGCCGGTTTTGCTTTTGCGCAATTGCTGTGGGGGCCGCTCTCGGATCGTTTTGGCCGTAAACCCGTCCTGTTGTTGGGGCTGGCGATTTTTGCCGCAGGCTGTCTGGGCATGCTGTGGGTCCGCGATGCCGCCTGGCTGCTGGCGCTGCGCTTTATTCAGGCGGTCGGTGTCTGTGCCGCTGCGGTGACCTGGCAGGCGCTGGTAACCGATTACTACCCCGCCTCGCGCACTAACCGCATATTCGCCACCATTATGCCCCTGGTCGGCCTGTCGCCGGCGCTTGCCCCGTTACTGGGCAGCTGGATCCTGGCGCATTTCGACTGGCAGGCCATTTTCGCCACGCTCTTTGCTATTACGCTGGTCCTGATGCTGCCCGCGTTCGGGCTTAAACCGGCGCATAAAAAAGAGACGCATCCGGACGCGAAGCCCATCACCTTTACCTCTTTAGTGCGGTCGAAAGCCTATCGCGGTAACGTGCTGATTTATGCCGCCTGCTCTGCCAGCTTCTTTGCCTGGCTGACCGGTTCGCCGTTCATTCTGCATGACATGGGCTACAGCCCGGCGGCTATCGGCCTGAGCTATGTACCACAGACCATCGCCTTCCTGGTGGGTGGCTATGGCTGTCGCGCCGCGCTGCAAAAATGGGAAGGCCAACAGATGCTGCCCTGGCTGCTGGTGCTGTATGCGCTAAGCGTGATTGCGACCTGGGCTGTCGGCTTTATTCCCGGCGCCGGGCTTGCAGAAATTTTGATTCCGTTCTGCGTCATGGCGATCGCTAACGGGGCCATCTACCCTATCGTTGTAGCCCAGGCGTTGCGTCCATTTCCGCAGGCGACAGGCCGCGCTGCCGCGCTGCAAAATACCCTGCAACTTGGCCTGTGCTTCCTGGCAAGTCTCGTGGTCTCTGCGTTGATTGCAACCCCGCTGCTCACCACTACCAGCGTGATGCTGATCACCGTTGCGCTGGCGGGATTGGGTTATCGCATGCAGTCCTCCGCGCTTCGCGAGCAGAATGACAATGCACAAACCGAAACGTCGCACGCCTGATTGCGCGGGAAACTATGTTAAAAACCAGTGATTAGGTAGCTAACAATTTTCTGTTGAATCACCAAATTTTGCGGCCTATACTGAATTTGGTTCGATTAAATACGATAAATATTAAGTGTTAACGGGAGCCGGAGCGCTCCCGTTTTACCATGGAAGGCATTTCGGCAAGGGTTATCTCCCTTCCTCTGTTCTACGTCGGATATTAGCCTCGCGGGCATTTACCGTGAGATTTCTCACAAACCAAAAAAGCGTCTACGCTGTTTTAAGGTTCTGATCACAGCAAGGTGATGGAGAAGCTATGAGTTCATCGTGTATAGAAGAAGTCAGCGTTCCGGACGATAACTGGTCCCGGATCGTCAGTGAACTGTTGGGACGTGCGGGCATTACGATTAATGGCTCATCCCCCTCCGATCCCCAGATAAAGCATCCCGATTTTTTCAAACGCGTGTTACAGGAGGGATCGTTAGGGCTGGGTGAAAGCTATATGGACGGCTGGTGGGAGTGTGAGCGGCTGGATATGTTCTTCTCCAGCGTATTACGCGCCGGTCTTGAAAAACAGCTCCCTCGTCATTTCAAAGATACCTTACGTATCGCCTCCGCCCGCCTGTTCAATCTGCAAAGTAAAAAACGGGCATGGATCGTCGGTAAAGAGCATTACGACCTTGGCAACGATTTGTTCAGCCGTATGCTCGATCCTTTAATGCAGTACTCCTGCGGATACTGGAAAAAAGCGACGACCCTGGAAGAGGCGCAGCAGGATAAGCTGCAACTGATCTGCGATAAATTGCAGTTACAGCCCGGTATGCGTGTGTTGGACATCGGCTGTGGCTGGGGTGGTCTTGCCTGGTTTATGGCGAAAAATTACGGCGTCAGCGTAGTCGGCGTCACGATTTCGGCTGAACAGCAGAAGATGGCGCAGGAACGCTGTCTGGGACTGGATGTTGATATTCGGCTTCAGGACTACCGCGACCTGAATGAGCAGTTCGATCGTATTGTTTCCGTAGGTATGTTCGAGCACGTGGGGCCGAAGAACTACAAGACCTACTTTGAGGTCGCCGATCGTAACCTGAAGCCTGACGGAATTTTCCTGCTACACACCATCGGCTCTAAGCGCACCGATAACAATGTGGACCCCTGGATCAACAAATATATCTTCCCGAATGGCTGTTTACCCTCTGTTCGCCAGATTGCGAACGCCAGCGAACCGCATTTTATTGTGGAAGACTGGCATAACTTCGGCGCAGATTACGACACGACTCTGATGGCCTGGCATGAACGTTTCCAGGCTGCATGGCCTGAAATCGCCGACAACTATTCGGAACGATTCAAACGGATGTTTAGCTATTATCTGAATGCCTGTGCGGGCGCGTTCCGTGCGCGGGATATACAGCTGTGGCAGGTGGTGTTTAGTCGTGGGATTGAGCACGGCTTGCGGGTGGCTCGCTGAAAAATTAACCCCGGTTTCCCGGGGTTAATTTTTATTCTTCTTCCACGGTCTTTATTATCGCCGCCTCTTTCGCCGCCAGCACGCGCTCAACGGTATCCACGACCGCCTGGGTCTGCGGATCAATTTCGATATTTACGCGCTGCCCCAATTTTTTTGCGCCAAGCGTAGTACGTTGCAGCGTTTCAGGAATTAAATGCACGCAAAAACGCGTTGGCGTCACTTCACCGACGGTCAGACTAATCCCATCGATGCCAATAAATCCTTTATAAAGGATGTATTTCATTAATGACGGATCCTGCACCTTGAACCAGATTTGACGGTTATTTTCCGAGGTCACGATTTTCGCCACTTCTGCGGTGGTCATAATATGGCCCGACATCAGATGCCCACCAATCTCATCGCTGAATTTCGCCGCGCGTTCAACGTTGATGATATCTCCTACCACCAGCTCACCCAGGTTAGTGATGCGCAGCGTCTCTTTCATTAAATCAAAGCTAATCTGATTACCGTTAATTTCGGTCACCGTCAGGCAGCAGCCGTTATGCGCTATCGACGCCCCGGTTTCAATGCCGTCGAGCATATATTCAGGCAGCTCAACCACGTGAGTGCGGAAATTCGGTTTTTCATCAATGGACACCACTTTGGCAGTGCCCTGCACAATACCAGTAAACATGCTTACAGCTCCTGTTCATTCCGAACGGCGATGACACCGTATAATCCCACCACAATAACAGTTGAAAAAACAGGTTGCCAGTGATGCGCAATTTCTGGCGATTTTTTCACTAGATAATTAGTTAAACCCCGCTACAATAGCTGGCATCCCTCTGTTTTTTCTTCTTGCTGCCAGTAACGGCGGCCTTTTTAGTCTCTCAAATAACTACAATACAAAGGTGTTCACGTGCAGAAGTATATGATCGAAGCGCGTCAGTTATTGGCACTGGCCATACCGGTGATCGTCGCGCAGGTAGCCCAAACCGCAATGGGATTTGTGGATACGGTAATGGCCGGTGGTTACAGCGCCACCGATATGGCCGCCGTGGCGATCGGAACCTCAATCTGGCTCCCGGCCATTCTGTTTGGTCACGGCCTGCTGCTGGCGCTAACGCCCGTCATCGCACAGCTTAACGGCTCCGGTCGACGTGACCGCGTGGCCCATCAGGTGCGCCAGGGCTTCTGGCTGGCCGGGTTCGTCTCCGTCCTGATTATGATCGTCCTGTGGAACGCCGGGTATATTATTCGCGCCATGCATAATATCGACCCGGCGCTGGCGGATAAGGCGGTCGGTTATCTGCGCGCCCTGCTCTGGGGCGCGCCCGGCTATCTGTTCTTCCAGGTGGCACGTAACCAGTGTGAAGGGCTGGCAAAAACCAAGCCGGGCATGGTGATGGGCTTTATCGGCTTGCTGGTGAACATTCCCGTGAACTATATCTTCATTTACGGTCATTTTGGCATGCCGGAACTCGGCGGCGTGGGCTGCGGCGTGGCGACGGCAGCGGTGTACTGGGTGATGTTCGGAAGCATGCTCACCTACATTAAGCATGCGCGATCCATGCGCGACATTCGCAACGACACCACCTTTAGCACGCCTGACTGGTCGATGTTGACCCGCCTGACACAGCTGGGTCTGCCCATTGCGCTGGCGCTGTTCTTTGAAGTGACGCTGTTTGCCGTCGTCGCCCTGCTGGTCTCGCCGTTAGGGATTATTGATGTGGCAGGCCACCAGATCGCGCTGAACTTCAGCTCTTTGATGTTTGTTCTGCCGATGTCGCTGGCGGCTGCGGTGACGATTCGCGTGGGCTTCCGTCTGGGGCAAGGTTCTACGCTGGATGCGCAAACGGCTGCCCGCACCGGGCTGGGCGTCGGCGTCTGCATGGCGGTCTGTACCGCCCTCTTTACCGTGCTGTTGCGTGAGCAAATTGCCCTGCTCTATAACGACAACCCGGAGGTAGTGACTCTGGCCTCGCACCTGATGCTGCTGGCGGCCATTTATCAGATATCTGACTCCATCCAGGTTATTGGCAGCGGCGTGCTGCGTGGGTATAAAGATACGCGTTCCATCTTCTTTATCACCTTTATCGCTTACTGGGTGCTGGGTCTGCCGAGTGGTTACATTCTGGCGCTCACGGATCTGGTGGTGGATCGCATGGGGCCAGCCGGATTCTGGATGGGCTTTATCATCGGCTTAACGTCTGCGGCCATTATGATGATGCTGCGCATGCGTTTCCTGCAACGTCAGCCCTCTACGGTTATTTTGCAGCGCGCTGCACGTTAATGACCCTGTAGCCGCCGGCTGGCGGCTACTTTCTCTTCACTTTGCGCGGTAATGAAGCAATCGCGTGAAATCAGAGAGAAAAATGCATTTTCCCTCTTGCCACCTTGGTGCTGTGCCGCTAATATTCGTCCCCGTTGTCACCGACAACACAATGCGTTCATAGCTCAGTTGGTTAGAGCACCACCTTGACATGGTGGGGGTCGTTGGTTCGAGTCCAATTGAACGCACCATCTTGCGTCTGTAGCTCAGTTGGTTAGAGCACCACCTTGACATGGTGGGGGTCGATGGTTCGAGTCCATTCAGACGCACCAATCTGTTTTCTCTCACATTTCATTCCCGTTCAGCCTCATGCAGAGGCAGCAAACCTTTTAAGCACATCGAAAGTGACCTCCAGCCCGCGCGTACAGGGAAAAGCGGAATGGCATAAGCCATTTTTATCCGTCCAGGCAAAGCATTGACGACTTCAAAAAATGGAGCTGGAGGCGGTCCTGGTACAATAGCAAGAGGTCGTTACAGCATTCGCGACTTAAATAGCCAGTGGCCAGAAAAGCGCCCCATCAGGTTAGCAAAACGCCCGGCGTTTGCCGGGCGTGAAAACAACGTCAGTCAACGATTACGGCTTATGTTCAATCGCCGGGTTGTTGTTGATAGCGATGCGCTGCGGTTTCTCTTCTTCCGGGATATCCTGGTGTAATTCAATTGCCAGTAAGCCGTTTTCCAGCGAAGCGCCGGTCACTTTCACATGCTCCGGCAGACTATAGCTGGCCCGGAAGTCGCTGCGGCTGATACCCCGATGGATCCACCCTTCTTCGCCGTTTTCGGTTTTCTCCTCTTCACGTTTACCGCTGATATTCAGCTGACCGCCAACGGTTTCAATTTCCAGTTCGCTCTCTTTCCAGCCCGGCACGCTGAGCGTCAGTTCATAGCGGTTATCGCCCAGCCGCCGGATATTGTAAGAAGGCGTGGAGGGCAACGGCGTACTGCCGGTTAGCTGGCTAAAAAGGCGATCGATACGGTTAAAACGGTCCGCAAACAGAGAGTCGGAGAGATCGTTCAACACGGGAAAGGTTCTGAGAGTCATCATGTACCTCCTGAACAGTAAAAAAGAATATTCAAAAAGTTCATGTCTTATGGACAGGTGTTCCTTACCCGCTTTCTATATGAGGTTACCGCAAAATATTTCAACCTCAGGAGCCTGCAAAAATGTAGCTGGAACTTAAAAAAGCAACGGGCCGTTAAGCCCGTTGTTCGTTACATCATCGCAGTTCTATTACTCTCGCCCGCTCAGCCTGCTTTCGGTAGTGGTCATATCGCTCCCGGAACCATGCCTGCTGTTTATTACTCATATTGCCGGTCACGGCATCGATATCAACTGGCTGGCCCAGGGCGTACATACGGGCAAAACTGCGTGCCAGAAAATCAAAATTCTTTAATGCGTTTATATCTTGTCGCTTCATTAGCATATCCCTTCAGTCGCTGTGGTTACTGTTCAAGGTCATATGCTTTTCTGATCTCAGTATCCGCCTGAAAAAGATCGATTTTTGAGCGATGTGTGCGCATCCATCTGCCAGTGTTCACATTTCAGGAGCGACAAAACTCTTCAGCCCTGGTCATGATTTTCCCTCCCTTTTATCACTCATGCAGAAAACCTAAACGCCAGCCATGCAGTAAGTTCGCCACGTATCCGGAAGGTGCGAACGGCGTGCTTTAATGCCAGACGCTGTAACAGGTCGCCCAGCGCGTTCAGGTGGGTTTCCACCTGCAAGCGTCTTATCAGTTCGAATAACAGACAAAGAATATTTACACTGGCGGATTAATACTGATTACCTGAACAAATGGGTAAATGGGTGAATCCGGGCTTGTTGGCCATATAGAGAGGGGCGCATGTAGGTTGCCGCGGTTGTGTATCGAACTGCGCATTGTTTTCTACAACACGCTGCTCCTGGCCTTTCACGGCTATTCTCTTTTTCGTCTGCGCTTTCCTGGCGGAGGGGGAGGGTTTTACCTGCCGGGGCAGTTCGGAGGCACCATAACCTGAACAGAATCGCTTCGACTGGCTCAGACTTCCGTCATTGCAGACAAAACGACCATCCGATGTACAGTGTGCTATGCCACCTTTTGAGCCAGAGCAGGGCTGTCTTCCACGGGCGGCACCAGCCTGCATGTTAAAAAGTACACTGACCGTAAGAAGGAGAATTCTCATTTTCATATCTGTATCCATGATTGACGTCATCATACTCAGGGTATCCCCTCAGCCATTGACCTTTTCGCCAGATAAAATGCAATGACTCATGGCGAAGAAATCAATTATTAATATTTCAGTACCCGCTACAGCACAAGCTCTACAATAACTCATTGAAAAGTAACTCTTTAATGTATCTTTTCTGACCAGGGTAAAATAAATATCTGGTCGTTCATGTTGCCTGCTCGCCCAATTTTCATGAAGTGGTTATTTTCGCAGGCGAAACTCTGCAATATGCATCCTCGCGATGTCGGTAAAAGATGTGGGGTGGTTTTGCGTGCTGAATTTCAAAATTGGCTCACAATCGGGCTGTATTATCCAGATACTGCTGTTGTTTCAGATGACGGATTAATACCCTGCCCTCGGGCATAAACTCCGTGCCGTAGCGCACCAGCCCCACCCCCTTCAGCTCCGCATCAATGGCGTAGCGGAGTTCACCGGGCTGAATCTGTTCCTGCATCACCACATTAATCCGGCTCAGGCGCGGCTCGTATTTCAGCAACACGGCCGACAGTGTGGTAATCAGCTGGTGGGCGGTCCCGGGCATTCCCTGGAGGATTTTTGTCATATCCGGCAGGCCGTAGTCCGGCAGGTGAGCCAGCGTACCGGCGCGGCAGTTGAGGATGCGCTGCATGTTATCGAGTACTGATAAAATCAGCTGGTTCTCCTCACTGACACTGTGCAGGTCAAGCCCGCCGGCGAAGTTACCGTACAGCATGTCATACAGAGACGGACGCGGCATCATTCCCCCTCCAGCGGTTTCAGCGTCAGACGATTATTACTGACTTCGATAACCCGCGCCTTATCCGGGTCAAGGTCGTCACGGGTCAGGGTAATACGCCAGGTATCATTTACCTGGTCCGGTGCCATAAACATCCCCGCCACCGCCACAACCTGCGCGCTCTCTTCCATCGGCATATCCAGCGTCACCGATTCGCCAGGGCGCAGGCGGATATCCTTTTCCGCCACAAGATCGGCTTTAATGGCCTGAGTGTCACTGGCGAACAGCGACGGATAATCAGTACTGTCAAACGCCTTACGCTCTTTAAGCTGGTAAATTCGCACCACCGTTGCCAGCGATGCCCCCTTCGCGTTGTTGTTCACCCCTTCGCGCGCCTGAATATCCAGGTGAAGGGTTTTCTCCTGTCTGTAAAAAATGGACTTCGTGACGGCGACGGTGCCATCCGTCACTTTCTGCGTCAGACCGCAGCCGGTTAACAGGGTCGCCAGAGTGATTGCCAGCGCTTTACCAGCGGTAATCGCCATCTTCATCGTTGTTCCTTCGCTGAATGTTTTCCCGGACGCGCTGAAAGCGTCCAGGGTGAATGGTGATAATGTCGTTTCTGTTCTGTTGCGGATTAAGGGGACGCAGCACTGCCGTGCGCCCGACCTGCGCGATCTGTTCCGCATTGCAGGACAGCCGCGCATCCGGCAGCAAATGCCGGGCAACGCATAACTGCATACGTACATCCAGGTGCGCGCCCAGCCACACGTGCAGCAGCGCCATCAGGTCAGCGTGCAGGTCACCGCCCGGCAGCCAGCCCCGGATCTCTTCCGGGTTGTCCGTGCTCAGGCGCAACAGCACCTGGCCGTTCACATCCGTGGCATGCGTGCCCATCACCGGCCGGTGCTTCAGGCTGACCGGCTGGCATGTACTCATCGCAACCGGCTGCTTCAGCGGGATACGGCAGCGGTCATGGTGATAAACCTGCGTGCGCGTATCCGGTGCCAGCAGCCGCACCAGCGCCCCCATTCCCTCCGCCGTCCGTCCCGGCAGCATCATCACCGGCAGCAGCGCCAGAAATCGCGACAGCGGCGTACCGGCTGCCTGAGCGCAGCCGGGTATCCCCAGCCCCGCCAGGCCCAGCAGGTATTGTGACGTGTTGTCAGCGCCGCCGGCCTTAAAGGTGGCCGGGTACGAATACTTACGCCAGATGCGGTAATACTGGGTAATCAGCCGGTGACTGAAAATATCCAGAAAATCCTGCGTCGCGTCGTGCCCTTCCCGTCGCTGAGCGATATCGTCGGTGTAGTGGGTCGGCAGCGGCGACTCCACGCCGTACAGCCCCATAAAGGTGACGCGCACCGACGGCGGCAGGTGCGGATGTTCCGGGTCTTCCATCCCCCGGATTTCACCGGACGGAAACCCCATCCCCGGATGCGGGCGAAAACGCACTGGCTCCTGCCGCACCCGCCAGTCGCTGCCGGGCACCGGCATCTCCGGCAGGCTCTGTTCCAGCAGCTGGCAGAAGCGGTAAAAATTCATATACGGCAGCTGGTGCCGTACCTGCGCCATCAGCCGGGCAGGCGCGGACTGTGATTCTCTTTCCACCGGATACATTTCCCTTCTGGCTGAACAATCAGCGTGAGCTGGTTAAACTGATTCATGTCGGCATACAGGGCGAAAAAACGGTTAAGCAGTTCGCCAAACAGGTGGATATCGCCCTCTCCGGTAAATCCATTACTGTCGAGCGTCACCTCCACGTCCAGCCCGCGCAGCAAAAAACCGTCCTCAAAGCGCTGAATGCGGTGGTGCCTGACATCCAGGATGGCATCGAGGCGACGGTTGTTCAGCTCGTCGTCCCGCCAGTTATAGAGCGAGAGCGTGCCGCGCAGCACCAAAGCGCTGCTCATCATATTGAGAAACCGGGAGCCCAGATGGCTCATCACCCGCCAGTGGAAACGATCCTCCGCAGGCGGGTATGCGGGCAGCGTCGGCTTGCAGAGATTACGCACGGTGAGGGGCGTGTCATAGACCTGTTCACAGCGGTCCAGCAGCGTGCTCTGCAACGCCCGGCGCGGTAACTGGCCGTTGGTGCCAGTGATGCGCAGCGAGACTGTCTCCCGCTCCAGCATCCGGTCAGCTTCCCACTGCTGGCCGCCCAGTATCAGCCAGGTATCGTGCATCCCGGTGACGCCCCGCTTCACGCGGGTGTGGTAATATCGTTCCGGCGCGTGACGACGCATCATGCCGCCCTGATGGCGAAAACTGGTGAACGGCACATAGTGCGCTTCGCCGGTACGCCCGGAGCCGTTGACGCTGTCCACCGAGTAAATCTCGGTATGCCCGTCCTGAAGACGTTTCGGGCGCAGCAGGTATTCACTCTCCAGTCCGCTGATGATCAGCGGGTCGGCTTCCAGGGTGAACAGGTTAATTACCGGCACGCAGTGCAGGCGCAGGCTGCTGTCTGTTACCGGTAAATCGCTCTGCCATACCTGGCTGAACACCACCTCGATATCGAAATACGCCGTACCCGCCGGAAGCGTGATATTTTCCAGCCCGTTAAGATGGACGAACATAAACTTTTCGCGGAAGGTGAAATACTCCAGCAGCAACTGATAACCGCTGAAGGCGCTGTCGCCCTTTGGCCACAGCCGATCTTCCTCAGCAAAACCGCCCGGGGAGAAATAACCGTCCAGTGCGATCCGCTCCGTCTGCCCGGGCAGGCGAATGTACAGCGCCGCCTGGCGTTTTGTCAGCCAGAGGTGCAGGCTGCTGCCCGTCACCCTATCTTCGCCCAGGTACAGCGGCAGATGCCGGAGGTCCGTCTGCGGCCAGTCCGCCTGCGTACTACAGGCAAAACGCACCCGCAGGAGCGAACGCCCGTCAGGCTCCGTGGTCATAATGACCTTTTCCACCGCGAGCGGATTCAGCGTCAGATCCCGGGTGGTGCGGTAGCGGCAGACGGTGTTTTTAGGACCGACCGGGCGGGAGCTGATTTCCAGCCCGGCGGACAACGTTTCCGCTATTTTCATCGCCGGCACATCCGGGGACAGTGCCACCACCGACAGGGACGGGATGGTACGCAGGTAGTGCGGCCACAGCATACTCACCAGACTTTCGGTCAACTCCGGCAGGTCGTCATCTATCTTTTCGCGCAGACGTCCCATGGAGAAGGCGAAGCCCTCAAACAGCCGTTCAACATACGGGTCAGGTGTGCCGGCTTTGTCGAGGTCGAGCATTGCCGCCCGGTCGGGGTGCGTCTGCGCGAACTCTTTCGCCGCCTCGCGCAGGTAGCGCATTTCAGCGTCAAAATAACGCAGGGTTAAATCTTCCATAATTTTCCGGCTATTAATGTACAGGAGGATGGGTGATGAGCCCTAATACACGCAGTGTTATAGGGAAAAATACAATATCCGCAACGGCCGTGAAGGGTGTTAACACGATGTTTGTTGCCAGTCGCAGAGGATGAAAGTGAGTTGAGTCTTCTGTAGAATAAAATTCCACATTATGTTTTTTAACCAATTTCTCGCTATTATTAAACAGACTGTCGTTCTTATCTCTGGGAATAATTACCCCTTCGAGGCGTATTTGCTTAATATACCTTCCACCCTCATTCCAGAACCCCATTTTTTTAAGGTCATCAATATCCTGAGCGGTAAGGTTGCTGTCGCTTTTATTAACCTGCAGTACAAGCGCATCGGAAAAATGCATGACAAGATCATTTCCACGCGGCATATCCAGTTTTAGCCTTAAACCATCAAATTTCACATAACCGGTAACCAGCGCTACCTGTGTGGATAATTTATCCAGGGCAAATAACTCTTTCGCGCCTTTCGTTAGTATATAGATGTTTTTTTCACCCTTGAAAGCGACACCATCCCGAGGTATTTCTACCCTGACCTGTGTCTTTCCCTGAATAGCCGAAGCAGAGAGATTTTCATAATAAAACGCAGCGGTAACCTCGTCTGAAATCAAAGTACGTTCTTTTATCTTTGTGTCAGCAACTCTGTTTTCTCCCCAAAGAATTGCTGTACAGCCTGAAAGCTGAATAAATATAACCGACAATATTATTTTCATAATCAAATGCATGATTGTTGTATATCCCTGATAATGATTTTTTTGTTACGTTTGTTTAATTATCCGCACTACACGGTGGCTCTGGCAGCGTCAGTTGCAATCAGCCCCGCCAGCAGATGTTCCATCTCCGGATTCAGGCGTGTTTTATCTGTATCATTACGTCCGGCCCTTCATACGGAGCAGCTTCAGGCGGTAGGCTTTGACCTCAAACAGCAGTTCTGGCGCCCACTGCGTGAGCGTGATGGCGCGGCCTGGCAGGCTGTAATCAGTGTGTGAACGGATGCCATCAGTACGTTTCCTCTGTGGGGTCGGTGTCATCGGTCAGGGGGTCAGCGGCGGGCTCGCTGACGGTGAATATCTGCAACGGCAGGCTGAAGTTTCGCAGCTTCAGCAGGGCCAGCGGGCCCTCCCCCGCCTCGGTACGCAGGGTGTAGTTCAGCGGTCTGCCATCCTGCGCCTGCCACGTGAGACTGTAACTGCTGCCCGTGCCGGGATACGCGCTGACTGACGCCTTGTCCAGCAGCCTTATCCAGCCCCACGCCCCGGACATATCCGCATACTGCCGGGTGCCGGCCTGGGTGCTTATCCAGCTTAATGCCGCACCCGGCGCTTCGGTGTCCGCAGGCCAGATAAAACGCTTCCAGGCGGGCATCTGGTTCATATAAGTCAGCTTCTGGCTGTCGATAACCAGCCGCGTCTCCATGATGCCATCCGCCGTTCCCGGGCGCAGTTCAAAGGACAACCCCGCCTCCCCGCGAGTGAACACCACATCGGAAATATGGCTCAGGGTATCAACCGCCCTGAGGAAGGCCGGATTGAAGGTCAGCCCCTGGGCGTTGATGCTGTCCGGCACCCAGTGACTCCCCTCCCTGTGCAGCACGCCGTTAAGACGGGTCTGGAGAAAACGGGTGATACGTCCGGAATCAGCGTTGAGGTATCTGGCCAGCAACGGCAGTGAGACCTCGCTGCTGACATCCTTAAACGGATACCGCCCGCCAAAAACGTTGTTCCAGTCATCCACCACGGCGGTCTGCCACTGTGCATTCAGGCTTTCAGCCGCCGGAGTCAGTACCTGCTGCCAGGCCTGCTCCATAGGCCGCACAAACATCGTCTGCCCGAAACCACTCCATTCCTGCCCGAGTCCCGCTGCCACCAGACTGCCGTAGTCGCGGGTCTCGGTTAAATCCACCGCCTTACCCTGAAACACCGTCTGCGCAAGCAGCCGGGTCATGGCCTGCGGGTCAGCGGCGTTGGTCACCTGCTGTAGCCGCAGGCGCACCTGGGTGACCCGAGTCAGAAACGTCTGGAGGCTCAGGTCGGTATTTCCGCCGCCTTTCTGCTGGCTGTTAATCAGCGCCAGTACCGGGCCGAAGGTCGCCTCCAGCGGGCCGCGCGGGCCGCCGCTCTGGTCAATGGCCGGCTGTTTATCGCCACCGAGCAGATTTTTTGCCGATTTCACCAGCGAATCGGATATCGCCTCGCCGGTCTCACCGGTTCGCCCCTGGATATTCAGGGTGTTCATCAGCGCCACCAGCGGCGACTGACGCACATCCGCCATCAGGGTGAGCTGGTCAATGGCGTCGGACAGGGTCACTGCCCGTTGCCAGCGCAGACTGTTGAGAAAATCGAGCCAGGCGGTACTGAAGTCGGCAAAGTAACGTGCGGTGAGCCGCTGCTTCAGGTCTTCCGGTGGGGTCTGCTGCGTGGCGGGCTGTCTGCTGTCGCTCAGCACCCAGTCCATCTCCTCGCGACGTTCATTCACCACCTTATCAATGGCAGGCTGTACCGCCTCCTCCCACGCCTGACGGGTGAACATTCCCGGCACAATTTCATCCGTGGTGAACAGGCGC
Source organism: Enterobacter cloacae complex sp. SHL022 (assembly GCF_049237785.1). NCBI lineage: Bacteria > Pseudomonadati > Pseudomonadota > Gammaproteobacteria > Enterobacterales > Enterobacteriaceae > Enterobacter > Enterobacter cloacae complex sp. SHL022. Next base: position 4,159 of record NZ_JBMKJH010000011.1, on the reverse strand, counting down.
GGGGCGTCGGTATCGCCGGTCATGTCCTCCAGGCGCATATCGGCATACTGGTTCGCCACCTGTGCGAGCATTTTCTGATAGAGGGTGGATTCGCTGTTGCGCACCCCCATCTGGCGAACCAGCAGCGTGCGCGTCTGGCTGACCAGCATATCGTCAGCATGAAGACGCCACTGGGGGTGTGACGCCAGGCTCGCGGCATAAAAGGCGTACAGTACCGGGCCGCTGCCCTGCCAGACGCCATTCGCCACGCCCGCACGCTGCGGCCAGTCGCGCATCAGCGTGGTGGAAAACCAGGCCGCATCCATTTTCTCCGGCCGCGAGAGCATCAGGTACAGCCTGAGCTGGTCGTAAACCGGTTTTGCCATGCGCTCACGTAACGGACTATCCGGTGGCAGCTGTACAAAGGCCTGTAGCTGTTTTGCAAGATGTTCCGCCGCCGCATCGCGCAACAGCGGCAGGGCGCTTTCGCCATAGCGCGGAAACAGCGCCGCCAGCAGAGCATCGTTCTGGCTTAAGCCACCGTGCGCGTACCAGGGTACACCGTGTTGCGCACGGTACTGCAAGCGGGCAAGGGTTTTCTGAAGTTCAGACAGGGCGTGCAGACGCGCGCTCAGCGGTTGTTTCTCTGCCACAGACTGCTGAACCTGCTCCTGCGCCATCGTCACCAGGCTACGGTTGGCGACAAAGGAGACGGCCATGGATATCACCCACAGCGCCATCAGCGCTGTAACGCTCACGCCCACCATTTGCGTCCAGCTGACGCCGTGCTTACGCGGACGAAGACCTGCCGGTAAGGCCTGTGCAGACGCCGGGATGGCATCCCAGCGGTTGTCTTTGCCCCAGTGATGAGCAACGCTGCGCACGCCGCCGACCGTGGCCGGACTGAACACCACACCGGCCAGCGGCAGCGGGCGGTACGGGTTGAGCAATACCGATAAGGGACCGGTCAGAGTTTCCGGCTCGCGCGTCAGCTGGTCGGCCAGGGCGAGCAAAAAACTCTGCTGTGGTTTGTCGCAAATCTGCTGAACGCCCTGCGCGGTGAGGGCCGGTATCAGGTCGCTTAGCTGGCGGGCCAGTGCTTCAGGTTTAGAGGCCGCTGACAGCTGGCACCCCACCGGCTGGGTAATCCGCCCCAGTTGCTCTCCAGCTCGCGGATGCAGCGACCAGACGTAAAGCGGCAGTTTCCAGCCCAGCGCGTCATAGCGCCCCTTCAGGGCGTGAGCCAGGGCGTCCATGGATTCAGGAGTCAGCGGCGCTGCCAGTTCAGTATCTGAACCTGCGAGGCGATCAAACGCAGAGGTCACCCACACCACGCCATCCACCGGGCGGCGGCGCAGTTTACGCAGCGCGGTAAGCCAGGCAGCGTCCGCCGGTGCTGCCGGGTCACCGCCCCACAGCAGCAGCGTCCCCTGGTCTTCCTGCCAGAGTTCCTGGGTGAGTTTTGGGGTGAGCTGTTCGACGTCGGCAACGCTACCGGTGACTAGCAGGATGCGGAGTTTGCGGGGCCAGGCGCGGTCATAATTATGACGCAAATACAGACGCATATTTTTTAACGTTTCTCTGTATTTTTCCTTATCAACTAATTGTTTGTCTTCATGCCGAAGACTTTTACCTGACAATTCCCTCAGCCGCTGCAAAAAACTTATTGAGATCAACCAATTCCACAACCTGAGAAATAAATCGTCGCAGAGCAGAATTAAAATACAAATCCCTGCCACTGTCAGCGATGTTGTCAGTTTCTTCTCAGTGGTAAACTGATGAACAAAAGGGTTTTCAGTCCAGATGAGAAATCCCCCCACAACCGCTATCAGCAGGATAATTAACCATGTACTGAGGCGCTTTTTCTTTTTCACATCACTATCCTTTGCGTAAGATTAAGCCGGACGGACAATCACCATTTGTGTGGTTTCATCACCAACCATCAGCCACTGGGTTTGCTCTGAAATCACTGCATGTTCGCAGGCGCAAATTAACGTGATATTTCCTACCGCCGCCCCCGGTCTGCCAAAAGTATCCTCCAGTACCATCTCTCCTTTTTTTTCAGACAAGAATGCCAATTTATCCATTGCAAGAAGAGCCGCAGTCAGTGCGCTACCTTTTACCTGAGCTCGCCAAAAGAACCAGGGCACCGCAGTTGTTATTTTTCCCCAAAGTGCAACATCCGCTACAGCCTCTTCCGTTTTTGCGATCACCACCGGGCGATGTATCCACATTTGCGGCATTACACGATAACAAGTTAGCCATGCCGGAGAGGCCAGCAGCAGCGCTGATACGGACTCTGCCTCTTGGTTACGCGCTTGCAGAAATAAATTGATTTCAACAGAAAGAACAAGCGCCTCGTCCCTCCTGTCCAGCCAGCCATCAAGCCACATCAGCCCACTATTATCAGTACTAACAGTAATATCATTGACAGCATATGACGCTGGGAAAATCTTTCGCCAGATGGTGAGGATGTGCTCATCGTTCAGCACACCATCATGATGAATACGAACGAACAGGTTACCAGTAAACTGAACCAGTTCAGCGTGCAATTGCCCGATGACACTTGCCAATATTGATTCCAGTCGAGTCTGATAATTTGCTTCAGTGAATAAGGTTACTGATGGAAAAATTATTGATGCCGTTGTTAACGTCGACTGAATGGCTGGTGAATAGTGCGTATGAAGTCCACTCCCGCCTTGTAAAAGCGCGACAGCAAGTTTATTTCTGGCAACTGGTGTGACGTAACTCATTCCAAGCACACCAACGGCCTTCTGTCCCAGTAAAATTTGTTCTTCATATTGTTTTTGATATAAGTGGTTCCACCATAGCACGCGATCTCGTTCATTTTCATAGCGGCGTAGCCGGATGATATACCCCATAAATCCAACGGATAAAGGCAGCATCAACGTACAAAACCAAAACCATTCAGAACGAGTAGAAAGGTGCTTAGGCCATAGAGCCAGCACTACAACCGCACCAGCAATCACACACAGAACAATCGTAAGCAGCCAACGGAATTTATCCGGAGCAACTGGCAAAGGTTCTTCTGCTGGGATTTTTTTTAGATCAACAGGCATAAATTAACGTTTTCCTGCATTTGGTAATGATGATATTAGTGAGCAACCACAACCGCAACGATGACCATGCAGAGCTATTGGCTTACCATTGATCTTTGAAGTTTCATCGCCTTCGATAATATATGTTTCACCATGTAGAAGGCAAAATACCTTATCCATAAGACAAGAGACTTCCAGGCCCATAAATTTCACACCAGAGCTACCTTCAAGCACAGTACCACCGTGTGTTGTTTTGTCATTGATACGAATAACACACTGCATATACGTCTCCATATAAACTAACACAACAATGAGCTACACCTTTGAAAAATAATCTTATGGTGGTGACTCATCGTAATCCGAGAGTTATGCCTTGTATTATCTGACCGGTTTCGGGCTGTTGACAACGCAACGAACCGTTTTGTCGCCAGGGAGATATCCCTCATTAGCAGGGTCTGAGTCGAAGCGGAATATCGTTGCGCCGCGTCTTGGTCCGGAAAAATCCTGTGAGCGGATAACTTTTGAGTAATTTCCTTTGTAATCTTTATAGACAGGATTGTCTGGCCCCTGTGGATCTTTCAGTGGTGAATGTTTGTAATAATCCGGGTCGTACCAATCTTTCATCCATTCCCAGCCGTTACCGGCCATGTCATATATACCTAAGGGGTTTGGTGGTCGAGAATCTCGCGGCATGGGAGACGAAATACCTAAAGTTGTGCCTTGTTCTATTGCGAACTTTTCACGATCATCCGAAGTAGTGATGTTAATTCCCGTACGTTCTTTGATATTTATAGTTCCATCATCGGTAGGAGCAATAACAAACTTCCCTCGACTACGCGCTGCATATTCCCATTGCGCTTCTGTTGGTAATGAGAAAGGTAACTCAGTAATAGTAGACAGCCAGTGACAATATTTTTCCGCCTCATACCAGTCGACATGAGCAGGTGTATCGGGTGTCATATTTTTTTCCCGCCAGCGCTGTCCATTTCTGGTTTTCAAATCAATATTCCTTCCAGCTAAATTATTATAAGCCAAATAAAACTGGTACTCTTTGTTACTGGTTTTAAACTTACTTATCGAATAACTTGTCAGCTCGACTTTATGTAATGGTTTACTATGCT
>NZ_JBMKJH010000010.1:0-147109 GCF_049237785.1 Enterobacter cloacae complex sp. SHL022 | reverse complement strand
GATGCGTTGAGCTAACCGATACTAATGAACCGTGAGGCTTAACCTTACAACGCCGAAGGTGTTTTGGCGAACGAGAGACAGACACGATTTTCAGCTTAGATTCAGAGTCCGAAGGATTTTGCGCTGAGACAAGGCGGCAAACGAAGGAAAGGAAGGAGCATACTGAGGTATGTGACTGACTTTACGAGAGCAGCCAACGCAGTATCAGTGCGAAAGACACAGGACAGAGCACAAGAATTTGCCTGGCGGCTGTAGCGCGGTGGTCCCACCTGACCCCATGCCGAACTCAGAAGTGAAACGCCGTAGCGCCGATGGTAGTGTGGGGTCTCCCCATGTGAGAGTAGGGAACTGCCAGGCATCAAATTTAGCGTGCTGATATGGCTCAGTTGGTAGAGCGCACCCTTGGTAAGGGTGAGGTCCCCAGTTCGACTCTGGGTATCAGCACCACTTTATACTTAGGTTAAAGTTCGGCAAGAAGTAAAAGAATTTGTCTGGCGGCTTTAGCGCGGTGGTCCCACCTGACCCCATGCCGAACTCAGAAGTGAAACGCCGTAGCGCCGATGGTAGTGTGGGGTCTCCCCATGTGAGAGTAGGGAACTGCCAGACATCAAACAAGTAGAAAGGCCATCCGAAAGGATGGCCTTTTTGCGTTATATCTTTAGCTAAACCAATTCCCTCATTCGATGTTCTCACTGGTGCCGTTAATACCCTACGGACGTAGCGCTTTACCGTACTGAAACTGTAGTTGTGAAATGCATTCTGCTGGCTCGCAGTAGTGTTAAATGAATTAAATGTTATGCCAAATGCTGTACAGGTAAGGGATATAGCGAGGAGTAAGGTAGCGTATTGAATTTAATTAATATCTGATGTTATTTGCGATGGGGAATATACGTTTCTTATATCAGGCAAAAATAAAAGCGCGGCCATCGCCGCGCTTTTAGAAGCCTTATTTAGTGAGGGCGACAATACCGAGTGTCAGGCCAGCGATTGCCGCGGCGCCACCAGCAATCGCACCTGCTGTTTCCCAGTTATCCTGGGTAGTGCCCTTCATACAGGTATTGGTGTGAACCAGTCGCCCCTGATCGTCGTATACCGGTACACATGGGGAATCGTGCGCGCAACCAGCAAGCAGCGCAGCGAGAAGTGCAACGGAAAGGAATCTTTTCATGATGTTACCTCAATATGATCGCCTATTCGCTAAAGAGCCGATGCGGCAATTAACGAATCGATGATTATTTTACCACCGCACTAATACCATGCAGCACGTGGAATAATCTCAATTTGTGTGGATTGTAAAAATTATGAAGAAAAAAGCGCGGGCAGTAATTATTAATGGAGGAAATGTGAAGAGGGGATGTGTTTTTACATTGTTTTCAGGAAATAAAAAAGGCACCAGAGGTGCCTTTATGATTTTCATTAATCCTTGTGCTTTGTAAATCGTCTCCGGACAACCACAAAGAAAACAGGAACAAAGAATATGGCCAACAGGGTGGCTGAGAGCATCCCGCCCATCACGCCCGTCCCGACCGCATTTTGTGCACCACTACCTGCACCGCTGCTGATGACCAGAGGCATAACACCAAGGATGAATGCCAGGGAAGTCATCAGGATAGGACGCAGACGCATACGCGAGGCTTCAAGCGTGGCTTCGATAATCCCTTTGCCTTCTTTATCCATGAGATCTTTGGCGAACTCAACGATCAGTATGGCGTTCTTGGCTGATAAACCAATTGTTGTAAGCAGACCAACCTGGAAGTAAACGTCATTGTTCAGCCCTCGCATTGATGCAGCCAGAAGCGCACCGATCACCCCCAGAGGCACAACCAGCATGACCGAGAATGGAATTGACCAGCTTTCATAGAGAGCCGCCAGACACAGGAACACCACAATAAGTGAAATGGCGTACAGCGCCGGAGCCTGATTCCCGGAAAGTCGTTCCTGATAAGACATCCCCGTCCAGTCGTAGCCGATGCCGGACGGCAGTTTTGACGCAAGGTTTTCCATCAGCGCCATTGCCTCACCGGTACTTTTGCCTGGTGCAGACTCACCGAGGATCTCCATTGATGGCATCCCATTGTAACGTTCCAGACGCGGTGAACCGTACACCCAGTGAGAGCTGCTAAAGGCAGAGAAAGGCACCATTTCGCCGTTAGCGCTACGCACATACAGGCCGTTAATGTCTCCGGGTAGCATACGGAAGCGAGCATCAGCCTGGACATAAACTTTTTTCACCCGTCCGTGATCGATAAAGTCGTTCACATAGGTGCCACCCAGGGCTGTTGAAATAGTCTGATTGACGTCAGACACGCTCACACCCAGCGCCTGTGCCTTCTCCTGATCGACGTCCAGCTTGAACTGTGGCGTATCTTCCAGTCCGTTAGGACGCACGCGGACCAGTAAGTCAGGATGTTCTCTCACCATGCCCAGCAGCTGGTTACGCGCCTGCGTTAACTGCGTATGTCCCAGGTTTGCCTGGTCTATCAGTTCAAAGTCAAAGCCTGTTGCGGTACCCAGTTCAATAATGGCAGGCAGGTTAAACGGAAATACAAGGCCGTCTTTGATCTGGCTGAACGCTTTCGTCGCGCGGCTGACAATCGCCTCAACGCCGTTTTCCTTGCCCGGACGCTCTTCCCATGGCTTCAGGCTGACGAAAGCGATACCGGAGTTCTGACCCTGTCCGCTAAAACTAAACCCGTTTACGGTAAAGACCGATTCAACGTTCGCTTTCTCTTTCGTCAGGTAATAATCCTGAACCTGATCGAGTACCTGCTGGGTACGCATCTGCGTCGCCCCTGCCGGCAACTGAACCATCGTCATAAACACCCCCTGATCCTCTTCCGGCAGGAAGGAGGAAGGCAGGCGCAGGAACAGAACTGCCATGCCGCCGACGATGATGACGTAAACCAGCAGATAGCGGCCGGTCTTACGTAAAATGCCGCTCACGCTGTTGCTGTAGTGCTCCACACTCTTATCAAAGAGCGCGTTAAACCAGCCGAAGAAACCGCCTTTCTTTTCATGATGTTCGCTGGAAACCGGTTTGAGCAGCGTTGCACAAAGAGCAGGCGTTAATATCAACGCCACCAGTACCGACAAGGCCATCGCGGAGACAATGGTCAGCGAGAACTGGCGATAGATAGCCCCGGTTGAACCACCAAAGAATGCCATCGGAATAAATACCGCCGAAAGCACCATGGCAATGCCCACCAGAGCGCCCTGGATTTGCTCCATTGACTTCTGCGTCGCCTCTTTTGGCGGCAGCTTGTCCTCAACCATGACGCGTTCTACGTTCTCGACTACCACGATGGCGTCATCGACGAGAAGACCTATCGCCAATACCATCCCGAACATCGTCAGGGTGTTAATGGAGAACCCGAACGCAGCCAGTACCGCAAAGGTGCCCAGTAACACCACGGGCACGGCGATAGTGGGAATAAGCGTTGCCCGCAGGTTTTGTAGGAACAGGTACATCACCAGGAACACGAGAACAATCGCTTCAAACAGCGTCTTCACCACTTCATGGATGGAGATCTTCACGAAAGGTGTGGTGTCGTACGGATACACGACTTTCAGACCCTGAGGGAAGAAGGGCTGCAACTGCGCCAGTTTACTCTTGATGGCGGCAGCGGTATCCAGCGCGTTTGCGCCAGTCGCCAGCTTGATCCCCAGCCCCGTTGCTGCCTGGCCATTGATTTTGGTGACCATGTTGTAGTTTTCGCCACCCAGCTCAATGCGTGCCACATCTTTCAGGTGGACCATTGAACCGTCCTGGTTCACCTTCAGCGTCACACGACCAAACTCCTCCGGCGATTTCAAGCGTGTTTGAGCAATAATTGAGGCGTTCAGTTGCTGCCCTGGTACGGACGGCGTTCCTCCCAACTGGCCCGCAGCAATCTGGTCGTTCTGTGTTTTCAGCTGGTTAATGATATCCAGCGGCGTGAGCTGATATTTGTTCATCGCGTTGCTGTCCAGCCAGATGCGCATTGCATACTGGGCACCGAACAGTTGCACGTCACCGACGCCGGAAGTACGGCTGATCGCATCTTTTACGTTAGAAGCGACATAGTCGGAGATATCATCCTGCGTGAGATTTTTATTGTCCGACACAAAGCCTGCAACCAGCAGGAAGCTGCTGCTGGATTTCTCCACGCCAATCCCCTGCTGCTGCACTTCTTGCGGCAGCAGCGGCATGGCGAGCTGGAGTTTGTTCTGAACCTGCACCTGCGCGATATCAGGATCCGTACCCGACTCGAACGTCAGCGTAATGGTGACGTTACCGGCGGAATCACTGGTGGACGACATGTACATCAAATTATCGATACCGTTCATGTTCTGTTCGATAACCTGAGTTACGGTGTCCTGTACCGTCTGGGCATCAGCGCCAGGGTAGGTTGCTGTCACCGCCACCGCTGGCGGCGCAATGGTCGGATATTGCGCCACCGGCAGTTTTAAAATGGCCAGCCCGCCCGCAATCATCAGAATGATGGCGAGCACCCAGGCGAAAACAGGCCGTTGAATAAAGAAATTAGCCATGTCGTTATTCCTTAACTGGCTGGAGTCGCGGCGGTATCAGGAATAGCCACGACGGTAACGCCAGGGCGAACTTTTTGCAGGCCGCTGATAATGACGCGGTCGCCGTTTTTCAGGCCTTCCGTGATCAGCCAGCGATCGCCAATCGCCTGCGGTGCAACGACAGTGCGCGATTCCACCTGGTTTTTATCGTTTACCACAAGCACAGTGGCATCCCCGCGCGGTGTACGGGTTACCCCCTGCTGGGGAACAAGAATGGCATCAGGCTGTGTACCTTCGTCAATGCGTGCACGGACAAACATACCCGGTAACAGCATATGCTGAGGGTTAGGGAAGAGGGCGCGAAGGGTGATTGAGCCGGTACTTTCATCTACCGTGACATCAGAGAACTGGAGCGTTCCTTTCAGTGGATAAGGCTGGCCATTTTCCATCAGCAACTCGACGCTGCTGGTGTCTCCCTTTTGCAGGCTCGTCTGCTGCTTCAGACGCATAAAATCGCTGCTGGATTGCGTCACATCGACATAAATGGGATCGAGCTGCTGAACCGTCGCCAGTGCAGTCGACTGACCATTAGTAACCAACGCCCCTTCGGTGACGCTGGATTTACCTATACGCCCGTTGATTGGGGATGTGACTTTGGTATAAGCCAGGTTGATCCGCGCGCTTTCAACGCCAGCCTTCGCGGCAACGACGCTCGCATCCGCCTGCTGGGCGGTTGCCACCGCCTGATCGTACTCCTGCTTGCTCACATATTGCGTACCGACCAGCGGAACGTAACGTTTCACCGTCAGATGAGCGATATTGGCCGCCGCCTGTGCTTTTACCAGTTCACCTTTCGCATTGTCGTAGGCTGCCTGATACGTGGCCGGATCGATCTGATAAAGGGATTCACCCGCTTTGACGTCGCTGCCTTCGGTAAAATTACGGTGCAGAATGATACCACTTACCTGGGGACGAACCTCCGCAACACGATACGCGTCAGTTCTGCCAGGCAATTCTGTCGTTACGGCCAGTGGCGCGCTTTTAACAATATGAACACTGACCTGAGGAGCTTGCGCATGCTGCTGTGGGTTTTCTTGCCCATCGCACCCGGTAAGCAGCGCGGCACAGACAATGAAACCGGATAAGGGTAAGCATCTGAAGTGATTCGTCATTACTGTTCCTTAAACTACCCCTGAACCGATATTTGTCATGAATCGGTGAAAGGGTGTGAGGCAAAAAAAGAAATGTAGCTGCGTATAATAATGAGGGTATTTAATGTTTTTTAATTTATAAGTGCTGATGGGGCTTTTAAAAAATAAAAATCGGAATCTGACCCAGTGCATTCGACACTCTATTTCTGTCAGGATAATCAACGAAATGCTTTTTGGTGAAAGCTATACATATGTTTTATGTATTTAATATATTCAATTTATTCACGAGGTTTATAAATTAAACGAATTGACTTTTTTTGTGCAAAACTAACACGGATTTTGGTTAATACTTTGTCTGACACGACCACGGCAATATCCTTTGATAACGTATCAATCTTGTAAGTAACGAGTAGCAGGTAATGGCGCGCAAAAAGAAAGAAGAGGCTCAAAAGACCCGCCAGCAGCTGATTGAAGCCGCTATCAGGCTATTCGCGACGCGTGGCGTGGCCAGCACCACGCTTACCGACATTGCCGATGCAGCTCAACTCACTCGCGGGGCGGTTTACTGGCATTTCTCGAGTAAAGCGGAAATATTTAACGCAATATGGGAACAGCAATTGCCGCTGCGTGAAATCATTCGTGACAGGCTAATGCTTTCCGAAAATGACGACCCTTTGTTAATGCTTCGTGAACAATTTATTGTTGCGCTGCAATATATTGCGAGCGAACCCCGACAGTATGCGCTTTTACAAATTCTGTATCATAAGTGTGAATTTCATGACGATGTGATTTCAGAATGTGAAATACGCAAGCGGATCGGTTTAAACGATGATTATCTTCGCAAGACGCTTAAGCGATGCATTGCTCATAACATTATCTCTTCGCAAACTAATATTGAACTGGCGCTGATTGTTTTCCATGCCTTTTTTAGCGGAGTCATTAAAAACTGGTTAATGGATAACACCAGTTTTAATCTGTACAAACAAGCGCCGGCGCTGGTGGATAATATTCTGGCGACACTAAATATCACCCGAGTGGCGCCAGTGGTTTACGATACAGCCTTATGACTGCGCCCGGGGTGGCGACATCTCCCCGTGCTGGCACTGTTCCATAATAGCTTGCGCGGTAATTGGTTTGCCCAGCAGATAACCCTGTAGCGTATTGCATCCCAGTTCTGTCAGGAAGGTCTGCTGCGCTGCGGTTTCGACCCCTTCCGCCACGACCTTCAGATTCAGCGTTTTTGCCAGGGCGACAATCGCCGAGACAATTGTCGCATCTTCGCTCTCTCCACTTAACTCTTTCACAAAAGCGCGATCGATTTTCAACTCGCAGGCGGGAAGCCGCTTAAGATAGAGAAGGCTTGAGTAACCTGTACCAAAATCGTCTATTGAGGCTTTTACTCCCGCATCCGTCAGCGCTGTCAGGACGCGTACGCTTTCGTCCGGATTGCTCATTGCCGTGGTTTCAGTCACCTCCAGAATCAACATGCCGGGCGGCACGCTATGGCGCGTCAGACAATCGAGAACCGTTTTAACCAGCGACGGCTGTTCGAACTGCAACGTAGAAAGATTCACCGCCATTGACCAGTCCGTGTGGCCCTGAAGATGCCATTCACGCAGCTGGCGGCAGGCCTCGTCGATTACCCAGTTTCCAATCGGAATAATCAGCCCTGTTTTCTCTGCCAGCGGTAGAAACAGGTCGGGGGAGAGTAATCCCTGTTTGGGATGCTGCCAGCGTAACAGCGCTTCGAACCCGATGGCCGGCCCGGCAGGGGCGTGGAATTTAGGTTGATAAAGCAGGCGTAACTCATCACGGTCGATGGCCTGCCACAGATCATTCATCAGCTGTAGATGCGTCTGCGCCAGCGTATTCATTGACGGCTGGAAGAAGTGATAGCCGTTGCGACCCATATGTTTCGTGTGGTACATCGCAGCATCAGCGTTAAACATTAGTTCACGATCGGTTTTGCCATCGTGTGGATAGAGCGCAATGCCAATGCTCAGGGTGACCATCAGTTCGTAAGGATCGAGATGGAACGGGCTATCAATGACGCGCACCAGTGAATTTGCCAGTGAGGCAGCATCATCCGGGGTGGCGGTTTCGGCCAGCAGCACGAATTCATCCCCACCGATACGCGCCAGCGTGTACTGACCTTTCAACTGCAACAGCAAACGCTGAGTCACCGCTACCAGAAGCTTGTCACCGACATCATGACCATAGGCATCGTTGACGGTTTTAAAGCCGTCGAGATCCATAAACATCAGCGCGAAAGGGCTTCCTTCGCGATCGGCCTTGCTAATGGCCTGATCGAGGCGATCCTCAAGCAGAATACGATTGGGTAATCGCGTCAGCGTATCATGCAACGCCAGCTGTGCGAGTTCACGATTAGCTTCTGCCAGTGATGAGGCCAGCAGCGAGGTACGAGCCTGAAGGCGGGCATCGAACATCGACACCAGCAGCGTAATCCCCAGAATAGCGAGCGCGACCACGCTAACCAATATCGCCAGCCAGCTCCCGTTAATGCCATGATGGTGGACCATCGTCGACATCGGAAATTGTGCTGCTTCCATGCCAGCGTAATGCATGCCAGCGATAGCGATGCCCATGGTGATCGCCGCCCCCAGCCGCATCAACGCCATTCGTGCGGCTTCCTGACGTAAACGGAACGTCAGCCAAAGAGCGGCCAGTGAAGCGGCAAGGGCTATGACCACAGAGATAGCCACCCACGTTTTATCCCAGACAATACCCGGTGTGACCTCCAGGGCAGCCATACCGGTGTAGTGCATGGCAACAATGCCCGTTCCCATCACGACGGCGCCAGGCAGCAGCCGGCGCAAACGTAGCTGCTCGCCGCTAACGAGCCACAGGGCAAACATTGACGAGCTAATGGCGATAACCATCGAAAGCACGGTCAGGGCCGCGTTGTAACTCATGCTCATGGAAAGATCCATCGCCAGCATACCGATGAAATGCATCGCCCACACGCCAATCCCCATCGAAACACCGCCACCTGCCAGCCAGACGCGTGCAGCGACGCCCTGGCTTCCGGCAACGCGCGCAGCCATATTCAGTGCGGTATAGGCGGCAAGAATGGCAACAACAAAGGAGATGACTACGAGGATTTGGTTGTATTGGCTAACCAGCATGGTCTGTTCACTCGTGTGAGACGTTAAGCAAGAGCGGTTGGAAAGGGGACAGACATTATCATCGTCAGGAAATGACGAAAAGTGATTTAAGCCCCTGTTTTTATTGGGTGTTAACAGGGTTTTATACAGGATGGAAGCGGTTAGTCCAGCTCTGAGCAGTTGACCAGTTTAAGCGGGTTCACGGAATTCATATTGCGACATTTATCGGTTTCAGTGCTCATCAGTTCAATCCACTGCATCAGCAGCGCATCGAAAATGAAAACAGAGACAGCAAAAACGACCAGCCACCAGTATTTACGAATCATGTGTCATTCCGCGAAAAGAGAGCCTGTAAGTTGGTGGAAATATACACGAAAAGCGGGCGTTGAAAAGTGGGGAAAGGGAAGGTTTACAAAGCGTTGACGGTTGCTCGCCCGAACGATAAAAAAGGCGCTTCCCCATGCCGAAGAGCGCCTTTTTAAACAAGCAGTTAGCTAATCGAAATTAGTTCATGCCGTATTTTTTCAGTTTCTTACGCAGGGTACCACGGTTGATGCCCATCATCAGGGCAGCGCGGGTTTGATTACCACGGGTGTATTGCATCACCATGTCCAACAGTGGCTGTTCAACTTCAGCCAGTACCAGCTCATACAGGTCATTAACATCCTGACCGTTCAGTTGAGCAAAATAGTTCTTCAGTGCCTGTTTAACCGAGTCACGCAGGGGCTTTTGAGTCACCTGATCCTGAGAGTTAACGGTAGAAACGGTCAGTACGTCAGAATTTACGCGTTGTTCGAACATAGTTCTGTCAGCTCTTTATTTCATTACGCAAGATTTTCGAAGTATGCCTCCAACGCCTCCAGCTGTTCGCTGGCATCCTCAATGGCGTTGAATGTGCGCCGAAACTGGTCATTTGGAGCGTGCTCCTGGAGATACCAGGAGACGTGTTTACGCGCAATTCGGTACCCTTTTGCCTGGCCGTAGTGGTCATGCAATTCCCGAACATGCGAACAAAGCAAGCGCTTGACCTCTGCCAGAGGCAGCGGGGCAAGCAGCTCCCCAGTGTCCAGATAATGCTGGATTTCCCGAAAGATCCAGGGTCTTCCCTGAGCGGCACGTCCTATCATCAGAGCATCAGCTCCCGTATAGTCGAGCACAGCTCTGGCTTTAAGCGGGTCAGTAATGTCGCCATTCGCGATAACCGGAATGGAAACTTTCTGCTTAACTGCCCGAATGCTGTCGTATTCAGCTTCACCGTTGAACAAACAGGCGCGAGTGCGTCCATGAATGGTCAGGGCCTGAATGCCACAGTCTTCGGCCAGTTGGGCAATCTCTACGCAGTTACGGTGTTCCGGCGACCAACCCGTGCGAATCTTCAACGTAACAGGAACGTCCACTGCGCTGACAACCGCCGTCAGGATTGACTTCACCTGGTCGGGGTATTGCAGAAGGGCTGAACCTGCAAGCTTGCGATTCACCTTTTTGGCCGGGCAACCCATATTGATATCAATAATCTGGGCGCCACTTTCCACGTTAATACGCGCGGCATCTGCCATTTCTTCAGGCACGCTTCCGGCAATTTGCACGGTGCGGATACCTGGTTCATCCACGTGCACCATCCGAAGGCGGGACTTGTCGCTTTCCCAAACCTGCGGGTTAGACGACATCATCTCGGAAACGGTTAATCCTGCTCCCATCTCGTAGCACAGCGTCCTGAACGGCCGGTCGGTAATACCTGCCATTGGGGCTGCGATCAGGCGATTTCTGAGCTGGTGGTGTCCGATGCGCATGAGTTAAGAAATGACCATACTGTGACTGCAAGGCGGCGTATATTACGCATTTTTTGCACGAGATGAAAGGCCAAACTTTGAACAATCCTCTGTTGTAGATCAAGGAATCGCCAGTCATTCTTTTGGGATAAGATTATTCGCTATTTAAATCATTGTGTTATGAATAAATGAACATTTTGTAGGCGCTTACAATTTCCCGTAACTTCTCATCATTTCTGAATAAATGGATCAATTGTCCGGGATAATCTGCTGCTATAAGCAGCAGATTATGGCGCTTCTTTGCGATCTGCGTCGCATTTCAGCACAGGATATCAACGTAAAAAATCGACTTATTCAACAACCAGACGGCCATGAAGCGGCTGAACCGGGCGGCTGTTTTCGTGGTGCAGGGTGTGAGTGAATTTTTGCAGCTGTTCAGCAGAGACGGTCAGCGGATGCTTGAGGACCAGCCACGTTACCCCTTCTGAACACGGTGGGGTGGTCAGAGAGCCGCTAAAACGCCAGTAAGTTTTATCCGCGGGCAGTAATTTATTCATATCGAGGGTTGGCTTAATCGTGACGTTCTGGTCAACCTGTCCCGGCATCACGCCCCAGAGTTTATCCAGTTCAGTGTTTGCAGCGCCCTGATCGAACATAACGGCAACGACCGTCAGTTCGCCGTCAGCGTTTTTATGGACCAGATGCATTTCCATTGCGTATTTTTTACCGTGCACCGTGTTTTCGGATGGTGCATGGAAATGGAACTGCTGTAACGTCCAGCGCTGTTTATCAAGCGTGATGCTGTCGCGTGTATCGGCATTTTCACTCGCCTGGATAGTATGGCCGTTATTTGTCAGAATGACCGGGCCGTCGATATAGTGCGTTTCCAGCGGAGAGATGTGGGCTTTGACCGTGTTATCTATGTTGACCGGCGACTGATACATTCCGCTTTTACACGTCTTGTACGCCTCGTCCAGTTCGCCCCAGTGTTCCGGTGCGCCTTCTCCTTGATAGCTCCAGTGTGATGCGTAAGCCGTAGCCGAAATCATGCTCAGCGCCAGCAGCGCTGCCTTGCCTGAAATGTGTTTCATCATATTCTTCCTGTGAATTTTATTATCCAAATCAATAATTAACATTGTGATTTGTGGGGTTATTTTATCGAAGAAAGGAAGAAGGCGGGAGAAAAAACCGAAGGAAAAAGGCGTGGTCAGACGACCACGCCAAACGCTTATTTTTTATGACCGGTGATGCGACACCACTCTTCTTTCTCGACCACCGGGTCGAGCGCAAAGAGATCGGCGTAGGCTTCACAGACGCTGTCTGCCTGGCTGGCAAGGATACCGGACAGGCCCAGCAGACCGCCTTCAACCGGCAGCACGCTGATTAACGGCGCCAGCTCGCGTAATGGGCCAGCCAGGATATTCGCGACCACCACATCGGCTTTCATCGCCTCTGGCTGTGCATCGGGCAGATACAGTTCAAGGCGATCGGAAACGCCATTACGCTCGGCGTTATCACGGCTGGCCTGAATCGCCTGCGGATCGATGTCGATCCCGATGGCTTTTGCCGCGCCCAGTTTCAGTGCTGCGATAGCAAGGATCCCGGATCCGCAACCGAAGTCGATCACGGTTTTGCCTTCCAGATCCAGGCCATCCAGCCATTGCAGGCACAGGGAGGTTGTCGGGTGGGTACCGGTGCCGAACGCCAGACCCGGATCCAGCATCACGTTGACGGCGTTTTCATCGGGCACTTCACGCCAGCTTGGGCAGATCCACAGACGCTGACCAAACTGCATCGGATGGAAGTTGTCCATCCACTCGCGTTCCCAGTCTTTGTCTTCCAGCTGTTCAATTTTATGCGCGAAACCCGCGCCCAGCAGCGGATGGTTTTCCAGAATCGCCACGACCTCATTCATATCGGTTTCTGCATCGAACAGGCCGATAACGTCCGTATCACCCCACAGGCGCGTTTCGCCTGGCAGCGGCTCAAAGACCGGCGTGTCATGCGTATCCTGGAAGGTGATAGAGACCGAACCGGCCTCCATCAGCGCATCACTCAGTTCTTCGGCGTTCGCGCCGGTTGTGTTCAGTTTTAATTGGATCCACGGCATGGCAAAACTCTTTATTTGTCAGTAGAAATCAGGGCAGTTTGTGGCACCGGTCGACCAAAACGGTTTCCCACCACAAACGCCAGTAAACTTAACAGTAACGAAGGCACGATCGGATGGAAGCCCAGATACTGAATTTTAAACGTAGCGAGAACGGCATACAGGACGCCCCCGACAATCATGCCGCTTAATGCACCCGCGGCATTCGCGCGTTCCCAGTACAGCCCCAGCACCAGCGGCCACAGGAAAACGGCCTCCAGCCCGCCAAAGGCGAGCAGGTTTAGCCAGATGATCATCTCCGGTGGACGCCACGCGGCCAGCAGCAGTAACGCCCCCAGCACCAGGGTAATCACCGCCGACATACGCTTGAGGCGTCGCTCATTTTCGACCTGTTCAGGGCGCAAATTCAGATAGAGATCTTTAATGATCGTAGCGGAACTTTGCAGCAACTGAGCGTTGATGGTCGACATAATGGCCGCCATGGGTGCGGCGAGGAAAATCCCGGCGGCAAACGGCGGAAGCACTTTCACCATCAGGGTCGGAATGACCAGATCCGGTACGGTAAGGTCAGGGATCACCGCGCGGCCCAGCGCGCCCGCCAGGTGCATACCAAACATCAGGATCGCCACCACAATTGTCCCGATAATGATCCCGCGGTGCACCGCTTTGCTGTCTTTATATGAGATGCAGCGCACGGCAGTATGCGGCAGGCCAATCACGCCAAAGCACACCAGCACCCAGAACGAGGTCATAAAGGTTGGAGAGAGGATATCATCCGCCCCCTGCGGCGAGACCAGTTTCGGATCGATCGCTTCCAGGGTTTCAACCGCATGGCTCAGGCCCCCTGCGGCATGCACGATACCCACCAGCAGAACGAGAGTGCCAATGAGCATCACCATCCCCTGCATCGTGTCGTTGAGTACGCTGGCGCGGAACCCGCCAAACGCGGTATACAGCGCGATACTCACACCGAAAATGACCAGGCCCGTCTCATAGGGGATACCGGCTGCCGTCTCCAGCAGACGTGCGCCGCCGATAAACTGCACCGTCATTGCGCCAATAAACGCCACCAGCAGACTCAGGCTTGCCAGCCATACCAGCAAGCGACTCTGATAGCGAGCAAACAGCATATCGTTCAGCGTTACGGCATTGTAGCAACGGGCCAGAATGGCAAACTTTTTACCCAATATGCCCAGAGAGAGCCAAATGGCAGGCAGCTGGATCATGGCCAGCAGTACCCAGCCCAGCCCGTACTTATAAGCGGCGCCCGGGCCACCGATAAACGAGCTGGCGCTGATGTAAGTAGCGGTCAGCGTCATGGCCAGCACGACGCCACCCATTGAGCGGCTCCCGAGGAAATACTCGTTCAGAAAGGTGCCGGTCGAACGTTTACGCATCGCATAAACCGACAGGCCAAACACCAGGAACAGGTAAGCGATAAGGGGCAGAATGACTTCAAGCTGCATCATCGTCCTCCAGTGAAATATCGCGATAGATGAATTTCACCATCGCCCAGCACAGCAGGATAAACATCAGCGGCAGCAGCAGGCAGGCCATTTCAAACCAGTGCGGGAGGCCGGTAATGCCAATCGCCGAATCAGGTAAGTAAGCAGTTACTAACCATGCGGCGAGATAGAGAAGGGTCAGCCACAGCGCCCAGCGCGCTTCTTTATGGGCCTGAACAAAACGTTTGTCCATTTTTTGTCCCTTGTGGATGAAGAAAGCGGGGATTGTACATGATGGGGCTTAGCGATCCCCAGAAATAAAAAAGGCCGGATAATCCGGCCTTTTAGCAACACTGATCTCTTACTTCTCGTTCAGACCGAGTTTTTTCTCCAGATAGTGGATGTTGGTTCCACCATTCTGGAAGTGCTCGTCGCTCATGATGCGCATCTGCAGATCAACGTTGGTTTTGATTCCGTCGATGATCAGCTCCTGAAGGGCGTTCTTCATGCGGGCAATGGCCACGTCACGGTTTTCGCCGTAGCAGATCAGCTTACCGATCATTGAGTCATAGTACGGCGGTACGGTGTAACCGGCGTAGATATGGGACTCCCAGCGCACACCAAAGCCACCCGGCGCGTGGAAACGCGTGATTTTACCCGGGCTTGGCAGGAAGGTGTTCGGGTCTTCGGCGTTGATACGGCACTCTACCGCATGGCCTTTAACCACAACTTCTTCCTGTTTGATGGACAGCGGCTGACCGGCTGCGATACGCAGCTGTTCTTTAATCAGGTCAACGCCGGTGATCATTTCGGTAACCGGGTGTTCAACCTGAATACGGGTGTTCATCTCAATGAAGTAGAACTCGCCGTTTTCGAACAGGAACTCAAAGGTACCCGCCCCGCGATAGCCGATATCGACACACGCTTTGGCGCAACGCTCACCGATGTAGCGACGCAGTTCCGGCGTAATGCCCGGCGCTGGCGCTTCTTCGACGACTTTCTGGTGACGACGCTGCATGGAGCAGTCACGTTCTGCCAGATAGATCGCGTTACCCTGACCGTCAGCCAGCACCTGAATTTCGATGTGGCGTGGGTTTTCCAGGTATTTTTCCATGTACACCATGTCATTGCTGAAAGCCGCTTTCGCTTCCGCTTTGGTCATGGAGATGGACTGCGCCAGTTCAGCATCGCTGCGTACAACGCGCATACCGCGACCGCCGCCGCCGCCGGACGCTTTGATGATCACCGGATAGCCAATGCGTTTAGCATGGGCGCGGTTAGCATCCATATCGTCGGTCAGCGGGCCGTCAGAGCCCGGTACGGTTGGCACGCCAGCTTTTTTCATCGCGGTGATGGCAGACACTTTGTCACCCATCAGGCGAATGGTGTCAGCTTTCGGGCCAATGAAGATAAAGCCAGAGCGTTCAACCTGCTCAGCAAAGTTGGCGTTCTCAGAGAGGAAACCATAACCCGGGTGAATCGCGACCGCGCCAGTGATTTCGGCGGCGCTGATGATAGCCGGGATGTTCAGATAGCTTTTTACGGACGGAGCCGGGCCAATACAGACCGTCTCATCCGCCAGCAATACGTGTTTTAAATCGCGATCCGCGCTTGAGTGCACAGCGACAGTCTTGATGCCCAGTTCTTTACAGGCACGAAGAATACGCAGTGCGATCTCGCCGCGGTTGGCGATAACAATTTTATCCAGCATGTACGCCTCGTTACTCGATGACGACCAGCGGCTCGTCAAATTCTACCGGCTGACCACTTTCGACCAGAATCGCTTTCACAGTACCTGATTTGTCTGCTTCTATCTGGTTCATCATTTTCATCGCTTCAACGATGCACAGGGTATCGCCTACGTTGACTTTCTGACCCACTTCGATGAACGCCTTCGCGTCCGGGCTCGGGGTGCGGTAGAAAGTACCAACCATTGGGGAACGTACGATGTGACCACTGATTTCTGCTGCAGCGGCAGGTGCGGCTTCAGCTGCTGCTGGCGCAACGGCTGCGGAGAGCGCAGGCTGCTGCACTGGCGCAGCGTAAGCTTGCTGCATTACCGGGAAGCTAGCGGCTGGGGCTGCACGGCTGATGCGTACAGACTCTTCGCCTTCAGAAATTTCCAGTTCGGAGATGCCTGATTCTTCAACCAGCTCGATCAGTTTTTTAATCTTACGAATATCCATGAGTGGGTTCCGTACTCTTGTTTAGTGTGATTGTGACAAGCGTTTTACCGCTGTCTGTAAAGCGTATGAATAGCCGTCTGCGCCCAGCCCACAGATAACGCCAGCAGCGATATCCGACAGATACGAGTGGTGACGGAACGGCTCTCGGGCGTGCACGTTACTCAGGTGGATCTCGATAAACGGGATACTCACCGCAAGCAGTGCGTCGCGGATAGCAACACTGGTGTGCGTAAACGCGGCCGGATTGATCAGGATATAGTCCACATTGTCTTTAGCCTGATGAATACGGTCGATGATTGCGTACTCCGCGTTTGACTGAAAATGATCCAAATCCACATTCAGCGACGCTGCTTCCGTGCTCAGACGGTTAACAATTTCGCTTAATGTCAGCGTGCCGTACTTCTCCGGCTCACGGGTGCCGAGCATGTTCAGGTTCGGTCCGTTTAAAACTAAAATTTGGAATTTATCAGCCATTATGCCGCTATCTCCTGCGATTTTCGGGTAAAAAACAACATATACCCTCAAAGCGCAATTGTCACCCTTTCAGAGGCCTAAAACCCCTGTCCGGAAAACCGAAGTCGCACATTATAACGATTTCGTAGCATTTGGCAGCTAAATACTGGTCTTATCAGGGAAGATTATCAACCGCTATCCGAAAAAGATTCGCGGTTGATAAATAATCTGCGGGAAAACGCACAGTTTCGTGAACTATCGCAACCACTGGCGGAACTTCTTGTAACGCCACGCTAAAAGGGCCAGGGCCAGCAGGGCGTAGATGACCGGCTGAGGGGATAAAATCTTCACCGACCACAGGTAATGAATAGGGGCGAGGATCGCGACAAGATAGACGAAGTTATGCAGTAGTTGCCAGCGTCGACCCAGTTTTCGCTGCGCATACTGCGTGGATGTCAGCGTCAGCGCCAGTAAAACCAGCCAGCTTACGATACCCAGCGTCAGATAGGGACGCGTCACCAGTTCGCTGCCAAGGAGTGCCAGGTTGTTAATGCCCAGTTCCAGCAGGGCGTAGCTGGTGAGATGCAGCGTTGCCCAGGCGAAACACCATAGCCCTAAAAGCCGACGGGTGCGTATCAATAATGGCTGTTTAGCGTAGCGCGCCAGCGGTGAGACGAGCAAGGTCGCCAGCAAAAATTTCAGAGCCATCCGACCCGTAAAATGCTGAATATCTTTCGCCGGATCGGCACTGAACTGTCCCTGGCTGGCTGCCCAGAAGAGCCAGATAAAGGGGAGCAATCCGGCTAAATGCAGGAGTACCTTCAGCCAGGTTATCTGCTTTGCCGTTAAACGCACTTAGAAGTTCTCCCGTAAGTTCAGACCACGGTAGAGGGATGCCACCTCGTCCGCATAGCCGTTAAACAGCAGCGTTGGCTGGCGTTTAACATCCAGCGCGCCGCCGGAACCGATAAAACGTTCTGTTGCCTGCGACCAGCGCGGATGGTCAACGTGCGGGTTAACGTTGGCAAAAAAACCATACTCGTCAGGCGCTGCCAGGTTCCAGGTGGTGGGGGGGCGTTCACGGGTGAGCTTAATGCTGACGATCGATTTGATGCCCTTGAAACCATATTTCCACGGTACGGTCAGGCGAATGGGCGCCCCGTTTTGCGGCGGCAGCGCTTTGCCATAAACCCCGACGGTGAGCAGCGTAAGCGGATGCATGGCTTCGTCGAGACGTAAACCTTCAACGTAGGGATACTCCAGCCCGCCGCCGATAAACCGATCCTTCTGGCCTGGCATCTCGTCCGGGGCATAGCGCGTCTGAAAAGAAACATACTTCGCGTTGCTGGTGGGCTCAACCAGCGCCAGCAGTTTATGCAAAGGGAAACCTACCCACGGCACCACCATCGACCAGGCTTCCACACAGCGCATACGGTAAATGCGTTCTTCAAGGGGGAAGCGGGTGGTGAGGTCATGATGATCCAGCGTCAGCGGTTTTGCCACCTCGCCATCTATCTTCAGCGTCCAGGGATCGGTTTTCATGCTCCCGGCGTTGGCGGCAGGATCGGCCTTATCAAGACCAAACTCATAGAAGTTGTTATAGCCGGTGACTTTATCTTCCGGCGTCAGCGTCAGTTTATTCTGCCACTGTGCCGGTTTGGTGAAGTCAAGCGGTGCGCCGGAGGGGGCTTTCGGGCGATCGTTGCCCTTAAACCAGTCGAGCAGATCGGCATGGGCCGCAGGGGTGAGCGTCAGGGCAGTGGCGCTGATGCCAAGCATTTTCAGGATCTGGCGGCGCTGTAGCATAAAGACAGATTCAGACGTTACGTCGGCTTCCGTCAGTTTTCGGGTTTTCATGGCATCCTCCGTCAGGCGTTTTTCTAAGCATGACGGAGGAGGAGGGTTAGCGCGAATATGTCACGAAAATTTGAAGATTAGGCGATTTTAACCAGCGCACGACCGTGGAACTGGTTATCCATGATTTTACTGGCGAACTCTGGCGCCTGGCTCAGGGTAATCTCAGTTGCGCTCTGCTCATAGAATGAGGCTGGCAGATCCTGCACCAGACGTTCCCAGGCCTCAACCCGCCGCTCGGCTGGGGTCATGACCGAATCGACACCCTGAAGACGCACGTTACGCAGAATAAATGGCATCACCGTCGTCGGCAGGGCAAATCCACCCGCCAGACCACAGGCCGCCACGCAGCCGCCGTAATTCATTTGCGCCAGCACCTTCGCCAGCACTTTGTCGCCGACGGTATCTACTGCGCCAGCCCAGACCTGTTTTTCCAGCGGGCGGGTCTCGGCAAATTCGTCGCGGCTCAGAATGCGGCTTGCGCCCAGCTGACGTAGATAATCATGCGTACTTTCGCGGCCAGAGACGGCGGCGACCTGATACCCCAGCTTGTGCAGCAGCGTGACGGCCGTGCTGCCCACGCCGCCGCTGGCGCCAGTGACGACAATTTCGCCCGACTCAGGACGGATCCCGGCCTCTTCCAGCGCCATCACGCACAGCATGGCGGTGAAGCCTGCCGTGCCGATGATCATCGCCTTACGACCGTCCAGGCCTTTGGGCATCGGGACCAGCCAGTCACCTTTGACGCGCGCCTGTGCTGCCAGTCCGCCCCAGTGGTTTTCACCTACGCCCCAGCCGGTGAGCAGCACCTGCTGTCCGGCGTGAAAACGCGGATCTTCACTGGTATGCACGCGGCCTGCAAAGTCGATTCCTGGCACCATCGGGAAATTTCGGATGATTTTACCTTTTCCCGTAATCGCCAGTGCATCCTTATAGTTCAGGCTGGACCAGTCGATATCTACGGTCACGTCGCCCTCCGGCAGGCGGTTCTCCTCAATGGCTTGCACCGAGGCAACGGTTTTGCCGTCCTGCTGTTCTAAGATCAAAGCCTGCATACAGGGTCCTCACTAGGTTTGATGATGGGAAAATATGTCCTGATGACTATACTCGCTCAATGAAACGCAGTGCCGATTTAACGCAATAAATTGCCAGATACACCAGGTTTGGTAGTATGTCGCATTTAAAATGCAAGTTAGTGCTCACTTGCCCCCCTTCAACCCACGGAGTAATCTCAAGGATGCGATTAACGACGAAGTTCTCAGCTTTTATTACCTTGCTGACGGGGCTGACCATATTTGTCACGCTAATCGGCTGCTCGCTGAGCTTTTACAATGCCATCCAGGATAAGCTGGTTAACCGGGTTGAATCGGTTGCATCGGTTATCGACACTCGCCTGATAACGTCCTCCTTCCCGGCGCTTTCGCGTGAGCTGGATGAGTTAATGGTGCCTGTGGATATAGTGCAGATCGACATTAAACAGGGGAAGCAGACCGTTTTCAGCCATACCCGCCAGGGCAGCTATCGTCCTGCCGGCACGGTAGATCAGTATCGGGACGTCACGGTTAATTCACTTAAACATCCGGGTATGACAATTCATCTGATGTACCAGGATCCGATGAGCAACTATTTACGCTCGCTTATGACCACCGCGCCCTTAACCATCGCAGTTGCCTTTATCGTACTGCTGATTTTCCTCGCCGTTCGCTGGCAGCGTCGTCAACTTTCCGGTCAGGAACTGCTGGAAACACGCTCCGTGCGGATACTGAATGGCGAGCGGGGTCCGCAGGTGCGGGGATCGGTTTATGAATGGCCATCACGCACCAGTAGCGCCCTGGACGTGCTGCTCTCCGAAATCCAGTTTGCCAGCGATCAGCGTAGCCGTATGGACACGTTGATTCGCTCTTATGCCGCGCAGGATAACAAAACGGGCCTCAACAACCGTCTCTTCTTTGATAATCAGCTGGCTACCCTTCTTGATGACCCCGAAAAGGTGGGTACGCATGGCGTGGTAATGATGATTCGCCTGCCCGACTTCGATCTGCTCCGTGATACCTGGGGTCAGCGCGTGGCGGAAGAGAACCTCTTTACGCTGATTAACCTGCTGTCCACCTTTATTATGCGCTACCCCGGCGCGTTACTGGCACGCTACCACCGCAGCGATTTTGCCGTCTTGCTGCCGCATCGCACCTTAAAGGAATCCGAGAGTATCGCCAGTCAGCTGCTGAAAGCCGTCGATGCGCTGCCCCAGAGCAAAATGCTCGACAGAGACGACATGGTGCATATAGGCATCTGTGCCTGGCGCGGCGGTCAGTCGACGGAGCAGGTGATGGAACATGCGGAAGCGGCAACGCGTAACGCCGTATTGCAGGGGGCGAACGGCTGGGCGGTCTATGATGATACGCTGCCGGAGAAAGGGCGCGGCAACGTGCGCTGGCGAACCCTGATTGAACAGATGCTGAGCCGGGGCGGACCGCGCATCTATCAAAAACCGGCGGTCATGAAGAGTGGTCATGTCCATCATCGTGAGCTGATGTGCCGTATTTTTGATGGCACCGAAGAGGTTATCTCCGCAGAATATCTGCCCATGGTGTTGCAATTCGGATTGTCCGAAGAGTATGACCGTCAGCAAATCACCCGCCTCATTCCGTTTTTATCGTACTGGCCTGAAGAAAATCTGGCTTTACAGGTGACCGTCGAATCGCTGATCCGTCCGCGCTTCCAGCGCTGGTTACGTGACACGTTAATGCAATGCGAAAAATCGCAACGCAAACGCATTATTTTTGAACTTGCAGAGGCAGATGTAGGTCAACACATCAGCCGGTTGCGCCCGGTGGTGCGTTTAATCAATGCGCTTGGAGCTCGCGTGGCGGTAACCCAGGCGGGTCTGACGCTGGTGAGCACCAGCTGGATCAAAGAGCTGGATGTTGAATTATTGAAGCTGCATCCGGGTCTGGTAAGGAATATTGAAAAACGCACGGAAAACCAGCTGCTGGTACAAAGCCTGGTGGAAGCGTGCAAAGGAACGCAAACGCAAGTATTTGCCACAGGCGTACGTTCACGAAGTGAATGGCAGATGTTGACAGAGCGCGGCGTGACGGGCGGTCAGGGGGATTTTTTTGCCGCCTCTCAGCCGCTTGACACCAATGTGAAAAAATATTTGCAAAGATACTCTGTTTGACCTGCCGTTTACTTTGTTTTCACGTAGAATATCGCGCCTGTAGCTTTGAGTAAGACGAGCATAAAAGCCAGTGAACGACCTTTAATGGGTTACAAGTGAAAGTGAGGGACGCTGCTGTTTACTCAGCCCTGAGGGATTCAGGGGATGAATTTGTAACAAAGGAAACGTGCTGCACTAATTTTCACCGTAGCAGACGATTTTTGCGCCTTGTCGCTGCTGCGTGTGGTTGGTAAAGTAAGCGGATTTTGTTTTCCGCCCCAGCTTTCAGGATTATCCCTTAGTATGTTGAAAAAATTTCGTGGCATGTTTTCCAATGACCTGTCCATTGACCTGGGTACCGCGAATACCCTTATTTATGTAAAAGGACAAGGCATCGTATTGAATGAGCCTTCCGTTGTGGCCATTCGTCAGGATCGTGCCGGCTCGCCAAAAAGCGTGGCCGCAGTAGGTCATGATGCGAAGCAGATGCTGGGCCGTACGCCGGGCAACATCGCCGCGATCCGCCCAATGAAAGACGGCGTTATTGCTGACTTCTTCGTGACCGAAAAAATGCTTCAGCACTTCATCAAGCAGGTTCACAGCAACAGCTTCATGCGCCCAAGCCCGCGCGTGCTGGTGTGTGTGCCGGTTGGCGCGACCCAGGTTGAACGCCGTGCAATCCGTGAATCTGCTCAGGGTGCCGGTGCGCGTGAAGTCTTCCTGATTGAAGAACCGATGGCTGCGGCAATTGGTGCGGGTCTGCCGGTTTCTGAAGCAACCGGTTCTATGGTGGTGGATATCGGTGGCGGTACCACTGAAGTGGCCGTTATCTCCCTGAACGGCGTGGTGTACTCCTCTTCCGTGCGTATCGGCGGCGACCGTTTCGACGAAGCTATCATCAATTACGTTCGCCGTAACTACGGCTCTCTGATCGGTGAAGCGACCGCAGAGCGTATCAAGCACGAAATCGGTTCTGCCTACCCGGGTGATGAAGTGCGCGAGATCGAAGTTCGCGGTCGTAACCTGGCGGAAGGCGTGCCACGCGGATTCACCCTGAACTCCAACGAAATCCTGGAAGCGTTGCAGGAGCCACTGACCGGTATCGTGAGCGCGGTGATGGTTGCGCTGGAACAGTGCCCGCCAGAGCTAGCCTCCGATATTTCCGAGCGCGGTATGGTTCTGACCGGTGGTGGTGCGCTGCTGCGTAACCTCGACCGCCTGTTAATGGAAGAGACAGGTATTCCTGTCGTAGTTGCAGAAGATCCACTGACTTGCGTCGCCCGTGGTGGTGGCAAGGCGTTGGAAATGATCGACATGCACGGCGGCGACTTGTTTAGCGAAGAGTAGTCGGGTGTGAGAGGGTAGCAATTTGCTAC
Source organism: Enterobacter cloacae complex sp. SHL022 (assembly GCF_049237785.1). Taxonomy (NCBI): domain Bacteria; kingdom Pseudomonadati; phylum Pseudomonadota; class Gammaproteobacteria; order Enterobacterales; family Enterobacteriaceae; genus Enterobacter; species Enterobacter cloacae complex sp. SHL022. The sequence continues at coordinate 123,977 of NZ_JBMKJH010000010.1, read as the reverse complement.
CCTTTCTCTCTGACGCGAGAATACGCATAGCCTATGAAGCCAATTTTTAGCCGTGGCCCGTCGCTACAGTTTCGCCTGATCCTGGCGGTTCTGGTTGCGCTCGGGGTCATTATTGCCGATAGCCGCCTCGGTACGTTCAGCCAGATCCGAACGTACATGGATACCGCCGTCAGTCCTTTCTACTTTATTTCAAATGGTCCCCGTGAACTGCTCGACTCCGTGTCGCAAACGCTCTCATCGCGTGACCAGCTCGAACTCGAAAACCGTGCGTTACGCCAGGAACTGCTGCTGAAAAACAGCGAGCTGCTGATGCTGGGGCAATATAAGCAGGAAAACGCACGCCTGCGTGAACTGCTTGGCTCGCCGCTGCGCCAGGATGAACAGAAAATGGTCACCCAGGTGATCTCCACCGTAAACGATCCGTACAGCGATCAGGTGGTGATTGATAAAGGCAGCGTGAACGGCGTATACGAAGGTCAGCCTGTCATCAGCGATAAAGGCGTCGTGGGCCAGGTTGTGGCGGTTGCCAAACTGACCAGCCGCGTGCTGCTGATTTGCGATGCCACCCATGCACTGCCGATTCAGGTGCTGCGTAACGATATTCGCGTGATTGCCGCCGGTAACGGCTGCACGGACGATCTGCAACTGGAACATCTGCCCGCCAACACGGATATCCGCGTGGGCGACGTGCTAGTGACGTCCGGTCTGGGCGGTCGTTTCCCTGAGGGCTACCCGGTTGCGGTTGTCTCTTCCGTGAAGCTCGACACTCAGCGTGCCTACACCGTGATTCAGGCGCGTCCAACGGCCGGCTTGCAGCGTTTGCGCTACCTGCTGCTGCTGTGGGGCGCCGATCGTAACGGAGCTAACCCGATGACCCCGGAAGATGTGCATCGCGTGGCGAATGAACGCCTGATGCAGATGATGCCGCAGGTACTGCCTGCGCCGGATGCGATGGGACCACCTGCACCCGTACCGGCTCCGGCGACGGGGTTAACGCAGCCGCTGCCGGATGCGCCGCCACCGCCGCAAGTCTCGGGTGGAGGGCAGTAGTGGCCAGTTATCGTAGCCAGGGGCGCTGGGTAATCTGGCTCTCATTCCTCGTTGCACTGTTGCTGCAAATTATGCCCTGGCCGGACGACATTCTTGTTTTCCGGCCAAACTGGGTATTGCTCATTTTGCTCTACTGGATCCTTGCCCTGCCGCACCGCGTAAATGTCGGCACAGGTTTTGTGATGGGTGCCATACTGGATCTTATCAGTGGCTCTACGCTTGGCGTCCGCGCCTTATCCATGAGCATTATTGCGTATCTCGTCGCACTCAAATTCCAGCTCTTTCGTAACCTTGCGCTCTGGCAACAGGCGCTGGTGGTGATGTTGTTGTCGCTCGCTGCGGATATCGTTGTTTTCTGGGCAGAGTTTTTAGTGATCAACGTCTCTTTCCGACCGGAAGTGTTCTGGAGTAGTGTAGTAAACGGTGTGCTCTGGCCGTGGCTTTTCCTGCTGATGCGTAAAATTCGCCAGCAGTTTGCTGTGCAATAAAAGGTTTCTATGACGTCTTTGTATCTTGCCTCCGGTTCTCCGCGTCGCCAGGAACTGCTCGCGCAGTTGGGTGTCTCCTTCGAACGCATCGTTACCGGTATTGAAGAAAAACGTGCTGAGGGTGAAAGCGCTCAGCAGTATGTCTCTCGTCTGGCGCGTGAAAAAGCGCAGGCGGGCGTGGCATGCGTGCCGCGTGACTTACCGGTGCTGGGTGCGGATACCATTGTCATTCTCAATGGTGAGGTGCTTGAGAAACCCCGCGACGCAGACCATGCGGCGCGGATGCTGCGTAACATGTCCGGACAAACCCATCAGGTGATGACGGCGGTAGCGCTGGCAGACAGCCAGTACGTTCTGGATTGCCTTGTGGTAACGGAAGTGACGTTCAGAGTCCTCACCGACGAGGAGATCGCCGGCTATATCGCCAGCGGTGAACCTATGGATAAAGCAGGTGCATACGGTATTCAAGGGTTGGGTGGCTGTTTTGTCAGGAAGATAAATGGCAGCTATCACGCCGTAGTCGGCTTACCGCTGGTGGAAACGTATGAGTTGCTGAGCAATTTTAACTCACTGCGTGAGGGAAGGGATAATTATGACGGCTGAATTGTTGGTAAACGTAACGCCATCGGAAACCCGTGTGGCCTACATTGATGGTGGCATTCTTCAGGAAATTCATATTGAGCGTGAAGCGCGACGCGGAATCGTAGGCAATATCTACAAAGGTCGTGTCAGTCGTGTCCTGCCGGGTATGCAGGCGGCTTTTGTAGATATTGGGCTCGATAAGGCGGCGTTTTTACATGCCTCCGATATCATGCCGCACACCGAATGTGTGGCAGGCGAAGAGCAAAAGCAGTTTGCCGTGCGCGACATCTCTGAGCTGGTGCGTCAGGGCCAGGATCTGATGGTGCAGGTGGTAAAAGATCCGCTGGGCACTAAAGGCGCGCGTCTGACCACCGACATCACCCTGCCTTCACGCTACCTGGTGTTTATGCCGGGGGCGTCGCACGTCGGCGTGTCACAGCGTATTGAGAGCGAAAGCGAGCGTGAGCGCCTGAAGAAGGTGGTCAGCGCCTACTGCGACGAGCAGGGCGGGTTTATTATCCGTACCGCGGCGGAAGGGATCAGCGAAGAAGATCTCGCCTCGGATGCGGCCTACCTGAAGCGCGTCTGGACCAAAGTGATGGAGCGTAAAAAACGCAACCAGACCCGCTACCGGCTGTACGGTGAGCTGGCGCTCGCTCAGCGCGTATTACGTGATTTCGCCGACGCCCAGCTTGACCGCATCCGCGTGGACTCCCGTCTGACGTACGAAGCCTTACTGGAGTTCACCGCCGAGTACATCCCGGAAATGCCGGGTCTGCTGGAGCATTACACCGGACGCCAGCCGATATTTGACCTCTATGACGTTGAAAACGAAATCCAGCGTGCGCTGGAGCGTAAGGTTGAGCTGAAATCGGGTGGCTATCTGATCATCGATCAAACCGAAGCGATGACCACCGTCGATATCAACACCGGCGCGTTTGTCGGCCATCGCAACCTCGATGACACCATCTTCAACACCAACATCGAAGCGACGCAGGCCATCGCGCGTCAGCTTCGCCTGCGTAATCTGGGCGGCATTATCATCATCGACTTTATCGATATGAACAATGAAGATCACCGCCGTCGCGTGCTGCACTCTCTGGAGCAGGCGCTGAGTAAGGACCGCGTGAAAACCAGCATCAATGGCTTCTCGCAGCTCGGTCTTGTGGAAATGACCCGGAAACGGACCCGCGAAAGCGTGGAACATGTCCTGTGTAATGAGTGTCCAACCTGCCATGGACGCGGAACGGTAAAGACGGTCGAGACGGTCTGCTACGAGATCATGCGTGAAATTGTCCGTGTCCATCATGCCTACGACTCAGACCGTTTTCTGGTCTATGCTTCCCCTGCGGTGGCGGAGGCCCTGAAAGGGGAAGAGTCGCACGCGCTGGCGGAAGTGGAAATCTTTGTCGGCAAACAGGTAAAAGTGCAAATTGAGCCGCTCTATAACCAGGAGCAGTTTGACGTCGTCATGATGTAAACGCAGTTCGCTGCGAGATTTAAGGCTGACAAGGAGAGACGCGTGAGGCGATTGCCGGGGATTTTACTGCTTACAGGGGCAACGCTGGTCGTGATTGTCGCGTTGCTCGTGAGCGGGCTGCGTCTCGCCTTGCCGCATCTGGACAGCTGGCGTCCGCAGATACTGGCAAAAATCGAATCCGCCACCGGCCTGCCGGTGGACGTGAGTCATATCGAGGCAAGCTGGCAGAACTTTGGCCCGACGCTAGATGCGCGGGATATCCGCGCCAGCCTGAAAGATGGCGGCCACCTCAAAATCAAACGCGTCACCCTGGCGCTGGATGTCTGGCAAAGCCTGCTGCATCTGCGCTGGCAGTTTCGCGATCTCACCTTCTGGCAACTTCAGCTGATGACTAACACGCCGCTGCAAAGCGGCGACAGCGATCGAGGGCTGGAAACCAGCCGTATCAGCGATCTGTTCCTGCGGCAGTTCGATCATTTCGATCTGCGCGACAGCGAAGTGAGCTTTATTACTCTTTCCGGTCAGCGCGCTGAGCTGGCGATCCCTCAGCTGACCTGGTTAAACGGGAAAGATCGCCACCGCGCCGAGGGGCAGGTGAATCTCTCCAGCCTGAACGGGCAGCACGGGGTTATGCAGGTGCGGATGGATCTGCGTGACGACAATGGCCTGCTGAACAACGGCAGGGTCTGGCTACAGGCGGACGACGTGGACGTGAAGCCGTGGCTCGGTGAGTTGCTACAGCAGAACATGCAGCTGGAGACCGCGCGCTTCAGCCTGGAAGGCTGGATGACGCTGACGAACGGGGCGTTCGCCAGCGGCGATATCTGGCTTAAGCAGGGGGGCGCGAGCTGGAAAGGGGAAAACCATCAGCATCAACTTTCCGTCGATAACCTCACCGCACACGTGACGCAGGATAAAGGCGGCTGGCAGTTCGCTATTCCGGATAAGCGCATCTCCATGGATAACAAACCCTGGCCGCGCGGCGCGCTGACGCTGGCGTGGATGCCGGAACAGGACGTCGGCGGGATAAACGGTAAACGCAGCGACGAGCTGCGTATCCGCGCCAGTAACCTGGATCTGACGGCGATCGAAGGGCTGCGTTCAATGGCCGCAAAACTTTCACCGGAGCTGGGCGAAATCTGGCTGGCGACGCAGCCGAGCGGGCAGATAAACCGGCTGGCGCTGGATATTCCGCTCCAGGCTACGGAAAAGACGCGTTTTCAGGCGGCATGGAAAAATCTCGCATGGAAACAGTGGAAATTGCTGCCGGGTGCCGAGCACTTCAGCGGTAAACTGGAAGGAAGCGTGGAAAACGGCAGGCTGACGGCAGAAATGCAGGACGCGAAAATGCCGTACGAAACGGTCTTCCGTGCGCCACTGGAGATCGAAAAGGGAAATGCCACTCTCAACTGGCTGAAGAATGACAAAGGTTTTCAGCTCGATGGCCGCGATATTGATGTAAAAGCCAAAGCGGTACATGCCCGTGGTAATTTCCGTTATCTACAGCCTGAAGGCGATGAGCCGTGGCTGGGTATTCTGGCGGGCATCAGCACAGATGACGGTTCGCAGGCGTGGCGCTACTTCCCGGAAAACCTGATGGGGAAAGCGCTGGTGGACTATCTCAGCGGCGCTATTCAGGGCGGCCAGGCGGATAACGCCACGCTGGTCTACGGCGGCAACCCGCACCTGTTCCCGTATAAGCACAACGAAGGCCAGTTCCAGGTTCTGGTGCCGCTACGCAACGCCACCTATGCCTTCCAGCCAGACTGGCCGGCGCTGAAGAATCTGGATATTGAACTCAACTTCCTGAATGACGGCTTGTGGATGAAGACGGACAGCGTCGCGCTGGGCGGCGTAACGGCAAGCAACCTGACGGCAAACATCCCGGATTATTCCAAAGAGAAGCTGCTGATTGATGCGGATATTAAGGGGCCGGGTAAAGCGGTTGGCCCGTACTTTGAAGATACGCCGCTGAATGACTCCCTGGCAGCCACCCTTCAGCAGTTGCAGTTAGATGGCGATGTGAATGCTCGCTTACATCTGGATATCCCGCTGGACGGTGAATTGACCACCGCCAAAGGCGACGTTCGCCTTAATAACAACAGCCTCTATATCAAGCCGCTGGACAGCACCCTGAAAAACCTCAGCGGTCAGTTCAGCTTTGTTAACGGCACGCTGAAAAGTGAGCCGCTTAAAGCGACCTGGTTCAATCAACCCGTTAATATCGATTTCTCCACCACCGAGGGCGATAAAGCCTACCAGGTGGCGGTCAATATGGACGCGAACTGGCAGCCGTCACGCATGGATGTTCTGCCGAAGCCGATTGAGAATGCGGTGGACGGTGCGGTGTCATGGAATGGCAAGGTCGCCATCGACCTGCCTTATCATGCCGGTGCGCGCTATAACGTCGACATTACGGGCGATCTAAAAAACCTCAGCAGCCAGCTTCCCGCGCCGCTGAATAAAAAAAGCGGTGAAGCATTGCCCGTCAACGTTAAGGTTGCGGGCAACCTTAACAGCTTCGATTTAACCGGAAACGCGGGCGGAACAAACCACTTCAACAGCCGCTGGCTGCTTAACCGCAAGCTGACGCTGGACAGGGCGATCTGGACGACGGACAGCCGTACCACGCCGCCGCTGCCGGAGCAGGCGGGCGTTGAACTGAATCTCCCGCCGATGGATGGCGCAGAGTGGCTGGCACTGTTCCAGAAAGGTGTCGGGCAAAACGTCGACCAAACGGCGCAGTTCCCGCAGTCCATTACCTTGCGCACGCCTGCGCTGACGCTGGGCGGGCAGCAGTGGAACAACCTGAGTATTGTCTCCCGGCCGACGGTAAACGGCTCAAAGGTCGAGGCGCAGGGGCGTGAGATCAACGGTTCGTTGATCATGCGCGATCACGCGCCATGGCAGGCGGCTATCCGTTATCTCTATTACAATCCGACCTTTACGGCGTCTAAAGCAGAGTCGACAAGCACTTCTCCTGTCAGTGGCAGTGGGACGTCGCGCGTGGATTTCAGCGGCTGGCCCGATCTCCAGCTGCGCTGCGCGGAGTGCTGGCTGTGGGGACAGAAATATGGCCGTATCGACGGTGATTTTGCCATTCAGGGAAATACGCTGAGCCTCTCTGGTGGGCTGGTGGATACCGGCTTTGGCCGCATGACTGCCGCGGGCGAATGGGTGAACAAACCGGGTGAACAACGCACCTCGCTGAAAGGCGATATTAAAGGCAATAAGCTGGACGCCGCGGCTAACTTCTTCGGCATTAGCACGCCGCTTCGCGGTTCGTCCTTCGATGTGAATTACGATCTGCACTGGCGCGCTGCGCCGTGGACACCCGATGAAGCTTCGCTTAACGGCATCCTGAAAACCAACTTCGGTAAGGGTGAGATTGCCGACGTGAGCACGGGGCGCGCCGGGCAGATCCTGCGCCTGCTGAGTTTTGATGCGCTGCTGCGCAAGCTGCGCTTCGATTTCAGCGACACCTTCAGCGAAGGTTTCTACTACGATTCCATTCGCAGTACGGCGTGGATCAAAGACGGCGTTCTGCATACGGACGATACGCTGGTGGATGGCCTGGAAGCGGATATCGCCATGAAAGGCTCGGTCAACCTCGTGCGTCGCGAACTGGATATGGAAGCCGTGGTGGCGCCGGAAATATCCGCAAGCGTGGGCGTTGCGGCGGCCTTTGTGGTGAACCCGATTGTCGGTGCGGCGGTGTTTGCCGCCAGTAAAGTGCTGGGGCCGCTGTGGAGCAAGGTCTCTATTCTGCGCTATCGCATTACCGGTCCGGTCGATAAACCGCAGATTAACGAGGTGCTGCGCCAGCCGCGCAAAGAAGCACCGCAATGATTTGACGTGGGCAGGTAATTGCCTCACTCTCAATAAATACGATCTTTATACCGCCACGGGCGGCAACGAACGAGTAGCAATAGATGAGTCTGAACCTGGTAAGTGAACATTTGCTCGCAGCGAACGGCCTGAGCCATCAGGACCTGTTCTCCATTCTTGGTCAACTGACCGAACGCCGCCTCGACTACGGCGATCTCTATTTCCAGTCGAGCTATCACGAATCCTGGGTTTTAGAAGACAGCATCATTAAAGATGGCTCTTACAACATCGACCAGGGCGTCGGCGTGCGCGCCGTCAGCGGGGAGAAAACCGGTTTTGCTTATGCCGATCAGATTAGCCTCGCCGCACTTGAGCAGAGCGCGCAGGCCGCGCGCACCATTGTGCGTGATACCGGAGATGGTCGCGTGAAAACGCTGGGTGAAGTGCAGCACGCTGCGCTCTATACCAGCATCGACCCGCTGCAAAGCATGAGCCGCGAAGAGAAGCTCGACATCCTGCGTCGCGTGGACAAAGTGGCTCGCGCGGCGGATAAACGCGTGCAGGAAGTCTCTGCCAGCCTGACCGGTGTTTATGAACTGATCCTGGTGGCGGCGACGGACGGTACCCTGGCGGCGGATGTTCGCCCGCTGGTGCGTCTCTCTATCAGCGTGCAGGTTGAAGACGACGGCAAGCGCGAGCGCGGCTCAAGCGGTGGCGGCGGTCGTTTTGGCTACGACTGGTTCCTCGGCGACGTTGACGGCGAAGCGCGCGCTGATGCGTGGGCAAAAGAAGCCGTGCGCATGGCGCTGGTCAACCTGTCTGCCGTGGCGGCTCCTGCCGGTACGCTGCCGGTGGTTCTGGGCGCAGGCTGGCCTGGCGTGCTGCTGCACGAAGCGGTCGGTCACGGCCTTGAGGGTGATTTCAACCGTCGCGGGACGTCCGTATTCAGCGGTCAGATGGGGCAGCTTGTCTCCTCCGAACTGTGTACCGTGGTGGATGATGGCACCATGCTCGACCGTCGCGGCTCGATTTCTATCGACGATGAAGGCACGCCGGGCCAGTACAATGTGCTGATCGAAAACGGCGTACTGAAAGGCTACATGCAGGACAAGCTTAACGCGCGCCTGATGGGCGTAGCGCCAACGGGTAACGGCCGTCGTGAATCCTACGCGCACCTGCCGATGCCGCGCATGACCAACACCTACATGTTGCCGGGCAAATCCACGCCGCAGGAGATTATCGAATCCGTTGATTACGGGATCTTCGCGCCAAACTTTGGCGGCGGTCAGGTGGATATCACCTCCGGCAAATTTGTCTTCTCTACCTCAGAGGCGTATCTGATTGAGAAGGGCAAAGTGACCAAAGCGGTGAAAGGCGCAACCCTGATTGGCTCTGGCATTGAGGCCATGCAGCAGATTTCCATGGTCGGTAACGATCTGAAGCTGGATAACGGCGTGGGCGTTTGCGGCAAAGAGGGCCAGAGCCTGCCTGTGGGCGTCGGTCAGCCTACGCTGAAAGTAGATAATCTGACGGTGGGCGGCACGGCGTAAATTTTCCCCCGCACCCTAACCCTCTCCCCAACGGGGAGAGGGGAAAAGCCTACTCTTACCTTCTGCCCCGCATGCCCTGAAACAGCTCCGCCACTTCCACAAAATAGTCCGTCAGATAGTTAATACAGACCTGCACCTTCAGCGGCAGCTTGTCCTTTTCCGTATAGAGCGCGTACACCGGACGCGGATCGGACTGGTAGCGCGGGAAGAGGATCTCCAGTACGCCGCTGTTGATCTCGTTGATCACCCACATCAGCGGTACGTAGGCGATCCCGGCCCCGGCCACCAGCCAGCGTGAGATGGTCATCGGATCGTTGGTGACGAAGCGGCCTTCAGGCAGCAGTTTAGTGGAAAGCCCTTCCGGCGCGATCAGTTCAAATTCGTTATCTGGCCGAACGCTGTATTCCAGCCACGAGTGGTTGCTCAGATCGGCAGGTTTCTCCGGCACGCCATACTGTGCCAGGTAGCTTTTCGAAGCGCAGACCACCATCGGCATGCTGCCCAGTCGACGCGAGAACAGGCTAGAGTCCTGCAACGCGCCAACGCGGATCACCACGTCTAACCCATCGGCAATCAGGTCCGGTGCCGGAATGCCCGTAACCAGATTAACGGTTAAACCGGGATACTCTTTCAGCATTTCCGCCGTCATGGCAGCGAGAACATTTTGTGCCATAGTTGAAGAACACCCGATACGCAGCGTGCCGATAGGCGTGTTGTTAAAGGCATAGAGCTGCTCGTGAACGTCCTGCACTTCATGCAGCATTCGACGGCAGCCCTGATAGTAAATTTTACCCGCTTCCGTCAGCCCGATGCTGCGGGTGCTGCGGTTGAGCAGCTTCACCTGAAGCTCATCTTCCAGTTTTGACACTGTCTGGCTAATGGATGAGACGCTCATTTGTAGCTGACGTGCTGCGGCGGTAAAAGAGCCTTGCTCAACCACTTTCGCAAAGACGGACATGCGTTTTAGACGTTCCATTATTCACTCTGGCTTAAAAGTGATTTAGATCACATATGATAGATAACAGCATAACAGTTACGTTAATATATTATTAATTACATAACGGCTGCGCCACTCTCGCCCGGCAATTCTTGCTCTCCTGCGGCGGCGCGAGCTTAAAAATCCAGTAACCTGCACTCTCTTTAATCAAGGTCAACATGAGTCTGTTTCCCGTTATCGTGGTGTTCGGTTTGTCGTTCCCACCGATATTTTTCGAGCTTCTTTTATCACTGGCGATCTTCTGGCTGGTGCGCAAGGTGCTGGTCCCTACCGGGATTTATGATTTCGTCTGGCATCCTGCATTGTTCAATACCGCGCTGTATTGCTGCCTGTTCTATTTAATATCGCGCATGTTTGTCTGAGGTTGATGTGAAAACGCTAACAAGAAAAATCTCCCGCACTGCCATCACTATGGCGCTGGTCATCCTGGCGTTCATCGCTATTTTTCGCGCCTGGGTTTATTACACCGAATCCCCGTGGACGCGCGATGCGCGTTTCAGCGCGGAGGTGGTCGCGATAGCGCCCGATGTCGCCGGTCTCATTACGGCAGTCAACGTCCACGATAACCAACTGGTGAAAAAAGATCAGGTGCTGTTCACCATCGACCAGCCGCGCTATCAAAAAGCGCTGGAAGAAGCGGAAGCCGACGTGGCGTATTACAACGCGCTGGCCTCTGAAAAACGCCGTGAAGCAGGACGCCGTAACAAGCTGGGCATCCAGGCCATGTCCCGGGAAGAGATTGACCAGTCCAATAACGTGCTGCAAACCGTGCTGCATCAGCTGGCAAAAGCGCAGGCGACGCGCGATCTGGCGAAGCTCGATCTGGAACGTACCGTTATCCGCGCCCCGTCCGATGGCTGGGTGACCAACCTCAATGTCTATGCGGGCGAGTTTATCACGCGCGGCTCTACGGCCGTGGCGCTGGTGAAACAGAACTCTTTCTACGTCCTCGCCTATATGGAAGAGACCAAGCTGGAAGGCGTGCGTCCGGGCTATCGCGCCGAAATCACGCCGCTCGGCAGCAACCGGGTCCTGAAGGGAACCGTGGACAGCGTGGCCGCGGGGGTGACCAACTCCAGCAGTACCAATGATTCAAAAGGTATGGCGACCGTCGATTCTAACCTCGAGTGGGTTCGTCTGGCGCAGCGCGTACCGGTACGCATTCGTCTGGATGAGCAGCAGAGCAACCTCTGGCCCGCAGGCACCACGGCGACGGTGGTGATCACGGGTGAAAAAGACCGTGATGCCAGCCAGGATTCTATCTTCCGTCAAATCGCCCATCGCCTGCGCGAGTTTGGTTGATCGCTATGGGCATTTTTTCCATCGCCAGCCAGCACATCCGCTTCGCCGTGAAGCTGGCATGCGCCATTGTGCTGGCGCTGTTTGTTGGCTTCCATTTCCAGCTTGAAACGCCGCGCTGGGCCGTTCTGACCGCCGCGATCGTCGCCGCCGGTCCTGCCTTCGCGGCGGGTGGCGAACCTTACTCCGGGGCAATTCGCTATCGCGGGATGCTGCGTATTATCGGCACCTTTATCGGCTGTATCGCCGCCCTGACCATTATCATCCTGATGATCCGCACGCCGCTGCTGATGCTGATTGTATGCTGTATCTGGGCGGGTTTTTGCACCTGGGTCTCTTCGCTGGTGAAGGTGGAGAACTCGTACGCCTGGGGTCTGGCGGGATATACCGCGCTGATTATTATCATCACCATTCAGAGTGAACCGCTGCTTGCTCCGCAGTTCGCCGTGGAACGTTGCAGCGAGATTGTCATTGGTATCGTCTGCGCGATTGTCGCAGACCTGCTCTTCTCTCCGCGATCCATCAAGCAGGAAGTCGATCGTGAGCTGGACGCGCTGATTGTTGCTCAGTACCAGCTCATGCAGCTGTGCATTAAGCACGGCGACAGCGAAGAGGTCGACAAGGCCTGGAGTGCGCTGGTGCGCCGCACGCAGGCGCTGGAAGGGATGCGCAGTAACCTCAATATGGAGTCTTCCCGCTGGGAGCGGGCCAACCGTCGTCTGAAAGCGATCAATACCGTCTCGTTAACGCTGATCACCCAGGCGTGTGAAACCTACCTGATTCAGAACACCCGCCCCGAAGTGGTAACGGATACTTTCCGCGAACTGTTTGATGAGCCTGTGGAGACGGTGCAGGACGTGCATCGACAGCTTAAACGCATGCGTCGTGTGATTGCGTGGACAGGAGAACGGGATACGCCAGTCACCATTTATACCTGGGTAGGCGCCGCAACGCGCTACCTGCTCCTGAAACGCGGCGTGATTAGCAACACCAAAATCAGTGCGGCGGAAGAAGAGGTGTTACAGGGCGAAGTGGTGATCAAACCTGAATCCGCCGAGCGCCATCATGCGATGGTTAACTTCTGGCGTACCACCCTGGCCTGTATACTCGGCACGCTGTTCTGGCTGTGGACCGGCTGGACGTCTGGCAGCGGCGCGATGGTGATGATTGCCGTCGTCACCGCGCTGGCGATGCGTCTGCCCAACCCGCGCATGGTCGCGATCGATTTTCTGTACGGCACCATTGCGGCGTTACCCATTGGCGCGCTCTACTTCCTGGTGATTATTCCCTCGACGCAGCAAAGCATGCTTTTGCTCTGCATCAGCCTGGCGGTGATGGCGTTCTTTATCGGAATTGAGGTACAAAAACGCCGTCTGGGATCGTTAGGCGCACTGGCGAGTACGATTAACATCATCGTGCTGGATAACCCGATGACCTTCCATTTCAGTCAGTTCCTGGATAGCGCACTAGGTCAGCTGGTGGGCTGTTTCCTGGCAATGATGGTGATCCTGCTGGTGCGGGATAACTCTCAGGCGCGGACAGGGCGCGTGCTGCTGAATCAGTTTGTATCGGCCGCCGTATCGTCCTTGACCACCAACACCGCGCGGCGCAAGGAGAACCACCTGCCGGCGCTCTATCAGCAGCTGTTCCTGTTGCTAAATAAATTCCCGGGCGATGTCGCCCGCTTCCGCCTGGCGTTAACCATGATTATCGCGCACCAGCGTCTGCGGAACGCGCCAGTGCCGATCAACGACGATTTGTCCGCCTTCCACCGCCAGCTACGGCGCACGGCGGACCATGTGATATCGGCATCCAGTGATGACAAACGTCGCCGCTACTTTAAGCAACTGCTGGAGGAGCTGGATATCTACCAGGAGAAACTGCGGATCTGGGAAGCGCCGCCGCAGGTTACCGAGCCGGTAGAGCGGCTGGTGTTTATGCTGCACCGCTACCAGAATGCGCTGACAGACAGCTAACGAAGAGAAAACCGACGCCAAAAGCGTCGGTTTTTTTGTGGCTATACTTATTCTTGCAGGTTCAAACATTCAGGAAGGGAGGACACATGACAACCCAGGCTCTTCAGGACAGTATTCTTTTTCAGACCGGGTATCTGGTCAACGGTATCTGGAAAACACTCGACACCACGTTTGATGTGCTAAACCCGGCCACGGGCGAGGTCATTGCGAAAGTGGCGAAAGCAGGAAAAGCCGAAACCGAAGAGGCCATTGTGGCCGCGACGAAGGCCTTTCCCGCATGGCGCGCAAAAACGGCAAAAGAGCGTTCCGCGATCCTCTATCGCTGGTATGAACTGATTATCGAGAACAAAAGCTGGCTCGGGCGGCTGATGACTACCGAGCAGGGCAAGCCGCTGAAAGAGGCTGAAGGTGAGGTGGACTACGCTGCCAGCTTCATTCAGTGGTTTGCCGAGCAGGCCAAGCGCGCCAACGGTGAAATCATTCCTCCGGTTAAACCTGGCTCCCGTATTCTGGCCACTCGTGAACCTGTCGGGGTGGTTGCTGCTATCACGCCATGGAATTTCCCGATGGCTATGCTCACCCGTAAGCTCGGCCCGGCGCTGGCAGCAGGATGTACCGGCGTGATCAAACCTGCAAACAACACGCCGCTGAGCGCCTTTGCGCTGCTGACGCTGGCGAAGCAGGCCGGTGTGCCGGATGGTGTGCTGAATGCGGTCGCGGGGAGCACCTCAGAAATTAGCGACGCCATTATGGCCAGCCATGACGTGCGCAAAATCTCGTTTACGGGTTCAACCGCCGTCGGGAAAACGCTGGTTCGCAATTCCGCAGAGACCATGAAAAAGGTATCGATGGAGCTGGGCGGTAATGCGCCGTATATCGTTTTCGAGGACGCGGATATTGATGCCGCCGTCAAAGGCGCGATCGCCAATAAGTTCCGTAACGCCGGGCAGGTCTGCGTCAGCGTAAACCGTTTCTATATTCAGGAGACGGTCTATGACAAGTTCGTCAATCAACTTGCCGATGCGGTGAAGGCGCTGAAGGTGGGTAACGGTCTGGACGAGGGCGTCGTTGTCGGCCCGCTGATTGAGCCTTCGGCTGTCGAGAAAGTGCGTGAGCACGTCGAAGATGCGGTAGCGAAGGGCGCCACGGTGCTGGCTGGGGGTAAACCGCACGAACTTGGCGGCAACTTCTGGATGCCAACCGTACTCGGTGACTGCCATGAAGGCATGAAGCTGGCAGAAGAGGAGACCTTTGGTCCCGTAGCCGCCTGCTTCCGCTTCACGTCGGAAGACGAAGTGGTTATGCGCGCTAACAATACGCCTTACGGGCTGGCGGCCTACTTTTATACCCAGAATCTTTCGCGCGTGTTCCGCGTCTCACAGGCCATTGAGAGCGGCATGATCGGAATTAATGAATGTGCGGTCTCGACCGAACTGGGTCCGTTTGGGGGCGTAAAAGAGTCCGGGCTGGGCCGCGAGGGGTCCGTGCTGGGGCTGGAGGAGTTTCTGGAAGTTAAAACCCTGCATATCGGGGGATTATAATAGACAGGGCGGCATTTGCCGCCCGCCTGTACCGGGTGGCTGGCAATGAAAATTTATACCTTTGATTTTGACGAAATTGAGAGTCAGGAAGACTTCTATCGCGAGTTTATTCGGGCGTTCGACCTGGAGCGGGGCAGCGTAAGCAATCTTGATATGCTGTGGGATGTGGTTACCGGCGACAGGCTGCCGTTACCGCTGGAAATCGAATTTACCCATCTGCCTGAAAAACTGCGCAGACGCTTTGGCGCATTGATTTTATTGTTTGATGAAGCGGAGGAGGAGCTGGAAGGGCAACTGCGTTTCAACGTGCGCCAGTGATAAAAAAGCCCCTGACCGGGAGGTCAGGGGCAAGTCGTATGATGAGATACGACGAGGGTTTATTTGTACAGTTCTGCGGTAGCGTGCCAGTGGTCGCCACTGCGCGCTTCGATGATGCGATAAGATGACGCACCCTGTTCTTCCGCTTTTTTGTTCAGCATTTCGTGCATGTCCATCGGAGACGTACCGATGGCACCAACAGAAACAGTCCCGATAGCCTGACGGGATTGTGCCTGTTCGGCATTAATGGTGTCGGCTGCAAACGCACCGAATGACAGGACTGACAGTACGCTCAGGGTAGCTACAGTGGTTTTAATTTTCATGATTATTTACCTCGTCAATTATTTTACTGGGGTCTTTGTTCTGTGACCCTCATCACAAAATCAAGTATACACTAATCACGCTAAAAATTAATACCAGGCTAATGGTTTCCTCTGTTATTACGTGTTAAAAAAATCATTTTTTATAACGCGAATGCATAAAAAAGGACGCCACAATGCAAGGTTTATGGTTTTTTCTTTCCTAAATCAAAGGGATAGATCAATTTGATTTTTTGTGCGGTTTTGCGGCAGATCATTCACTGAATGAATGTTAACAGGCGGTAAAAAGCACTATTTGCAAAAACAGCAGGCAGAGAAAAGCAGGGTAAAACGCGGAAGCAGCAGAATGATCCCCGCAGTCAGGCGCTACGGGGCAGACAATTACAACTCCTGTTCGAACAGGACCAGAATCGCTTCGTAGAGGTCTTTCACCGAGAAACCATTTGCCGGGGTGGTAAAAATGGTGTCATCACCGGCGATGGTCCCGAGGATCCCCTCTGCTTTACCCAGCGAGTCCAGCAGGCGGGCAATCAGCTGGGCTGCGCCCGGGCTGGTGTGGATCACGACCACGGCATCGTTATAGTCGATGTCCAGAACCAGGTTTTTCAGCGGGCTGGAGGTCGTTGGCACGCCAAGTTCAGCAGGCAGGCAATAAACCATTTCCATTTTGGCGTTGCGCGTACGCACCGCTCCAAACTTGGTTAACATGCGAGAGACCTTCGACTGGTTGATGTTGTCGAAGCCTTGTTCCTGCAACGCCTGAACAATTTCTCCCTGAGAACTGAATTTCTCTTCTTTGAGTAGCGCTTTAAACGCCTTCACTAATTCTTCTTGCTTAGACGAGCTTCGCATAAGTCACCCGGAATATGACGATAGAAACAACATTATTATGCATGTGGATGAATTTTTATGCAAATTATCTACCTGACGCCAGGCTGAAATAATGTTATGAAAGGGAGAGATTTTATCAGATTTCGTTATCGGAAAACATGCCTGGGTCACGCCGCGCAAATAACCTTAAAAGTAAATTAAATGTTATCAAAATGATGTTGTTTTGGTGGCGTGGCAGGGTGTATTGTAACCCCCTCTTAATTCGTTGTTGCCTACAGCCCGATAGTATTCAGGTGAAGGTGAAAGACGTGCGACCTCAAATTCTTTAGCGATGAAAATTGTAATTAATGACGTGCTGAATTATGGTCGCCGCAACGGAGTTACAGATACTTAAGTTAACCATAATAAGGAGTTTAGGATGAAAGTCGCAGTCCTCGGCGCTGCTGGTGGTATCGGCCAGGCGCTTGCCCTACTACTGAAAACCCAACTGCCTTCAGGCTCAGAACTCTCCCTGTACGATATTGCTCCGGTAACCCCAGGTGTGGCGGTTGACCTGAGCCACATCCCGACAGCTGTGAAAATCAAAGGCTTCTCCGGTGAAGATGCGCGTCCTGCGTTGCAGGGTGCCGACGTGGTGCTGATCTCCGCGGGTGTTGCACGTAAACCGGGTATGGATCGTTCAGACCTGTTCAACGTCAACGCGGGCATCGTGAAAAACCTGGTTCAGCAGATCGCTGAAACCTGCCCGAAAGCGTGCATCGGTATCATCACCAACCCGGTGAACACCACCGTTGCCATCGCAGCAGAAGTACTGAAGAAAGCAGGCGTTTACGACAAGAACAAACTGTTCGGCGTAACTACGCTGGATATCATCCGCTCCAACACCTTCGTGGCTGAGCTGAAAGGCAAGCAGCCAACGGAAGTGGAAGTGCCGGTTATCGGCGGTCACTCTGGCGTGACCATCCTGCCTCTGCTGTCGCAGATCCCGGGCGTGAGCTTCACCGAGCAGGAAGTGGCTGACCTGACTAAACGCATTCAGAACGCAGGCACCGAAGTGGTGGAAGCGAAGGCGGGTGGCGGTTCTGCAACCCTGTCTATGGGTCAGGCGGCGGCACGTTTCGGCCTGTCTCTGGTTCGCGCGTTGCAGGGCGAAAAAGGCGTTGTTGAATGTGCCTATGTTGAAGGCGACGGTGAACACGCGCGCTTCTTCTCTCAGCCGCTGCTGCTGGGTAAAAACGGTGTTGAAGAGCGTAAGTCTATCGGCACGCTGAGCGCGTTTGAGCAAAACGCGATGGAAGGCATGCTGGATACGCTGAAGAAAGACATCACGCTGGGCGAAGAGTTCGTTAACAAGTGATCTTGTCCCGGTAAAAAAAACGGAGCGCTAAGCTCCGTTTTTTTATGCCCGTCAGTTAGTGGCCGGGTATTCCTGGATGGTGACCTGGATCGTCAGCTTCTTGTCATTACGCATGACTTCAACAGGGATGATGGAGCCCGGGCGAATCTCAGCCACCTGGTCCATGGTTTCCAGCGCAGAGACCGCTGGCGTACCGTTAACGGAAAGGATAACGTCGTTCACCTGGATACCTGCATTGGCCGCCGGGCCGCCAGGCGCCACTTCGTTGACCACAATCCCCTGGATCTGATCGATACCACCGCCCTGCGTATGCATCGGTGCGATTTCACGCCCACCAATACCGATGTAGCCACGGATCACGCGGCCATCGCGGATCAGCTTGTCCATGATCTTGGTCGCCAGCTGGAATGGAATGGCAAAGCCAATCCCTTCCGGTGTTTCGCCGTCGTTGCTCTTGTCGAAGGAGAGGGTGTTAATGCCCATCAGTTCGCCCAGAGAGTTCACCAGCGCACCGCCGGAGTTACCGTGGTTGATAGAGGCATCGGTTTGCAGGAAGTTCTGCCGCCCTGACGGGTTCAGGCCGATTCGACCGGTCGCGCTGATGATCCCCTGAGTGATGGTCTGGCCCAGGTTGTACGGGTTACCGATCGCCAGTACCACATCGCCGATATGCGGCGTTCGTTTGCGATTAATCGGGATAGTCGGCAGACCGCCGGTGGCGTTGATCTTCAGCACCGCCAGATCGGTCAGGCTGTCCGACCCCACCAGCAGGGCTTCAAACACGCGGCCATCCTGCAAGGCGACGATAATCTGGTCGGCATCGTTAATGACGTGTTTATTGGTGATGATGTAGCCCCGGTCATCCATGATCACACCGGAACCGAGCGTGCGGATCTCCAGCTGGTTATGAGCAGAACTGTTAAGCCCGCGGTTATAGACGTTAACCACGGCGGGGGCGGCACGGCGTACCGCCTGATTGTACGTCGCAGGCGTTTCATCCGTGCTGTCGAACTGAGGAGCCGACAGTTTGTTGAACTGGCGTAAAGATGGCATAGCCACCAGCAGCAGACCGGCAACGATCAAACCAATGACAATTGAACGAAAGAGCTTTAAAAGCATGATGCGTGTGTCGTTAAAGAAGGAACGGTTTGCAGCATAACATGAGTTATCCGGACATCACACGCAGCGGCGATGCCCGGAGTCGCAAATGGTTAACGCAGTAAAATGTAGAGGGTATCGTTGCCACGGATAATTTGCAGGGCAATGACCGCCGGTTTACTCTCCAGCACCTTACGCATTTCGGCAATAGACTGCACGCGAGTACGGTTCACGCCCACGATCACGTCGTCCTGATGCAAACCTGCCTGCGCGGCCGGGCTGCTCTTCTCAACGGTAGTGACAGAAATGCCTTTCGTGCCGTTTTTAAGCTGACCGTCGCTCAGCGTAGCGCCCTGTAGAGCCGGGGAGATCTGTTCTGCGCTGGCGGAAGAGGAGGTGCTCTTGTCCAGCGTCACTTCCACGGTCAGCGGTTTGCCCTCGCGGATCAGGCCCAGCTTCACTTTAGCGCCAGGCTCCGTGGTGGCAATACGCGAACGTAATTCAGCGAAGCTGCTCAGCGGTTTATCGTTCAGGCTGACAATAACGTCACCGGATTTCACGCCCGCTTTCGCAGAGCCTGAGTTGGGCAACACTTCGCTGACAAACGCCCCGCGCTGGACGTTGAGCTTAAAGGCTTTGGCGATATCGGCGCTCATCTCCATGCCTTTGATGCCCAGCAGACCGCGCTTAACCTCGCCAAACTGAATCAGCTGTTGAGACAGGGTTTTCGCCATGTTGCTCGGAATGGCAAAACCAATCCCGATGCTGCCGCCGCCTGGCGCGAGGATAGCG
Source organism: Enterobacter cloacae complex sp. SHL022 (assembly GCF_049237785.1). NCBI lineage: Bacteria > Pseudomonadati > Pseudomonadota > Gammaproteobacteria > Enterobacterales > Enterobacteriaceae > Enterobacter > Enterobacter cloacae complex sp. SHL022. The sequence goes on along the minus strand of NZ_JBMKJH010000010.1, from coordinate 104,470 downwards.
GTGTTGATGCCGATCAGCTCACCGTTCAGATTAAGCAGCGCACCGCCGGAGTTGCCCCGGTTGATGGAGGCATCGGTCTGGATGAAATTTTCCAGCCCTTCGAGATTCAGGCCGCTGCGCCCCAGGGCGGAGACAATTCCGGAGGTGGCGGTCTGGCCTAAGCCGAACGGGTTACCGACCGCGACAGCAAAATCACCGACGCGCAGCTTATCGGAATCAGCAATGGCGATCTGGGTCAGGTTGCTGGGGTTTTGTACCTGTAGCAGGGCGATATCACTCTGATCGTCACCGCCGATCAGTTTGGCGTCAAACTCCCGGCCATCATTCAGCTGAACGCTGATTTTATCGGCCTGGCTGATCACGTGGTTATTGGTCAGGATATAGCCCTTAGCCGCGTCGATAATTACCCCTGAGCCCAGACCTTCAAACGGCTGAGCCTGCTGATCCGGCGCGTCTTCGCCAAAATATTTCTTCAGCTCTTCGGGAATACGCTGGCTTTGGCGTGCCGTCCCTTCCACCTGAACGCTGACTACCGCAGGCAGGACTTTTTCAAGCATCGGCGCAAGGCTGGGAATGGCTTCTTGTCCAGGCACCTGAGAAGGCAGTGCCGCACTGACGGGGAAGGACGCCGAGAGAGATAACCCGACACTTAACGCTAAGGCGCTCAACAGCTGGTTTTTTTTCTTCATCGATGCTGACTCTCGTATCCTGGAATGAAAAAGAACGGCCCCAAAAACATCTTGATGTTATTGAATTTTCAACCGCTGAACAATGAGGTGTTTGACTAAATAATAGCTGGGGACGGGAAGAAAGGACGGGCGCATAAGGTGCGCCCGTAAAATTTATTCAGGTTGTGCGATTAATCGCGTTTTACGCCACCGCGCAGCAGGCCGGACGCGCCGTCTGAATAGTCGCGTGGCATCTGAACCGGAGCCTGATCGTTACCGGCTTCAGAATCAGCCAGACGATTGCGGAAGGGGTTGGTCTCCGCGGTCATTTCCGGCAGCAGGTTGCTGGAGCTTTTCGCCATGTGCTGGTAGAGCTGGCGATAATCTGTCGCCATGTTGTCCAGCAGCTCAGCGCTACGGGCAAAGTGGCTGACCAGCTCTTCGCGATATTCTTCCAGTTCGGCTTTGTTCTTTTCCAGTTCGTATTGCAGTGACTGCTGCTGACGCAATTTGCGGTTACCGAAACGCATGGCCACAGCACCAATGATGATGCCGACGACTAAACCGATTAGCGCATATTCCCAGGTCATGAACTTCTCCCGTTGTCTTGTTGTTCCGTAGGGTGTTGGCTCGGCTCCTGCCTGTGCCTGATTATGCCACTATAACCGCTATTTCCGCAGAAGTGGAATCCTGACGTATCATCGCGTAGTGTAGAACAGCCTTTTTTTCATCAGCCACGCGCGCTGGTGAGGTTTAACTAAAGGAATAACAACAACATCATGCAAAACCTGTCCCCTTCATCGCGTTACCAACTGGCCCTGAGCGAGGGCACACACCAGCCGGATGATGTCCAGCGTGAAGCGGTTAACCGCCTGGACACGATTTATCAGGAAATTCTGGCGAAACCCGCCGATGCGGTGCAGAGCAGTGGGCTGAAGGCGGCATTCGGCCGTTTACTGGGCAAAAAAGAGCCCACGGTAAACGCACCGGTTCGTGGATTATATATGTGGGGTGGCGTTGGGCGGGGTAAGACCTGGCTGATGGACATGTTCTACCAGAGCCTGCCCGGCACGCGTAAGCAGCGTCTGCACTTTCACCGTTTTATGCTGCGGGTCCATGAAGAGCTGACGGCGCTCCAGGGCGAAACCGACCCGCTGGAGATTGTGGCCGATCGCTTCAAGGCGGAAACGGACGTGCTCTGCTTCGACGAGTTCTTTGTTTCCGATATTACGGATGCCATGTTGCTGGGGGGCCTCATGAAAGCGCTGTTTGCGCGTGGGATCACCCTGGTGGCGACTTCAAATATCCCGCCGGATGAGCTTTATCGCAATGGTCTTCAGCGGGCGCGTTTCCTGCCAGCCATAGATGCCATTAAACAGCACTGCGACATCATGAATGTCGATGCCGGCGTCGATTATCGTCTGCGCACATTAACGCAGGCGCACCTGTGGCTTTCACCGCTGAACGCCGACACAGCCAGCGAGATGGATAAACTCTGGCTGGCGCTGGCAGGGGCGCCGCGGGATAACGCGCCAGCGCTGGAGATTAATCATCGCCCGTTGTCGACGCTTGGCGTAGAGAACCAGACGCTGGCCGTCTCGTTTGGAACGCTCTGCGTGGACGCCCGCAGCCAGCATGACTACATTGCGCTTTCACGTCTGTTCCATACCGTTATGTTGTGGGATGTGCCCGTTATGACCCCACTAATGGAGAGCGAAGCGCGGCGCTTCATCGCGCTGGTAGATGAGTTTTACGAGCGCCACGTTAAGCTGGTGGTCAGCGCCGAGGTGCCTTTATATGAGATCTATCAGGGCGAGCGCCTGAAGTTTGAGTTCCAGCGCTGCCTGTCGCGCCTGCAAGAGATGCAGAGCGAAGAGTACCTCAAGCGTGAGCATATGCCGTAATAAATGCGCCCCTCTCCCCGTGGGAGAGGGGCTGGGGGTGAGGGCACCAGACCGCACAGTACGCAACCCCGAAAAACCCATTCCAAATCACATTTAAGGGTCGATCTTTGACCTCAACTTCTCTATAATCTTGCGACCCCACGTTTCGAGAAGGTTTTTTTCCCGAAACTTTCTATGTGTCGGCATGTGCTATTCGAAGGGGTAGGTTTGCCGGACTTTGTCGTGTGAACCTCAACTGACTAAACGTTTGGGTGTTCACCAACGTGTAACTTATTATTTGGGTAAGCTTTTAATGAAAACTTTTACAGCTAAACCAGAAACCGTACAGCGCGACTGGTATGTTGTTGACGCGACCGGTAAAACTCTGGGCCGTCTGGCTACTGAACTGGCTCGTCGCCTGCGCGGTAAGCATAAAGCGGAATACACTCCGCACGTTGATACCGGTGATTACATCATCGTTCTGAACGCTGACAAAGTTGCTGTTACCGGCAACAAGCGTACTGACAAAATGTACTACCACCACACCGGCCACATCGGTGGTATCAAAGAAGCGACCTTTGAAGAGATGATTGCCCGCCGTCCTGAGCGTGTGATTGAAATCGCGGTTAAAGGCATGCTGCCAAAAGGCCCGCTGGGTCGTGCTATGTTCCGTAAACTGAAAGTTTACGCAGGCAACGAGCACAACCACGCGGCACAGCAACCGCAAGTTCTTGACATCTAATCGGGATTATAGGCAATGGCTGAAAATCAATACTACGGCACTGGTCGCCGCAAAAGTTCCGCAGCTCGCGTTTTCATCAAACCGGGCAGTGGTAAAATCGTAATCAACCAGCGTTCTCTGGAACAATACTTCGGTCGCGAAACTGCCCGCATGGTAGTTCGCCAGCCGCTGGAACTGGTTGATATGGTAGAAAAACTGGATCTGTACATCACCGTTAAAGGTGGTGGTATCTCCGGTCAGGCAGGTGCGATCCGTCACGGTATCACCCGCGCTCTGATGGAGTACGACGAATCCCTGCGTTCTGAACTGCGTAAAGCTGGCTTCGTTACTCGTGACGCGCGTCAGGTTGAACGTAAGAAAGTGGGTCTGCGTAAAGCACGTCGTCGTCCACAGTTCTCCAAACGTTAATCCATTCTGCTTACGCAGAACGATTGGCGAAAAACCCGCTTCGGCGGGTTTTTTTATGGATAATACGCAGGTTATCCACAGTAACATTTCATATATCTTCTCTTTTTCCACATTTCCGGAATCCCCTCACCACAAAGCCATCAAAATCTGGTAAACTATCATCCAATTTTCTGCCCAAATATCGGTGAATACTCGATTTTTGTTCGATTCTTGAACAATGTGTCTTCTCTGGGATGGGCGATACATCATCTGGCTGGCCCCGTTGGGCTGGTAGCAGTAAAAATTCTGAATATACCTGGAGGTTTTCATGGCTGTCGCTGCCAACAAACGTTCGGTAATGACGCTGTTTTCTGGTCCTACTGACATTTATAGCCATCAGGTTCGTATCGTGCTGGCCGAGAAGGGTGTCAGTTTTGAGATCGAGCATGTGGAAAAGGATAACCCGCCTCAGGATCTGATCGATCTCAACCCGAGCCAAAGCGTACCGACGCTGGTGGATCGCGAGCTGACCCTGTGGGAATCCCGTATCATTATGGAATACCTGGATGAGCGTTTCCCGCATCCGCCGCTGATGCCTGTTTATCCTGTTGCGCGTGGTGAAAGCCGCCTGTACATGCAGCGTATCGAGAAAGACTGGTACTCGCTGATGAACGTTATTGTCAACGGTTCCTCTTCTGAAGCGGATGCTGCACGTAAACAGCTGCGTGAAGAGCTGCTGGCGATTGCGCCGGTATTTGGTCAAAAGCCTTTCTTCCTGAGCGACGAATTCAGCCTGGTAGATTGCTACCTGGCTCCGCTGCTGTGGCGTCTGCCAACCCTGGGCGTAGAGTTCAGCGGTCCTGGCGCGAAAGAGCTGAAAGGCTACATGACTCGCGTCTTTGAACGCGACTCTTTCCTGGCATCCTTAACTGAACCGGAACGTGAAATGCGTCTCGGCCGAGGCTAATGACTGTGGAAATGTCACAACTTTCACCACGCCGTCCGTATCTGCTGCGCGCCTTCTATGAATGGCTGCTGGATAACCAGCTCACGCCGCACCTGGTTGTGGATGTGACGTTGCCGGGCGTGCTGGTTCCAATGGAATACGCGCGCGACGGACAGATTGTACTGAATATTGCGCCACGCGCAGTGGGTAACCTGGAGCTGGCGAACGACGAAGTGCGCTTTAATGCGCGCTTCGGCGGCGTGCCGCGTCAGGTTTCCGTGCCGCTGGCAGCTGTGCTGGCTATCTACGCCCGTGAAAACGGTGCGGGCACAATGTTTGAGCCGGAAGCAGCTTATGATGAAGAGGTTGCGAGCCTGAACGATGAAGAGGGCGGCGTTGGGACCGAGAGCGAAACGGTGATGTCTGTGATTGATGGTGATAAGCCCGATCGCGAAGATGATAACGATCCTGATGACGATCCGCCGCCGCGCGGAGGACGTCCGGCATTACGCGTTGTAAAATAACGCTAACTCAATTTTAATCTTAACGGTCAGGTTTATGCCTGGCCGTTTTTTTTGGAGAAAATTATATATTTTTTAAATTGATCGAAAAATAAGAATATGGGACTGCATTTTTCGTTTTTTTTTATCTCGAGAAGAATGGTTACAATAATAAACGCAATGAATAATTTAAGCGGGTAGCCTTGCGTAATACCCGATTTAATAATTCATGATTATTATATCAGAGAAACTAAAAGTATAAATTAAATTTGCTAAATTGCATATATTTATAAAAATAATATTATAAAGTTCCCCAGTGACAGCTCATATTGCAAAAATAGTTTTGTACCTGATGGAAACCTATTTTTAATTATCATATGTTAAGGATTAACGAATGAAAAAAGTTCTTATTGCCACCGCACTGTCTCTTTGCGTCGCTTCCGCATTTGCTGCTGATACCGCAGTATTGCAGGTAAAAGGTAAGCTGACAAATGCTGCCTGTACTCCAGAATTAAGTAAAGGTGGCGTAGTAGATTACGGTACTATTCACCTTGGTTCATTGTCTGCCAGCGCAGTAAACCAGTTAGGTCAGAATAATATCGATCTAACCATCACTTGTTCTGCTGCGACGAAAGTTTCGTGGACTATGGTTGACGATCGTGCAGAGACGAATGCGGGTTTAACCGTTAATAACGCAATGTTTACCGGTGCAAGCCTATCCAATTCTAGTCAGACCTACGGTGTAGGTAAAACAACGGGCGGCGTGAACATCGGCAGCTATGCAATGTTTGTTAAGGTTGATAGCGTAACCGCTGACGGGGCGACAGTTGATCCTATTTACACTCAGAATGGGGATACCTCCAAGTGGACCACGAGCACGAATGGTTCTAGTCAGGCTCAAAACATCCGTGAGTTTACTGTTGCAAAATCTGGCGAAAAAGTTCCATTGGCATTCCTGAGTGCAACATTCCCGCTGGTGACATCACTGGCTATTCAGGATACTACCACGCTGGCCATTACCGACGATACCACACTTGATGGTCAGCTGACTATCAGCCTGAAATATTTATAATATTTTAAAAGTTATAATATTTTAAAATCGGTATATTAATTAAAAAGGGAATAAACATATCTTGTTTATTCCTTTCTAACTACACGTGAACATGGAATGTTGTGTTGTGGATTAAAGGAGTGATAATTATGTCTTGTTTAAAGAAAACCTTACTGAAGTCCGTTATTGCTGCCGCTCTGTTTTCAGCTCAATTCTCGACGTATGCAGCAGGAATGGTTCCTGAAACCAGTTTACTGGTAATTGATGAGGCAACGCACAGCGGTACGATCAACGTTAAAAATACGGACAGCTTTCCGGCTCTGTTATATACCAATGTCCTTGATTTACCGGACGATCAGGGTTTAAAACTGATTTCCACCCAACCGGTGGTACGTCTGGAGCCTGGCCAGACCCAGCAGCTTCGTTTTATTTTACAAAATAAAGAACCGCTGGAGGCTGAGCACTATAAACGTGTGACGTTCGAGGGTATTCCGCCGAAAAGCGATAACAAGAACATTAAGATCGGATTTAATCTTCGTCAGGATTTGCCTGTGCTTATCCGTCCGGCGAAACTGGCGGTTGTTACCGATGCATGGAAGTACCTGGAATGGAACGCAACGGGTACAACGCTTACGGTGAAAAACCCCAGCAAATACGTTGTGCGTCTGGCACAAAACGTTATGACTCAGCCATCTGGCACCGCAGGCACGCTGCCTAAAACGTATATTTTACCAGGCCAAAGTATGACCGCAACGCTGAAGAAAACGGTGAGCGGCGATAATAAAGTGAAATTTTTCCCGGCCAGTCGCTACGGTGTGGAAGTACCGAGCTTTGTTTCAGAATTAAATAAATAACACTCAATAGGGATATGACGGTGTGTAAAAAAAGCCGCCTTGCACTTTGTGTCCGCGCTATTCTTTGCGGCACATTACCTCTGGTAGTCCTCGCGTCACCCTCTTTGTATGCGAGGGAAGTGACGTTTGATACGGGCATTATTCAGTCACGTGGATTAAGCCCCGATTTAAACCATTACTTTGCACAAGCGCCACGATTCTTACCCGGCACACACTCTGTACAGGTTAAAGTGAATGGGAAAGATCGCGGTACGGCCGCTGCACGTTTTAATGAAGACGGCGAGCTCTGTATTGATAAAGATTTTCTGGATTTTGCCGGGATTATGCCTGTCCCGCTCAAGGCTGGCGAAGCGTGCCATGATATCCGCAGCGATTATGCGCAGGCGGTTGTCAACGCATTACCAAACCAGGACGCGGTAGAGCTTTATTTACCCCAGGAGGCAATTAACAGTTTAACCTCCAATATTAAACACTTTCAGCAAGGTGGCACGGCGGGGTTACTGAACTACTCATTATTCAGTACCCGTAACGAATATGGCGACAGCGATAACAGCCGCTATTCGCAGGCTAGCCTGGAGGCTGGCTTTAATACGATGGACTGGTCTGTGCGCAGCCGCTATATCCTGACGGATGATGATGGCGATAAAAATGCGGAAAGCATTTACACCTACGCGGAGCATGTATTTGTTCCCCAGCGCCTGACCATGCAGGTGGGTGAAATTAACGCCATGTCCGGTGTATTAAGCGGCGTGCCGATTACGGGGGTGCAGCTCATGCCCACCAACGGCCTGGAAAGGGACGGGACTGGCGTAAGCGTATCGGGTATCGCCCGTTCCTCGCAGGCGCGCGTTGAGGTGCGCCAGAGTGGTCGTCTCGTCTACAGTACGTTAGTGCCGGCGGGTCCGTTTACCCTGGACGATGTGCCAGTTGTCAGAAATAACGTCGATCTCGACGTGACTGTCGTGGAATCAGATGGCTCTTCAAGCCACTTCATTGTGCCTGCTTCCGCAGTCAGAACCCGCAAGCTGGGGCGTCCGCAGGGATTGACCATGTCTGTGGGCCAGGTACGGAGTATTGACAGCGATTATAGCGATCCGCTGGTCGTGAACGTCTCTGACGGCTGGCGTATCACACCATGGATGAACGTACTGGCATCCGGCGCAGTGGCAGAAAAGTATCAGGCTGCGGGCGGCAGCGCGGAGTTTATGCTCTCTGATATATGGGGCATCACGACTACCGCTGCGGCAAGTAAAGAGCAGTTTGGCGACAGTAATAGCGGGCTCAAAACCGAGCTGCAAAGCGATTTAACGCTGGGTGAACACGTGAGCCTTTCCGCCAGCGCAACGCATTTTAGCAGCGGTTACCGCGAGCTTGCCGATGCGCTGGATGATGAATTTCAGCCTAATGATAATACTTACAGCGGCAACGTAAGTTTTGCGACAGGGATTGCGGGTACGTTTAGCGCAGGGTTTAACTACAACCAGAGCGCAAACTACGAGGACAGCCGCTACCTGCTGCTGTCGTGGGGTAAAACCTTTAAATATGCCAGCATCACCGTGAACTGGCAGAGCGCCGTCGGAAATACTGATGACGAGCAGGATGACGATATGCTCTACGTCAACCTGAGCATTCCACTCGGTGGCTCGCAAAGCCTGAGCAGCTATATGCGCAAGCAGGGTGACAGAACCACCTATGGTGTCGCGAACAGCGGCGCCATTGGCGATAACACCAATTATTATATCTCTGCGGATCGTGATAACGATGACAATGAGAATAGCTTTAACGGCAATATCAACACTAACCTGCACTATACCCAGTTGAGCGTTGGTGGGGGCAGCAGCGGTAGTAACCAGCGCAACTATAGCGCAACGCTGACGGGCGGTATTGCAATGCATAAAGATGGCGTGACCTTCTCGCCGTACGCTATTAAAGATACGTTCGCCATCGCTAAGCTGAACGAGCCGAAGAGTGGCGTAGAGATTTCAACGCCGCAGGGCACCATCTGGACCGACCATTGGGGACAGGCTGTGGTACCGGGGCTGAATGAGTGGCGTAACTCCCGTATTGAAATTGATGCCAATAAACTTCCGCCAAGCATGACGCTGGCGAACGGCATTAAATACGTTGCGGCAGGGCATGCTTCCGTCAGTGAAGTCAGCTTTAAAATTCTGAATAGCCGTCGCGTGATGCTGCGGGTGAAGAGAGCGGATGGTACACCACTGGCGAAGGGGTTATCCATTGTTGATGAGAAGGGCAATTATATCGTCACCAGCGTGGATGACGGCCATGTGTTTATCAATGATGCCGATCAGCTGAAAGGGCTGTATGCCATGGATGACAATAACAATCGGCTTTGTCAGATTCACTATACCTTAAGTGATAAAAAAGATGACGAAGCGTTCTATGAGGAAGTAAACGGAGTATGCCAATGAAGACTCAGCGCGTAATCAAAGTAGCGACGTTTCTGGCGTTTTGTTTACCCGGTTTGACGCTTGCCGAAGATTGTCAGATCACGCTTTCTCAGCCCATTGTAGATTATAAACAGCTCAAGCGTGACGATATTGTTACGTCTCAGCAAAGCTGGCATAAATTGCCGGAACGGGAAGTTACCGTGAATGTGTTTTGTCCAGACAAACAGAAGCTGGCAGTGCTTTTACAGGGTAATGCTGGAGAGAAAGGTCGCTTCCGTTTTGGTCAGAATGGCGGTGTCGCAGTTAAAATTGATGATATGAATGTTGATGGCAAAAGCTATACCGTGGGTAAAACGGTTGATCAGCTTAACTTTACGCCGGAAAGCGGGTCGCCTTCGCCATTCTATTTAAGAAATAATGAAGCCGTCGTCGCGGTTGAAAATAACCAGGCCGTTACGGGCCAGCAGATGACATTTACAGCTACGATATTCCCTGTGCTTAATGAAAGTGCATTCAGTAATAATGCCGATCAAACAACGCTGGAAAGCGATTTAAGCTGGAAAATATTGCAAAATAATCCATAGGCAATGTGGTGATGATATCGTAATAACGTTATCTTTAAGCGTTGCAGGATTGTTTTATCACGAATGGTACGCCATTCAATTAGTAAGTGCGGAATATACAACCCATTCTTTACATGAATAAAAGATTGGGTTGGGTTTCCGTGAATCAATAATGTTAAGGATTAACAAATGAAAAAAGTTCTTCTCGCTACCGCGTTGTCTCTTTGTGTCGCTTCCGCATTTGCTGCTGATACCGCAGTATTGCAGGTAAAAGGTAAGCTGACAAATGCCGCTTGTACTCCTCAGTTAAGTAACGGCGGTGTCGTAGATTATGGCACTATCCATTTGGGTGAGCTCTCTGCAACAGCTGTTAACCAGTTAGGTGACAAAGATATTAACCTGACGATTACATGCGGTGCGCCTACTCAGGTTGGTTGGGTTGTGAATGACGATCGCGAGTCAAGTAAGGCTGGTATTAATGTCGATTTCAACGGCACAATGCAAAACATTTCTTACTATCAGTATGGCGTAGGTAAAACCACAGGTGGTGTGAATATTGGTAACTATATGCTTTTCATCAAAAATAAGAAAGTCACCATTGATGGGCAAGAGGGCGACGAAATTTTTTCAAACGTCGACTGGAATGGCTCTAAATGGGAATCAGGCGGTGCGGTTCGCAGCGACGGTATCTCCATTATCAGTGCCGCAACCACAGGCACAACGACCCCTGTTGCATTTACCACTGCGGTTTTCCCACTGGTTACCTCTCTGGCTATTCAGGGGACCGATACGCTGGCGATTACTGACGATACATCTTTAGATGGTCAGGCAACAATTACCCTGAAATACCTTTAAGTTATTTGGGTATTAATATCCCGCTCTGTCGTTGTGTAAGGCTATATTAGCATTTACGCTTACAGCGGATTATTTAGGTTTGAATATGTAGAGGGAGTAACTTCCCTCTTTGTTTAGAAAATTCTGTTTTTAATAGCGAGAGTAGCCCACTTTATTAAAAGCAGAAAGAACATTTACATTAACGTTAAGAATTAACAAATGAAAAAAGTTGTATTGGCTTCTATGCTTGTCATGTTTGTATCTTCTGCCTTTGCCGCAGACACCGCCGTACTGAAAGTCACAGGCGTTCTGACAAATAGCAGTTGCATCCCTGAAATCAGCGGCGGTGGCGTGGTAGATTACGGTACGATCCACCTGTCAGCCCTGAACACCACTGCTATTAACCAGCTGGGCCAGAAAGATTTCTCTCTTTCTATTACCTGCCCTGCGCTGACCAAAGCGGGCTTTAGCGTTTCTGACGACCGTACTGGTACTGCGCCAAACATTATGGTTAAAGATGGTGCGGGTAACGGTAACGATATTATTCAGCCGCTCAATATGTTTGGTCTGAATAAGACCGCAGGAAACGTTAACATCGGTAACTACACCATTTTCGTGAAAAACGACACGATTACTGCTGATGGTGCCACTGTTGGGGCGATCTACAGCGCAGACAACGGCACCAGCTGGTCTGATAACGGCACACTGATGGTTAATGACGGTAGCCAGATTGTATCCGTTGCTACAGTTGGCAGCACCGCGCCAGTTGCGTTTAAAAACCTGGTCATTCCGATGGCGGTTTCTGCTGCGATTCAGGATACCAATACGCTGGCTATTACTGATGATACCAACATGGATGGTCAGGCAACGTTTACCATCAAGTATCTGTAATATTCAGAAACTGGCAGAATATAAAAATAATGCCCGGCATTGCCGGGCATTATTATTTACACTTCGAGGAAGTTCATGATCCCATCAGCCGCTTTACGGCCTTCGGCAATCGCCGTGACCACCAGGTCAGAGCCACGAACGATGTCGCCACCGGCGAAGATTTTCGGGTTGCTGGTCTGGAACGCGTTGTCGCTGCCTTCTGGCGCAATGATGCGGCCCTGAGAGTCCAGCTCTACGCTGTGCTTCGCCAGCCACTCCATGCTGTGAGGACGGAAACCAAACGCCATCACCACGGCGTCAGCCGGGATCACGTGTTCAGAACCGGCCACGATCTCCGCGCGACGACGGCCTTTCGCATCTGGCGCACCCATCTCCGTGCGCGCCATCTTCACGCCGCTCACTTTACCATTGGCATTCACTTCAATACCCAGAGGCTGAATGTTGAACTGGAACTCGACGCCCTCTTCACGCGCGTTTTTCACTTCGCGTTTAGAACCCGGCATGTTCTCTTCGTCACGACGGTAGGCACAGATGACATGCGCCGCATTCTGACGAATGGAGGTACGCACGCAGTCCATCGCGGTATCACCGCCGCCCAGCACCACCACGCGTTTGCCTTCCATACTGACGAACGGCTCATCGGCGGTCTCGCCGTAGCCCATTAGCTGTTTGGTATTCGCAATCAGGAACGGCAGCGCGTCGTACACGCCTGGCGCATCTTCGTTCTCCAGACCACCGCGCATGGACTGATAGGTTCCCACGCCCAGGAACACGGCGTCGTAATCTTTCAGCAGGTCGTCGAGCTGTACGTCGCGGCCCACTTCGGTGTTGAGTTTGAACTCAATGCCCATGCCGGTGAAGATTTCGCGGCGGCGGGTCATGACCTCTTTCTCCAGCTTGAAGGCCGGGATACCGAAGGTCAGCAGGCCGCCAATCTCTGGGTGGCGATCGAAGACCACCGCCTTCACGCCGTTACGGGTCAGCACGTCCGCACAGGCCAGGCCTGCCGGGCCCGCGCCGATAATCGCCACGCGCTTGTCGGTTTGACGCACACCGGTCATATCCGGACGCCAGCCCATCTCGAACGCTTTATCGTTGATATAGCGTTCGATGTTGCCGATGGTCACCGCGCCAAACTCGTCGTTCAGCGTACAGGAGCCTTCACACAGACGATCCTGAGGGCACACGCGGCCGCACACTTCCGGCAGGGTGTTGGTCTGATGAGACAGCTCGGCGGCTTCAAAAATACGCCCTTCGTTGGCCAGCTTCAGCCAGTTCGGGATGTAGTTATGGACCGGACACTTCCATTCGCAGTAAGGGTTACCGCAGGACAGGCAGCGGTCTGCCTGTGCTTTGGCCTGGCCTTCTGAAAACGGCTCATAGATTTCAACAAATTCAATTTTACGGATCTTCAGCGGTTTCTTTGGCGGATCAACACGCTGAAGGTCGATAAACTGGTAAACGTTCTGGCTCATCTGAATTCCTTACTGCGCCTGCACGCGCAGCTCTGCTGCGCTACGACTACGGTGACCCAACAGGGCTTTAACATCGCTGGACTTCGGCTTAACCAGCGCGAATTTCGCAGAGAACGCCGGCCAGTTGGCCAGGATCTCTTCGCCGCGCGAAGAACCGGTATGCTGCACGTGTTCGGTAATTAAGCCGCGCAGGTGTTCTTCGTGGATGGCCAGAGTATCAACGTCCAGCACTTCCACCAGCTCAGGGTTCACGCGTTTGCGGAACTCACCGTCTTCATCCAGGACGTAGGCAAAACCGCCCGTCATGCCCGCGCCAAAGTTCACGCCGGTTTTACCCAGGACGCACACTATTCCGCCCGTCATGTATTCACAGCCGTTATCGCCGATGCCTTCCACCACGGTGATGGCGCCGGAGTTACGCACCGCAAAACGCTCGCCCGCACGGCCCGCGGCAAACAGACGACCGCCGGTTGCACCGTACAGACAGGTATTGCCGATGATGCTTGCTTCATGGCTGCGGAAGGCTGAACCAACCGGAGGACGCACCGCCAGCAGACCGCCCGCCATGCCTTTTCCGACGTAGTCGTTGGCATCACCGGTCAGGTATAACTCAACGCCACCCGCGTTCCACACGCCGAAGCTCTGACCCGCGGTACCGCTGAAATGCGCGGTAATCGGATCCGACGCCAGACCCTGATCACCGTGCGTTTGCGCGATGTAACCGGAGAGAGATGCACCCACGGAACGGTCGGTGTTGCGGATATCAAACCAGAACGTTTTGCTCTGCTTCTCATCCACATACGGCTTCGCCTGTTGCAGCAGCTGTGCGTTCAGCACGCCGTTATCGAACGGCGGGTTGTTCTCGGTACAGTAAACCGCTTTGCCAGGATGCGGCTGAGCGGTTTCCAGCAGCTTGGACAGCTCCAGCTTCTGCTGCTTGGCCGTGAAGCCCTCAAGCTCTTTCAGCAGGTCGGTACGGCCAATCAGATCCACCAGACGCTTCACGCCCAGCTGCGCCATCAACTCGCGGGTTTCACGGGCGATGAAGTCAAAGTAGTTAGTCACTTTGAACGGCAGGCCGTGATAGTGGTTCTTACGCAGCTTTTCGTCCTGGGTAGCAACGCCCGTTGCACAGTTGTTCAGGTGGCAAATACGCAGGTATTTACAGCCGAGCGCAACCATTGGGCCGGTACCAAAGCCGAAGCTTTCCGCTCCCAGAATCGCCGCTTTGATGATGTCGAGGCCGGTTTTCAGCCCACCGTCCACCTGCAAACGGATCTTGTGACGCAGGCCGTTAGCGACCAGCGCCTGCTGGGTTTCCACCAGGCCGAGCTCCCACGGACAGCCCGCATATTTCACGGAGGAGAGCGGGCTTGCGCCGGTGCCGCCGTCGTAACCGGCGATGGTGATCAGATCCGCATAGGCTTTCGCCACGCCGGTGGCAATGGTGCCAACGCCCGGTTCGGAAACCAGCTTCACGGAGATCATCGCTTTCGGGTTGACCTGTTTCAGGTCGAAAATCAGCTGCGCCAGATCCTCGATAGAGTAAATATCGTGGTGCGGCGGCGGGGAGATCAGCGTCACGCCTGGCACCGAGTAGCGAAGCTTAGCGATGTACGGGGTGACTTTATCACCCGGCAGTTGACCGCCTTCACCCGGTTTTGCCCCCTGAGCGACCTTAATCTGGATCACGTCGGCGTTAACCAGGTACGCAGGCGTTACGCCAAAGCGACCGGACGCCACCTGCTTGATACGGGACACTTTGTTGGTGCCGTAGCGGGCCGGATCTTCACCGCCTTCGCCGGAGTTGGAGTTGCCGCCGATGCTGTTCATGGCTTCCGCCAGCGCTTCGTGGGCTTCCGGGCTCAGCGCGCCGATGGACATCGCCGCGGTATCGAAGCGTTTGAACAGCTCAGACGCGGGTTCAACCTCGTCAATGCTGACCGCTTCCTCACCCGGATTGAGGGCAATGAGATCGCGCAGCGTCGCCGCGGGACGGTTGTTCACCAGCTCAGCATACTGCTGATAATCGCTGTACTCGCCGCTCTGCACCGCCTGTTGCAGCGTGCGCACTACGTCCGGGTTATAAGCGTGATACTCACCCCCGTGGACATATTTCAGCAGGCCGCCCTGTTCCAGCGGCTTACGTGCCAGCCAGGCGCGTTTCGACAGGTTAACCAGATCCTGCTGGAAGTCAGCAAAACCAGCGCCACCGATACGGCTGACCACGCCCTGGAAGCAGAGGTTGGCGACCTCGTTATGCAGGCCGACCGTTTCAAACAGCTTCGAGCAGCGGTAAGAGGCGATGGTCGAGATGCCCATTTTGGACATGATCTTGTACAGACCTTTGTTGATGCCGTTACGGTAGTTCAGCATCACAGCACGGTAGTCTTTGTCGATCGCGCGGGTATCTACCAGGCGTGCCAGCGTTTCGTAGGCCAGGTACGGATAAATCGCCGTGGCGCCAAAGCCTAACAGCACCGCAAAGTGGTGCGGGTCGCGCGCGCTCGCGGTTTCAACGATGATGTTGGCATCGCAGCGCAGGCTCTTGTCCACCAGACGCGTCTGGATAGCCCCCACCGCCATGGGGGCAGGCACCGGCAGACGGTTTTTCGCGATGTTGCGGTCAGACAGCACCAGCAGAACGGTGCCGTTACGTACCATCTGCTCGGCTTTGTCGCACAGCGCGTTCACCGTCTCTTCGAGGCTCGTTTCGGTCACGTCGAAGGTGATATCGAGCGTGTCGGCGCGATAGTGCTCCTCGGTCATGGTGGTGAGCTGTTTGAAATCGGAGTACAACAGGATCGGTGATTTAAAGGTCAGACGGTGCGCCTGGCCTTCGGCTTCACAGAATACGTTCATCTCACGGCCGATGCTGGTGGCCAGCGACATGACGTGGGCTTCGCGCAGCGGGTCTATTGGCGGGTTAGTGACCTGCGCAAACTGCTGACGGAAATAGTCGTAAATAATGCGTGGCTGGCTGGAAAGCACGGCAAACGGGGTATCGTCACCCATTGAGCCGACCGCTTCCTGGCCGTTTTCGCCGAGCACGCGAATAACCGAGTCCAGTTCTTCCGCGCTGTAGTTAAACTGCTTCTGGAAGCTCGCGAGGGTGTCATCGTCCAGCTCGCGGCTGCCCACTTCTTCGTCCGACAGATCTTCAAACGGCACCAGACGACGCACGTTTTTCTCCATCCACTCTTTGTACGGATGGCGGCTCTTCAGATCGTTGTCGGTTTCGGCGGAATGCAGAATACGCCCACCGCGGGTGTCGATCACCATCAGCTCGCCCGGACCGACGCGGCCTTTTTCGACCACTTCGTCAGGCTGGTAATCCCAGATCCCGACTTCAGAGGCGCAGGTGATGAGCTTGTCTTTAGTAATAACGTAGCGCGCCGGACGCAGACCGTTACGGTCCAGGTTACAGGCGGCAAAACGACCGTCGGACATCACGATGCCCGCCGGGCCGTCCCACGGCTCCATGTGCATGGAGTTAAAGTCGAAGAACGCGCGCAGCTCAGGGTCCATATCCGGGTTGTTCTGCCAGGCCGGTGGCACGAGCAGACGCATGGCGCGCACGATATCCATCCCGCCCGCCAGCAGCAGCTCCAGCATGTTATCCATGGAGCTGGAGTCCGAGCCGGTTTCGTTGACGAACGGTGCGGCATCGTGCAGGTCCGGGATCAGCGGGGTCTGGAACTTATAGGTACGGGCGCGGGCCCACTGGCGGTTGCCGGTAATGGTGTTGATCTCACCGTTGTGCGCCAGGTAGCGGAACGGCTGAGCCAGCGGCCAGCGTGGAACGGTGTTGGTGGAGAAGCGCTGGTGGAACAGGCAAATGGCCGATTCCAGACGCAGATCCGCCAGGTCCAGATAGAAGCGCGGCAGGTCAGCCGGCATACACAGACCTTTATAGATGTTCACCAGGTTAGAGAGGCTACAGACGTAGAACTCTTTATCGTCCTGGAGACGTTTTTCAATGCGGCGGCGTGCGATAAACAGACGGCGTTCCATATCACGCGGACGCCAGCCCGCAGGCGCGTTGACGAAAATCTGTTCAATACGAGGCAGCGAGGAGAGGGCGATTTCACCGAGCACCCCTTCGTTGGTTGGCACATCGCGCCAGCCGACAATCGACAGGGTTTCACGCTGAAGTTCTTCTTCAACGATGCGGCGTGAGGCGGCAGCTTTTTCTGGATCCTGATTCAGGAACAGCATACCGACAGCGTAGTTTTTGGCTAAACGCCAGCCGCGCTCTTCCGCCACGATGCGGAAGAAACGATCCGGTTTTTGCAGCAGCAGGCCGCAACCGTCGCCGGTTTTACCATCGGCAAGGATGGCGCCACGGTGCTGCATACGGGCCAGTGCGTGAATAGCAGTACGCACTACCTTGTGGCTAGGTTCGCCTTCTATGTGGGCGATCAGGCCGAAACCACAGTTATCCTTCTCAAGGGATTTATCGTACAACATATCAGTGAACCTCCCCAGGCTCGTCGGGCTTCCCACTGAACTTTACCGTGGCGCACAGGCGCAGAAAGAGCATGGCGACGGGGTTAGCGTTTCATACGCGGACCTCGCATTCGCCCTCTTTTTCATCCTTTTGCGCAGGTAAACAAGTTTGAGGACTTGCTTCAGAGGGAATCTCAATTACTGCATAAATATGATGAGCAGGCCGCTCATCCAGAAAGCTTCCAGCGGATTTCCAACTTATCGGGAATTGGTACACAGGTCAAATGGCAATCTTATTTATACAAAAATGTGCTAAAGCGTTATTATCTAATTGTTTTTATTGTGTATTTAACTATTTTTACAACCGCTTAAAGCACCGGGCAGGTGCAGGGGAGTGTGATCTGACTCACTATATGAAAGCGGTATTATCGATGCAGCGTGCTGAAATGCAGATTTATAGCAGAATATTAATCTGGTGTTGCATTCAATGCCGCATAAAATCACTGTTTTTCAGTCCTGGCGCTATAAATGAAAAAAACCATCAGAACATAAGGAAAAGTAATTACGTTCAGGGTGAATGAAATGTCGGTAATCGTGATTATTTATTCAAATAGATAAAAGCCGTCCAGGGCGATTGATCCAAGTCATCGCCGACAGAGGCTAAAAATGGCAGGCTTGTCCCCTTTCTTCGGGACGGTCTATCAGATTATGCAGTTACAGAAATTAGTCAATATGTTTGGTGGGGATCTTTTGCAGCGCTACGGACAAAAGGTTCACAAACTGACGCTGCACGGCGGCTTTAGCTGCCCGAACCGCGATGGCACCATCGGGCGTGGTGGCTGCACCTTCTGTAACGTGGCCTCGTTTGCTGACGAGGCCCAGCAGCATAAATCTATCGCTGAACAGCTCGCCCATCAGGCGAGTCTGGTGAACCGCGCGAAGCAGTATCTGGCCTATTTCCAGGCCTATACCAGCACGTGGGCGGAGGTGCAGGTGCTGCGCTCGATGTATCAGCAGGCGGTTGCTCAAGCGAACATTGTCGGGCTGTGCGTGGGGACGCGTCCGGACTGCGTGCCGGACGCCGTGCTGGATTTACTTAGCGAGTACAAAGAGAAGGGCTACGAGATCTGGCTGGAGCTGGGCTTGCAGACCGCGCATGACAAAACCCTGCACCGTATCAATCGCGGGCATGATTTCGCCTGCTATCAGCGCACCACGCGTCTCGCCCGCGAGCGTGGATTAAAAGTCTGCTCGCATCTGATTGTCGGCTTGCCGGGAGAAGGGCAGCAGCACGGGCTGGAAACGCTGGAAAAAGTCGTTGAGACCGGCGTGGATGGCATTAAGCTGCATCCGCTGCATATCGTGAAGGGCAGCATAATGGCGAAAGCCTGGGAAGCGGGGCGGTTATGTGGTATCGAACTCGACGACTATACGGTGACTGCGGGGGAAATGATTCGCCATACGCCGCCGGAGATTGTTTACCACCGCATCTCGGCAAGCGCCCGCCGTCCAACGCTTCTGGCACCGCTATGGTGTGAGAACCGCTGGACGGGGATGCTGGAAATCAACCGCTATCTACAGGAGAACGGCGTACAGGGGTCGGCGCTTGGCCGCCCGTGGGTTCCCACGCTACCGGCGACGGCCGCCTAGCAGACTTCCCAGCATGCCGCGTACTATCTGGTTGGTAATCTGACGCGTCGCGCTTTTTGCCATGGTCTGAACCACGCCATCGCGTTTGCCGCCGCGTGGCCCGGTGCTGCCGAACAGAATATCTTTCAGCCCGCCGAGAATGCCGTCGTCCACGGCAACAGATTGCCCTTTTGCGGCAGGCGCATCCTGCGATTCGGCAGTCGCCTGCACCCCTTTTTGCAGCATCTCGAACGCCGATTCGCGATCCACCTCGTCTTCATACTTTCCGTACACCGGGGAGTGGTTAATCAGGCTGTTGCGTTCATCGTCCGTTACCGGACCCATGCGCGAGCAGGGCGCAATCACCATCGCGCGCTCGACAACTGTCGGGCTGCCTTTTGCATCGAGGAACGAAATCAGCGCTTCACCGGTGCCCAGCGCCTGAATGGCGGTTTCGGTATCAAAGGCCGGATTGACACGCATGGTTTGCGCCGCGGCTTTCACCGCTTTCTGATCTTTCGGCGTAAAGGCGCGCAGGGCGTGCTGCACGCGGTTACCCAACTGCCCCAGTACGTTGTCCGGAATATCCGACGGGTTTTGCGACACAAACCAGACCCCGACGCCTTTGGAGCGGATCAGGCGGATAACCTGTTCAATTTTATCCAGCAGCACCTGCGGCGCGTCGTTAAACAACAGATGCGCTTCGTCAAAGAAGAACACCAGTTTGGGTTTTTCCAGATCGCCTGCTTCCGGCAGTTGTTCGTACAGTTCAGAGAGCATCCACAGCAGGCTGGCGGCGTAAAGCTTCGGCATCTGGTAGAGCTTCTCTGCGCTCAGAATGTTGATGATGCCTTTGCCGCTGCTGTCGGTACGCATCCAGTCTTTGATATCCAGCATTGGCTCGCCGAAGAAGTGTTCGGCGCCCTGTTGCTCCAGCGTCAGGAGCCCGCGCTGAATGGCGCCCACTGAGGCGCTGCTAATATTGCCGTACTGGTTCTGGAAGGATTTGGCGTTATCGCCAATGTACTGGGTGATGGCGCGCAGATCTTTGAAGTCGAGCAGCAGTAGCCCCTGATCGTCGGCGATACGGAAGATAATGTTCAGTACCCCGGACTGCACGTCGTTGAGGTTAAGCAGACGAGCCAGCAGCAGCGGGCCGAGGTCGGAGACGGTGGCACGCACCGGATGCCCTTTTTCGCCGAAGATATCCCAGACTACCACCGGATTACCGTGCGGCGTCCAGTCCGTGATACCGATATTTTTCAGGCGCTCAAGCAGTTTTTCTGACGCTGCACCTTCCTGAGCCACCCCAGTTAAATCGCCCTTCACGTCAGCCATAAAAACCGGCACGCCAGTCTCTGACAACGACTCAGCCAGCTTTTGCAGGGTAACGGTTTTTCCCGTCCCGGTCGCGCCGGTGATCAGGCCATGACGGTTCGCCATCGCGGGCAGTAAAAACAGCTCTTTTTCCAGCGTCCTGGCGATTAACAATGGTGTACTCATGATGCACGTCCTCTCGTAGTCCTGGGTGGAGTATAGGCAACCTGACGGCAAAATGTCTGCGTAAATTCCTCACTTTGCGGCGCATTATCCAGTGCGGACTATGCTTTTGCATACGGTAAACAAAATTTTGGGAAACTATGTCCAGATTCTTTTTTAACGACCGCAAACAGCTTGTCAACGATGCCATTGAAGGCATACTTCTCTCCGCGCCGCACGGTAATCTCGTCAAACTGGATATCGATCCGGCCATCCGCGTGGTGGCTCGCGGCGACTGGGATAAAAGCCGCGTGGCGGTGATCTCCGGTGGCGGCTCCGGCCATGAACCGGCACATGCCGGGTTCGTCGGCAAAGGCATGCTTACCGCAGCGGTGTGTGGCGATCTGTTCGCCTCCCCAAGCGTGGATGCGGTCCTCAATGCCATTGTGGCGGTGACGGGCGACCGTGGCTGCCTGCTGATTGTGAAAAACTACACCGGCGACCGGCTTAACTTTGGCCTGGCGGCGGAAAAAGCCAAACGCTACGGCCTGAAGGTCGAGATGGTTATCGTGGCGGATGATATCGCCCTGCCGGATAACAAGCAGCCGCGTGGTATCGCGGGAACGGCGCTGGTGCATAAAATTGCGGGATATGCGGCAGAGCAGGGGAAATCGCTAAACGACGTGCGGGATATTGCGCAACAGGCCTGCGATAACCTCTGGAGCCTGGGCGTGGCGATGCAAACGTGCAACCTGCCGGGCAGCGATGATGAAGGGGGGCGCATTAAACAAGGCCATGTCGAGCTGGGTTTGGGCATTCACGGCGAGCCGGGAGCTTCCGTCGTGGATACGCAAAACAGCAAAGCCATTATCGACACGCTGGTGACGCCGTTACGCGCGCAGGCGGGGGAAGGGCGTTTTGCGGTGCTGATTAACAATCTTGGTGGCGTATCGGCGTTGGAGATGGCGCTGCTGACCAAAGAGCTGGCGCACTCGGCGCTGAAAGAGAACATTGCGTATCTGATTGGCCCGGCGCCGCTGGTGAGTGCGCTGGATATGAAAGGCTTTTCGTTAACGCTGCTAAAGCTCAACGATTTCTTCGAGAAGGCGATTCACGCCGAGGTCGAGACGCTGGGCTGGCAGAAGCCCGTGGCGTTCGCGCCCCTGCGTACCGTCCCACATAGCGCCCTTCATGATCGCGTGGAATATGCCCCGTCGGACAATACGGAGGTGAGCGAGGCCGTCGCCTCGGTAACGAAAACATTGATTCAGCTGGAAAACCGCCTTAACGCGCTGGATGCCAAAGTAGGCGATGGCGACACGGGCTCCACTTTTGCGCAAGGGGCGCGGGATATTGCGCAGCGACTTGAGGAGAACAACCTGCCCCTTAACGACGTGCCGACATTACTCCTGCTGGTAGGCGAGCGGCTGGCAACGGTGATGGGCGGATCGAGTGGGGTGTTGATGTCGATCTTCTTCACGGCGGCAGGACAAAAGCTTCACGATGGACAGCCGCTACCTGAAGCCTTGCTGAGCGGACTTGCGCAGATGAAGCAGTATGGCGGCGCGGATCTCGGCGATCGTACGCTGATCGATGCGCTGCAACCGGCGCTGGAGGCGTTACAGAAAGGCAATATTCAGGCGGCAGCGCAGGCCGCGCAGCAGGGCGCCGAAGCAACGGCAAAAATGGCGAAAGCCGGCGCGGGACGCTCGTCGTATGTGAATAAAGAGAATCTGGACGGGGTGATGGATCCGGGGGCAGTCGCGGTGGCGGAAGTTTTTAAGACCATGGTAGATGCAAAACGGTAACAACCGTTACCGTTTTTAGTGTTTGCGCCCTCTCCCTGTGAGCTGAGGGATCCCCACAAAATAATGCCTGCACAGACGGCCCCCTCTCCCTTGAGGGAGAGGGTTGGGGTGAGGGCATCAGGCCGCACATTCCCCGGCAATGTCACATCAAAAATCCGCTTTCAACACCACGCGGTAGCGGGCTTTGCCGTCGCGCACGTGCTGGATCGCTTCGTTGATTTTTGACATCGGGTACAGCTCGGTGGTGGGTGCCACTTTTGTGCGTCCGGCAAACTTCATCAGCTTGCGCAGCTCGTACGGTGTACCGGTCGCGGAGCCTGACACGCTGCGATCCCCGCCGATCAGGGTAAACGCCGGAACCGGCAGCGGCTTCATCACCGCACCCACGGTGTGGAAGTTACCGCCGTAGGCCAGCGCTTCAAAGTACGGCTGCCAGTCGAGATCGACGTTTACCGTGTTGATGATCAGGTCAAACTGGCCTGCCAGGGCGGTGAGTGCCTGAGGATCGCGGCTGTTCACCACTTTATCCGCACCCATCGCCAGCACTTCCTGCTCTTTCGCCGGGTTAGAGCTGAACGCCGTCACTTCACAGCCCATCGCATGCAGCAGTTTGATGGCAATATGCCCCAGACCGCCAATACCGATCACGCCGACGCGGCTGGTGGCGGTGATGTGATGCATCAGCAGCGGTTTAAATACGGTGATACCGCCACACAGCAGCGGACCTGCGGATTCAATATCAATGCTGTCCGGCAGCGGGATAACCCATTGCCAGTCGGCGCGCAGCTTATCGGCGAAACCGCCCTTGTTAAGGATGGTCGGCGTTGCGCCCTCAAGGCAGTTGATCTGGTTGCCGCTGATACAGGCATCGCAGTGACCGCAGCTGCGTGCCGTCCAGCCGATACCCACGCGCTGGCCCACTTTCAGCCCTTTGTCCTGCGCGGCGCTGCCGAGCGCCACGACGCGGCCAATGACTTCGTGCCCGGCAACCAGCGGATAGCTGGAAAAGCCCCATTCATTGTCGATCATCGAGAGATCCGAGTGGCAGATCCCGCAGTAATCAACCTGTACTTCGACGTCTTCCGCTTTTAGTTCGCCCGCATCGTACTCGTACAGCTCAAGTTCTGCACCCGCCTGCGGTGCGGCGTAGCTTTTTATCTTCGACATCGCGTTTCCCCTGTTTTGGTGTGAACTGTGAGTGTAGAGCATTCAGTTTACAGACGCTTAACAGAAGACGGCAGGAACGAAACTTACAGACTTTTCAGCATCCTGACTTCGCAGTCCACGTGGCCCGTGCAGCCCAGTGGCGCATCGATATGCTCAAAGCCCAGATGCTCATACAGGCCAATGGCCTCTTTAAGGAAAGCGGTGGTTTCGAGGTAGCAACGTTTAAAGCCCTGTGATCGTGCATGTTCCAGGGCGACCAGCGCCAGCTTTTTCGCCAGGCCTTGTCCGCGTATCGTTGGCAGGAAATACATTTTCTGAAGTTCACAGATATCCGGCTCGCTGCAAAGCAGTGGGGCAATGCCGCCGCCGCCCACGACCTGGCCGTCCTGTTCAATGACCCAGTAGGCATGACCCGGCTGGCTGTACAGCTGAAAAAGTTCGTCCAGATTGGGGTCGGCCACGGTGTAGCCTTTGTCGGCGGTCAGGCCATATTCGGCAGAAACCGTGCGGATAACGGCGGCGATAGCCGGGTTGTCCTGCTCAGTGATCCGACGCATTGTCGTCGCGACGGGGGTAATCACGCTCATAGCTTTACTCATGACAAAAATTGACACACAACTGCTGTTAATAGCACCGCAGAAAGGGGAGTGCAAGCGAGGAGTTTTCAGGAAGGATACCCCTTACGCCCTGAAGCGTAAGGGGTAAAAGCATTACAGGGCTGCGATAACCGCCTGCTGCTCGATCAGTTTGGTCTTCGCATCGGCGAAGGCAACCAGACGCTCACGCTCTTTGGCGATGACCGCTTCCGGCGCGCGGGCCACAAAGCCCTCGTTCGCCAGTTTGCTTTCGATTTTGCCAATTTCCACGTCGACTTTCGCCACTTCTTTCGCCAGACGCGCCAGCTCCGCGTCTTTGTCGATCAGGCCCGCCATCGGGATCAGCAGCTCCGCGCCGTCGATGATTTTGGTCACGGAAACCGGACCTTTGTCATCGGCAGGCAGCACGGTGATGCTTTCCAGACGCGCCATGGTTTTCAGGAATGTGTTGTTCTCGGTGACGCGACGAACGGCAGCTTCGCTGCAACCGCGCAGCAGCAGTTCCAGTGGTTTACCCGGAGCGATATTCATTTCCGCGCGGATGTTACGTATCGCAACGATCGCCTGTTTCAGCCACTCGGTATCCGCAGACGCGGCTTCATCCACTTTCGCGGCGTCGAATGCCGGGAACGGCTGGAGCATGATGGTATCGGCATTAATACCGGCAATCACCTTCACGCGCTGCCAGATGGTTTCGGTGATGAATGGAATGATCGGGTGCGCAAGGCGCAGCAGACCTTCCAGAACGGTAATCAACGTATTACGCGTGCCGCGCAGTTCCGCTTCAGAACCACCGTTCATGACCGGCTTCGCCAGCTCCAGGTACCAGTCGCAGAACTGGTTCCAGGTGAATTCGTACAGGATGCCTGCCGCGATGTCGAAGCGGTAGCTGTCCAGCGCGTCGCGGAATGCTTTAACCGTCTGGTTAAATTCCGCCAGGATCCAGCGGTCTGCCAGAGACAGGGTCATTTCGCCGCCGTTAAAGCCGCAATCCTGATCTTCGGTGTTCATCAGCACGAAGCGGCTGGCGTTCCACAGCTTGTTACAGAAGTTACGGTAACCTTCCAGACGCTTCATATCCCAGTTGATGTCACGGCCGGTGGAGGCCAGCGCCGCCAGGGTGAAGCGCAGGGCGTCGGTACCGTGAGATTCGATCCCGTTCGGGAACTGCTTCTCGGTACGCTTGCGGATTTTCTCCGCCAGCTGCGGCTGCATCATATTGCCGGTACGTTTTTCCAGCAGCTCTTCCAGAGAGATACCGTCTACCATATCCAGCGGGTCGATAACGTTACCCTTGGATTTGGACATCTTCTGGCCTTCGTCGTCGCGGATCAGGCCGGTCATGTAAACGGTATGGAACGGAACCTGCGGCTTGCCGTCTTCGTCTTTGATGAAGTGCATGGTCATCATGATCATGCGGGCGATCCAGAAGAAGATGATGTCGAAGCCGGAGACCATCACGCTGGTTGGGTGGAACTGACGCAGCGCGTCGGTGTTTTCCGGCCAGCCGAGGGTAGAGAAGGTCCACAGCGCGGAGGAGAACCAGGTATCCAGCACGTCTTCATCCTGGCGCAGGGCAACGTCAGCGCCCAGGTTGTTTTCCTGACGCACTTCCTCTTCGGTGCGGCCAACGTAGACATTGCCTTCGTTGTCGTACCACGCCGGGATACGGTGACCCCACCACAGCTGACGGGAAATACACCAGTCCTGAATATCGCGCATCCAGGAGAAGTACATGTTTTCGTACTGCTTCGGCACGAACTGAATGCTGCCGTTCTCAACCGCTTCCACAGCCGGTTTCGCCAGCACGTCGGCACGCACGTACCACTGGTCGGTCAGCATTGGCTCGATAACTACGCCGCCACGGTCGCCGTACGGCACGGTCAGATCGTGAGGCTTAATCTCTTCCAGCAGGCCGAGCGCGTCAACGGCGGCTACGATGGCTTTACGCGCGGCAAAGCGCTCCAGCTTCTGGAACTCAGCCGGGATGTCGCTGGAATAAACGTCGGACTCGTTGCCTTTGGTGTCATACACTTCTGCGCTTTCGCGGATATCGCCGTCGAAGGTCAGAATGTTGATCATCGGAAGTTGATGACGACGACCGACTTCATAGTCGTTGAAGTCATGCGCCGGGGTGATTTTCACGCAGCCGGTGCCTTTTTCCATGTCGGCGTGTTCGTCGCCCACAATCGGAATACGGCGGTTCACCAGCGGCAGCACCACGAATTTGCCGATCAAATCTTTATAACGCGGATCTTCCGGGTTAACGGCCACGCCGGTATCGCCCAGCAGGGTTTCCGGACGGGTGGTCGCCACCACCAGATAATCTTTGCCGTCTGCGGTTTTTGCACCGTCTGCCAGCGGATAGCGGATGTGCCACATGGAGCCTTTAGACTCGCGGTTTTCCACTTCCAGGTCAGAGATGGCGGTACGCAATTTCGGGTCCCAGTTGACCAGGCGTTTGCCGCGGTAAATCAGGTCTTCTTTGTACAGACGGACGAAGACTTCTTTCACGGCGTTGGACAGGCCTTCGTCCATGGTGAAGCGCTCGCGCTCCCAGTCCACGGAGTTGCCGAGGCGGCGCATCTGACGGGTAATGGTGCCGCCGGATTCTGCCTTCCACTGCCAGATTTTGTCGATGAACGCGTCGCGACCGTAGTCGTGGCGGGTTTTACCCTCTTCAGCGGCAATTTTACGCTCAACCACCATCTGGGTCGCGATACCCGCGTGGTCAGTCCCCGCCTGCCACAGGGTGTTTTTACCCTGCATGCGCTGGTAGCGGATCATGGTATCCATGATGGTCTGCTGGAAAGCATGCCCCATATGCAAACTGCCGGTGACGTTCGGCGGCGGGATCATGATGCAGAAGGACTCTTTGCTTTCGTCGCCGTTAGGCTTGAAATAGCCCTGCTGTTCCCAGTGCTCGTAAAGCGGCTGTTCGATATCGCGTGGGTTATATGTCTTTTCCATTATTTCCAGGTTGCCGTATTCAGGTTAAAACCGGCCAGGCGGTACGCTTTGTAGCGTTCGCGCGCCAGTTGTTTCAAAGATTCTTCGTAAGGGACAAAGTCTACCACTTCTGTGAAAGCGGTGGCAAAATCTGCAAAGTCTGTCCGCAGGCTAATGAGAATATCGCGCGCGCTACTGTTGCGTTTTTGCGGCCAGGCAATCTCCACCGGTGCCCCGCCGCGTGGACCTTCGCCCGACAGGTTATGCGGAACAAAACTCTCCGGCGGGCGCGCCCATAGCGCTTCATCCAGGCGAATTGCTTGCTGCTCATCTTCACAGGCAATCAGGACGCGTTTACCTGCGCGCCAACGTTCTGCGGCAATTTCACACACCAGCTGTTCAACGGCGCTGAGGCCATCCTGATGGGTGTCATTGTCCAGAAGGTAGAACGTTGCATTCTTCATATATGGGGTTTCTTGTCGTGGATTTAAATGCAAAGCCGGGTAAGCGTAGCGCCACCCGGCGTTTATCATTACTCGTCGCCGTTAAAACCCGCACGATTGAGCAGGAACTGCGACAGCAGCGCCACCGGACGTCCGGTCGCGCCTTTGGCTTTACCGGAGCGCCATGCGGTCCCCGCGATGTCCAGGTGCGCCCAGTTGTACTTGCGGGTAAAGCGCGCCAGGAAGCAGCCCGCGGTAATCGCCCCGCCAGGACGACCGCCGATGTTTGCCATGTCTGCGAAGTTAGACTCCAGTTGTTCCTGGAACTCGTCCCCCAGCGGCAGACGCCACGCGCGGTCGCCGGCCTGTTCGGACGCGCCGATCAGTTCATGCGCCAGCGGGTTGTGGTTCGACATCAGGCCGGTGATGTGATGCCCCAGCGCAATCACGCAGGCGCCGGTCAGTGTAGCCACGTCAATCACCGCTTCAGGTTCGAAACGCTCAACGTAGGTCAGCACGTCGCACAGCACCAGACGGCCTTCGGCGTCGGTGTTCAGCACCTCAACGGTCTGGCCGGACATGGTGGTCAGCACATCACCAGGACGATAAGCGCGGCCGCCAGGCATGTTTTCGCAGCCCGCCAGCACGCCGATCACGTTGATGGGCAACTGAAGTTCCGCGACCATGCGCATAACGCCGTAAACCGCCGCCGCGCCGCACATGTCGTACTTCATCTCATCCATGCCTTCTGAAGGCTTGATGGAGATACCGCCTGAGTCGAAGGTCAGCCCTTTACCGACGAGCACGATCGGACGCGCATCTTCAGACGGATTGCCCTTGTACTCAATGACTGACATCAGGGATTCGTTCTGGGAGCCGTTACCGACCGCCAGATAAGAGTGCATCCCCAGCTCTTTCATCTGCTGTTCGCCGATAACGCGGGTGATAACGTTCTTGCTGTAGGCGTCAGCCAGCTGGCGCGCCTGAGACGCCAGGTACGCGGCGTTACAGATGTTTGGCGGCATATTGCCAAGATCTTTTGCCGCTTTGATACCGGCGGCAATGGCCAGACCGTGCTGAATGGCGCGCTCGCCGCTGGTCAGCTCGCGACGGGTTGGCACGTTAAAGACCATTTTACGCAGCGGGCGACGCGGCTCGCTTTTGGTGGTCTTCAGCTGATCAAAGCTGTAGAGGCTCTCTTTTGCGGTTTCGACGGCCTGGCGCACCTTCCAGTACGTGTTGCGGCCCTTAACGTGCAGCTCCGTCAGGAAGCAG
Organism: Enterobacter cloacae complex sp. SHL022; assembly: GCF_049237785.1. NCBI lineage: Bacteria > Pseudomonadati > Pseudomonadota > Gammaproteobacteria > Enterobacterales > Enterobacteriaceae > Enterobacter > Enterobacter cloacae complex sp. SHL022. The sequence continues at coordinate 75,470 of NZ_JBMKJH010000010.1, read as the reverse complement.
ACGGCTTCCATCGAACCAGTATCATTCAGTGTATTAATGGTTTTCTGAATAACCTGCTTGTACTGGCGCTCATCAAGCTCACGTTCTTTACCACAGCCAATCAGCAGAATACGCTCGGACAGGACGTTCGGAACATGGTGCAGCAACAAGGTCTGCCCTGGTTTGCCTTCCAGTTCGCCACGGCGCAGCAGGGCGCTGATATAGCCGTCGCTGATTTTATCGAGTTGCTCGGCGATCGGGGAGAGTCGGCGTGGTTCAAAGACGCCCACAACGATGCAGGCACTCCGCTGTTTCTCCGGGCTACCGCTTTTTACACTGAACTCCATGCACTACGCTCCTGAATCTTAAAGACAACGGCGGCGGCTACGGATAGAATTGAAACCTTTCGTAACTCATGTCCGCCGTTGTGGTGACTTCGTGTTAATCTTACGTTACTACGGTTTCGACACGTCAATAAATGTCATGAAGCGCGAATCCGCCGGGTTTTTTAATCTTAGCGATGATTTCGACGACTCAAGAGAATAAATGACGTTTAAGCCATGAAACAAGCTAAATTCCTGCATAAGACGAGTTTTAACGGGCGTATTTAAAGTGATAATCATAAGATATCTGGTTCGGGAGACGCTGAAGAGCCAACTGGCGATCCTCTTTATCCTCCTTCTGATCTTTTTCTGTCAGAAGCTGGTCAGGATCCTCGGCGCGGCGGTTGATGGCGAAATCCCAACGAATCTGGTGCTTTCCCTGCTCGGGCTTGGCGTGCCGGAAATGGCGCAGCTTATCCTGCCGTTAAGCCTGTTCCTTGGTCTGCTGATGACCCTGGGTAAGCTCTATACCGAAAGTGAAATCACCGTGATGCATGCCTGCGGCCTCAGTAAAGCCGTACTGGTAAAAGCAGCCATGGTGCTGGCGCTGTTTACGGGCATTGTTGCCGCGGTTAACGTCATGTGGGCGGGGCCGACCTCCTCTCGTCATCAGGATGAGGTGCTGGCGGAAGCAAAAGCTAACCCGGGGCTGGCGGCGCTGGCGCAGGGGCAGTTCCAGCAGGCGACCGACGGTAACTCCGTGCTGTTTATCGAAAGCGTCGATGGCAACCGCTTCAATGACGTGTTTCTTGCTCAACTGCGCCCGAAAGGTAACGCTCGGCCTTCTGTGGTGGTGGCGGACTCCGGTCAGCTGTCTCAGCGTAAAGACGGCTCTCAGGTTGTCACGCTGAACAAAGGAACGCGTTTCGAAGGCACGGCTATGCTGCGCGACTTCCGTATTACCGATTTCCAGAACTACCAGGCCATCATTGGTCATCAGGCCGTCGCGCTCGATCCAACGGATACTGAGCAGATGGATATGCGCACCTTAATGAATACCGATACCGATCGTGCGCGTGCTGAACTGCACTGGCGTATCACGCTGGTATTCACCGTATTTATGATGGCGCTGATGGTGGTTCCGCTGAGCGTGGTGAACCCGCGCCAGGGCCGCGTGCTGTCGATGCTGCCAGCGATGCTGCTGTATCTGGTGTTCTTCCTGCTGCAAACCTCAATCAAGTCTAACGGCGGGAAAGGAAAAATTGACCCGATGATCTGGACCTGGGTCGTGAATGGTTTGTATCTGCTGCTGGCAGTCGGACTCAACTTGTGGGACACGGTGCCTGTGCGTCGTCTTCGTGCCCGGTTTACGCGTAAAGGAGCCATCTAATGCAGGCGTTTGGCGTACTTGACCGCTATATCGGTAAAACGATTTTCACCACCATCATGATGACCCTGTTCATGCTGGTGTCGCTCTCGGGCATTATCAAATTTGTCGACCAGCTGAAAAAAGCCGGGCAGGGGAGTTACGACGCGTTGGGTGCCGGGATGTACACCCTGCTCAGCGTACCAAAAGATGTGCAGATCTTCTTCCCGATGGCGGCCCTGCTGGGGGCGTTGCTGGGCCTGGGGATGCTGGCTCAGCGTAGCGAGCTGGTGGTGATGCAGGCATCTGGCTTTACCCGTATGCAGGTTGCGCTGTCGGTAATGAAAACCGCGATCCCGCTGGTGCTGTTGACCATGGCGATTGGCGAATGGGTCGCGCCGCAGGGCGAACAGATGGCGCGTAACTACCGTGCTCAGGCTATGTACGGTGGTTCGCTGCTCTCCACGCAGCAGGGGTTATGGGCGAAAGATGGTCAGAACTTCGTCTATATCGAACGCGTGAAAGGGGACGATGAACTGGGCGGCGTGAGCATCTACGCCTTCAACAACGATCGTCGTTTGCAGTCGGTGCGTTATGCCGCCTCCGCTAAATTTGATGCGAACAACAAGCTGTGGCGGTTATCCCAGGTTGATGAATCTGACCTGACGAACCCGAAACAGATCACCGGTTCGCAGACCGTAAGCGGTACCTGGAAAACCAACCTGACGCCGGACAAGCTTGGCGTGGTAGCGCTCGATCCCGATGCGCTCTCCATCAGCGGTCTGCATAACTACGTGAAGTATCTGAAATCGAGCGGACAGGATGCGGGGCGTTACCAGCTCAACATGTGGAGCAAAATCTTCCAGCCACTGTCCGTGGCGGTGATGATGCTAATGGCGCTGTCGTTCATCTTTGGACCGCTACGTAGCGTGCCGATGGGGGTCCGCGTGGTAACTGGTATCAGCTTTGGTTTCGTGTTCTACGTCCTCGATCAGATTTTCGGTCCGCTGACACTGGTGTATGGCATTCCGCCAATTATCGGCGCGCTGTTGCCGAGCGCCAGTTTCTTCCTGATCAGCCTCTGGATGCTGCTAAAACGCTCCTGATAAAACGTCTTCCTCGCTCCCGCTAGCCCGGGGGCGAGGCTAATCTCCTGTTTCACCCCGCACTTTTTCTCACAACCTTCAACGCCTCGCCGTGAATTTGAGTATTATTGAGCGATAAAGTCGTGAAGGGATCCTCTATGAAGCAAATTCGAATGCTGGCCCAGTACTACGTCGACCTGATGATGAAGCTCGGGCTGGTGCGTTTTTCCATGCTGCTGGCGCTGGCGCTGGTCGTTCTGGCCATTGTCGTGCAAATGGCCGTGACCATGGTTCTGCATGGTCAGGTCGAGAGCATCGACGTGATCCGCTCTATTTTCTTTGGCCTGCTGATCACCCCATGGGCGGTCTATTTCCTCTCCGTGGTGGTTGAGCAGCTGGAAGAGTCCCGACAGCGTTTATCGAAACTGGTGGATAAGCTGGAAGAGATGCGCGAGCGCGATCTTAAACTCAACGTTCAGCTCAAGGACAACATTGCCCAGCTGAATCAGGAAATTTCAGACCGTGAGAAGGCGGAAGCCGAGCGTCAGACCACGCTTGAGCAGCTGAAAATTGAGATGAAAGAGCGCGAAGTCACGCAGATCCAGCTTGAACAGCAATCCTCTTTCCTGCGCTCGTTCCTCGATGCGTCGCCGGATCTGGTGTTCTACCGTAATGAAGATAAAGAGTTCTCCGGCTGTAACCGGGCCATGGAACTGTTGACCGGGAAAAGCGAAAAACAGCTGATCCACCTGAAACCTCAGGATGTCTATTCCGAAGAGGCGGCAGCAAAAGTGATGGAGACGGATGAAAAGGTCTTCCGCCATAACGTTTCGCTGACCTATGAGCAGTGGCTGGACTACCCCGACGGGCGCAAAGCCTGCTTTGAGATCCGCAAAGTACCTTATTACGACCGGGTGGGTAAACGTCATGGTCTGATGGGCTTTGGCCGTGATATCACCGAGCGTAAGCGCTATCAGGATGCGCTGGAGCGCGCCAGCCGGGATAAAACAACTTTCATCTCCACCATCAGCCATGAACTGCGCACCCCGCTGAATGGCATTGTGGGGCTGAGCCGCATTCTGCTGGATACCGAGCTGACCAGCGAGCAGGAAAAATACCTCAAAACGATCCACGTCTCGGCGGTCACGCTGGGCAATATCTTCAATGATATTATCGACATGGATAAGATGGAGCGCCGTAAAGTTCAGCTCGACAACCAGCCGGTTGATTTTACAGGCTTCCTTGCGGACCTGGAGAACCTGTCAGGTTTGCAGGCCCAGCAAAAAGGGTTGAGCTTTGTGATGGAGCCGACGCTGCCGCTGCCGCATAAAGTGGTGACGGACGGCACGCGGCTGCGTCAGATCCTGTGGAACCTCATCAGCAATGCCGTGAAGTTTACCCAGAAGGGGCAGGTTGCGGTGCGCATTCGCTATGACGAAGGCGACATGCTGCACTTTGAAGTTGAGGACTCGGGTATCGGCATTCCTCAGGAAGAGCAGGATAAGATCTTCGCCATGTATTATCAGGTTAAAGACAGCCACGGCGGTAAACCGGCGACCGGTACGGGCATTGGCCTGGCGGTGTCGAAACGTCTGGCGAAAAGTATGGGCGGGGATATCACCGTTGCCAGCCAGCCGGGTAAAGGCTCCACCTTTACGCTTACCGTCCACGCGCCTGCCGTGGCGGAAGAGGTGGAAGATACGTTTGAGAACGACGATATGCCGCTGCCAGCCCTGCACGTCCTGCTGGTGGAAGATATTGAGCTGAACGTCATTGTCGCCCGGTCGGTACTGGAAAAACTCGGTAACAGCGTGGATGTGGCGATGACCGGCAAAGCCGCGCTGGAGATGTTCACGCCGGGCGAGTACGACCTGGTGCTGCTCGATATTCAGCTACCGGACATGACCGGACTGGATATCTCCCGCGAGCTGACGCGCAAATATGCTCCTGACGAGCTGCCGCCGCTGGTGGCGTTGACCGCAAACGTGCTGAAAGATAAAAAAGAGTACCTCGAGGCCGGAATGGACGATGTGCTCAGCAAGCCGCTGGCGGTACCTGCCCTGACGGCGATGATCAAGAAGTTCTGGGATACCTGTGATGAAGAGGAGAGCACCATGACGTCTGTTGATAGCGCCAAAGCCCAAACGATACTGGATACCGCCATGCTGGAGCAGTATATCGATCTGGTAGGACCAAAACTGATCACCGATGGCCTGGCCGTGTTCGAAAAAATGATGCCGGGCTATCTGAACGTGCTCGAATCCAACCTGACGGCGCGTGACCAGAAGGGCATCGTCGAAGAGGGACATAAAATCAAAGGCGCGGCAGGATCGGTCGGGTTACGTCATCTCCAGCAACTGGGCCAACAGATTCAGTCGCCTGATTTACCTGCCTGGGAAGATAATGTAGGTGATTGGGTCGAAGAGATGAAACAGGAGTGGCAAAACGATGTGGCAGTGCTGAAAGCCTGGGTAGATGCCAGAAAAAAATGACCCCGGCTATACCGGGGTGCGCGAATACTGCGCCAACACCAGGGAAATCGTGGCTGCGCCTGATTTTTGTGGGTTGTTTTCGCATGGACGCCGCCTGAAAATTGAGGCCGCACGCAGATAAGATAGCAAATCTTAAACAGTTTGTTACATGAATCAGTGAAATGTGTGAAGCATAGCGTTTTAATCAGAATTTTTAATGTGCTTCAGCGAGTTGCTTAGAAGGATCGTCAGAATGAAGAAAGTGGGTGTCGTGCTGAGCGGATGTGGCGTTTACGATGGTTCAGAGATACACGAAACCGTATTAACGCTGCTGGCATTATCGCGGCAGGGGGCAGACGTTCTCTGCTTCGCGCCGGATAAAACTCAAGCAGACGTAATGAATCATCTTACCGGCGAGCCAATGGCGGAAAGCCGTAACGTGCTGATTGAAGCAGCACGTATTGTGCGTGGAGATATTCATCCGCTGGCACAGGCCGATGCCGCTGAACTTGATGCGCTCATCGTGCCGGGCGGCTTTGGCGCGGCAAAAAACCTGAGCACGTTTGCAACAGAAGGCGCGGCGTGCCATGTCGATCCCGATTTGAAAGCGCTATCGCTGGCGATGCATGCAGCAGGTAAGCCGCAGGGCTTTATCTGCATTGCGCCAGCCATGCTGCCGAAAATTTTTGATTTCCCGCTGCGGCTCACGATCGGAACCGACATTGATACCGCTGAAATTATTGAGGATATGGGCGGCGAGCACGTGCCATGCCCGGTCGACGACATTGTGGTGGATGAGGACAACAAAATCATCACCACGCCGGCGTATATGCTGGCGCAGAATATCGCTGAGGCTGCCGCAGGCATTGAAAAGCTGGTGGACAGAGTGCTGGTTCTTACCGAATGAGTCGTAAATTATCCCCTGGCGGGTGGTTAAAACGGATCCTGCTGCGTATTGTGCTGGTCCTGGCCGTTTTTTGGGGCGGAGGCATTGCGCTGTTCAGCATCCTGCCCGTCCCGTTCTCCGCCGTGATGGCAGAGCGGCAGATTAGCGCCTGGCTCTCGGGTGATTTTGGCTATGTTGCCCACTCAGACTGGGTCGGCATGGATGAAATCTCCCCGTGGATGGGGCTGGCGGTCATTGCGGCAGAAGATCAGAAATTCCCGGAGCACTGGGGTTTTGACGTGGCGGCTATTGAGAAGGCGCTGGATCATAATGAACGTCATGAAAACCGCGTCCGCGGCGCGTCAACGCTTTCTCAGCAGACGGTAAAAAATCTGTTCTTATGGGACGGTCGCAGCTGGGTAAGAAAAGGGCTGGAGGCCGGGCTGACGCTGGGGGTCGAGACGGTGTGGAGCAAAAAACGCATTTTGACCGTCTACCTGAATATCGCGGAGTTTGGTGACGGCGTGTTTGGCGTCGAAGCGGCATCGCAGCGCTATTTTGGCAAGCCCGCCAGCAGGTTGACTATGTCCGAAGCGGCACTCCTTGCCGCCGTGCTGCCGAACCCGCTGCGTTTTAAGGCCAGCACCCCGTCAGGCTACGTGCGAAGCCGCCAGGCGTGGATTATGCGCCAGATGCGTCAGTTGGGTGGGGAAGGGTTTATGGAGCGAAATAATCTTATGTAGGGCGGGTAAGCGCAGCGCTACCCGCCGACATGGCGAACGTTAGTCTTCGTCAAACCCGGCGTTAAACAGGGCAATCACTGCCGCCAGCGCTTCTTCTTCCTGCGGGCCGGTGGCTTCAACTTCAATCTGGCGGCCTTTGGCAGAATCCAGCATCAGCAGGGCGATCACGCTATTGGCTTCTGCCTCGGTTCCCTCGTCGTTGCGCAGCAGCACCTCAGCATCAAAACCCTGCATCAGCTCAAACAGCTTCATCGCCGGGCGCGCATGCATGCCCAGCTTATTGGTGATTTCGACGGTCTGTTTTACGGTCATGTTTTGCGTTTTTCCAGCGTGCGATGACGGGACTGAACGTTCTTCCCGCGTGAGCGGAAGTAATCGGCCAGCTGTTCGGCAATGTAGACCGAACGATGTTTACCGCCGGTACAGCCAATCGCCACCGTCAGGTAGCTGCGATTGTTTGTTTCCAGCATAGGTAACCATAGCTCAAGGTAGCTTCGCGTCTGGTAGATAAAATTGTGTACTTCTGTGTGTCGGTCGAGGAACGCCGCCACCGGCTTATCCAGACCGGTCATCGGACGCAGTTTCGGATCCCAGTGCGGGTTCGGCAGGAAACGCACATCAAAAACGTAATCCGCATCGATAGGTATGCCGTGCTTAAAGCCGAAGGATTCAAACACCATCGTCAGTTCACGCTCGCGCTTGCCGAGTAAGCGCGTACGCAGCATTTCCGCCAGCTCGTGGACGGACATTTCAGAGGTGTCGACAATCAGGTCGGCCCGCGAACGCAGCGGCTCAAGCAGATCGCTCTCTTTATCGATGGCGCTTTCCAGCGAAAGATTTTTACTGGAGAGCGGATGCAAACGACGTGTATCGCTGTAACGGCGGATCAGCGTGTTGCGGTCAGCGTCCAGGAACAAGAGCTGAGGCGAGAAGCATTCCGGCAGGCTGTTCATTGCCTGCTCGAAGATTTCCGGCGATTCCGGCATGTTACGCACGTCAATACTGACGGCGGCAGAGATTTGCCTGTCCGCCAGCGTCCGCGCCAGATCGGGTAACAACACTACCGGCAGGTTATCTACACAGTAAAATCCCATGTCTTCCAGCGCGCGCAGGGCCACGGACTTCCCGGACCCCGAACGACCGCTGACGATCATCAGCACCATGTTCCGTTTCTCCTCAGGGCAGCCGTTCTGAAGGCCCTTTCCCGATTATGCCTCATCCTGATTGCCTTCTGCTTCAGTGATAATTTGATAAAGCTCTTCATCACTTTGGGCTGAGCGCAGTCGACGACAAATGGTTTTATCCGCCAGACGTTTGGCAACCAGCGACAGCGTGTGCAGGTGGGTCTTGGTCTGATCGGCAGGAACCAGCAGCGCGAAGAGCAGATCCACAGGCTGGTTATCAATGGCGTCAAAAGCGATAGGCGTTTCCAGTTGCACAAACACCCCCACGGCACGCAGCGTATCTTCTTCCAGCTTGCCATGCGGGATCGCAATGCCATTGCCGATGCCGGTACTGCCCATTTTTTCACGAGTCAGAATGGCTTCAAACACGATCTGCGGCGGCAGACCCAGCTGTTTTGCGGCCAGCTCACTGATGATTTCCAGCGCACGTTTTTTGCTCTGGCAGTGAACGCCACTGCGGGTACAATCCTGGTTAAGGACATTGCTCAGTTGAAGAGCGGAATCGTTGTTTATCATAATTTCACCTAAGCGCTAACTGTACAAATGGCCTGTTGTGTTTCACAACAGGCCGTCCTGCACCCGTTAACTGCCCGGACAATTAGTGTTGTTTCAGTTTATCTTTATGTTTATTGAGCTGTCTCGCAAGCTTATCAATCAAGCCGTCGATAGCCGCGTACATGTCTTGCCCTTCCGCACTGGCATGGAGTTCCCCTCCGTTGACGTGCAGGGTCGCATCCGAGATATGCGTCACTTTCTCCACTTTCAACACAACATAGACCTGGTTGATCCTCTCGAAATACTGCTCGAGTTTCGCAAACTTAGTGTTTACAAAATCGCGTAAAGCCTCAGTAATCTCGACGTTATGTCCGGTGATATTGAGCTGCATAGTGTCTTCCTTATCGGTTGTGTCAAACCAGTTGTTTACGCTGGTTAGACGGCGGAATGGATAAAGACTCTCGATACTTCGCGACAGTACGACGTGCCACCATAATACCCTGATCGGACAGCATGGTGGTTAACTTACTGTCACTGAGTGGCTTCGCGGGGTTCTCCGCGGCGATCAACTTCTTCACCAGTGCGCGAATGGCCGTCGACGAGGCTTCGCCGCCGCCTTCGGTGTTCACGTGGCTGGAGAAGAAATACTTAAGCTCAAAAATACCGCGTGGGCTGTGCAGATACTTCTGCGTGGTCACGCGGGAAATGGTTGATTCATGCATCTCGACTGCCTGGGCTATGTCCGCCAGCACCATCGGTTTCATAAACTCTTCGCCCTGCTCAAAGAATGCCTGCTGCTGTTCGACAATACAGCGGCTGACGCGCAGCAGCGTGTCATTACGGCTCTCCAGACTCTTAATCAACCAGCGTGCTTCCTGAAGGTTGCTGCGAATGTATTGATTATCAGCGTCGTTACGGGCGCTGGTGCACATGGAGGCGTATTGCTGGTTGATTTGCAGGCGAGGAATGCTGTCGGCGTTCAGTTCAACGACCCAGCGGCCATTGTGTTTTCTCACCAGCACATCGGGAATGACATATTCCGGTTCGCTGGTCTGAATCGACTGCCCCGGACGCGGATCGAGCGACTGGATCAGATTCACCGCTTCCTTCAGCACCTCTTCTTTCAGGCGCGTGACGCGCATTAGGGTGCGGAAGTCGTGGTTCGCCAGCAGATCCAGATGATCGCTGATGATGAGCCGGGCTTCGTCAATCCACGGTGTCTCTTTAGCAAACTGCGAAAGCTGGATCAGAAGGCAGTCACGCAGATCTTTCGCGGCGACGCCAATCGGGTCGAAACGCTGAACGCGTTTCAGGACGGCTTCGATCTCTTCCAGTTCAATCTCGTCATCGCCGATGCTTTCAAGAATCTCGTCCAGCGTCACGGTCAAATAGCCCGTGTCGTCAACGGCATCGACAATCGAGGTGGCAATGGCGCGATCGGTATCGGAGAAAGGCGTCAGCTCCACCTGCCACATCAGGTAGTCCTGAAGCGATTGGGTAGTTTCGCCCTGGTAGACCGGGAGTTCATCGTCCTGGTAGTCTGCACGCGTCCCGGAAGGGGTACCCGCGGTGTAGATTTCATCCCAGCTGGCATCCAGCGGCAGTTCGTCCGGCATCTCTTTCTGTTCGAGTGCATCTACGGAGTCGAGCGTTTCTGTGTCCTGCGTCTGCTGGGCGTCTACCTCGTCATGAAGATCGGTCTGCTCCAGCAGCGGATTGCTGTCCAGCGCCTGCTGGAGCTCCTGCTGGAGTTCTAACGTGGACAGCTGCAACAGACGGATTGCCTGCTGGAGCTGCGGCGTCATGGCCAGTTGCTGGCTGAGCCGTAATTGCAAACCTTGCTTCATGTTCAGAGCGTTTTTCTCCGGTTCGGCGTGACTTAACCTCTACCCTATCAGAGTCTGAAGTCTTCCCCAAGGTACACGCGCTTAACATGCTCATCTTCGAGGATTTGCTGCGGCGTACCGTGGGCAATCAGATGGCCCTGGCTCACTATGTAGGCGCGCTCACACACCGCCAGCGTTTCACGAACGTTGTGGTCCGTGATCAGTACGCCAAGCCCGCTGTCGCGCAGGTGTTCAATGATACGTTTGATATCGATAACGGAGATGGGGTCAACGCCCGCAAACGGTTCATCCAGCAGGATAAATTTCGGGTTTGCTGCCAGCGCGCGCGCAATCTCAACGCGGCGGCGTTCACCACCGGACAGCGCCTGACCGAGGCTGTCGCGAAGGTGTTCAATATGAAACTCTTCCATCAGCTCGTTCGCACGGTCAGTGCGCTGCTCGCTGGTCAGATCGTCACGGATCTGGAGCACGGCCATCAGGTTGTCGAACACGCTTAAGCGGCGGAAGATAGACGCTTCCTGCGGCAGATAGCCGATGCCACGACGCGCGCGGGCATGCAGCGGCAGCAGGCTGATATCTTCATCATCGATAATGATGTTGCCGGCGTCACGTGGGACGATGCCCACTACCATGTAGAAGGTCGTAGTTTTACCCGCGCCGTTAGGGCCAAGCAAACCCACGATTTCGCCGGAGTTGACGGTCAGACTGACATCTTCGACGACGCGGCGGCCCTTATACGCTTTCGCGAGGTTTTTTGCAGTTAAAGTTGCCATAACGAATTAGTTACTCTTTTTCTTTGCCGGAGCCTGACCGTTGTTCTTGTCCTGCAACTGCGAAGGCACAAGCACGGTCGTGACGCGTTTGCCTTTTTCGCTGGAGGCCTGCATTTTCTGCTCTTTCACCAGATAAGTGATCTTGTCGCCTTTGATATTGCTGTCCAGCTGTTCCAGGTAAGCATTACCGGTCAGGATGACCAGATCCTTCGCCAGTTCATAGTGCATATGCGAGGCATGGCCTTTCACCGGCTTGCCGTTGTCCTGCATCTGGTAGAAGGTGGCCGGGTTGCCATAACCATCGATAATCTCTTTCCCCTGCTCGCCGCCCGGACGGGTAACGACCACTTTGTCGGCGTTGATTTTGATGGTGCCCTGGGTCACAACGACGTTGCCGGTAAAGGTGACGACGTTACCCTGCATATCCAGAGACTGGGTATCGGATTCAATATGAATCGGCTGTTCGGTGTCGCCAGTCACAGCAAGCGCGGGAAGACTGGCCGCCAGCAGCGCGCTGGCGATAACAACTTTAAGGCTGAGTTTGTTTGTTTTGAATTTCATAGGAGGTTCTAACCTTTTCAATCAGCTCGGCGTTTTTGCTGCGTAAGTTCCCGCGCATTCTTAAACCGCTGGAATTAAATGTTGTGCCATACAGGGTGACTAAATCCTGCGACGTGACATCCTGGGTGACCAGGTTGATCTGGGCGTTATCAGTCGTAATTTTTCGCAGTTGCGCGTCAGCGGTCAGGGCGTTGACTTCAACGTGACCATACAGGTAAAGCATACGGTCATTTGTCAGTTTTGCCCGGTCAGACTTGATTGACCACGTCGGCACTTTGTCCGTATCAAAGGTGGTCAGGACCGGCTGGGTAAACCACGAGGTGCCGTCATCTGAAAAATATTCTACATGCTGAGCAACGAGGCGATAGTTCAGCGCACCTTCCGGGCTATAGACCACGGTGTCGCTGTGATCGCTTTTATAGGTCGGGTCGCTCGTGTTAACCACTTCCGCTTGCGTATCATCGCGGTCAGCGAGATTTACGCCAATCAGTATCAGGGCGACAAGCGCAAGCAGAATGATAACCCAACGTCTGGTTTTACTCATATCGATTGCCCTTTCGCCTCATCAAGCTTGCCCTGCGCCAGCAGAAGCAGATCGCAGACTTCACGGACGGCGCCACGGCCACCGTGAATATGGGTAACGTAATCAGCACGCGGGATCAGCAGCGGGTGCGCGTCAGCCACGGCGATGCTCAGACCCACCTCCGCCATGACTGGCCAGTCGATCAAATCATCCCCGACGTATGCCACATTCTCTGGCGCAATGGCCAGTTTTCCCAGCAAATCCCGGAAGGCTACCATCTTATCAGACTGTCCCTGATAGAGATGCGTAATGCCCAGCGTTTCACACCGATCTTCTACCAGTTTAGCTTTCCGCCCGGTGATGATTGCAACTTCAATACCGGACGTGAGCGCACAGCGGATACCGTAACCGTCGCGAACGTTAAAGGCTTTCAGCTCTTCGCCGTTATTGCCCATATAAATCAGACCGTCGGAGAGCACACCATCCACATCGAGGATCAGCAGGCGGATATTTTCCGCCTTTGACATCATGTGGGCGCTCACCGGGCCATAACAGGTTGCAAGGGATGCACCCGCATTACTCATTGTCTTATCCTTCATTACACTACGCCAGCGCGCAGCAGATCATGCATATGTACCACACCCAGCAGTTGGTCGCCATCGGCAACCATCACTGAGGTAATATGACGGGACTGCATCAGGTTCAGTACATCTACCGCCAGCGTACCCGGACGGACGCGGATCCCTCCTGGTGTCATTACATCAGCGATGCCCAGCGTTCGGACATCCACACCCATATCGAATACCCGGCGCAGGTCGCCGTCGGTGAAAATGCCCTGAATCTTCATCAGATCGTCGCAGATAACCGTCATGCCCAGGTTTTTACGGGTGATCTCCAGTAACGCGTCGCGCAAAGAGGCCTCTTTGCTGACGTGCGGGATCTCATCCCCGGTGTGCATAATATCGTTAACCCGCAGCAGCAGTTTGCGCCCGAGCGCGCCGCCGGGGTGAGACAGGGCGAAATCTTCTGGCGTAAAACCGCGGGCTTCCAGCAGCGCAACGGCAAGGGCATCGCCCATCACCAGCGCGGCGGTTGTGCTGGAGGTCGGCGCCAGCCCCAGCGGGCAGGCTTCTTTAGGCACCTTCACGCACAGGTGAATATCCGCCGCGCGCGCCATGCTGCTTTCCGGGCGGCTGGTCATGCAAATCAGCGGTACGTGCAGACGCTTCAGCACCGGGATCAACGCCAGGATTTCATTCGATTCCCCGGAGTTGGACAGCGCAATAACCACGTCCTGCGGCGTAACCATGCCGAGGTCACCGTGCGCGGCTTCTCCGGGATGAACGAAGAATGACGACGTGCCGGTACTGGCAAAGGTCGCCGCCATTTTGCGCCCGATATGGCCGGATTTGCCCATCCCCATCACCACGACTTTACCGGCGCAGTAGAACATCTTCTCACAGGCCAGACTAAAATCCTGATTAATGTACTGATCTAACTGCGCCAGACCTTCACGTTCAATCTCCAGAACGTCTTTGCCTGCTTTCTGAAAGTCAAAACCCGGCTGCAATTCTATTTGCGACATAATGCGTTTCCGTTTACCCAGAGAGAAGTGGCGAAAGCCAGTACAGCATCGCCAGCCATACGATAAATCCACCCGTCAGCAGCGCGCCTGCGCCTTTGCCGATCTGCTCTTTTCGCCGCCAGCAGAGCAGGGCGAAAATTACGCTGACCAGCAGCATTACACCGTAATCGCGCGTGAAGACCATAGGGTTAAACGGCCCCGGTGAGATTAATGCCGGCACCCCCGTCACGATCGCGATATTGAAAATATTCGAGCCAATGATATTGCCGATGGCGATATCATCTTCCCCTTTACGCGCCCCGGCGATGGCGGTAGCCAGCTCTGGCAGGCTGGTGCCGATAGCGATGACCGTCAGACCGATTGTCAGTTCGCTCATCGCAAACGCGTTCGCCAGCACCGTCGCGTTATCGACCACCATCCGCGTGGCCATTGGCATGATAATCAGCGCGACGCCCAGCCACAGCAGGGCGACGGGTAAGGTCCCTTCCCGGGGCAGCTCGGCGAGGTGCTCACGCGTGAGGCTATCGTTACCCTGTTTTTCCGCCAGACGTGCGATCTTCACGCTGTAAAGCAACCAGATCACGGCCAGGGCGAGCAGGAATATACCGTCACCGACGCTCAGCACCCCGTCATAAAGCACATAGCCCGCCAGCAGACTGACGACTAACATTAGCGGCAATTCACGACGCAAAACATCGGAATGTACGCGAAATGGATGCAGTAATGCGGCTAAGCCTAAAATCAGCAAGATATTGACGATGTTAGAGCCAATCGCGGTGCCGATAGCGAGGTCAACCTGGCCATGCAACGAGGCTGAAACAGAAACGATGATTTCAGGAAGCGATGTGCCTACACTGACCACCGTCATGCCGATAATGATGGGCGGCATGCCAATGAGTCGACAGAGAATGGATGCGGCAAAGACCAAACGGTCAGCACTGTAGACCACCAACAGTAAACCAATTATTAACAGTGCTGTTGCTAAAAGCATCAAAAGTCCTTTCTTCAGGTATACTCGCTGGTCCACTGCGCACGAATTTTAGCGCCAGATGAAGTCTGAGACGTGACGAATTCCTAATTTTGACTTTATGCGCCGGAAAAGTAAAACAAATGCCAGCTTTCGCTAACCCCAATAGTGAATATTCTGTAAAAATGCGGGGTTTAGGGCTGATTTACGCTTCATGCCAGCCGTGAAGCAAGGTAAGTAAGGAACCATAAATGAGCCAAACGATGGCGAATATAGTCGATGTCCGGGGCGTCAGTTTTTCTCGCGGCAAGCGGTTAATATTTGATGATATTTCGCTGACCGTGCCGCGCGGTAAAATCACCGCCATCATGGGGCCGTCAGGGATCGGTAAAACCACGTTGCTGCGTCTTATCGGCGGGCAAATCCCCCCTGACAGCGGCGAAATTCTCTTCGACGGCGAAAACGTCCCGGCGATGTCTCGCTCGCGCCTCTACACGGTTCGCAAACGGATGAGCATGCTCTTTCAGTCGGGTGCGCTGTTCACCGATATGAACGTTTTTGACAACGTGGCCTATCCGCTGCGTGAGCACACCCATCTTCCTCCTGCGCTGTTGCACAGCACGGTGATGATGAAGCTTGAAGCCGTGGGGCTGCGGGGGGCTGCGAAACTCATGCCGTCCGAACTCTCGGGTGGGATGGCGCGCCGCGCCGCGCTGGCGCGTGCTATTGCCCTGGAACCCGATTTAATCATGTTCGATGAACCGTTCGTCGGGCAGGACCCCATCACCATGGGCGTGCTGGTGAAGTTAATTTCGGAGCTGAACA
Source organism: Enterobacter cloacae complex sp. SHL022 (assembly GCF_049237785.1). Classification (NCBI taxonomy): domain Bacteria; kingdom Pseudomonadati; phylum Pseudomonadota; class Gammaproteobacteria; order Enterobacterales; family Enterobacteriaceae; genus Enterobacter; species Enterobacter cloacae complex sp. SHL022. The sequence goes on along the minus strand of NZ_JBMKJH010000010.1, from coordinate 59,857 downwards.
GCGCCCTTGGCGTCACCTGCGTGGTGGTTTCCCACGACGTGCCGGAAGTGCTGAGTATCGCTGATTACGCCTATATTGTGGCTGACAAAAAGATCGTCGCCCACGGCAGCGCGCAGGCGTTGCAGGAGAATGGCGATCCGCGCGTGCGGCAGTTCCTGGACGGTATCGCAGATGGGCCGGTGCCTTTCCGCTATCCGGCGGGCGACTATCATGACGATTTACTGGGAATAGGGAGTTAAGCCACTCATGCTGTTAAATGCGTTGGCGGGTCTTGGACACCGTGGCCTAAAAACCATCAGTACGTTCGGGCGTGCCGGATTAATGTTGTTCAACGCGCTGGTCGGCAAACCGGAGTTCCGCAAGCATGCGCCGTTACTGGTGCGGCAGCTTTATAACGTCGGCGTGCTGTCGATGCTTATCATCATCGTGTCGGGTTTGTTTATTGGCATGGTGCTGGGGTTGCAGGGGTATCTGGTACTGACAACCTACAGCGCGGAAACCAGCCTTGGCATGCTGGTGGCGCTCTCGCTGCTGCGTGAACTCGGGCCGGTGGTTGCCGCGCTGCTGTTCGCCGGGCGTGCCGGGTCAGCGTTGACGGCGGAAATTGGCCTGATGCGCGCCACCGAGCAGCTCTCCAGTATGGAGATGATGGCAGTCGATCCGCTGCGCCGGGTGATCTCGCCGCGCTTCTGGGCCGGGGTTATCTCCTTGCCGTTACTGACTATCCTCTTTGTGGCGGTAGGTATCTGGGGAGGCGCGCTGGTTGGCGTTAACTGGAAAGGCATTGATGCCGGATTCTTCTGGTCTGCCATGCAGGACGCCATCGATCTGCGGATGGATCTGGTGAACTGTCTGATCAAGAGCGTGGTTTTCGCTGTGACGGTTACCTGGATTGCGTTGTTTAATGGTTACGATGCCATTCCGACGTCGGCGGGCATTAGCCGTGCAACGACGCGTACTGTCGTACATTCGTCGCTGGCCGTTTTAGGTCTGGATTTTGTGCTCACCGCACTGATGTTTGGGAATTGAGTTCATGCAAACGAGAAAAAATGAAATTTGGGTTGGCGTGTTTCTGCTTCTGGCGCTGCTGGCCGCGCTGTTCATCTGCCTGCGAGCGGCGGACATCACCTCTGTTCGCGCCGAGCCGACGTACCGTATCTACGCGACTTTCGATAACATCGGCGGCCTGAAAGCGCGCTCACCGGTGCGTATTGGTGGCGTCGTTATCGGACGTGTCGCCGACATTACGCTTGATGAGAAAACCTATCTGCCGCGCGTCGCGATGGATATCGAAGAGCGCTATAACCACATTCCGGACACCAGCTCGCTTTCTATCCGCACCTCTGGCCTGCTGGGGGAGCAATATCTGGCCCTTAACGTTGGTTTTGAAGATCCTGAGCTGGGAACGACTATCCTTAAAGACGGTAGCGTAATCCAGGATACCAAGTCAGCGATGGTGCTGGAAGATATGATTGGTCAGTTCCTTTACAACAGTAAAGGGGATGATAAAAAGTCTGACGATGCCCCTGCGCAGAGTGAAGACCACACCAACGTCGAACCGACGCCAGGCGCGACGAATTAATTTCAGGAGAAGTTATTCATGTTTAAACGACTGTTAATGGTTGCCATGCTGGTCATTGCCCCTCTTACCGCGGCGCACGCTGCGGATCAGAGTAACCCGTACAAACTGATGAATGAGGCCGCGAAGAAAACCTTCGACCGTCTTAAAAACGAACAGCCAAAAATCCGTTCTAACCCTGATTATCTACGTGATGTGGTGGATCAGGAGCTGCTGCCGTATGTGCAGATCAAGTACGCGGGCGCACTGGTGCTGGGCCGTTACTACAAAGACGCGACCCCGGCGCAGCGCGAGGCTTACTTTGCGGCGTTCCGTGAATACCTGAAACAGGCTTACGGCCAGGCGCTGGCGATGTATCACGGGCAGACCTATCAGATTGCCCCTGAACAACCGCTGGGCGATGCCACTATCATTCCTATTCGCGTGACGATTATCGATCCAAACGGTCGTCCACCGGTTCGTCTGGACTTCCAGTGGCGTAAAAACAGTCAGACCGGAAACTGGCAGGCGTACGACATGATCGCTGAAGGCGTCAGCATGATCACCACTAAACAGAACGAGTGGAGCGATCTGCTGCGCACTAAAGGCATTGATGGCCTGACGGCTCAGCTTCAGTCCATCTCTCGTCAGAAAATTACCCTGGACGAGAAGAAGTAATGTCACAGCAGCTTAGCTGGGCGCGTGACGGCGAGACGTTGACGCTGACGGGAGAGCTGGATCAGGATCTGCTTAACCCGCTGTGGGACGCTCGCCATAACGCGATGCAGGGCGTGACGCTGATTGATCTCCATGGCGTCACGCGGGTAGATACCGCCGGTATCGCCCTGCTGGCGCACCTGGTGGCCACGGGCAAAAAGCAGGGGAGTAGCGTCACCCTGACGGGGGTAAGCGATAACGTGATTACCCTTGCACAGCTTTACAATTTGCCCGAAGACGTATTACCTCGCTAATTTTTTCAGTACGTTACTTCTGAAAGCCCCGACAGTTTACGCGTCGGGGCTTTTTGCTTGTTTAAGACCGCGCCACTTTGCTCTAAGATGTTGAGCTTGTTTTCACTATCAGATGATGTAGACCCCATGGAAAATAATGAAATCCAGACTGTGCTGATGAATGCACTCTCCCTTCAGGAAGCCCACGTCTCTGGCGATGGCAGTCACTTCCAGGTTATTGCTGTGGGTGAGATGTTCGACGGAATGAGTCGCGTGAAGAAACAGCAGGCTGTGTACGCGCCGCTGATGGAATACATTGCGGATAACCGCATCCACGCCCTGTCGATTAAAGCGTTCACCCCACAGGAGTGGGCACGCGATCGCAAACTAAACGGTTTTTGAGCTGAGGGCGAAACGCCCGCAGCACGGTTGAATTTATAAGAGAGCAAACGATGGATAAATTTCGTGTACAGGGACCTACGCGTCTCCAGGGCGAAGTCACAATTTCTGGCGCTAAAAACGCCGCGCTGCCCATTCTTTTCGCTGCGCTGCTCGCAGATGAGCCGGTAGAGATCCAGAACGTACCGAAGCTAAAAGATATCGACACGACCATGAAGTTGCTCGGCCAGTTGGGCACCAAAGTGGAGCGTAACGGTTCCGTCTGGATCGATGCCAGCAACGTGAACAACTTCTCAGCGCCGTATGAGCTGGTGAAAACCATGCGTGCGTCCATCTGGGCGCTTGGCCCGCTGGTTGCGCGTTTCGGTCAGGGACAGGTTTCACTGCCGGGCGGATGCGCTATCGGCGCGCGTCCCGTTGACCTGCATATCTTCGGCCTGGAAAAACTCGGCGCGGAGATCAAGCTGGAAGAGGGTTACGTTAAAGCATCCGTCAATGGTCGTCTGAAAGGCGCGCACATTGTCATGGACAAAGTGAGCGTGGGCGCAACGGTCACCATCATGTCGGCTGCTACGCTGGCAGAAGGGACCACGATCATCGAAAACGCCGCGCGTGAACCGGAGATTGTGGATACTGCAAACTTCCTGGTCGCGCTGGGAGCGAAGATCAGCGGGCAGGGCACAGACCGTATCACCATCGAAGGCGTTGAACGTCTGGGTGGCGGTGTGTATCGCGTACTGCCAGACCGTATCGAAACCGGCACTTTCCTGGTGGCCGCGGCCATTTCTGGCGGTAAGATTGTCTGCCGTAACGCCCAGCCGGATACCCTGGATGCGGTGCTGGCGAAGCTGCGCGATGCGGGTGCGGACATTGAAATCGGTGAAGACTGGATCAGCCTGGATATGCACGGGCAGCGTCCTAAAGCCGTTAACGTGCGTACTGCGCCACATCCGGCATTCCCGACGGATATGCAGGCACAGTTCACGCTGTTGAACCTGGTGGCCGAAGGCACGGGCTTCATCACGGAAACCATCTTCGAAAACCGTTTCATGCACGTACCAGAACTGATCCGTATGGGTGCGCATGCTGAGATTGAAAGCAACACGGTAATTTGCCACGGCGTTGAAAAACTGTCCGGTGCGCAGGTGATGGCGACCGATCTGCGCGCATCTGCGAGCCTCGTACTGGCAGGTTGTATTGCGGAAGGGACTACCGTTGTCGATCGTATCTACCACATCGATCGTGGTTACGAGCGTATTGAGGATAAACTGCGCGCGCTGGGTGCAAATATCGAGCGTGTGAAGGGCGAGTAATCATTCCGGCACCCCCCTGCCAGAACAGGCCGGGGGATTGCTGTTCTTTCAATTCTGGTGCATCAGTCCTGATGCGCTTTCTTCGTTTTGCTCTGGCGCATCATGCGCGTTCTGTCGATAAATTCATGGGTGATGGGATCGTGGTAGCGTGACGGCCATATCACCCACGGATGCGTATCCAGCGCCGTCGCGATAATCAGTTCCCCCTTCGGCCATGGGCGGGTCAGGGCGTTTGCCAGCGTCGACGAGCTCAGCCCATGACGACGTGATTCGGCAGCCAGCGAAGTTCCTTTTTTACGCAGTGCCGCAATAATGTCAGCAGAATGCCAGTCGATGAATTTTGTATCCATAATGCTGTCCTTGTGTTCGTTATCGTCCACGTCGTTTCGTGTGAAAAGACAGCATTACTATACTCACTTCGAACATCTGTTCTAAAAAGTTCATGTTACGAGAAGCAATATTCAGAATAAGGCACGGCTTTATACATACGGCCTGTAACCCGATGGGCTTACGCGTAAATGTAATTTACTGGAGCGTACTGGAGTCTCCCTGCGTAGGGGCAGGGAGATGATGAGGGATTAACGGTCGCGCTGGACGGCGATGTGCGCGAGGCCGATTAGCGCATCACGCCATGGGCTGTCGGGAATGACCTGAATAGCGGCGATGGCTTTGTCCGCTTCTTCTTCAGCGCGCTGACGCGTCCATTCCAGGGAGCCGCAGATTGCCATTGTTTCCAGTACCGGTTCCAGAAGATGGCGTCCATTTCCCTGCTCGATAGCCTCCCGGATCATTTTCGCCTGCTCTGGTGTGCCATTGCGCATCGCGTGGAGCAGCGGCAGCGTTGGCTTGCCTTCGTTCAGGTCATCGCCGACGTTTTTACCGAGCGTTTCGCCATCCGCGCTGTAGTCCAGCAAATCATCAATCAACTGGAACGCGGTACCGAGGTAACGGCCATAGTCCTGAAGGCCTTTTTCCTCCGCTTCGCTACAGCCAGCCAGAATGCCAGAGCACTGCGCGGCGGCTTCGAACAGACGTGCGGTCTTGCTGTAAATCACCCGCATATAGTTTTCTTCGGTGATGTCCGGGTCGTTGACGTTCATCAGCTGTAGGACTTCACCTTCAGCGATAACGTTCACGGCTTCTGACATCACTTCCAGCACCTTCAGCGAGCCAAGGCTTGTCATCATCTGGAAGGCTCGGGTATAGATAAAATCGCCTACCAGAACGCTTGCCGCATTACCAAACGCGGCGTTGGCGGTGGCTTTGCCACGACGCATGTCTGATTCATCCACAACATCGTCGTGAAGAAGGGTGGCGGTGTGGATAAATTCGATCAGCGCCGCGATCGTGACATGGGCATTTCCCTGATAGCCAACCGCGCGTGCGGCCAGAATGGCAATCATCGGACGAATACGTTTACCGCCGCCGCTGACGATGTAATAGCCCAACTGATTGATCAGCTGAACGTCAGAGTTGAGTTGCTCCAGGATTGCTGCATTCACACCCGCCATATCTTGCGCGGTTAACTCATTGATTTTTTCTAAATTCATCGCAAAAGCCGGGCTTTTTATCCTGTTTATCCCACACGAGATGGGTACACAAAGGGTTTCGGTTTATAAATAGTATTGCTGATTGTACTGAAAAAACGGCTCAGATAAACGTTACCGTACGTGTTGTGTTTTTTTTCTTCATGTATTGATGGTAGCACTTGTCAAAGGCTCGCGTTTTGCGTAATATTCGCGCCCTATTGTGAATATTTATAGCGCACTCTGAATCATACGAGGATGTGCGCGGAAGCGGAGTTTATATGTACGCGGTTTTCCAAAGTGGTGGTAAACAACACCGAGTAAGCGAAGGTCAGACCGTTCGCTTGGAAAAGCTGGACATCGCAACTGGCGAATCTGTTGAGTTCGCTGAAGTTCTGATGATCGCAAACGGTGAAGAAGTCAAAATCGGCGTTCCTTTCGTTGATGGCGGCGTTATCAAAGCTGAAGTTGTTGCTCACGGTCGTGGCGAGAAAGTTAAAATCGTTAAGTTTCGTCGTCGTAAACACTATCGTAAGCAGCAGGGCCACCGTCAGTGGTTCACTGATGTGAAAATTACTGGCATCAGCGCCTAAGACCTGAGGAGAGATTTAAATGGCACATAAAAAGGCTGGCGGCTCCACACGTAACGGTCGCGATTCAGAAGCTAAACGCTTGGGCGTTAAGCGTTTCGGTGGCGAATCCGTTCTGGCGGGTAGCATCATCGTTCGTCAGCGTGGCACCAAGTTCCACGCGGGTACCAACGTAGGTTGCGGTCGTGACCACACTCTGTTTGCTAAAGCAGACGGTAAAGTGAAATTTGAAGTTAAAGGCCCGAACAACCGTAAATACATCAGCATCGTTGCTGAGTAAGGTTTTCTCGGTCCGGTAACGGATTAAAGCCCCGCAACGTGTTGCGGGGCTTTTTACATTGGAAACCCGGAAAATTTTCTGTAGGGAAAACGGGCATGAAGCAGCAGGCCGGCATTGGTATTCTTTTGGCGCTCACTACCGCAATGTGCTGGGGTGCGCTGCCAATTGCAATGAAGCAGGTACTGGAAGTCATGGAGCCACCGACGGTGGTGTTTTATCGCTTCCTGATGGCAAGCATAGGCCTGGGCGCCATTCTGGCCGTCAAAGGTAAGCTGCCACCGCTGCGCATCTTTCGAAAACCGCGTTGGCTGGTGTTACTGGCTATCGCGACGGGCGGTCTGTTCGGTAACTTCATTCTGTTCAGCTCTTCCCTGCAATATCTTAGCCCTACAGCGTCGCAGGTGATTGGTCAGCTTTCACCGGTCGGCATGATGGTCGCCAGCGTATTCATCCTCAAGGAGAAGATGCGCGGCACGCAGATCATCGGGGCAAGTATGCTGCTTTGCGGGCTGGTGATGTTCTTTAACACCAGCCTGATTGAGATTTTTACCCGCCTGACGGATTACACCTGGGGTGTCATTTTTGGGGTGGGCGCAGCAACGGTCTGGGTGAGTTATGGCGTCGCGCAAAAGGTGTTATTGCGCCGTCTTGCCTCACAGCAGATCCTCTTTTTGCTGTACACTTTGTGTACACTGGCATTATTGCCTTTAGCGAAGCCGGGTGTAATTACCCAGCTCAGCGACTGGCAACTGGCGTGCCTCATTTTTTGTGGGCTGAATACGCTGGTCGGTTATGGCGCGCTGGCTGAAGCCATGGCGCGCTGGCAGGCAGCACAGGTGAGCGCCTTAATCACGCTTACCCCGCTGTTTACGCTGTTATTTTCAGATTTATTATCAATGGCCTGGCCCGATGTCTTCGTCAAGCCGATGCTCAACCTGTTGGGTTATCTCGGTGCGTTTGTCGTGGTTGCGGGCGCGATGTATTCCGCCATTGGTCATCGTCTCTGGGGGCGTTGGCGCAAAAATGAAGCGGTTGTAATAGTCCCCCGCTCAGGCGAATGAGTTACGGAGAGTAAAATGAAGTTTGTTGATGAAGCGACGATTCTGGTCGTGGCAGGTGATGGCGGTAACGGTTGTGTAAGCTTCCGCCGTGAAAAATATATTCCTCGTGGCGGTCCTGATGGCGGTGACGGTGGGGACGGTGGCGACGTGTGGCTGGAGGCGGATGAAAACCTCAACACGCTGATCGACTACCGTTTCGAAAAATCTTTCCGCGCCGAGCGTGGCCAGAACGGCCAGAGCCGCGACTGTACCGGTAAACGCGGTAAAGACGTGACGATCAAAGTGCCGGTGGGTACGCGTGTCATCGATCAGGGTACGGGCGAAACCATGGGTGATATGACCAAACACGGTCAGCGCCTGATGGTGGCGAAAGGCGGCTGGCACGGTCTGGGTAACAGCCGTTTCAAATCGTCCGTTAACCGTACCCCGCGTCAGAAAACCATGGGTACCCCAGGTGATAAGCGCGACCTGCAACTGGAACTGATGCTGCTGGCGGATGTGGGGATGCTGGGAATGCCAAACGCCGGTAAATCGACGTTTATCCGTGCGGTCTCTGCGGCGAAACCAAAAGTGGCAGATTATCCGTTTACGACGCTGGTACCGAGCCTGGGCGTTGTCCGTATGGATAACGAGAAGAGCTTCGTGGTCGCTGACATCCCGGGTCTGATTGAAGGGGCTGCAGAAGGCGCCGGTCTGGGTATTCGCTTCCTGAAGCACCTTGAGCGTTGCCGCGTACTGTTGCACCTCATCGACATCGATCCAATCGACGGTTCCGATCCGGTTGAAAACGCTCGTATCATTATCGGCGAGCTGGAGAAATACAGTGAAAAACTGGCGCAAAAACCGCGCTGGCTGGTATTCAACAAGATCGACCTGATGGACAAAGCGGAAGCTGAAGCGAAAGCTAAAGCGATTGCCGAAGCGATGGGGTGGGAAGATAAGTACTATCTGATCTCTGCCGCCAGCCAGGTTGGCGTGAAAGATCTCTGCTGGGATGTGATGACCTTTATCATCGAGAATCCGGTTGTTCAGGCAGAAGAGGCGAAACAGCCTGAAAAAGTCGAATTCATGTGGGATGACTACCACCGCCAGCAGCTCGAAGAGCTGGAAGCGGAAGAAGATGATGAAGACTGGGACGATGACTGGGATGAAGACGACGAAGAAGGCGTCGAGTTCATCTACAAGCACTAACCCCTGTATAAAGCCCCTTAACGGGGCTTTTTTTTATCCTATTTTCGTCGGTAACCAACAGCTGGCGATGAGGCCGCCCTCAGCGCCGTTCTCCAGCGTTAAATGACCATGATGGAGCTGTACGATACGCTGTACGATGCTCAGCCCAAGGCCGCTGCCGCCGTAGCGCTGGTCGAGACGTCGGAAAGGTTCGGTGATCGACTGGCGGTGCGCCTCATCAATACCCGGCCCCTGATCGGTAACGCTCACCCGGGTACCCCCCTCCGTCGCTGTTAATGCCACTTCAATGATTGTGCCTGCCGGGCTGTAACGGGCGGCATTCTCCAGAAGGTTCCTTAGCATCAGACGTAACAGGACGGCGTCCCCCTGTACCGTCAGCGTGCTGTGGGCCGGCCATATTACCGTATGCTCTTTGGCTTCATGCTCCAGGCTAAGCGGAGCAATGATCGACTCAGTCCAGTTCACGGTATCGTAATGGCCGCTGGCCATCGCCTGTCCGGCACGCGCCAGCATCAGCAGCTGTTCCACCGTGTGCATCAGCTGATCGATCCGGTTTATCAGTGGCGTGGCCTGCGGGGAACCGGACTGAGCCATCAGTTCCAGATGGAGCCTAATCCCCGCCAGCGGCGTACGTAACTCGTGTGCCGCATCGGCGGTAAACAGGCGTTCCTGTTGAATAGTGTGGTCCAGCCGGGCGAGGAGTTGGTTGAGGGACGTGGTTACTGCGCCTATCTCTTCCATATCAGAATACATCGGCAGGGGAGTCAGATTATCCGCCGAACGGTTCGCAAGGCTGGCGCGAAGTTTGTTGAGTGGTCGGGTGATCCATGTGACTGCCCAGAATGAGAAGAGCAGGGTAAAACCGACCATCACCAGTGAAGGGACCAGCAGGGAGGCAATGGCTTCGCGGATCTCTTTTTCGACATGGTTGTTGCGTGTTTTAGCGGACAACGTTTCATTCACCAGAAAACCGATCTGCTCGCGGCTCTCATGCCACAGCCAGACTACGCTAATGAGTTGAAAAAATAGCAGAATAACCGCCAGCAACACCATTAATCGCCGGCGCATACTGTTCATTTCTGGCTCTCCAGACGGTAACCCACGCCGCGTACGGTTTTGATGCGATCTTTACCGAGCTTGCGGCGCAGATTATGAATATGAACTTCAAGCGTGTTTGATCCTGGATCGTCCTGCCAGGAGTAGATGTCCTGTTGCAGCGTTTCACGGTGCACGGTCTGCCCGCTGCGCATGATCAGGCGCGTCAGCAGAGCGAACTCTTTTGGGGTCACTTCCACAGGCTGAGACTGGCGCAGCACCTGCTGAGTTTGCAGATTGAGGGTAATATCCCCGTCCGTCAGCAGGTTGTCGCTGTGGCCCTGATAGCGGCGGATCAACGCCCGTACGCGAGCCTGTAGCTCGGCAAGGGCGAAGGGTTTTACCAGATAATCGTCAGCGCCAGAATCAAGCCCGTTAATTCTGTCTTCAATGGCATCGCGGGCGGTGAGAATCAATACGGGATTCTCCACTCCGCGACGACGCCACTGGCAGAGCAGCGTCGCGCCGTCTTTATCCGGCAGTCCCAAATCCAGGATCACCAGGCTGTATTCACCGCTCTGGATCAAGGCATCTGCTTCAGCGGCCGTGGCGGCACAATCCAGGGCGTAGCCCTCATTGCCCAGCGCCAGCGCTAACCCTTCCTGCAATAACAGATCGTCTTCAACTATCAGTAGTTTCATCGCTAGTTATTCTGGTAGATGTCCTTATAGAGCCTGCTTTCGAAACGTACCAGTGGAATACGGCGATTGCGCTGGTCAGCCGGTTCGACGGCATAGCCGGAAAGATACTGCACAAATGCCATGCGTTGTCCGCTGGCGGTCGTGATGAAACCGGCAAGGTTGTAAACGCCTTGCAGGGAACCCGTTTTGGCTGAAACTTTGCCATCCACGCCCGCAGCGTGAAGGCCCGCGCGGTACTGAAGAGAGCCGTCGTGTCCGGCAAGCGGCAGCATCGTAATAAAGTTTAGCTCAGCGTCATGCTGAGCAATGTACTGCAACACCTGCATCATGGTGGCCGGCGAGATCAGGTTATGACGCGATAAACCGGAACCATCAACGGCGATCGTATTGCCCAGATCGATACCCGCCTGCTGGCGCAGGATCTGACGTACGGCATCAGAACCGGCCCGCCAGGTGCCCGGCACACCAAAGCGCGCGTGCCCGATCATGCGGAATACCGTGTCGGCAATCATGTTATCCGACTTTTTCAGCATAATCTTAAGCAAATCATGCAGTGGCGCGGACTGTTTGCTGGCAATCACCGTGCCTGGCTCATTCACCTGCGTCTGGCGCAGCAGCGTTCCGGTGTAGGTTATGCCCGCCTGCTTCAGTTCATCTTTAAAAATGGCACCGGCATAACCTGCGCCATCCTGAATGGCAAAGGCCAGCGGGAGTGGATCGGCCCGCTGGGTCAGGCAGCCGGTGAGCGTATAGCGGTTGAGATCGCCCGGTACCACGTCCAGCTCGCAATACTGTGCCTCCGGGGAGCCTTTCGCCAGCGTCCGCACCTGGCTGAACATCGTGACCGGGTAGTAAGACGCCACGCGGATAAACGCTAAGTCATTTGGTTTTGGCGCGCTGTAAAGCGATACGGAGAAGCAGTTACGGTCAACGATGGCGGCGGCTGGCGGGGCGCTAAAACACTGCGTCATGTCGTTCCATGGCCAGCCAGGCGCTTTATCGTGGCTGGCGAAAATGGAGGTGTCGATCAGCACGTTGCCATCAATTTTTGTTACGCCGGATTTTTTCAGTACCGCCACCATGTTGCGGACATCCTGGCGCTTAAAGGTGGGATCGCCACCAAAACGGGCGATAAGATCGCCTTTCAGTTCGCCACCCTCAACGTTACCTCTGGTTTCAAGGGTGGTAGTAAAACGGAAGTCAGGCCCGAGCTGGAGCAGAGCGGCGAGGGCGGTGATCACCTTCTGGGTACTGGCAGGCAGCGCCATCTGTTGACTGTGATAGTCAATCTCGGGAGCCTGCGCGCCAACCTTCTGCACCATCAGGGCAAGGTTCGCGCCGGCGGGCAGTTGATTAATGTACTCATCAACATTCGCGGCCTGAACGGTGAACGTTATACTGGTAGTCAATCCGATGATAAAACTGGAAAATCGCATAATCTCGCGCTAACAACCCGAAAACAAACCGTCATACTACGGTGCATGGCACTGTAAAGTAAACGATGACCCATAGTGAACTTCGCGGTAAAATGCGTATCAAATTGAAAAATTGCTGCTGACCTGGGGCGTTGCTCCCGGGTCGGTTTTCTTTTTGCTTCTGGCCTGTTCAGGTGGGCTGGAGCAGGGAACACTGCTCCCAACAGGAATGTTTAAGAGGTATAACAAATGCAAGCTATTCCGATGACCTTACGTGGTGCCGAAAAACTGCGCGAAGAGCTGGATTTTCTGAAATCCGTGCGTCGCCCTGAAATCATCGCCGCTATCGCGGAAGCGCGTGAGCATGGCGACCTGAAAGAGAATGCTGAATACCACGCGGCGCGTGAGCAGCAGGGTTTCTGTGAAGGGCGTATTAAAGATATCGAAGCAAAATTGTCCAATGCACAGGTTATCGATATCACCAAAATGCCGAATAATGGCCGTGTGATTTTTGGTTCAACCGTTACCGTGCTGAACCTGGACAACGACGAAGAGCAGACCTATCGCATCGTGGGTGATGATGAAGCTGACTTCAAACAGAACCTGATTTCGGTGAACTCGCCAATTGCTCGTGGCCTGATTGGCAAAGAGCAGGACGATGTGGTCACCATCCGCACCCCTGGTGGTGAAGTGGAATACGAAATTATTAAGGTTGAATATCTGTAATTCGCTTCTCTACTAAGATGTTGATACATTGTAAAGAAAAGAAAAAGGCCGCATAGCGGCCTTTTATCAACTCACGGAGCATGGCATTTTGCTCGCCTGCTGAAAGAAATCCCTCGTTTCACACAGAAAATGTGTTCGATTCAGGATATCCTTAACGTGGCAGCGAGATTTTGCGCTCTTTAGATGGGCGATAGAGCACCAGCGTTTTACCGATGACCTGTACATTACAGGCGCCGGTTTCGCGCACGATGGCTTCCACGATCAGGTTTTTAGTGTCTCTGTCTTCAGAGGCGATTTTCACCTTGATCAGCTCGTGGTGTTCCAGCGCTTGTTCAATCTCGGCAAGCACCCCTTCGGTCAAACCATTGTTGCCAAGCATCACTACAGGCTTGAGCGGATGTGCCAGACCTTTAAGGTGCTGTTTTTGTTTAGTACTCAGATTCATCGTATATTTTTGCTTACGTTGGGATTGAAAACGGTTCATTCTACCGCCATCTCCCTAATATCGCCAAATAGCTGCGTAGAAATTTACGTCACAGGCAAGCAACGATGAACCAGGACGGAAATGTTAAATGACAGGTAAAAAGCGTTCTGCCAGCTCCAGCCGCTGGCTTCAGGAACACTTTAGCGATAAATATGTTCAACAGGCGCAGAAAAAGGGGTTGCGTTCCCGCGCCTGGTTTAAACTTGATGAAATACAGCAAAGTGACAAACTTTTTAAACCGGGAATGACGGTGGTCGACCTCGGTGCGGCACCTGGCGGATGGTCCCAGTATGCGGTTACGCAGATCGGCGGAACGGGCCGAATCATCGCATGCGATCTTTTACCAATGGATCCCATCGTCGGTGTCGACTTCCTTCAGGGCGACTTTCGTGATGAATTAGTGCTGAAAGCATTACTTGATCGTGTAGGTGACAGTAAGGTCCAGGTTGTCATGTCGGATATGGCGCCAAATATGTGTGGAACACCGGCGGTGGATATCCCCCGCGCCATGTATCTGGTGGAACTAGCGTTAGAAATGTGTCGTGATGTACTAGCGCCTGGTGGTAGTTTTGTTGTGAAGGTGTTTCAGGGCGAAGGTTTCGAGGAGTATCTTAAGGAAATTCGCTCCCTGTTTGCGAAGGTCAAAGTTCGTAAGCCGGACTCTTCCCGGGCCCGTTCCCGTGAAGTGTATATTGTAGCGACCGGGCGAAAATGATAACCGGTAGATTTCAGGCGAAAGTTTGAATGAAACTGGATATAGAGTATCCTGACGCTGTTTTTAACACAGTTGTAATATGAGGTTAATCCCTTGAGTGACATGGCGAAAAACCTAATACTCTGGCTGGTCATTGCCGTTGTGCTGATGTCAGTATTCCAGAGCTTTGGGCCCAGCGAGTCGAATGGCCGCAAGGTGGATTATTCTACCTTCCTGCAAGAGGTCAATCAGGACCAGGTTCGCGAAGCGCGTATCAACGGACGTGAGATCAACGTTACCAAGAAAGATAGTAACCGTTACACGACTTACATCCCGGTGAACGATCCTAAGCTGCTTGATAACCTTCTGACCAAAAACGTCAAAGTGGTAGGCGAGCCGCCGGAAGAACCAAGCCTGCTGGCTTCTATCTTCATTTCCTGGTTCCCGATGCTGCTTCTTATCGGCGTCTGGATCTTCTTTATGCGCCAGATGCAGGGCGGTGGTGGCAAAGGTGCCATGTCGTTCGGTAAGAGCAAGGCGCGTATGCTGACGGAAGACCAGATCAAGACCACGTTTGCTGACGTAGCAGGTTGTGACGAAGCAAAAGAAGAGGTGGGTGAACTGGTTGAATACCTACGCGAGCCGAGCCGTTTCCAGAAACTGGGCGGTAAGATCCCGAAAGGCGTCCTGATGGTCGGCCCTCCGGGTACGGGTAAAACCCTGCTGGCAAAAGCCATCGCGGGTGAAGCGAAGGTGCCGTTCTTTACTATTTCAGGTTCTGACTTCGTTGAAATGTTCGTGGGTGTCGGTGCATCTCGTGTGCGTGACATGTTCGAGCAGGCTAAGAAGGCAGCACCGTGCATCATCTTCATCGATGAAATCGATGCCGTAGGCCGCCAGCGTGGCGCAGGCCTGGGTGGTGGTCACGATGAACGTGAGCAGACGCTGAACCAGATGCTGGTTGAGATGGACGGCTTCGAAGGTAACGAAGGTATCATCGTTATCGCGGCAACTAACCGTCCGGACGTACTTGACCCTGCGCTGCTGCGTCCAGGCCGTTTCGACCGCCAGGTTGTGGTCGGTCTGCCGGATGTTCGCGGTCGTGAACAGATTCTGAAAGTGCATATGCGTCGCGTACCGCTGGCGCCAGATATCGACGCGGCAATCATCGCGCGTGGTACTCCAGGCTTCTCCGGTGCGGATCTGGCTAACCTGGTCAACGAGGCAGCCCTGTTTGCCGCTCGCGGTAACAAGCGTGTAGTGTCCATGGTGGAATTTGAGAAAGCGAAAGACAAAATCATGATGGGTGCGGAACGTCGCTCCATGGTGATGACGGAAGCGCAGAAAGAGTCCACGGCATATCACGAAGCGGGCCACGCGATTATCGGTCGTCTGGTGCCGGAACACGATCCGGTACACAAGGTGACGATCATTCCACGCGGTCGTGCGTTGGGTGTGACCTTCTTCCTGCCTGAAGGCGACGCGATCAGCGCCAGCCGTCAGAAGCTGGAAAGCCAGATCTCAACCCTGTACGGCGGTCGTCTGGCAGAAGAAATCATCTACGGTGCGGAACATGTTTCCACCGGTGCGTCGAACGATATTAAAGTGGCGACAAACCTGGCGCGTAACATGGTGACCCAGTGGGGCTTCTCCGACAAACTCGGTCCGCTGCTGTATGCAGAGGAAGAGGGCGAGGTGTTCCTGGGCCGTTCCGTGGCAAAAGCGAAACATATGTCCGATGAAACGGCACGTATCATCGACCAGGAAGTGAAAGCGCTGATTGAACGTAACTACGCTCGCGCCCGTCAGATCCTGAACGACAATATGGACATCCTGCATTCGATGAAAGATGCGCTCATGAAATATGAGACCATCGATGCACCACAGATTGACGACCTGATGGCGCGCCGCGAAGTGCGTCCGCCGGCAGGCTGGGAAGACCCAGGCGCGTCTAACAATTCTGACAACAATGGCACCCCGCGTGCGCCGCGTCCGGTCGATGAACCGCGTACGCCAAACCCGGGCAACACCATGTCAGAGCAGTTAGGCGACAAGTAAGTCACTGCTGTTGAAGCGTTTGTCTGTATCTCAAACCCTGGAGCTTGCTCCGGGGTTTTTCTTATCTGTTTAACCACATTAATCCCAGGGACTTCACCATGAAACTATTCGCCCAGGACTCGCATCTCGACCTTTCACATCCCCATGTGATGGGGATCCTGAATGTCACGCCTGATTCCTTCTCTGACGGCGGCACGCATAATTCGCTTATCGACGCGGTTAAACACGCGAATTTAATGATTAACGCGGGTGCCACCATCATTGACGTTGGAGGGGAGTCAACGCGACCTGGCGCGGCGGAGGTTTCGGTGGAAGAAGAGCTGGCGCGCGTGGTGCCGGTGGTGGAGGCTATCGCCCGGCGCTTTGAAGTGTGGATCTCTGTTGATACCTCCAAACCCGAAGTGATCCGTGAAGTGGCGAGAGTGGGCGCTCACATTATCAATGATATCCGCTCGTTGACCGAGCCGGGCGCGATTGAAGCCGCCGCAGAAACCGGGCTACCGGTGTGTCTGATGCATATGCAGGGCCAGCCTAAGACAATGCAGGAGGCGCCAAAATATGAAGACGTGTTTGCCGACGTCACCCGCTTCTTTATTGAGCATATCGAACGCTGTGAACGTGCGGGTATCGCAAAAGAGAAATTGCTGCTCGACCCGGGCTTCGGTTTCGGTAAAAATCTCTCACACAATTACGCGTTGCTTGCGCGCTTATCAGAGTTTCATCAGTTCGGCCTGCCACTGCTGGTGGGAATGTCGAGAAAATCGATGATTGGTCAGTTGTTGAATGTCGGGCCGAGCGAACGTCTGAGCGGCAGTCTGGCCTGCGCGGTGATTGCCGCGATGCAAGGTGCACACATCATTCGCGTACATGACGTAAAAGAAACAGTAGAAGCCATGCGTGTGGTGGAAGCCACACTGGCAGCGAAGGAAAACAAACGCTATGAGTAATCGTAAATATTTTGGTACCGATGGCATCCGTGGGCGCGTAGGCGATGCGCCAATTACCCCTGACTTTGTCCTGAAGCTGGGCTGGGCAGCGGGGAAAGTGCTGGCGCGTCATGGCTCCCGTAAGATCATTATTGGGAAAGATACCCGTATTTCGGGTTATATGCTGGAGTCCGCGCTGGAAGCCGGGCTGGCGGCGGCGGGGCTTTCAGCTTCCTTTACGGGGCCAATGCCGACTCCTGCTGTTGCCTATCTGACCCGCACCTTCCGTGCGGAAGCGGGCATCGTCATTTCCGCTTCCCATAACCCGTTCTATGACAACGGTATCAAATTCTTCTCCATCGACGGCACTAAACTGCCGGATGACGTGGAAGAGGCGATTGAAGCGGAAATGGAAAAAGAGATCACCTGTGTTGACTCCGCTGAGCTGGGTAAAGCAAACCGTATTGTCGATGCCGCAGGCCGCTACATTGAATTCTGCAAAGGCACTTTCCCGAATGAGCTGAGCCTGGCACACCTCAAAATTGTGGTGGACTGTGCCAACGGTGCGACTTACCACATTGCGCCGAATGTGTTCCGCGAGCTGGGTGCGAAAGTGATCACTATCGGCTGCGAGCCGGACGGTCTGAACATCAACGAAGAAGTTGGCGCGACAGACGTGCGTGCCTTGCAGGCGCGTGTCCTGGCTGAAAAGGCCGATCTGGGTATTGCCCTGGATGGCGATGGTGACCGTGTGATCATGGTTGATCACGAAGGTAACAAGGTCGATGGCGATCAGATCCTCTACATCATTGCGCGTGAAGGCCTGCGTCAGGGGCAACTGCGCGGTGGCGCGGTGGGCACTTTGATGAGCAATATGGGTCTGGAACTGGCGCTGAAACAGCTGGGCATCCCGTTTGTTCGTGCGAAGGTGGGTGACCGCTACGTGCTGGAAAAACTCCAGGAGAAAGGCTGGCGTATTGGCGCGGAAAACTCCGGCCACGTGATCCTGCTCGATAAAACCACCACCGGTGACGGCATTGTGGCGGCGCTTCAGGTTGTTGCCGCGATGGCGCGTAACCATATGAGCCTGCACGATCTGTGCAGCGGCATGAAAATGTTCCCGCAGATCCTGGTCAACGTGCGTTTCACCGCGGGTAAAGGTGACCCGCTGGAAAATGATAACGTGAAAGCGGTGATGGCAGAGGTGGAAGCGACGCTTGGCAGCCGTGGGCGCGTCCTGCTGCGTAAGTCGGGTACCGAGCCGCTGATCCGCGTGATGGTGGAAGGCGAAGACGAAGCGCAGGTGACTGAATTTGCGCACCGCATTGCGGATGCAGTCAAAGCTGCATAATCTTTCAGAATAAGTGTTTAAAAAGGCGGCGTTTGCCGCCTTTGTTTTAAACAATTAATGGCTTTTTGCTGTTTTTTTCCGCAGTTGATACAATGCCTCGAAAATGCCCTTGCGAAGGTGATTCGCTTTGGTTAGTATTCACACCCGCTTCAGTGGGAAACAAAATCCTGCTAATTGGTCGAAGCATTGGTATGCGGCAAATCCGCAAGGAACAGGTTGATTATGTACGAAGCTCTTTTAGTTATTTTCCTTATTGTAGCCATCGCTCTCGTAGCGCTGATTATGCTACAGCAAGGTAAAGGCGCTGATATGGGAGCCTCCTTCGGAGCAGGCGCTTCTGGTACGCTGTTCGGTTCAAGTGGTTCTGCGAACTTCATGACCCGCACGACGGCGATTCTGGCTACGCTGTTCTTCATTATCAGTCTGGTGCTGGGCAATATCAACAGCAACAAGACCAGTAAAGGAAGCGAGTGGGAAAATCTGAGCGCGCCAGCAAAAACTGAGCAAACTCAGCCAGCTGCACCGGCTAAGCCAACCAGCGATATCCCGCAGTAAGTATTCCGTACCGAGGTGGTGGAATTGGTAGACACGCTACCTTGAGGTGGTAGTGCCCTAACGGGCTTGTGGGTTCGAGTCCCATCCTCGGTACCAATATTCCAGAAGAAAGACGTCGCAAGACGTCTTTTTTTCGTCTCTATATTCTGTGTTTCCGATCTATTGTAGGGCGGGTAAGCGCAGCGCCACCCGCCGTTTTGCCCGGTGGCGCTGCGCTTACCGGGTCTACGAAGACCACAAAAAAGGCGCCCATTGGGCGCCTTTTGCATGTCTTGCTGTCGATTACTTCTTATCGCTGTGTTCCAGGTTCTCAACCTGCGGCAGACCATTACCGGAATTCGCGGAGAGCAGGCCATTCTCAACATAGTTGAACAGCTTCTCACGGGTATCGGTGATGTCCAGGTTACGCATGGTCAGCTGGCCAATACGATCGTCCGGAGAGAATACTGACTCACCTTTCTCCATGGTCAGACGCTCTGCTTTATAGGTCAGGTTGTCAGACACGGTGTTCAGGATGGAGTAGTCGTTACCGCGACGCAGTTCCAGGGTCACTTCGCCGGTGATGGCGCTTGCCACCCAACGTTGCAGGGCGTCACGCAGCATCAGCGCCTGTGGATCAAACCAGCGACCCTGATACAGCAGTTTGCCCAGCTGACGGCCATGAGCGTGATACTGCTCAATGGTGTCTTCGTTGTGAATACCGGTCAGCAGACGCTCATAAGCGATGTGCAGCAGCGCCATCCCTGGAGCTTCGTAAATGCCGCGGCTTTTTGCTTCGATGATACGGTTTTCGATCTGATCGCTCATACCCAGCCCGTGACGACCGCCGATGCGGTTTGCTTCCAGCATCAGTTCAACATCGTCGGAGAAGGTTTTACCGTTCAGGGCAACCGGATGACCGCGTTCGAAACGCACGGTCACTTCTTCCGCCGGGATCTTAACGTTCTCATCCCAGAACTTCACGCCCATGATCGGGTTAACAATTTTTACGCTGGAATTCAGGAATTCCAGGTCTTTCGCTTCATGCGTCGCACCCAGCATGTTGGAGTCGGTTGAGTAGGCTTTCTCAACCGACATCTTGTAGTCAAAGCCGCAGGCAATCATAAACTCAGACATTTCATGACGGCCACCCAGCTCGTCGATGAAGTCGGTATCCAGCCACGGTTTGTAGATCTGCAACTCGGCGTTGGTCAGCAGGCCATAACGATAGAAACGTTCAATATCGTTGCCTTTATAGGTGCTACCGTCCCCCCAGATGTTCACGCCATCTTCTTTCATGGCGGCGACCAGCATAGTGCCGGTGACGGCACGACCCAGCGGGGTGGTATTGAAATAGGTCAGGCCGCCGGTAGTGTTATGGAAAGCACCGCACTGGATCGCGGCAATCCCTTCGGCGACCAGCTGCTTACGGCAGTCGATCAGACGTGCGTTCTCTGCGCCATATTCCATGGCACGACGAGGGATCGCGTCATAATCTTCCTCGTCCGGCTGACCCAGGTTCGCAGTATATGCATAAGGAACCGCTCCCTTCTGGCGCATCCACAGCAGTGCAGCGCTGGTATCCAGGCCGCCAGAAAAAGCGATGCCAATACGTTGTCCTACCGGGAGATGCTTGAGAATCGTCGTCATATAATAAAACCCTGCTTGATTGACTGATTAGAGACCGCTTTCGCTCTCGATGCATGTTTATGCAAAATAAGTGAGTATTCATTTAATCATCTTTTATCGACGACCGAAAGAGACGTGTGCGTTTTTTGTAAAAATTTCCCTTTTATTGCCCTGGCCGAAGTTGGGTTGACAGGTGGGGTCAACTATCAATATACTGAATGCCGATTTTACGTCCCGTCTTCGGTACCAAATCCCAGCATTATTTGCAAATTCTGTCCAAAACGCGTAGAATTTGCCACGTTTCAGGCGCGGGGTGGAGCAGCCTGGTAGCTCGTCGGGCTCATAACCCGAAGGTCGTCGGTTCAAATCCGGCCCCCGCAACCACTTTCCCATAAAGTTCTTTTTCAAATATACTGTGAAGACTTAGAGCCTTCGTAGCTGGATTTGAAAAAATGCTTTCGGAGAGTGCTCCAGGCCACAGTTGTGGCTATAGGGTTCAGTTATCTAAAGCCCCGATTTATCGGGGTTTTTTGTTATCTGACTACAGAATAACTGGGCTTTACGCCCTTTTTTTATGTCTTGGGGGTGGGCTTGTCCACATTAGAGCAAAAATTAACAGAGATGATTACTGCGCCGGTCGAAGCACTGGGCTACGAACTGGTCGGCATCGAATTCGTTCGCGGCCGTACATCCACACTGCGCATCTATATTGATAGTGAAGATGGCATCAATGTTGATGATTGTGCTGATGTCAGCCACCAGGTGAGTGCGGTTCTTGATGTTGAAGACCCAATTACCGTTGCGTACAACCTGGAAGTTTCCTCACCTGGCCTCGATCGCCCGATGTTCACGGCCGAGCACTATGTGCGCTTTACCGGTGAAGAAGTGGCTCTCGTTCTGCG
The DNA here is from genome assembly GCF_049237785.1 of Enterobacter cloacae complex sp. SHL022. Classification (NCBI taxonomy): domain Bacteria; kingdom Pseudomonadati; phylum Pseudomonadota; class Gammaproteobacteria; order Enterobacterales; family Enterobacteriaceae; genus Enterobacter; species Enterobacter cloacae complex sp. SHL022. Next base: position 38,534 of record NZ_JBMKJH010000010.1, on the reverse strand, counting down.
TATGGCCGTACAGAACCGCCGTAAATGGCAGGGAATTATCAAAGCCGTTGATGGTGAAATGATCACGGTGACAGTCGAAGGCAAAGATGAAGTGTTCGCGCTGAGTAATATCCAGAAGGCGAACCTGGTTCCCCACTTTTAACAGTCTGGATTGAGGTGAAAAGCCCGCGATGAACAAAGAAATTTTGGCTGTTGTTGAAGCCGTCTCCAACGAGAAATCACTGCCGCGTGAGAAGATTTTTGAAGCGCTGGAAAGTGCACTGGCTACAGCAACCAAGAAAAAATACGAACAAGAGATCGATGTTCGCGTAGAAATCGATCGTAAAAGCGGTGACTTCGATACATTCCGTCGTTGGGTAATCGTTGAAGAAGTGACCCAGCCAACTAAAGAGATCACCCTGGAAGCCGCCCGTTTTGAAGACGAAAGTCTGAACGTGGGTGACTACGTTGAAGATCAGATTGAGTCTGTGACCTTCGACCGTATCACTACCCAGACCGCTAAACAGGTTATCGTGCAGAAAGTGCGCGAAGCCGAGCGCGCGCTGGTTGTCGATCAGTTCCGCGATCAGGAAGGCGAAATCATCACTGGCGTGGTGAAGAAAGTGAACCGCGACAACATCTCCCTGGAGATCAAATCCGAAGGGTTGCCGGGTAACGCTGAAGCCGTGATCCTGCGTGAAGATATGCTGCCGCGTGAAAACTTCCGTCCGGGCGACCGTATTCGTGGTGTTCTGTACGCTGTGCGTCCAGAAGCTCGCGGTGCGCAGCTCTTCGTGACCCGTTCTAAACCAGAAATGCTGGTAGAACTGTTCCGTATCGAAGTACCGGAAATCGGTGAAGAAGTTATCGAAATTAAAGCGGCGGCTCGCGATCCGGGCTCCCGTGCGAAAATTGCGGTGAAAACCAACGACAAGCGTATCGACCCGGTCGGTGCTTGCGTCGGTATGCGCGGTGCGCGTGTCCAGGCAGTTTCTACTGAGCTGGGCGGCGAACGCATTGATATCGTTCTGTGGGACGACAACCCGGCGCAGTTCGTGATCAACGCAATGGCTCCGGCTGATGTGGCGTCTATCGTTGTTGACGAAGACAAACACACCATGGATATCGCTGTTGAAGCGGGCAACCTGGCGCAGGCAATCGGCCGTAACGGTCAGAACGTACGCCTGGCGTCACAGCTGAGCGGCTGGGAACTCAACGTGATGACCGTTGATGACCTTCAGGCCAAGCATCAGGCTGAAGCCCACGCGGCGATCGATACCTTCACCAAATACCTGGACATTGACGAAGACTTCGCCACTGTGCTGGTTGAAGAAGGTTTCTCTACGCTGGAAGAACTGGCCTACGTGCCAATGAAAGAGCTGCTGGAAATTGACGGTCTGGATGAACCAACCGTTGAAGCCCTGCGTGAACGCGCTAAAAACGCACTGACCACCCTGGCGCTGGCTCAGGAAGAAAGCCTTGGCGATAAGAAGCCGGCTGATGACCTGCTGAATCTGGAAGGTCTTGATCGTGCGATTGCGTTCAAGCTGGCTGCCCGTGGTGTTTGTACGCTGGAAGATCTCGCTGAGCAAGGCGTTGATGACCTGGCCGATATCGAAGGTTTAACCGACGAGAAAGCCGGCGAACTCATCATGGCCGCACGTAATATTTGCTGGTTCGGCGACGAAGCGTAATAAACTGTAGCAGGAAGGAACAGCATGACTGATGTAACTGTAAAATCGCTGGCTGCTGAGATTCAGACCTCCGTGGACCGCCTGGTACAGCAATTTGCTGATGCAGGGATCCCGAAGTCCGCTGATGACTCGGTGACCGCGCAAGAAAAACAAACCTTGTTAGCGCACCTGAACCGTGAACACGGCTCTACGCCTGACAAGTTAACGCTACAGCGTAAAACGCGTAGCACGTTGAACATCCCTGGTACCGGTGGCAAAAGCAAGTCGGTACAAATTGAAGTCCGCAAGACGCGCACCTTTGTAAAACGTGATCCGCAAGAGGCAGAACGCCTTGCCGCGGAAGAGCAGGCACAGCGTGAAGCGGAAGAACAAGCTCAGCGTGAGGCAGAAGCCACTGCCAAACGTGAAGCAGAATTAAAAGCTGAACGTGAGGCCGCAGAAAAAGCGAAACGCGACGCCGGTGAAAAAGCGAAGCGTGACGCTGCGGAAAAAGACAAAGTGAGCAATCAACAGACCGACGAAATGACCAAAACTGCCCAGGCTGAAAAAGCCCGCCGTGAAAATGAAGCTGCCGAGCTGAAGCGTAAAGCGGAAGAAGAAGCCCGCCGCAAGCTTGAAGAAGAAGCTCGCCGCGTCGCCGAAGAAGCGCGTCGCATGGCAGAAGAAAACGAGAAGAATGGTGTGAATACCGCTGAACCAACTGAAGATACCAGCGATTATCACGTCACCACGTCTCAGCATGCGCGTCAGGCAGAAGACGACAACGACCGCGAAGTAGAAGGTGGTCGTGGTCGTACTCGCAGTGCAAAAGCTGCGCGTCCTGCGAAAAAAGGTAACAAACACGCTGAATCAAAAGCTGACCGTGAAGAAGCGCGTGCAGCGGTTCGCGGCGGTAAAGGTGGCAAGCGTAAAGGTTCCGCTCTCCAGCAGGGCTTCCAGAAGCCTGCTCAGGCCGTTAACCGTGACGTTGTGATCGGCGAAACTATCACCGTTGGCGAACTGGCTAACAAAATGGCGGTGAAAGGCTCTCAGGTCATCAAAGCGATGATGAAACTGGGCGCAATGGCCACCATCAACCAGGTCATCGACCAGGAAACCGCACAACTGGTTGCCGAAGAGATGGGCCACAAAGTTATCCTGCGTCGTGAAAACGAGCTGGAAGAAGCAGTAATGAGCGACCGTGATACGGGCGCAGCGGCTGAACCGCGCGCACCGGTTGTGACCATCATGGGTCACGTTGACCACGGTAAAACCTCTCTGCTTGACTACATTCGTTCTACTAAGGTTGCCTCCGGCGAAGCGGGTGGTATTACCCAGCACATCGGTGCTTACCACGTAGAAACCGAAAACGGCATGATCACCTTCCTGGATACCCCAGGCCACGCAGCGTTTACCTCAATGCGTGCTCGTGGTGCTCAGGCAACGGATATCGTTGTTCTGGTTGTTGCTGCCGACGATGGCGTGATGCCGCAGACCATTGAAGCTATCCAGCACGCGAAAGCGGCGCAGGTGCCTCTGGTTGTTGCAGTCAACAAAATCGATAAGCCAGAAGCCGATATGGATCGCGTGAAGAACGAACTGTCCCAGTACGGCGTTATGCCGGAAGAGTGGGGCGGTGAAGCACAGTTCATCCCTGTATCTGCAAAAGCGGGTACCGGTATCGACGACCTGCTGAACGCCATCCTGCTTCAGGCTGAAGTTCTGGAGCTGAAAGCGGTTCGTAAAGGTATGGCGAGCGGCGCGGTAATCGAATCCTTCCTGGATAAAGGTCGTGGTCCGGTTGCAACCGTTCTGGTTCGCGAAGGTACTCTGCACAAGGGCGACATCGTTCTGTGTGGTTTCGAATACGGTCGCGTTCGCGCGATGCGTAACGAACTGGGTCAGGAAGTGCTGGAAGCGGGTCCGTCCATTCCAGTGGAAATCCTGGGGCTGTCCGGTGTTCCGGCTGCCGGTGACGAAGTAACCGTCGTACGTGACGAGAAGAAAGCGCGTGAAGTCGCTCTGTATCGTCAGGGTAAATTCCGTGAAGTGAAGCTGGCTCGTCAGCAGAAATCTAAACTCGAGAATATGTTCGCCAACATGACCGAAGGCGAAGTTCACGAAGTGAACGTTGTTCTGAAAGCGGACGTTCAGGGTTCTGTGGAAGCGATCTCCGACTCCTTGCTGAAACTGTCTACCGACGAAGTGAAAGTGAAGATCATCGGTTCTGGCGTAGGTGGTATCACCGAAACCGACGCAACTCTGGCAGCAGCGTCAAACGCGATCCTGGTTGGCTTCAACGTTCGTGCTGACGCATCTGCGCGTAAAGTCATTGATGCTGAAAGCCTGGATCTGCGTTACTACTCCGTCATCTATAACCTGATTGACGAAGTGAAAGCAGCGATGAGCGGCATGCTGTCTCCTGAGCTGAAACAGCAGATCATCGGTCTGGCTGAAGTACGTGACGTGTTCAAATCACCGAAATTCGGTGCGATCGCGGGCTGTATGGTTACCGAAGGGACCATCAAGCGTCACAACCCAATCCGCGTGCTGCGTGACAACGTGGTTATCTACGAAGGCGAGCTGGAATCCCTGCGCCGCTTTAAAGATGACGTTAACGAAGTCCGTAACGGCATGGAATGTGGTATCGGCGTGAAGAACTACAACGACGTTCGCGTTGGCGATATGATCGAAGTGTTCGAGATCATCGAAATTCAGCGTACCATCGCGTAATCTTCTTCAACAGAAGATTAATGAGCGTAGGCCGGGTAAGCGAAGCGCCACCCGGCAGTAATTTTAAAAAGGGGCTTAAGCCCCTTTTTTGTCTGGAGAATTTATTATGGCGAAAGAATTTGGTCGCCCACAGCGCGTCGCGCAGGAGATGCAGAAAGAGATCGCTCTCATTCTGCAACGTGAAATCAAAGATCCACGCGTGGGTATGATGACCACCGTGTCTGGCGTGGAAATGTCCCGCGACCTGGCGTACGCCAAAGTGTTTGTAACTTTCCTGAATGACCAGGATGAAGACGCTGTGAAGAACGGCATTAAAGCGTTGCAGGAAGCCTCTGGTTTCATTCGCTCTCTGCTTGGCAAAGCGATGCGCCTGCGTATCGTGCCAGAGCTGACCTTCTTCTACGACAACTCGCTGGTTGAAGGTATGCGTATGTCCAACCTGGTGACCAGCGTGGTGAAACATGACGATGAGCGTCGTGTTAACCCGGCGGACGACAGCAAGGAGGACTGATGAGTCGTCCTCGTCGTCGCGGTCGTGACGTGCATGGCGTGCTCTTGCTGGATAAACCACAGGGCGCATCCAGCAACGACGTGCTGCAAAAAGTGAAGCGTATTTATAACGCCAACCGAGCAGGGCACACCGGCGCGCTGGATCCGCTGGCAACCGGCATGCTGCCGATCTGCCTGGGGGAAGCGACAAAGTTTTCCCAGTACCTGCTGGATTCCGATAAGCGCTACCGCGTGATTGCCAAACTGGGCCAGCGTACGGATACCTCCGATGCAGATGGCCAGGTGGTGGAAGAGCGCCCGGTGACCTTCAGCGCAGAGCAACTTGATGCGGCGCTGGACAGCTTCCGTGGTGATACGCTACAGGTGCCGTCGATGTATTCGGCGCTGAAATATCAGGGCAAAAAGCTCTACGAATATGCACGTCAGGGCATTGAGGTTCCGCGCGAAGCTCGTCCGATTACAGTGTATGAGCTGCTGTTCATTCGTCACGAAGGTGATGAACTCGAGCTGGAAGTACACTGTTCGAAAGGGACCTATATCCGCACCATCATTGATGACCTCGGTGAAAAGCTGGGCTGCGGCGCGCATGTGATTTATCTGCGTCGTCTGGCGGTCAGCAAATATCCGGTCGAACGCATGGTGACGCTTGAGCATCTGCACGCCCTGATTGAGCAGGCGCAAGCGCAGGGCGTTGCGCCGGCCGATCTGCTGGACCCGCTGCTGATGCCAATGGACAGTCCGGCAGTGGACTTCCCGGTTGTTAATCTTCCTTTAACATCGTCCGTTTACTTTAAGAACGGAAACCCGGTTCGCACAACGGGGGCACCGCTTGAGGGCCTGGTACGCGTGACGGAAGGTGACGAAGGGAAATTCATCGGTATGGGCGAAATGGACGGCGAAGGGCGTGTGGCGCCGCGTCGTCTGGTCGTCGAATATCCGGTCGAAGCGTGACGGTGATAACGCCTTACCTTGCGATAAGCAGGGGAGACGAGTAGAATATCGCCGCTTAACGCCTGGTAAATTGTTTAACAATCTGCGGGGCGTACATGGGATAGCTGAATTAGAGATCGGCATCCTTACATTCTTTATACTTTGGAGTTTGAAAATGTCTCTAAGCGTTGAAGCTAAAGCTAAAATCGTTTCTGAGTTTGGTCGTGGTACTAACGACAGCGGTTCTACCGAAGTTCAGGTTGCACTGCTGACTGCACAGATTAACCACCTGCAAGGTCACTTTGCAGAGCACAAAAAAGATCACCACAGCCGTCGTGGTCTGCTGCGTATGGTTTCTCAGCGTCGTAAACTGCTCGACTACCTGAAGCGTAAAGATGTTGCACGCTACACCGCGCTGATCGAGCGTCTGGGTCTGCGTCGCTAATTCTTGCGAGTTTCAGAAAAGGGGGCCTGATGGCCCCTTTTTTCAACCAGACGGCAGCAATTCAATGGAAACTATTGTATTGTTGCTATAAATGATCTTCATTGCAGAGGTTCGCGCGGCTAATGAGAGGCTTCACCCATGGGGGTGTCGGTTGTCATTAGTCGCGAGGATGCGAAGAAGGTCGGGTTAAATCGTCAGCACACCTGAGGTGTGCTTTCAAACATTTAAGAAAGGACAGAACTTTGCTGAATCCGATCGTTCGTAAATTCCAGTATGGTCAGCATACCGTCACGCTGGAAACCGGCATGATGGCGCGTCAGGCTACTGCTGCCGTTATGGTAAGCATGGATGACACTGCTGTATTCGTTACCGTAGTTGGCCAGAAAAAAGCTAAACCAGGTCAGGACTTCTTCCCGCTGACCGTTAACTACCAGGAGCGTACCTACGCTGCCGGTAAAATCCCAGGTGGCTTCTTCCGTCGTGAAGGCCGTCCAAGCGAAGGCGAAACCCTGATCGCGCGTCTGATTGACCGCCCGGTTCGTCCGCTGTTCCCGGAAGGCTTCGTGAACGAAGTGCAGGTTATCGCAACCGTTGTTTCCGTTAACCCGCAGGTTAACCCGGACATCGTTGCGATGATCGGTGCGTCTGCTGCCCTGTCACTGTCTGGTATTCCATTCAATGGTCCAATCGGTGCTGCGCGCGTGGGTTACATCAATGATCAGTACGTGCTGAACCCAACTCAGGAAGAGCTGAAAGAGAGTAAGCTGGACCTGGTTGTCGCCGGTACTGAAGCCGCGGTGCTGATGGTTGAATCCGAAGCTGAACTGCTGAGCGAAGACCAGATGCTGGGCGCTGTGGTCTTCGGCCACGACCAGCAGCAGGTTGTTATCCAGAACATCAACGACCTGGTGAAAGAAGCCGGTAAACCACGCTGGGACTGGCAGCCAGAAGCGGCAAACGACGCGCTGAACGCACGCGTTGCTGCACTGGCAGAATCTCGTCTGAGCGACGCATACCGCATCACCGACAAACAGGAGCGCTATGCTCAGGTTGATGTGATCAAATCTGAAGTGACCGCGACCCTGGTTGCCGAAGACGAAACGCTGGACGCTAACGAAATTGGCGAAATCCTGCATGCCATCGAGAAAAACGTTGTTCGTAGCCGCGTACTGGCAGGCGAGCCGCGTATCGATGGCCGTGAAAAAGACATGATCCGTGGTCTGGACGTGCGTACTGGCGTACTGCCACGTACTCACGGTTCTGCGCTGTTCACCCGTGGTGAAACGCAGGCGCTGGTAACCGCGACCCTGGGTACTGCACGTGACGCACAGATCATCGACGAACTGATGGGCGAGCGCACTGACAGCTTCCTGTTCCACTACAACTTCCCTCCGTACTCTGTGGGCGAAACCGGTATGGTTGGCTCACCGAAGCGTCGTGAAATTGGTCACGGTCGTCTGGCGAAGCGCGGCGTGCTGGCAGTGATGCCAGAAGCAGACAAATTCCCGTACACCGTACGTGTGGTGTCTGAAATCACTGAATCCAACGGTTCTTCTTCCATGGCTTCCGTGTGTGGTGCTTCTCTGGCGCTGATGGATGCAGGCGTGCCAATTAAAGCCGCCGTTGCGGGTATCGCAATGGGTCTGGTGAAAGAAGGCGACAACTACGTTGTTCTGTCTGACATTCTGGGTGATGAAGACCACCTGGGCGATATGGACTTCAAAGTGGCGGGTTCCCGCGACGGTATCTCTGCCTTGCAGATGGATATCAAAATTGAAGGTATCACCAAAGAGATCATGCAGGTTGCTCTGAACCAGGCTAAAGGTGCGCGTCTGCACATCCTGGGCGTGATGGAACAGGCTATCAACGCGCCACGCGGTGATATCTCTGAATTCGCTCCGCGTATTCACACCATCAAGATCAATCCAGACAAGATCAAAGATGTTATCGGTAAGGGCGGTTCCGTTATCCGTGCACTGACCGAAGAGACGGGCACCACCATCGAAATCGAAGATGACGGTACTGTGAAGATCGCAGCAACCGACGGCGAGAAAGCGAAATACGCTATCCGTCGTATCGAAGAGATCACGGCAGAAATCGAAGTGGGCCGTATCTACAATGGTAAAGTGACCCGTATCGTTGACTTTGGCGCATTCGTTGCCATCGGTGGCGGTAAAGAAGGTCTGGTACACATCTCTCAGATCGCTGACAAGCGCGTTGAGAAAGTGACCGATTACCTGCAAATGGGTCAGGAAGTACCGGTGAAAGTTCTGGAAGTTGACCGCCAGGGCCGTATCCGTCTGAGCATTAAAGAAGCAACCGAGCAGTCTCAGCCTGCTGCGGCGCCGGAAGCTCCGGCTGCTGAACAGCAAGGCGAGTAAGGTTGCCATTTGCCCTCCGCGCAGGCGGAGGGCTTATTATCAGGCAGGACGCCTTGTTAAGCCGCCGGGGGACAGGACGTTCATCCAATAGTTGTCTTCGGGAGTGGGAAATGAAGCCTTTTTTGCGCTGGTGTTTCGTTGCGACAGCTTTAACGCTGGCAGGATGCAGCAACTCTGCCTGGCGTAAGAGCGAAGTCCTCGCAGTGCCATTGCAACCGACTTTGCAGCAGGAAGTCATTCTGGCACGCATGGAACAAATACTTGCCAGTCGGGCTTTAACCGATGACGAACGCGCACAGCTTTTATATGAGCGCGGAGTGTTGTATGATAGTCTCGGTCTGAGGGCACTGGCGCGAAATGATTTTTCACAAGCGCTGGCGATTCGACCTGATATGCCTGAAGTATTCAATTACTTAGGCATTTATTTAACGCAGGCAGGCAATTTTGATGCTGCCTATGAAGCGTTTGATTCTGTACTTGAGCTTGATCCAACTTACAACTACGCGCACTTGAATCGCGGTATCGCATTGTATTACGGCGGACGTGATAAGTTAGCGCAAGATGATCTGCTGGCGTTTTATCAAGACGATCCTAATGATCCTTTCCGCAGCCTGTGGCTTTACATCGTTGAGCAGAAGCTTGATGAGAAGCAGGCCAAAGAAGCACTGAAACAGCGCTTCGAGAAATCGGACAAGGAACAGTGGGGATGGAACATTGTCGAGTTCTACCTGGGCAACATTAGCGAAGCAACGCTGATGGAACGCCTCAAGGCGGACGCAACGGATAACACCTCGCTCGCTGAGCATCTCAGTGAAACCAACTTCTATTTAGGTAAGTACTACCTAAGTCTGGGGGATATGGACAGCGCTACGGCACTGTTCAAATTAGCGGTTGCTAACAACGTACATAACTTCGTTGAGCACCGTTATGCATTGTTGGAATTATCGCTCTTGGGCCAGGAGCAAGACGACCTGGCAGAATCGGACCAGCAATAGCTGACGACATAAACATCAGCCCGTAATCTTTTGATTGCCATCACCTTCACTGGTGAGGGCGTTGTTGTTCGTCAATACACCTAATTTGAGCCGGTTCACACTTTTCAATGAAAATTGCTAATCATTTTCACGATGAGCTAAGTAGACTGGCCGCCATTAATATCGAGGCACTTGTACTACATGGCTGAATTCGAAACCACTTTTGCAGATCTGGGCCTGAAGGCTCCTATCCTTGAAGCCCTTAACGATCTGGGTTACGAAAAACCATCTCCGATCCAGGCTGAGTGTATCCCACACCTGCTTTCTGGTCGTGACGTGCTGGGCATGGCCCAGACTGGTAGCGGTAAAACCGCAGCATTCTCGCTGCCGCTGCTGAACAACATTGATCCGGACCTGCGCGCGCCGCAGATCCTCGTCCTGGCTCCAACCCGTGAACTGGCTGTTCAGGTTGCTGAAGCCATGACGGAATTCTCTAAACATATGCGCGGCGTAAACGTGGTAGCCCTGTACGGCGGCCAGCGTTATGACGTGCAGTTACGCGCCCTGCGCCAGGGTCCACAGATTGTTGTCGGTACGCCGGGCCGTCTGCTGGATCACCTGAAGCGCGGTACCCTGGACCTCTCTAAACTGAGCGGTCTGGTACTGGACGAAGCCGATGAAATGCTGCGTATGGGCTTCATCGAAGACGTAGAAACCATCATGGCGCAGATCCCGGAAGGTCATCAGACCGCTCTGTTCTCTGCAACCATGCCAGAAGCGATCCGTCGCATTACCCGCCGCTTCATGAAAGAGCCGCAGGAAGTGCGCATTCAGTCCAGCGTGACCACTCGCCCGGACATCAGCCAGAGCTACTGGTCTGTATACGGCATGCGCAAAAACGAAGCGCTGGTGCGTTTCCTGGAAGCGGAAGATTTTGATGCGGCGATTATCTTCGTTCGTACCAAAAACGCGACCCTGGAAGTGGCTGAAGCCCTGGAGCGTAGCGGCTACAACAGCGCAGCGCTGAACGGCGACATGAACCAGGCCCTGCGCGAGCAGACCCTGGAGCGTCTGAAAGACGGTCGTCTGGATATTCTGATTGCAACCGACGTGGCAGCACGTGGTCTGGACGTTGAGCGTATCAGCCTGGTTGTAAACTACGATATCCCAATGGACTCCGAGTCTTACGTTCACCGTATCGGCCGTACCGGTCGTGCGGGTCGTGCGGGCCGTGCGCTGCTGTTCGTTGAGAACCGCGAGCGTCGTCTGCTGCGTAACATTGAACGCACCATGAAGCTGACCATTCCAGAAGCTGAGCTGCCAAACGCAGAACTGCTGGGCAAACGCCGTCTGGAAAAATTCGCCGCGAAAGTACAGCAGCAGCTGGAGAGCAGCGATCTGGATCAGTACCGTGCGCTGCTGTCCCAGATCCAGCCTGTCGCTGAAGGCGAAGAGCTGGACATGGAAACCCTGGCCGCAGCACTGCTGAAAATGGCGCAGGGCGAACGTAGCCTGATCGTGCCACCTGATGCGCCGATGCGTCCTAAGCGTGAGTTCCGTGACCGTGACGATCGTTTCGAACGTCGTGGCGACCGTAACGACCGTGGTCCACGCGGTGACCGTCCAGAGCGTGGTGGTGAAGACCGTCCACGTCGCGAGCGTCGTGACGCTGGCGAAATGGAACTGTATCGCATTGAAGTGGGCCGTGATGATGGTGTTGAAGTTCGTCACATCGTTGGCGCGATCGCTAACGAAGGCGACATCAGCAGCCGTTACATTGGTAACATCAAGCTGTTCGGTTCCCACTCCACCATCGAGCTGCCAAAAGGCATGCCGGGCGAAGTACTGCAACACTTTACTCGCACCCGCATCCTGAACAAGCCGATGAACATGCAGCTGCTGGGCGATGCACAGCCACGTCCTGACCGTGGCGGCGAACGTCGTGGCGGTGGTCGCGGTTTCGGTGGCGAGCGTCGTGAAGGCGGTCGCAGCGAAGGTCGCGGTGGTGAAGGCCGTCGTTTCTCCGGTGAGCGCCGCGAAAACCGTGGTCCACGCCGTGAAGAAGGTGCCAGCCGTCGTCGTTTCGGTGACGCGTAAGCCTTTCGCTTCTGACGTAAAGTAAAATATACAGCCCCGATAGTCGCTATCGGGGCTTTTTTTATTCCTTTTGTACTCTTGTACTGGTACAGTGCGGCACATTAAAATGCAGAACCACATTTTTCACTGGAGATAAGGCCGCATGGCAACACTAACCACCACCCAAACGTCACCTTCGCTGCTTGGCGGCGTGGTGATCATCGGCGGAACCATCATTGGTGCCGGGATGTTTTCCCTGCCTGTGGTCATGTCCGGTGCGTGGTTCTTCTGGTCGCTGGCGGCGCTGGTTTTCACCTGGTTCTGCATGCTCCATTCCGGGCTGATGATCCTTGAAGCAAACCTGAACTACCGCATTGGCTCCAGCTTCGACACCCTCACCCGGGATCTGTTGGGCAAAGGCTGGAACCTGGTGAACGGGCTGTCCATCGCGTTTGTACTCTATATCCTGACCTACGCGTACATTTCAGCGAGCGGGTCGATTCTGCATCACACCTTCTCAGAGATGTCGCTGAACGTTCCGGCGCGTCTGGCGGGTCTCTGCTTCGCGCTGGGCGTGGCGTTTATCGTCTGGATGAGCACCAAAGCGGTCAGCCGCATGACGGCAATCGTGCTGGGCGCAAAGGTCATCACCTTCTTTCTTACCTTCGGCAGCCTGCTGGGGCACGTCACGCCGGCCACGCTGTTTAACGTTGCCGAAACGAACACCTCTTATACGCCGTACCTGCTGATGACCCTGCCGTTCTGTCTGGCGTCGTTTGGCTACCACGGTAACGTACCGAGCCTGATGAAGTACTACGGCAAGGATCCGCGCACCATCGTGAAATGCCTGGTTTACGGCACGCTGCTGGCGCTGGCGCTGTATGTGATCTGGCTGCTGGGGACGATGGGTAACATCCCGCGTCCGGAATTTATCGGCATTGCGCAGAAGGGCGGTAACATTGATGTGCTGGTACAGGCGCTGAGCGGCGTGCTGAACAGCCGCAGCCTGGATCTGCTTCTGGTGGTCTTCTCGAACTTTGCGGTGGCGAGTTCATTCCTCGGCGTGACGCTGGGCCTGTTTGACTACCTGGCGGATCTGTTTGGTTTTGATGACTCTGCGACGGGGCGCTTCAAAACGGCGCTGTTGACCTTCCTGCCGCCGATTGTGGGCGGCCTGCTGTGGCCGAACGGTTTCCTCTACGCCATCGGCTATGCAGGACTGGCGGCCACCATCTGGGCGGCGATTGTACCGGCGCTGCTGGCGCGCAAATCACGTAAGCGCTTCGGCAGCCCGAAATTCCGCGTCTGGGGCGGAAAACCGATGATTGCGCTGATCCTGGTATTTGGTATCGGTAACGCGGTGGTGCACGTGCTGTCGAGTTTTAATCTGTTGCCTGTGTATCAGTAAAACGTGCGGTCTGAACCCCTCACCCCGGCCCTCTGCCGCAGGGAGAGGGAGAAAAGAATGTAGGCCCGGTAAGCGAAGCGCCACCGGGCAAAGCAAAAAAACTACCCCACCAACTCCTCTTTCACCTGCATTGCCAAATCAAACGAATGCAGACGCGCCTGGTGATCGAAAATCTGGCCGTTAACCATAATCTCATCCGCCTGGGTTTCACGCAGCACCGCCTCCAGCCCGTGACGCACTTTCGCCTTATCACCTACCAGCGACATACTCAGAGCCTGCTGCACGCCATACTGCTCGGAGGCCGACCACAGCTGATGCATATTCTCTACCGGCGGCGGCAGCTGGCCCGTCTCACCGCGACGCAGCTTCACAAACGCCTGCTGCATGGAGGTGAACAGGAATTCCGCGTCGCGGTTGCTGTCGGCGGCAATGATATTGATACAGACCATCGCGTACGGTTTCTCCAGACGCTCGGACGGTTTGAAGTGCGTGCGGTAGAGATGCAGCGCCTGATGCAGCATATCCGGTGCGAAATGCGAGGCAAACGCAAACGGCAGCCCCAACTGGGCGGCGAGCTGCGCGCTGTACAGACTTGAGCCTAACAGCCATACCGGGATCTTTTCCCCGTACCCCGGCACAGGACGCACGTGCGGGTTCGGATCCCGCGCGTCAAACCAGCCCACCAGCTCCGCCACATCGCGCGGGAAGTTATCGATATCGCCGCTCATATGGCGACGCAGGGCGCGCATGGTCGGCTGGTCGCTGCCCGGCGCGCGGCCAAGCCCTAAATCAATACGGCCCGGATAGAGGGTATTCAGCGTCCCGAACTGCTCAGCAATCACCAGCGGGGCGTGGTTTGGCAGCATCACGCCGCCGGAGCCCAGGTGCAGTGTGGTGGTATTCGCCGCCAGATAGCCAATCAGCACCGAGGTGGCGGCGCTGGCGATGCCCACCATATTGTGGTGTTCCGCCAGCCAGTAGCGGTGATAGCCGCGCTTTTCGGCAAGCTGAGCAAGATCGAGAGAGTGCGTGAAGGCTTCTCTGGCCGAGGAGCCTTGTGGGATCGGCGCCAGATCCAGCACCGAAAACGGAATGGTTTTGTCAGTCATAACAGCTCACTTTGTCGACGGTCAATCTTTAATACTGCATTAAAAAATGATAACCGTTGTTAACAAAGTGAGCCTTTTTTATGCCTGCAATTCCAGCCCGGCGAGACGTCGCCAGTAACCGTTGCAGTCGCTGTTTGCCGTCAGAGGCAGCGGAGCAGCGCCATTTTCGTTGGCGCGGAAGGCGTCCAGCATGGCGAATACGCCGGTATCAAGCGGCGAAAGACGCACCATATCCACCAGCCCGTGCATTGACGCCAGTTCGTTGCCGAGGTTATAGACGTAACCGCTCATGGTCTGAATGCCGTTAAGAACAAACACCTGCTGATTCTCCTGCGACAGCATGCTGCGTCCGTTCGGGTACTTAATGCAGCAGGTTTCGCACTCGTCTTTCGGACGATCTTCGGAACGTGCGGTGAAGCAGCGGGCAGAGTAGGCCAGCGGCAGATGCCCATAGCTCAGAACTTCCACTTCAAACTTGTTGCGAATGCCCAGCTCTTCGCACTGTGTAAGCAGGTTGGCCAGCCAGTCGCGGGAGAGTTCAACCGGCATGCACCAGCGGGTCATCCCCTGTTTGAGCAGCAGGCGCAGGGTCACGGCGTTATAGCAGTTCAGGGCATGTCCGGCGACAAACGGCAGCTTACGTTCGGCGCACATGTTCACCACGCCCAGGTCGCTCGCCTCCAGCAGGAACTCACCGTTTTCGACGTAGCGCTTCAGCTCGCCCAGTTCAGAGGACGCCTGCACCAGCGCCAGCGTCGAGAGCACCACCTGCTTGCCGCTGCCGGCCAGGCTTTTCGCCATATCCAGCCAGTCGCCCACTTTGGTGGCGCGGCGCTTGCTGCACACCGCTTCGCCGAGGTAAATCACATCGGCGCTGCTGGTAGCGGCCTGCTGGTAAAAATCTTCCAGCGTCTCTTTTGACCAGTAGTAAAGCACCGGCCCTAATGAATATTTCATGATTTTCTCACTGCCATTTACGGTGATACGCGCCGAGCGTGGTTTGGGTGCCTTCGGACATCGCGCCGAGCGTCTCCATCCATGCCGCCTGCGGAGCGTAGTTTTGCGGGTCCGCCATGCAGCGGTCGATGGCCTGACGCCACACCTTTGCCACCTGGCTCACGTAGGCCGGGCTGCGCTGGCGGCCTTCGATTTTCACCGAGGCAATATTGGCGGCCAGCAGCTCTGGCAGCAGTTCCAGCGTGTTGAGGCTGGTGGGCTCCTCCAGCGCGTGGTAGCGCTCGCCGTCCACCAGATATCGGCCTTTGCACAGCGTCGGGTAGCCCGCGTTTTCACCGTCCTGATAGCGGTCAATTAACACGTCATTCAGGCGCGACTCCAGCCCCTGCGGCGTTTGCTGCCAGCGAACGAAGCGGGCAGGCGAGCAGGCGCCGACGGTATTTGGCGATTCGCCGGTCAAATACGAGGAAAGATAGCAGCGGCCTTCGGCCATGATGCACAGGCTGCCGAAGGCAAAAACCTCCAGCGGCACTGGCGTGACGCGCGCCAGTTGCTTAACCTGATGAATAGAGAGTACGCGCGGCAGCACCACGCGAGCCACGTCAAAGTGTCGATGATAAAAACGGACGGCCTCTTCATTGGTGGCCGATGCCTGAACAGAGACATGGCGCTCAATATGCGGATAACGTTCTGCCGCATACTCAAGCATGGCGAGGTCGGCCAGGATCAGCGCATCGGCGCCCAGCTGGGCCGCCATATCCACGGCGCGCTGCCAGCGGGCATAGCCATCAGGATGGGCAAAGGTATTGATGGCGATGTGCAGTTTGCGCCGGTGCTGGTGGACGAAGTTAACGGCTTCCTGAAGCTTTTTCTCCGTAAAGTTAAGACCCGCAAAATGGCGGGCGTTGGTATCATCTTTCAGCCCGATATAGACCGCATCGGCCCCATTTTCGATGGCCGCCTTAAGCGCCGGAAGGTTTCCGGCAGGGCAGAGCAGCTCCATAATTTATCCCGATGTTGTCGATCGCAGGGATCGTAAAAAATGTTAACGAGCTGGGATTTTAATTAACCCATACGCGACAATTTTTGATTTAAGGCAGCTAATGGCGTATTGATGGCACCAATAATGAGGTACACCGGACAACGGTTTGTTGATTTACGCCGCTATCTTCTTGTCGGGATATGGCAAAATAGCAGGACTATAGCTATCAGGGAGTAAAGCTCGTGCTGGATAAACTGCGTTCACGTCTCGTACAATTTGGTCCATCAATGCTGAGCGTGCCGGTAAAATTGGCGCCGTTCGCGCTTAAACGCCAGGTGCTGGAACAGGTACTGAGCTGGCAGTTCCGCCAGGCGCTACAGGACGGTGAGCTGGAGTTTCTGGAAGGCCGCTGGTTAAAGATTGAAGTGCGCGATATCGGGTTGCGCTGGTTTACTTCCGTTGAGAACGATCGGCTTATCGTCCGTGAAACCGCCGAGGCGGATGTCAGCTTTAGCGCGGATGCCAGCGATCTGCTGATGATCGCCGCGCGCAAACAGGATCCGGACACCCTCTTCTTCCAGCGTCGTCTGGTGATTGAAGGCGACACGGAGCTCGGTCTGTACGTCAAAAATTTAATGGATGCCATTGAACTGGAGCAGATGCCGAAAGCGCTGCGTATGATATTGATGCAAATGGCAGATTTCGTTGAGGCCGGGCTAAAAACCCCGCCGGACAGTAAACACACTTCAGTAGGTGAACCATGCTGATTCGAGTCGAAATTGGGATTGATGCGCCGGGTATCGATGCGTTGTTACGCCGCTCTTTTGCAGGCGACGCCGAAGCCCAACTGGTTCACGATCTTCGCGAAGATGGCCTGATTACGCTGGGCCTGGTTGCCACTGACGATGAAGGGCAGGTGGTCGGCTACGTGGCCTTCAGCCCGGTGATTGTGCAGGGTGAAGAGTTGCAGTGGGTCGGCATGGCGCCGTTGGCGGTGGATGAAAACTACCGTGGCCAGGGCCTGGCGCGCCAGCTGGTCTATGAAGGACTGGATTCACTGAATGAATTTGGCTATGCCGCTGTCGTCGTTCTGGGCGATCCGGCGTTCTACGAACGTTTAGGTTTTGAGCCAGCGTCCAGATACGATCTGCGCTGCCACTGGCCGGGCACGGAAACATCTTTCCAGGTGCATCCTCTGGCAGATGATGCGCTCGACGGCGTTACCGGTCTGGTGGAGTACCACGATCATTTCAATCGTTTTTAAGCAGGCTTTCGCGTAGCGCCTCGAAAGAGCCGTCCCCGTTGACGAGACGCTCTTTCTGGCGCTTTGTCAGCTGCTTGATGCGGTATTCCAGCCTGAGCGCCAGGGATCTGTCGCCCACGGCGGCTGAAAACGCTAACTGAAGTTCACCTTTCCCCCGTAGTGCTTTCGCCCCTTTCCCCGTTTGATGTTGTAAAAAACGCCGTGCCACATCGGTAGTGATCCCGGTGTAGAGTGCGTTATCAGCGGTTCGGACAAGATAGAGAAACCAGCACACGGTAAACAGATTCAGTATGTTAAGGTGAACGCACCATAGCATGAGAGAGAGCGAAAATGGAAACACTGGCCGCCATTAACCGCTGGCTGGCAAAGCAGCATGTCGTGACCTGGTGCGTCTGTAAAGACGAGGAGATGTGGTGCGCAAATGCCTTTTATTACTACGATCCCGAGCGCGTGGCCTTTTACGTAATGAGCGAAGACAAAACGCGGCATGCGCAGATGACGGGCCAGCAGGCAAAAGTGGCAGGTACGGTAAACGGTCAGCCTAAAACTGTTGCGCTGATCCGCGGGGTCCAGTTCAAAGGTGAAATTCGTCGCCTGGAAGGGGAGGAGAGCGACGCGCAACGTAAACGCTATACGCGCCGCTTCCCGGTGGCTGCGGCGCTAAAAGCCCCGGTGTGGGAAATCCGCCTTGATGAGCTGAAATTTACCGACAACACCCTGGGCTTTGGTAAAAAGCTGCACTGGTTACGCGCCGAGCAGGCGTAGCGCTTCACGGTTAAACGCCGGCAGATCGTCCGGTGTACGGCTGGTGATCAGCTGATCGTTATCGTTCACCACTTCCTGATCGTAGAACTCGGCTCCCGCGTTTTTCAGATCGATAACGATCGGTTTCACCGCGGTGAGCTTACGCCCGCGTACCACCTCGGCGCTGATCAGCAGCTGCGGACCGTGGCAAATGGCAAACACCGGTTTACCGGTGCCGACGAAGTCACGGGTAAAGGTGACGAAACGCTCGTCCCCGCGCAGGGAATCCGGTGAATGGCCGCCCGGTAACAGCAGGGCGTCGAAATCCGACGGGCTGACGTTATCAATGGATTCGTCAATGGTCACGCTGGCTTCGCCCTTATGGCCCTTCACGGTTTTACCCGCTTCTTTCTCGATGGTGACCACTTCGTGGCCCGCCTTGCGGAATGCCTCTGCTGGCGACGTAAATTCTGAATCTTCAAACTCGTCGGTAATCAAGACTGCGATTTTTTTACCCATGCTTCCTCCGTTGTTTTCGCTTCAGACTGTTTTTTTCCCGTTTGTGGTAAATACTTACCGGTAACAGACTTTTAAGTGTGGTAGAGCAGGCCCAGAACGCAAACGGACAATTCTGTAAAGGGGATAAGATGAGTCAGGTACTGATTACCGGCGCAACCGGGCTGGTGGGTGGACATCTGCTGCGGCTGCTGATCCAGGATCGGCATATCAACTATATCGCCGCCCCGACGCGTCGCCCGCTGTTGGATATCACCGGCGTCTATAACCCGCACGATCCACAGCTCACCGACGCGCTGGCGCAGGTGCAGGATCCCATTGATATCGCCTTTTGCTGCCTTGGCACCACCCGACGGGAAGCGGGCAGTAAAGAAGCTTTTGTCCATGCGGATTACACGCTGGTGGTGGATACCGCCCTGACGGCGAAAAAGCTGGGCGCAAAACATTTCCTGGTGGTCAGCGCGCACGGCGCGAACGCAGGCTCGCCGTTTTTTTACAACCAGGTGAAGGGCAAAATGGAAGAGGCGTTAATCGCGCAGAAATGGGAGCGCCTGACCATCGCGCGGCCTTCCATGCTGATGGGGCACCGTGACGAACGTCGTTTTAACGAGTCTTTTTTCGCTCCGCTGTTTCGCATTCTGCCGGGTAACTGGAAGTCCATCGAGGCGCGGGATGTCGCGCTGGCGATGCTAAAAGAGGCGCTGGCTCCGTCGCAGGAGGGGGTTAATATTATCCCTTCGGCAAAACTGCGTGAAATCGCGCAGGGCGAGGCGTAAACTTCCCCGGCTTATTAAATAACACCTTCCGGGGAATGGTATGACTGGTCAGTCTTCATCTCAGGCGGCAACACCTGTTCAGTGGTGGAAGCCCGCACTCTTCTTTCTCGTGGTCATCATTGGCCTCTGGTATGTGAAATGGCAGCCGTACTACGGTAAAGCCTTCACCGCCGCCGACACCCACAGCATCGGTAAATCGATTCTCGCGCAGGCCGATTCCAGCCCGCTACGCGCGGCGTGGGATTACGCAATGGTCTATTTTCTTGCCGTCTGGAAAGCGGCGGTATTGGGCGTATTGCTGGGCTCGCTGATTCAGGTACTTATCCCGCGTAACTGGCTGGTGAAAACCCTGGGACAGCCGCGCTTGCAGGGCACGCTGCTGGGGACGATTTTCTCCCTGCCGGGCATGATGTGTTCCTGCTGCGCCGCACCGGTGGCGGCGGGTATGCGCCGACAGCGCGTGTCGATGGGCGGCGCGCTTGCCTTCTGGATGGGTAACCCACTGCTGAATCCGGCAACGCTGGTGTTTATGGGCTTCGTTCTCGGCTGGCATTTCGCGTTTATCCGTCTGGCGGCTGGCCTGCTGACGGTGGTGCTTGTCGCTACGCTGGTGCAGCACCTGGTGAAAGACAACGAGGCCGGGTCTGCTTCCGTTGAGCTGGACGTCAGCGAGCCGCAGGGCAGTTTCTTTGCTCGCTGGGGCAAAGCGCTGTGGCAGCTTTTCTGGAGCACCATTCCGGTCTATATCCTGGCCGTACTGGTGCTGGGGGCCGCGCGCGTCTGGCTGTTCCCGCATGCGGATGGCGCTATCGACAACACGCTGATGTGGGTGATTGCGATGGCGGTGGCCGGTTGCCTGTTCGTGATCCCAACCGCGGCGGAGATCCCGATTATTCAGACCATGATGATGGCCGGTATGGGGACCGCACCAGCGCTGGCGCTGCTCATCACGCTGCCGGCGGTGAGCCTGCCGTCGCTTATCATGCTGCGTAAGTCATTCCCGGCGAAAGCGCTGTGGCTGACTGCGGGGCTGGTGGCGTTGAGTGGAGTGATTGTGGGGAGTATGGCGCTTGTGTGAAAGAAAGCCCGGTGGCGCTTGCGCTTACCGGGCTTACAGTCAGGTGTGAATTACTTAATATAAGTAAACGCGGTGGTGACGTGCTTCACGCCGCTCACCCGGCTGGCGATATCCGCTGCCGCTTTCCCTTCACGTTCCGTCACCAGACCCAGCAGGAACACTTCGCCGTTCTCCGTGGTCACTTTCACGTTTGAGGATTTCACCTGGTCGGTACCCAGCAGCTGGGAACGCACTTTGGTGGTGATCCAGGTATCAGATGACGCGGTGCCGAGACCAATCGGCTGGCCCTGGCGGATCTCGTTATACACTTCCGCCGTGCCTTCCACACCCATCGCGATCTGTTTGGCGCGCGAGGCGAGTTCAGGATTTGGCGCCTGGCCTGCCAGCAGCACTTTGCCCTGATAAGCCGTCACGTTGATGCGTGCTTCCTTCTTGATCTGCTCGTCTTTCGACAGCGCACTGTTTACGCGCAGCTCAAGCGTACCGTCATCCACCTGCGTCCCAACGGTACGCGGATCGGTCGCTGCTTTGGTGCCGACCGCTGCGGTACCGACTACAGCGGCAGCGATGCATCCCTGAAGCAGTAATGCAGACATCACGACTGCAAGGGCCGATAAAACCTTCATGAGAACTCCTTAATCATCCTGGTGAGGGAAAAGCGTGTTATCGATCAGATCGCATAAGCAGTTCACCGTGAGCATATGCATCTCCTGGATGCGGGCGCTACGGTGCGAAGGAATGCGGATCTCCACATCCTGCGGCCCCAGCAGGCCAGCCAGCTCACCGCCGTCGTAACCGGTCAGGGCGACAATCGTCATATCCCGGGTCACTGCCGCTTCAACCGCTTTAACGATATCCCGGCTGTTACCGCGCGTGGAGATCGCCAGCAGCACGTCTCCGGCATGGCCTAAGGCGCGCACCTGCTTGGCGTAGATTTCGTCATGCAGACGATCGTTGGCAATCGCAGTTAAGACCACGTTATCGGTGTTTAGTGCAATGGCAGGTAAGCTTGGGCGCTCGGTTTCGAAGCGATTGATCATGCTGGCAGCAAAATGCTGTGCGTTGGCGGCGGACGTGCCATTGCCACAACAGAGGATTTTGTTGCCGTTGAGCAGCGACTGAACCAGTGTCATCGCTGCACGCGAGATCGCGTCCGGAAGGGCTTCCGCCGCGGCAATCTGCGTTTGAATGCTTTCTGTGAAGCACACTTTAATTCGTTCGAGCACGGTATCCCTTTAAAATCTTATTTATGCGTCTTCGCCAAACGCGTTTTTAAGCCAGTCGATCGCATTTCCGGTGAAGGCTACCACATCGAAACGGCAATCCACAGTATCAAAACTCCCATTATGGCGGGCAAGCCACAAGTGGGCAGTCTGTAATAATTTTTGTTGTTTGGCGAGCGTCACGCTGGCGGCAGCACCGCCAAAACGGGACGACTGTCGGTAGCGAACTTCAACAAACACGATGGTCTGACCGTCTTTCATGATCAGGTCAATCTCGCCGCCGCGCCCGCGAACGTTGGCGGCGACAAAGCGCAGTCCTTTGCCTTCAAGCCAGCGACGCGCCTTTAACTCCCACGCGTCGCCGGTCTGTTTACGGCTTAACTGGCCGGGACAATCTGCCCCTGCTGGTATTTGAGCCATGATAACTTCCTGTTAATCACACAATCCTGATCGGCGGTCAGATCGCCGGTATTCCCGTTAAGCTCGAAGCCCGGTACCTGGCGCATCTGGGTGAAGTGGTTTGCCAGCGCCCAGGCATCGACGCCCATCGCGTACAGACGCGCCAGGGAATAGTCATTGCGCACCGCGCCCAGCGCCTGCTGCATCAACTGCGGGTTGCTGCCTGCAAGCATCGG
Source organism: Enterobacter cloacae complex sp. SHL022 (assembly GCF_049237785.1). NCBI lineage: Bacteria > Pseudomonadati > Pseudomonadota > Gammaproteobacteria > Enterobacterales > Enterobacteriaceae > Enterobacter > Enterobacter cloacae complex sp. SHL022. Next base: position 16,141 of record NZ_JBMKJH010000010.1, on the reverse strand, counting down.
GATCTCGCTGTATTGCAGTCCTTCCATTTCCAGACGGAAATCCGGGCCTGCGGTACCCTGTGCGCTGCGTGAGCTGGCGTAGAGCGTTGCACCGCTCTGGCTGCCGTTACGCATGGCGATCATCGGTTTGATAAAGGCGATCTCTTCCGGCGTAGCGACGATGTACGCCGAATCCACTTTACCGCCGCCGCTGATTTGCGCGTCGGTAGGGGGCGCCGGGATCGTCAGACCGCCGATGGTGACGCTCTGCTGCTGCGGAAGGCTGGCGGATACCGGGCTACCGTTGAGGGCAATACCTGCCCCGCCGTTCACGCCCGCTCTCAGTTCGGCAGCTGAGCCAAATTTCTGCTGCAACACCACGCCACCGCCAAGGGTCTGCCACTCTTGCGCAAACGCGTTGGCAACGCGATCGCCCAGCGTGCTGCGTGGGATCAACAGCAGCGGCGCCTGCTTGCCCTGCTCGTGAATATGACGGGCCGCATCGCGGGCTTCATCCTCCGGAGAGAGGGCGAAGTAACAGATATTGGCGCGGTTCTGAACCTGCTCAGGCTGGTTAAGCGCCAGCACGTTCAGCGTGGTGTTGCTCTTCATCAGCGCTTCCACGTTGTTTTTCAACAGCGGACCGACAACGATGCTGGCCCCGTCCTTCTGAACCTGCGCCAGCACCTGGTCAAGCGGCTGGGCGCTGGTGTCGTAGATTTTCAACTCTGCACCAGGGTTAGCGCTGGTGGTGGCCACAGCCTGCGGCTGGGTTGCTGGCTGCTGTTCCGGCTGCGCGGTTTGCGGCTGAGGTTGTTCTGCCGTCGCGGGCGCCGGTGTTTCATCCGGGGCCTGTGTTGCCGCAGGCGCAGGGGGAGCGGGCTGCGTCGTTGGGGCGGTAACCGGATTCTGCATGGTGCCCTGCGCAGGGGTCAGGTCGCTGGTTTCGGCGGCGGACGGGCTGACAACGTCATTCACATTCGCCGCCTGTGCTGCCTGGGTCGGAACCGCGCTACCGCTGACGGCGGTAGTGCCGTTTTTCGCGGCTTCGAAACCTTGCTGAATGGCGCGACCAAACACCGCTGCCTGACCGTTTAACGGCAGCAGTAGGGCGATTTTGCTGGTGGAGGCGGGCTTAAAGTTTTGCACGTTCACCAGCTGCGTTGGCAGCATTTTCGCTCCCGGGTTTTGCGGGTAACGCTTTTGCCAGTCGGTAATGCCAGCTTTCAGCATGTTCGGATCGCTGCGGTTGTTGAACCACATCTGTTGCAGATCCAGCCAGCCTTGCAGAACATTTTCATCGGCGTTGATTACCAGCGCTTTGGCCTGATCCTGGGTCATGGAGGCGAGCGCCTGCCAGGTTGCGTCAATATTTTTTTGCTTGTCTGCACCCGCGAGCAGAGGCTCCTGGGCAATCAGCGCGCGGAGTAGCGTCAGGGAAGGGCGGCCCTGCTCAGCGGTGATACCGGCCTGCCAGAAACGGGCCTGCTGGTTTTTATCCAGCGTGCTGAGATCGATGGTGCCGAGGATCTTCTTCGCGCCGTCGTAATCTTTTTGCGCGACCTTCAGTTCTGCTGACAGCAGCGTCTGCTCATGACGCTGAGTGTCGTTAAGATCCTGCGGCAGCTGGCTGAACAGCTCGGCGGCCTGCTGGGTTTTCCCTTCTTTCAGCAGTGCACGAATGGCGAGTAATTGCCAGTTGATCCTGGTATCATTTGTACTCTGCGACATCTGTTGCAGATAAAAGCCAGAATCAGCCTGAGCGGATCCCTGCATATGAGCAGTGCTCTGGTCAGGTGCCTGGGTGCCGCAGCCGGTAAAGATCAGGGCTGCCAGCAGGAGGGGCACGCTGTGCGCGGCTTTTTTTCGAAGAAACGTTAACGGTACCATACTGTATCCAGTGATTTTTTTACGCAATGCTCAATATTAAATCGGCAATACGGACGAAACAATGAAACAACACGAAACGGCAGATAATTCTCAAGGCCAGCTTTATATTGTACCTACTCCTATCGGGAATTTGTCTGATATTACCCAACGTGCGCTCACCGTATTGCAAGCTGTTGATTTAATTGCGGCTGAAGACACCCGTCATACCGGTTTACTGCTACAACACTTTGCCATCAACGCCCGTTTGTTTGCCCTGCACGATCACAATGAGCAACAAAAAGCCGAAACGCTGGTGGCGAAGCTTAAAGAAGGGCAGAACATCGCGCTGGTCTCCGATGCGGGAACGCCGCTGATCAACGATCCGGGCTACCATCTGGTACGCACCTGCCGGGAAGCTGGCATCCGCGTTGTGCCGCTGCCGGGGCCGTGCGCGGCGATTGCGGCGTTAAGCGCTGCGGGTCTGCCGTCCGATCGTTTCTGCTACGAAGGTTTCCTGCCAGCTAAATCCAAAGGCCGTCGCGATGTGTTAAAGGATCTGGAAGCTGAACCGCGTACGTTGATCTTCTACGAATCAACCCACCGTCTGCTGGAAAGCCTGGAAGATATGGTGACCGTCTGGGGTGAAGCCCGCTATGTGGTGCTGGCGCGCGAGCTGACCAAAACGTGGGAAACCATTCACGGTGCGCCGGTTGGCGAACTGCTGGCGTGGGTGAAAGAGGATGAAAACCGCCGCAAGGGCGAAATGGTGCTGATTGTTGAAGGCCACAAAGCGCAGGAAGACGCCCTGCCTGCCGATGCGCTGCGTACGCTGGTCCTGCTACAGGCTGAACTCCCCCTGAAAAAAGCGGCGGCGCTGGCGGCGGAGATCCACGGCGTGAAGAAAAATGCGCTGTATAAATATGCGCTGGAGCAGCAGGGGGAGTAAGCCCCTGCCGCCTGTTTTGCCGGGTGGCGGCTTCGCCTTACCCGGCCTACACCGTGTCAAAGCCTCACTATTTCTCCGGCATCGCCTCAAACACCAGCGTTTCCAGCGGTTGCAGCGTAATCACCACAGCGTTTTTATACTCCTCTGGTACGGTCGAATTACTGCCGTACACGGCTTTCAGGGTAAACTGGGAACGCTCTCCTGCCGGGATCTCAAAATCTTTGGTTAAATCCAGGAAGTAACGTTGCGGCTTATCCGATGGGTTGCGTAAGCCAAAAATCGCTTTGTCTTTACTCCATGAGGCCCAGCCGTAAACCTCAAGCGAAGTTGGGTCTCCGCCAATCCAGTGAGTATCCACCAGCACGCTGGCATTCTCACGCGACCATTTCGCCGCCTGCGCCAGGGTATCCCACTTCGCCTTATTCAGCATGGACGGCGTGATGTACAGCTCCTGAAGCTGAGTTCCGGTTGCGAAGTAGCTCCAGACCTGATCGGCAAAATCGCTGTCTGTTTGCACTTTCTCGAGTCCATAGTAAGCGTTCTCTGCGCTGACGATCCCGTGGTACATCAGTGAGTTAAGCGGGAACAGCGGACCTTTACGCACGATGGATCGCCAGGTTTCGGCATCGCGGTAGGTCATCCACTGCTGCACTGGCGTGCCGGGGCCGTACAGGTTGATATCATCGCCCTGACGCCAGATTGAATCAGCATAGAACAGCCAGGACGGGCTGGCGTCGGTGCCGGTGGTCAGGTTGATAAACAGGTTCGGATTTGCGCTGCGCATGTTGTGCAGCAGGGCAATGGACGCGTCAAAATCCGATGCAAATGGGCTGCCCTTGATATGCGAATTGGCGTTACCCATTCCGTCGAGCTTGAACGAGGTAATGTGCTCGTTTTTGATCAGCTTAATGATCTGATCGTTAAAGTTTTTAAAGTAGTTCGGCCCCGACAGCGCCAGCTTGCCGTCTACGGTTTCGAAACCATACTCTTTTGCATGCGAGACGCGAATATCGCGCGGCTTGTTGTAACCGCCCCACGGTGAAAGCCACAGCCCAACCGAGCTATGCAGGCTGTCGGCTTTTTCCCTGACTTTGCCAAAACCGTTGCTGAATGCCGGGCCAAACAGCCAGCGTCCGGTGCGATCGTCCCAGCCATCGTCCAGCAGGAACGCGTCCAGCGCCACCCCGCGTCCGGCAATAAATTCTTTATTCCATTCGTCCATCCGCCCAATGACATCCTGCTCGGAGTAAGGGGTAAAGAAGCCGATGTCCATCCAGCTGTTGTAGTGCAGGTAAGGCTTATAAGGCCGCGGACGCACGGCATCGATAAACTGGTTTACGCTGCGGCGCAGCTGATTAGTTTCCGGGAAAGTGCCGAACCAGGTGGTAAAACTAACCGGTGTCTCAGGCAGAATTGGCGTTTTCAGCTCCACGTTGAGGTTCGTGGTGGCTTCATAAGCGTAAGTATTCACAATCGGTTTGTCTGGCAGGATGAAGAACGAGTCGGCCACGATTGGCGAGCTGTTAATCGCCCCGTCAACGTAAGGTGCCTGAGACTGCTTCTTCGTCGGGAAGAAGGTAATTTTCGCTACGTCCCGCGGCTGCCCGACGGCGGCGATGGTGTAGCCGATGCTGGCGTATTTTCCCTTCACCAGGTTCAGTTTCACCGTTACGTTAAAATCCGGATGCGTAAAGTCGATGACTATCGCATTGTCCTGCTTTTCGACGTGCTTGATTTTGAAATCAGCGGTGTGGATTTTTGTTTCATCCGGTAGCGTCAGAAAGAACAACTCCTGGGGCGTGAGCGGATGGTTAGCTTTGCTGTCCGTTACCACTACCGTTGCGTTTGCATCATCAAACGAAAGGGCAATATTGTCGTTACTGAGCGCGTAGTTTGCTGCTGCCGCACCATGAGAAACACAGAGAGTCAGCAGCGAGAGAGTGAGCATTTTTTTCATCGGGGTAAGATCCTTATCAGTAATGCTTCAGCATTCGGTTGATGGACTGTTCCAGCCAGTAGCGCTGGGTGCCGAAGTTAATACGCAGGTAGTTTTCGCCGTTTTGTACGTAGTGGCTGCCATCTTCAATGACCACGCCAGCCTGTTTTGCGAAATGTTGAGTTAGCGCCGTCGCACTGCGATCGTCCGCACTGACGTCTATCCAGGCGAGATACGACGACTCCGGGTTCATCATCTTCCATGCAGGGAAGTGGGTCTGGATGGCATCCGCAAGGTAGCGGGCATTGCCGCGCAGATAACCATTCAGCGCGTCGAGCCATGGCAGAGCCTGCTGATAGGCCAGAATAATTCCCCACACGCCGAAGATATTGGGCGAGGTAATGGAGTTCTTCTCCAGCTGCTGGCGGAAACGCTGGCGCAGCGAATCGTCTGGAATTATCGAGTAGGATGTTTTTAGCCCGCCAAGGTTGAACGCTTTATTGGGGGAGGTCAGCACAATCAGGTTGTCCTGGGCGGCACAGCCCGAAGTCAGACAGCTGACGAATGTACCGTCCAGAATGTGCTCGGCGTGAACCTCATCAACCACCAGAATCGTGCCGTAGCGCTTACAGAGATCGGACACCTGGCGTATCTCATCCGCGCGCCAGATTCGGCCTGAAGGGTTATGCGGCGAGCAGAAGAACCACAGTTTTGGACGGTGAGTTTTGAGCTGAACTTCAATCAGATTAAAATCCAGGTGATAGCGGTTTTCCTTCACGCTCAGCGGATTTGCAAGCACCCGCACGCCCTGTCGCTGTGTCGCCATCGCAAACGGGTCATACACCGGGGTGTTCATCATCACGCAGTCGCCGGGTTTGCAGAACGCCTGAACCGTATAGTGCAGCGTGGAAACGGTGCCGTAGGTCAGGGTGATCCATGACTTATGCACCTCAACCTGATGACGGGTGCGCTGGAAGGCGATGACCGCATCGTAGAATTCGTCGAAGCACCAGGTGTAACCGAAGGTGCCATGCTCCACGATGCGCTGGAAGCCTTCAATCACGGCGGGTGGCGAGGTGAAATCCATGTCTGCTATCCACAGCGGGATAAATCCCTCCGGGACATCACCGAAACGCGAGCACACAAACGCATGATCCCATTTACGGCATTTATCGCTTTTACGCTCAATGATTCTGTCGAAATCAAACACAACGTCCCCCTGTTAAATTAAGGCTTCAATGCCGGATTTGACGCTCTGCACCTGCGGGCCGATGATCACCTGAACGCTGTGGGCATCAAGCACCACGACTGACAAGGCGCCCGCGGCCTTCAGCGCCTGCTGGTCGATAAGCCCCATATCTTTCACCACCAGACGTAAGCGGGTGATGCAGTTGTCGAGCGACTCAATATTCTCTTTACCGCCAAGCGCGCGAAGAATAAGCCCATGATCGTATTTTGATTTTCCACGTGCCCGGGTATTGGCTTCCACCGCCTGGAGCGCACCCTGCGCGTCAACCTCACGGCCCGGCGTTTTAATATCGTGCCTGAGGATGTACCAGCGGAAGACGAAGAAGTAGATAGCAAACCAGGCAATACCCACCGGGAACAGCAGATACCATTTGGTCGACATCCCCTGCATGACGCCGAAGATCAGCAGATCCAGAATGCCGCCGTCGGTGTTGCCGATGGTGACGCCGAGCAGCGCCATCACCATCAGCGCCAGGCCAGACATAACGATATGAAACGCGTAAAGCACAGGGGCAATAAACAGGAACAGGAACTCAATCGGCTCTGAAATACCCGTGACAACTGAAACCAGCACGCCAGAAAGCAGCAGCCCTTTAATCACCGGACGGTTTTCCGGGCGCGCGGTGCGGTAGATAGCGTAAGCCACGGCAGGCAGGCCGAAGATAAAGGTCGGCATAAACCCTTGCGATAAAAATGCCGTAACGTGCGGGCTAAACGGCAGGCCAGCTTTCAGCTCGGCGTAGAAAATGTTCAGCGCACCGGCCACTTCCTGGCCGTTAACCATCTCAATGCCGCCCGCCGGGGTGAAGCGCACCATCGCCAGCAGGATGTGGTGCAGGCCAAAAGGTTTGAGCAGCAGTACGCCCACGCCATACAGGAACGGCCCAAAGACGCTGGTGCTCTGGATGATATGACCAATCCCGGCAATGCCCATTGCCACATATTCCCACAGCAGGGGGATGAACAAGCCGACCAGCGACAGGGTGAGGGCGGTAACAATCGGTACAAAACGAATGCCGCTAAAGAAGGCAAACGCGTCGTGCAGCACCGTGTCCTGGAAGCGTTCGTGCAGGAAGTAGGTGATCACCCCTACCACAATGCCGCCGAGCACGCCCATCTCCAGCGTTTGAATACCAAGCACGATGGATTGTCCCACCTGTCTCATGGTGGCGGCATCCGCAAGCTGGTGGGTGGCGGTCAGGTAGTAGTTGATGCTCATGTTCATCAGCATGTAGCCAACGAATCCGGCAAAAGCGCCCACCGCTTTATTACGTCTGGCAAGGCCCATCGGGATCGCCATGGCAAACATCAGCGGCAGATAGGTAAAAGCAAAGCCGCCGACCATGGCGATAAAACCAAAGGTGAGCTGCGTTAACTCGCCGCCCAGAAAGGGAAAACTTTTGATGGTGGAAGGGCTGGTGACAGAACTACCGATACCTAACAACAACCCCATAAAGGCCAACAGCGAGACTGGGAACATAAACGTCTTTCCCAGGCTCTGGAAAAACTCCCACGCTTTCGATTTAAACGACTTTTCCTGTGTCATGTAGGGACTCCTCGGATTTTTAGGATAATGGAAGGCGCTGTCCGGCTTAAGGACGCGCCTTCATATTTGCGAGGCTTATAGTTATTTTTTTAGGTACTAGCGTTATGCGCGATGGGTTCAGGCTTCAGCCGGAAGCAGCAGCCGGTTCGCCGAGCCGCAAACGGTGATTTTGCTTCTGACCACCTCTTTCATGGCATCCATGCCGACGCGCATGTAGAAGCGCGGATCGTTGCCCTGTGGGTTCTCGGCAAACCAGGCTTTGACTGCGTCAGAGAAGGCGATTTTCAGCTCTGTTGCGACGTTAACTTTGCAGACGCCCAGCTCAATGGTGCGGCGCACATCCTCATCCGGCACATCGCTTGCACCATGCAGCACCAGCGGCACTGTCACTACCTCGCGGATCTCGGCCAGCCGCTGGAAGTCGATTTTTGGGCGTTTGGTATAGAGACCGTGCGCGGTACCGATGGCGACGGCGAGGCTGTCCACGCCTGTCAGTTCGACAAAGCGTTTTGCTTCCTGCGGGTCGGTCAGGAACGCGCTTTCGGCGTCGACGCTCATGTCATCTTCCACCCCACCCAGTCGGCCCAGTTCGGCCTCGACGCTACAGTCGTTGAGGTGGCAGAAATCGACGACCGATTTCACCAGCTTGACGTTTTGTTCGAAGGGGTAATGGCTACCGTCGATCATTGCGCTACGTACGCCGGCATGGACTTTGCGGCGAATGTCGTCCAGCGATTCGTGGTGATCGAGGTGTAGCGCCAGCGGCATGTCATAAGTAAGGGAATACGCGCTGCACAAGGCGTAAATCTCTTCCAGCGCAATATGTTTAAACGTCCCCGGCGTACCCGCGAGGATCACCGGCGATCGCATTTCGCTACAGACTTCGAGGATCGCCTGGATCGTCTCGGCGTTATGGATGTTAAAGGCCGGAACGGCAAAGCCCTTCGCCTGTGCGTCCTGTAAAAGATATTTGGTAGAAATAATACTCATGAGCCTGTCCTCTTAAGCCTGCCACGGATGAATAACGACGCCCTGGACCACACGGTTAACCGTACCGCTGGCGGATGGCGTATCCGGCGTATTGCCAACGTGCAGAGACTGGGTCAGTGCGAAGACCTGGGCGTACATCAGGAAGCAGAACGCCTGCTCCATATCGTTAAATACACGGGAAGGCGGCAGCAGGATATGCGGGCCAGCTTCAATGACCGGATCCGTTTCGGCTGCAATGGCTACCACGCGCATAGCCTGACGATCGCGTCGCAGCTCGGCGAGCAGATCCAGATCGTACTGACGCGTGTACGGATGGCTGGAGACAAACACGACGACCAGCGTTTCGTTGTCCACCAGCGACTTAGGCCCGTGACGGAAACCCGTTGGCGAATCGTAGAATGCCGCCAGCTTGCCGGCGGTCAGCTCCAGCACCTTCAACGCTGACTCCCGTGCGGCGCCCTGTAATCCACCGCTGCCCAGATAAACAATGCGTTTCCACGGTTCGTTACCAAAGACGCCGGGGCTGAAATCGCCAAGCGACGTGAGGATCGCCTGACAGCGATCGGACACGTCGCGGAACGTTTTGCTGTTGATCGTTTCCGGTGCGAATACCGCCAGGCAGCTCGCCATCATGGTGGTGATGCTGCTTGTCATCGCGAACCCGCGATCGTGCGTTTCGGCTGGCATGAGCAGAGCGCAGGCGTTATCGCTGTCGACGGCATTCTGATACAGGCTGCCCGCTTCATTACAGGTGATCGACAGGTGGTAGCACTCCGGAACAAACTGATTCGCCAGCTCAACGGCAGCGACGCTCTCCGGGCTATTGCCAGAACGGGCGAAAGAGACCAGCAGCAGCGGGTGCGCAGGGCTGAAGTAATCCATCGGGTTGGTGACCAGATCGGTCGTAGGTATCGCGGTGATATTTTTTCTCGTGTGGCTGGCAAGCCATGGCGCAATGATGTCGCCGATAAAAGCAGACGTACCCGCGCCGGTCAGAACGATCCGCAGATCGGGCTTGCGCAACAGTGGCGTCAGAAAACTGTCGATCGACGCGCGCAGATTATCAATATTGTTGAGCGAGCGAAGCCAGCTGGCTGGCTGCTGGCGGATCTCTTTTTCGGTCCAGGTGCCGGTGGTGGTAGTGGTTTGTGGCATAACTCAGTCCTTAGTCGTGTGAATTCCACATCAGACGCTGGCAAATGTGTCGCTATCTTTCGTTTCGTTTCACTTGTTCACTTTAGCAGTTAAAGAAAATCTATAGAAAAGAAATCGAAAGTTCAATGGCAAAAAAGAAATAAAACGAAAAGTGTGATCGCGAAAGGAAAGGCGAAGATCAAGGAAAGGAAAAGAAAGGCCTTACGATCGTCTTCCGTAAGGCCAACAGAGCACACTGTGAAGGGGCTACAGGGAAAGAGCCTGACCCTGGATCCAGATCTGCCGGAGGTGTAAACCCGCATCGAGCGCAATAATATTGGCGCGTTTGCCTGGTGCTAACGATCCCAGCAGGTGATCCATACCGAGCAGACGGGCGGGATGCAGCGAGGCCATATGGATAGCGTTTTCTGGGGCGACCCCCGTATGCTCCACCATATTTCGCACGGCGGCATCCAGCGCGAGCGTGCTGCCCGCCAGCCCGCCCGAGGCCGTGCGAACAACGCCGCCCTGCATCTCGACATTTTCACCACACAACGTATAGCGCCCATCAGGCATACCCGCCGCCTGCATGGCATCGGTAATCAGCACCGTACGATCCTTCGCGCAGCAACAACATAGCCGCATGGCTCCAGGATGAACGTGATGCCCGTCGGCAATAAGCTCCAGCCACGCGCGTGGGTCCGTAAGCCCGGCGCCAACCATGCCCGGCTCCCGGTGGTGTAATCCCGTCATGCCGTTGTAGCAGTGCACCAGCCCGTCTGCGCCTGCATCAAATGCGGCCAGGGTTTGCGCGTATGTAGCGGCGCTGTGGCCCAGCATGACGCGTATCCCTTTTTGCTTGAGGTGATGGATCGCCTTCAGGGCATCCACTTTTTCCGGAGCAAGCGCCACCACCCGCAGCGTGTTCTGCGAAACCGCAATCAGCTCATCAAGTTCCGCGAGATCCAGCTCGCGAAACAGTTCTGGCGGGTGCGCCCCTTTGTTCTGCGGTGTAAAGTACGGGCCTTCCAGATAGCTGCCCAGGAGCTGCGCGCCGGGGCCACCGGCATGACAGCGCCGGGCAATGCGCCGTAACGCGCCATGGATCGCCTCCAGCGAAGCGGTGACGGTGGTAGGCAGAAACGCCCCTACGCCTTCACGCGCTTTATGTATGGCTAACCGGTCCAGCACGTCGGGGGCATCATCCATCACATCCACACCCGCGCCGCCGTGGACGTGGATATCAATGTATGCCGGGCAAAGCAGGTCTGCCTCGCGGGTGTTAACCCCTGCCGGAATCGGCTCGATGGCGGTGATGACGCCTCTATCCATACGCAGCTGATGGTCATCCAGCCAGCCTTGCCCGGTAAGCAGACGACGCGCGCGCAGCAGCTGGCTCATATCCCTTCCTCGGCGGGCGCTTCCTCGCGACAGCGTGCAAGTTCATCCACCAGGCTGGTCAGGCCGCGATGGCCGCACTCCAGCGCCTGCAAACGAAAGGCTTCACTGCTTAATCCGTCGCGCTCCAGAACCATCTCCAGCAAAAGCTGGAGATTGGTGCCGGTGATCACTTCGCTGCCGGGGCGCTGCATCGCGAGAGTAGAGGCCACACGAAACGGCGTACCGCCGAGAAGATCGGTGAGAAACACGATATCGTGCTCTGCATCCAGTTCATTCACTGCCTGCTCAAGCTGCGCGGTCAGCCGCGCAGTGGTGGAGCTTTCCGGAAAATCGATGGCGATAAACTGCGGCTGTTCGCCGAGGATTTGCTTCATTGCCTGTTGCAGCCCGCTGGCAAAACCGCCGTGACCCGTCAAAATAATGCCTAACATCGCAACCTCTTTGCTTTTTACAGGAAGTGACAGAATTTACCGACAACGCCCAGCACCACGGTGATACCAATCAGGCGCAGTGGGCTCCAGCCACGGCGTACCAGCCAGAACATGGTCAGGGTGTAGACCAGCGGCAGAAAGGCGGGCATCAGTTTGTCGATCACATCGGTTTGCAGTTTGACGACCGCATCCCCGGCTTTAATCTCGAGTGTGGTATTCAGGCGCACATAGGTTGCCACCAGCGCGCCAATCACTGTCATTCCGACAATGGACGCAGCATGACCAACCTTTTTGGTGTTGGCCTTGATCAGCGGGATCGCGGCGACACCCATTCGGTAGGCATAGTGCGCCAGACCAAAACGCAGGCCGAGATGCACCACGTTAAACAGAACGATAAAGACCACGGCGCCAAGAATGGATCCCTGTAGCGCCAGGCTGGCGCCAATCCCCCCGCAAATGGGCAGCAGGGTCAGCCAGAACATGGCGTCACCAATGCCACCGAGCGGTGCGCCAACGGCAATTTTAGTGCTCTGGATGCTGTTCACATCCTGCTTGGAACGCTCCATTGCCAGAATAATGCCGATGACGAAGGTCACCAGAAACGGGTGGGTGTTAAAGAAGCCCATATGGCCTTTCATGGCGCGCGCCAGGTCCCGCTTATTGGTGTGGATCTTTTTCAGCGCGGGCAGTAGCCCATACAGCCAGCCGGAGGCCTGCATACGCTCGTAGTTAAACGAGGCCTGTAGCAGCATGGAACGCCAGGCGACACGGTTAATATCCTTTTTCGTTAGCTCAGCGCCAATACTCTGATCTTCGTAGACGTTTTCATTCACGCCGGTCAGCAGTGTCTCTTCACTTTCAGACACGCCCGGCAGGGTGGTGTGATTAGATGCCATCTTCAAATTCCTCTTTCTGGGCCGCAGGCGCCGTGGGTTCAGGCGATTTGCGCAGCAGGTCGATCAGCGCCATCGCCAGTGCAGCCGCGGCAATCGCCAGCACCGGGAGTTTCAGCCAGGCCGCGGCGACAAAGCCGATAATGAAGTAAGGGATGTAAACGTTTTTCATCATGATCTTCAGTAGCACGGCGAAGCCGATCGCTGGCATGATGCCGCCCGCGACGCCGAGACCGTCGATCAGACGTTCCGGCAGCACGTCAATGGCGGTTTTCGCATGTTCAGCGCCGAAGTAGATGGGCAGAAATGCGCACAGGAAGTAGAAGACGCCGAGCGCCAGCAGTGCAAGATAGTTGACCCGTTCAATACCACGGGTGTCTGCGTTAGCCGCCATGCGATCGCAGCGGGACATCACGCCGGACATCACCGAGAAGAGGAAGGTGATCCCCATCTGAACCGCCACGGCAAACGGCACGGCGACCCCAACGGCGACATCCGGCTTCACGCCTGTAGTAATGGCAAATGTGGTGCCAACGATGGTGCCGATAATCACGTTTGGCGGCTGCGCGCCCGCCAGCGGCGCGAGTCCCATCCAGACCAGTTCTAACGTACCGCCGGTCAGAATTCCGGTGTGCAAATCGCCCAGAATCAGGCCAACCAGTGGCCCGAGCACCACTGGACGGTGCATGTGTGTTAAGCCGTTAAACATATCCAGGCCCGCTATAAAGGCGAGAAGCCCCAGCGCGAAAGCCTGCAACAGACTGATTTCCATTGTGAATCCCTCAGAGCAGTTTAAAGAGATCCAAAGCAGTCTCTGTTGGAACGCCCTGAACGAAGCATTCCACTCCGGCCGCCTTCAGGCCGTTAAACGCGGCGATATCGTTCGCGTCTACAGATACCGTTTTGGCAATTTGCTGTTTGCCACTGGCGTAATGCATATTTCCGACGTTAATACGGGTGATGGGCACGCCGCCCTCGACCAGCGTTAAAAAATCAGCCGGTGTTTTACAGACCAGCAGAATTTTCTGCCGGTCGGCGGCGCGATGAATGTTGTCGATCACTTTTTGCAGAGACCAGAAACGCACGGCGATGCCTTCCGCAAGCACCATCTCCATCAGGTTTTGCTGAACCGGATCGTCTGCAACCTCGTCATTTGCCACCAGCACCAGGTTCGCCCCCGCAAACCCCACCCACTGTACGCCCACCTGACCGTGGATCAGGCGTTCATCAATGCGGCATAAGACAATGTTTGGCATAGCGTTTTCCTCTTTTTAATTATGCGTGTTGAGTCGTTACGCCTTCGCAGGCGGCATGGTACTGATGGAGTATGTCCTGAATGTGGTCGAGGATGAGTTCCCGTGGTGTGGAGCTGAGAGCACCATCGCGAACTTTGCTGTACTGCAACGGCAGATACTGGCTGATCAGCGGCAGCGGGATCGGTTCATCCGCCAGGTTGCGTACCAGCCGCTCAAAGGCGTCGTCAATCTGGCTGTCTGGCCAGTAATAGCGCACGCGGTCGGAATAGCTGTAACCGCGGGCCAGGCGACGGGCATTGCCGTCGCCGTGATAGTGGCTTTGCCAGTATTCCGGGCGATCGAGCATCACGTTTTCCAGGACGTGACGCAGCCCTGAGCAGGCTTTTGCCGGCAGCAGCTCTTCTTCAATTGCTGCCAGTGAGAACAGCGCTTCGCGCAGCGCGAAGGTTAGCGCAGGGCCGACTTTCAGAATGGCGAAGTGATCTTTCACCAACTGGCGCAGCGCCTGCGGCGTCTGGTAATCGGTAGAGTGTGCTTCAAATACCAGCGTGTCGTAGGCTTCAACCATCTTGCTCAGCGCGACGGCTTTATGCGGTTGATAGTCACAAACGTGCGCATGGTCGAACTCAACGCTAGGCTGAACGACCAGGCCAATAATGCGCGGCCAGATGTCGCTTAACCCTTCCTTCTCGAATGCGTGGCGGTGTGCCTCAAGCGTGGCGCGTGCCGCCTCTGGCGTGGTGACCTCAAGCTCGGTCAGCGTCTCGTGTGCCCCACCGGGAACCGGAACTTCCGTGCCGATAACGTAGACCAGATCGGCTACGCCAAATTGCTCGAGACAGGTGGTTTCGGCAATTTTAGCCAGCCGAGCGGCACGCCCGGCAACGATTGCATCGGTTAAAGGAACCGGGTCGTCTTCGCAGGACATGCTGCAATCGAGGTGAATTTTTTTAAATCCGGCCGCCACGTAGCTTCTGATCAGATCGTCGGCGTTCGCCATCGCCTGCAAAGCTGGCAGGTTTTGCCAGCGGTTTGGACCTAAATGATCGCCGCCAAGGATCAGCTGTGAGGTGGGGAAACCGAGGGATCCCGCCAGCTTGCAGACAAACCCATAAAAATCGGCGGGCGTCATACCGGTATAGCCGCCAAACTGATCCACCTGGTTTGAGGTGGCTTCAATCAGCAGAGGCGTCTGTTGTGAATGGGCGTAACGTATTGCAGCTTCAAGTACCAGTGGATGTGCGGAACAGACGGCATAAATCCCGTTTGTATTCCCCCGTTTATGTTGTTCCACCATTTCTGTCAGATGTTTCACTTTCCTCTCCATTTCGGATGGTGTTGGCATTCATCTTTCGTTTTGTTTCATTTGATACTGCATTATGGTGATGTAAAAATAAAACGAAAGATAATAGTTTTCCGATCTGTTTCACAAAAGAAACATAATGAAAGGTTTCAGCGGCGATTAAGCTTGCGTCCGCCTCCCATACAGGGCTTGCATTCCCTCAAAAGAAAGGCGTTAATAAGAAAAACGAAATGAAACGAAAGTTTATTTACTAAGGAGCTCGTATGAGCAGCACCGATTCGTCCGCAGAGAAGCGCATCACCGGCACCAGTGAAAGGCGAGAGCAGATCATTCAGCGGTTGCGGGCGCAGGGAAGCGTGCAGGTTAACGATCTTTCTCTTTTATTCGGCGTGTCGACGGTGACGATCCGTAACGATCTGGCCTTTCTGGAAAAGCAGGGGATTGCCGTTCGCGCTTACGGCGGCGCGCTGATTTGCGAAGGCAATGCCCCCGGCGTGGAGCCATCCGTTGAGGACAAAAGTTCCCTTAATACGGCAGTGAAGCGCAGCATCGCGCAGGCGGCGGTTGAACTGGTGAAGCCGGGTCACCGCATTATTCTGGACTCCGGCACCACGACCTTTGAAATTGCCCGCATGCTGCGCCAGCACACCGATGTCATTGCCATGACCAACGGGATGAACGTTGCAAACGCGCTGCTGGAAGCGGAAGGCGTAGAGCTGCTGATGACCGGCGGGCATTTGCGCCGTCAGTCACAGTCCTTCTACGGCGACCAGGCGGAGCAGTCCTTACAGAATTACCATTTTGACCTGCTGTTTCTGGGCGTCGATGCCATCGATCTCGACCGGGGGGTGAGTACGCATAACGAGGATGAAGCCCGTCTGAACCGCAAAATGTGCGAGGTGGCGGAGCGTATTATCGTTGTCACGGACTCCAGCAAGTTTAATCGTTCAAGCCTGCATAAAATTATTGATACCCATCGAATCGACATGATTATCGTTGATGAAGGCATTCCGGCGGAAAGCCTGGAAGGGTTACGCAAAAGCGGGATCGATGTGGTGCTGGTCTA
This sequence comes from Enterobacter cloacae complex sp. SHL022, assembly GCF_049237785.1. Taxonomy (NCBI): domain Bacteria; kingdom Pseudomonadati; phylum Pseudomonadota; class Gammaproteobacteria; order Enterobacterales; family Enterobacteriaceae; genus Enterobacter; species Enterobacter cloacae complex sp. SHL022. Next base: position 143 of record NZ_JBMKJH010000010.1, on the reverse strand, counting down.
AAGAGGCTTTTCCCCTCACCCTAACCCTCTCCCCATAGGGGAGAGGGTTCCCCAGTAATTTGAAAGCAAAAACTATAACGTTGCCTCAGAATAACTGAGGGCTTTCAGCGATGCCTCGGTCCGGCTGTAAATCGCTGAGGCGT
>NZ_JBMKJH010000009.1:0-194475 GCF_049237785.1 Enterobacter cloacae complex sp. SHL022 | reverse complement strand
GATGCGTTGAGCTAACCGATACTAATGAACCGTGAGGCTTAACCTTACAACGCCGAAGATGTTTTGGCGAACGAGAGACAGACACGATTTTCAGCTTAGATTCAGAGTCCTAAGGATTTTGCGCTGAGACAAGGCGGCAAACGAAGGAAAGGAAGGAGCATACTGAGGTATGTGACTGACTTTACGAGAGCAGCCAACGCAGTATCAGTGCGAAAGACACAGGACAGAGCACAAGAATTTGCCTGGCGGCTTTAGCGCGGTGGTCCCACCTGACCCCATGCCGAACTCAGAAGTGAAACGCCGTAGCGCCGATGGTAGTGTGGGGTCTCCCCATGTGAGAGTAGGGAACTGCCAGGCATCAAACAAGTGAAGAGGCCATCCGCAAGGATGGCCTTTTTGCGTTTCTACACCTGCTTCCTTTCCATAAACAAATCACCTATCCCCCCATATATACGGTAAACTATCCCGGTTTTTGCATCAGGATAGCGTCTATGAATCACTCCCTTAAGCCCTGGAATACCTTTGGTATTCAACGGAATGCTAATCAAATTGTACGTGCCGAAAGTGCTCAGCAGTTGCTGAATGCATGGCAAAACGCAACAGGAAACGGTGAACCCGTACTTATTCTGGGCGAAGGAAGTAATGTCCTGTTTCTCGATGATTTTGCGGGGACGGTAATCGTCAATCGCATCATGGGGATTGAGTGTAAAGAGAGCGCTGAAAGCTGGCATTTACACGTGGGTGCTGGCGAGAACTGGCACCATCTGGTGCAATATACCCTTGAAAAAGGGATGCCCGGACTGGAAAACCTGGCCCTGATCCCGGGCTGTGCAGGATCATCTCCTATTCAAAACATCGGTGCCTACGGCATCGAACTGAAACACGTCTGCGAATATGTCGATTGCATCGAACTCGCGACCGGAACGGCGAAGCGCCTGACCGCAGAGCAGTGCCGCTTTGGTTATCGCGACAGCATTTTCAAGCACGATTATCAGGATCGTTTCGTCATTGTGGCCGTTGGTCTGCGCCTGGCGAAAGCCTGGAAACCCGTTCTGACTTACGGCGATCTGACCCGTCTTGACCCGGCTACCGTCACACCGCGTGAGGTATTTGATTCCGTATGCCACATGCGCATGACCAAGCTCCCGGACCCGAAAGTCAACGGAAATGCGGGCAGTTTCTTCAAAAACCCGGTGATCAGCAGCGAAAATGCAAAAGCATTTCTCGCTGGCTGGCCAACGGCCCCGCATTATCCTCAGGCGGATGGCAGCGTGAAGCTGGCCGCAGGCTGGCTTATCGATCAGTGTGAATTAAAAGGTACTACTCTTGGTGGCGCTGCTGTTCATCGTCAGCAGGCGCTGGTACTGATCAACCAGTCCAACGCGACAAGTGAGGATGTCGTCAACCTGGCGCACCATGTTCGTCAGCGCGTGGGCGAAAAATTCAACGTCTGGCTGGAGCCTGAAGTTCGCTTTATTGGCCGAACGGGCGAAGTGAATGCCGTGGAGACCATTGCGTGAAGGACAATACTATTCCGTTAACTCTCATCGGTATCCTTGCTGATGGCGAGTTTCATTCTGGCGAGCAGCTGGGCGAACAGCTGGGCATGAGCCGCGCTGCCATCAATAAACATATTCAAACGCTCCGCGACTGGGGCGTGGATGTGTTTACGGTGCCGGGAAAAGGCTACAGCCTGCCGGAACCGATCCAGTTACTGAATGAAGAGATCATCCGCAGCCAGATTGGGCACGGTAACGTCGCGGTATTGCCGGTCATTGATTCGACGAACCAGTATCTGCTGGATCGCCTGAGCGAGCTGAAATCCGGTGATGCCTGCGTTGCCGAGTACCAACAGGCAGGACGTGGCCGCCGGGGGCGTAAGTGGTTCTCACCATTTGGCGCCAACCTCTACCTTTCCATGTACTGGAGGCTTGAACAGGGGCCAGCTGCGGCCATCGGGCTGAGCCTGGTCATCGGCATTGTGATGGCAGAGGTGCTGCACGATCTGGGTGCCGATCAGGTGCGGGTAAAATGGCCCAACGATCTGTATCTCAACGATCGGAAGCTGGCGGGGATCCTGGTCGAACTGACGGGAAAAACAGGCGATGCCGCACAGATCGTTATTGGAGCGGGGCTGAACATGGTGATGCGAAACGTGCAGAACGATGTCGTGAACCAGGCCTGGACCAACCTACAGGAAGCGGGGATCACCATCGATCGCAATACGCTTGCCGTCCGCATGATCAATGAGTTGCGTAGTTCGCTGACGCTCTTTGAACAGGAGGGGTTAGCGCCATTCCTGTCCCGCTGGGAAAAGCTGGATAACTTTATTAACCGACCGGTGAAGCTGCTGATTGGGGATAAAGAGATTTACGGCACATCACGCGGCATTGACGCGCAGGGTGCGTTGCTTCTTGAACAGGATGGTGTGATTAAGCCCTGGGTGGGCGGTGAAATTTCGTTACGAAGTGCAGAGTAACCCTCTCCCCACAGGGGAGAGGGTGTAGCAGCTCATCACTGCGGATACGGCACCCAATCCCCGGCATTCAGTCGGACATAAGGCTTATTCTGATACTGGATCACCACCGCATTGGCGTTTTCCGATACCTCCGCCGTCTGCGGCAGCCCGCTGGTGAGCTGATCCCAGTTCACGCTATCTTCCACAAACAGCTTACCGTCTACTGCGCGAGCGACCAGTTCCGAGATAGCCAGATAGCTGCTTGGCTGGGTGATCTCAACTGGCGCTCCCTGATGCGGCGCCTTCATGCCAAAGAACTTAATCCCGGCCGGAACGTTAGTGATGGACGGGCTTGGGATATCGCGCAGACCAGACACCTGCATCCTGTCGCCTTTCAGCGCTCCCCCATGTTCCGGTACTACCACCACCATCACTTTGCGGCCTGATTTTTCCAGCTCGTTGAAGAACGCGTTCAGCTCGTCAAAGAACTTCTGCGCACGGGCCTTATAATCGGCCGTTTTACTCACGCCGGGATAATGGTTCCCGTCGTGCAGCGGCAGCGTGTTATAGAACGTCGCACTACGTGTCCCTTCCTCTTTGCCGACGGTATCTAACCAGCGCTGAAGCACGGCGGTATCGTCATACACCGGCGAGCCATCAAAGCCCAGCAACGTAACCGGCAGCCCTTTCTGGTCCATCAGCGGGGCCTGCATGCCACCCTGTTCACGTACTTCTTTCAGGAAGTTACCGAACTGACCGTTATGACCCATCATCAGGTGCTGGGTAAAGCCCAGTTTTGCCAGGTTATCAAACAGATAACACTGGTTAGCTGCCGGCTGGTAGAGGTTCTTATGCGAAGGCTGTCCGCAGCTGGCGCGCAGCAGGCGGATAGCCGCCGGGCCGCTGTACGACGTGGCCGAGTTGAAGTCCTTGAACTGAATATCGAAATGCGACCACAGTGGGTGCGACATCAAACCAGCCGCGTCAACGTCAGCCCAGGACAGAGAACAGATGTTAATGACCAGCAGCTCAAACGGCTGAGCATCGGCAGGCAGCGCGTCCGGGAATTTCGTCTGACGCTTATCTTCCGCAGCGTAAAAACTGGAGAGCCACGCGTTCAGGTTCGTGGATGTCGGCGGTGCAGTCTGCGCTGGAATATCCCCAACCACAGGCGTATCCCCTGCTGTCGCGACGGTCGCGGCGGCGGAACCGCCCGTGGTGGTCACGGTTGTCGTCGGCTGACCGGCTGGCCACAGCGAGAAGCTCGGGCCCGTCAGCGTCAGGACGTTAAGCCAGATCATAATCGCGACGACAAACACCGTCACCCGGATCCACTGAGACAGGAACAGCCAGGCGACCAGCAGGACAAATACCGCGCCAATCATCTGCCAGTTAATAAAGCGCTCAACCAGATCGAGCATATATTCCGCACTGAAACCTGCGACTTGGGAGCCCTGGCTCATGATGCTTTCAGGGCCGGGCAGCCAGGTATCATGCCAGAACAGGGCGAAACCGATGGGGATAGCGACCCAGTGACGTATACGGTGCAGCCTGAGGTTCGGGATTGGCATCAGCAGGAATGCCATAAACACCAGGTTAAGCAGAGGGTGGAAATTAAGATAGCCTGCCCACAGCAGACCAAACTTCACCAGAAAGTAGAAATTCCAGCCGGACAGGCCGCGCCAGTATTGCCAGAGTGGCGATGGCGCCGAAGAGGTATAGGTAGAATTAGTCATGTTTTCGGTTTGCCTTGACGTTCGGAGCGCGACTCAGTGTTCCGGCGGGTTTAATATAGCGAGGTTTGACGAACAGTAATCTGACCGTATCGCGAATACGGCGCAGGGAATGGCGTGCATAGTAGCCAAGCGGCAAAAAAATCAGCGCGCACAGAACAACCAGTTGGATGATATCGCTGATATTCATAATGGCGCGCTCTCCTTGTTCTCATCCAGTAAGCGTAGCGGCTCAGGTACCCGACGCCAGACATGCCCGTCATGTTTCGCGTTCAGAACCGGTTTGGCACCGCTTGTCACAGGCAACGGTTTCGCCCACTTTTCAGGAGCCAGGGCACGCATCTGGACAAGCTCAGCGCTGATCAAATTATCTTCAAACCAGACCATGCGGTTCGAGAAGATATCCCCGGTAGGAAGCGGGAAGATATGGTTAAGCGCCGTATCCAGATCGTTCACCCGGCAGAAGGAGAGGAACAGCACCAGGCGGTTATCGCCAATGGTCATGATATCCCCGATACGGTTAGGGCGGCACAGAGTAAGCGCCTGCTCAACGCGAATACCCGGCACGGGGCGCAGGGCAACCATCACCCCTTTTCCGTCTGCCGGTAACAGCGTATTGCTCATCATGTTGCCCACCGCATCGCAGAAGGTGTCCCATTTCTGGTAGCCGCGCAGTTTCATCGGCTGCGTCATTGAAAGCAGGGTGCTGATATCTTCCGGAACATGTCGATTAAACTGCTGGCCCTGGATGCTTTCGATCAGCGTCAGACAGCGCGACAGGGGAGCATTCCACGGGATGACCATATTCGCGCCGCAGCCCAGTAATAAGCGCTCATCGGTGGCGCGCAGGCTGGTATTATTTTCACGCACCACAATTTTTAACGCGCTGCCGCGCTGGCGACGTAATGTGTGAATGTGCCTTGCCAGCGTTTCGATTTGGTTATTCTGGATCAACGAGAAAATAATGGTCGCCGCCTGCGTGGTGCGCGCCTCATCAAATAAGGCTTCATTGGTATCGAACAGTGACCAGTGCTCAGACAGTGCAGGCGCACCTTCCAGTACCGCAATATGACTCAGAACGCGTTTTTCATCACTGCGTGGCTGAACTACCGTCTCTTCCTGTTGAGCAAGATGCCACTCATCCCCGACATGTTTGAGGGTAAGTTGTTGTCGGGAGCTCACCCCTTTTTCATTGCACCAGAAAGCCACGTCGTAAAGATGGCTGTCGGTCTGGACACGAATACTGGCCAGGCCATAGAGAGAACGGTATTCACTCATTAAAAGTGAAAAAAGCTTGTCATTATTACTGCCTGGGTTAACAACCAATAAGGTGCAATTTTGATTTTTTGCCCATCTGTTGATTCTTTCCAGCCATTTCAGCAGTTTTTCAGAGGGGATATTTTGCAGGCCGTTATTAGAGCATTTTAGAATCAGTAAATAGTGTTCAGGAACAATAGAACACTGAATATCGCGGGGTAAAAAGTATAGACTGTCAGCCTCCGCAGGCATGGAAAATAATCGTACTGTCTGGGGTCCACGGTCACTGTCGAGCCTGATGATTGACTTTGGCTCATCGCCCATCGTAATTATGGCCACGCGGGAATCCTTCCCCTGCGCCGCTATCGTCTGGTTTACCAGACTGATGGCATCTTCATTACGATCCGTATTAACCCACCAGACTCCTCCGACTGGCATGTGGCGCAATTCGTCCCATAATGACTGGATGCCAATAGAAAATATGGAGTCCACGGTGTCCCTCTTTTCGTCGAATTTCTATGTCTCTCAGTTTACTAGCGAAAGCGTAGAAATAAACCTAACATTGAAATTAAAGAACATCAGATTTAGCATGTAAATGAAATTTAGTGGGCAGGACGCCTCGCTGCATCTGAATCTTATGATTTTACTCAAAGGGATGAAAAAAGAATGCAAAATAACGAACCCGCAACCCCAGTCGACTCAAGTCTGGGTTACACATTCCAGAACGATTTTTTGGCACTCACGCAGGCTTTTTCTTTGCCTGAAATAGATTACACCGATATTTCCCAGCGGGAACAGTTGGCGGCGGCTATTAAACGTTGGCCGTTATTAGCTGAGTTTGCCCAACAACAATAAGGAAGCCATTGATGGCTGTACTAGGATTACAGGGCGTCCGTGGTGGGGTGGGTACAACTTCCGTTACCGCGGCGCTGGCGTGGTCATTGCAGGTATTAGGTGAATCGGTACTGGTCATTGATGCCTGTTCCGATAATTTGCTGCGCATGTCATTCAATGTCGACTTTACGCATGCAAACGGCTGGGGACGTGCGCTTCTGGACGATAAAGACTGGCGGGATGCGGGTTTGCGTTATACCTCCCAGCTCGATTTGCTTCCCTTTGGTCAATTGACCGAAACCGAGCGCGGGAATGAAGCCGCGTACCAGCGCCTGTTCTCTCGCTTCATCACCGCATTGCAGAGCCTGAAAGAGAGCGGGCACTACCAGTGGATCCTGCTGGACCTGCCGCACGGTGCCGCGTCGCTGACCCGCCAGCTGCTGGCGCAGTGCGACCATGTGCTCTCCATCGCGAACGTAGATGCGAATTGTCATATCCGTCTGCATCAGCAGCCGATGCCTGCCAATGCCCATATTCTGATCAACGATCTGCGCATTGGCAGCCAGATCCAGGACGATCTCTACCAGGTCTGGCTCCAGAGTCAGCGCCGCCTGTTGCCGATGGTGATCCATCGTGACGAAGCGATGGCGGAGTGCCTCGCGTCCAAACAACCCCTCGGGGAGTACCGTAGCGATTCACTGGCGGCGGAAGAGATCCTGACGCTGGCCAACTGGTGTCTGCTGCACTTTGCTAAACGGCCGGAGCCTGCCGGGAGTTCAGTATGAGCCGCCTGACTAACTGGCTGCTCATTCCGCCGGTCAGTTCGCGCTTAAGTGAACGCTACCGCCATTACCGTCATCACGGCGCCTCGTCGCTGAGCGCAGCGCTGGGCTGTTTGTGGATGATTCTGGCGTGGATGTTCATCCCCCTCGAGCATCCCCGCTGGCAACGCATTCGTGCGCGCCACGGTGAACTCTATCCGCATATCAACCCTGACAAGCCGCGTCCGCTGGATCCCGCGCGCTACGCTATTCAGTCCATCTGGCTACTGACGACCTCAACGGGCGCGGAGAAAAAAACGTCCCGCTGGCGCAGCTTCGATCGTGTGCAGAACCTGCGTGAACACTACCACCAGTGGCTTGACCGGCTACCCGACCGGGTGGGCGACAAAACGGGTCATTTAGATAACCAAAAAGAGCTCGGGCACCTACACCCGGGCTTGCGGCGTTTTATTCTCGGCGTGGTTGTGGTGTTCTCGCTGATTCTTGCGCTGGTCTGTATTACCCAGCCTTTCAACCCGCTGGCGCAGTTCACCTTCCTGATCCTGCTGTGGGGCGTGGCGCTGCTGGTGCGGCGCATACCAGGGCGTTTTTCTGCCCTGATGCTGATTGTGCTATCGCTGACCGTTTCCTGCCGCTACATCTGGTGGCGATATACCTCAACGCTGAACTGGGACGATCCGGTCAGCCTGGTGTGCGGCTTAGTGCTGCTGTTTGCTGAGACTTACGCCTGGATCGTGCTGGTGCTGGGTTACTTCCAGGTTATCTGGCCGCTGAATCGACAGCCGGTGCCGCTGCCAAAAGACACGACCCAGTGGCCTACGGTGGACCTCTTCGTGCCGACCTACAACGAAGACCTGTCGGTGGTAAAAAACACCATTTACGCCGCGCTGGGTATCGACTGGCCGAAGGATAAAATCAAAATCTGGATCCTCGATGACGGTGGCCGCGCCGAGTTCCGCCAGTTCGCGGACGAAGTGGGGGTAGAGTACATCGCCCGTACCACGCATGAACACGCGAAAGCCGGTAACATCAACAATGCGCTGAAATATGCCAAAGGGGAGTTCGTCTCTATTTTCGACTGCGACCACGTGCCAACGCGCTCGTTCCTGCAAATGACCATGGGCTGGTTCCTGAAGGAGAAAGAGCTTGCGATGATGCAGACGCCGCACCACTTCTTCTCACCGGACCCGTTTGAACGTAACCTCGGTCGTTTTCGTAAAACCCCGAACGAGGGCACGCTGTTCTATGGCCTGGTGCAGGACGGGAACGACATGTGGGACGCCACGTTCTTCTGCGGCTCCTGTGCGGTGATCCGCCGGAAACCGCTGGATGAAATTGGCGGGATCGCCGTCGAGACGGTCACGGAAGATGCGCACACCTCGCTGCGTCTGCACCGTCTTGGCTATACCTCGGCCTACATGCGTATTCCTCAGGCGGCGGGGTTGGCCACGGAATCCCTGTCGGCGCACATCGGCCAGCGTATTCGCTGGGCCCGCGGCATGGTGCAAATTTTCAGGCTCGATAACCCGCTGATGGGTAAAGGGCTGAAGCTGGCGCAACGGCTGTGCTACGTCAACGCCATGTTCCACTTCCTGTCGGGTATTCCACGGCTTATCTTTCTCACAGCGCCGCTGGCGTTCCTGCTCCTTCACGCTTACATCATCTATGCGCCTGCGCTGATGATTGCCCTGTTCGTTCTGCCGCACATGATCCACGCCAGCCTGACGAACTCGAAGATTCAGGGGAAATATCGGCACTCCTTCTGGAGTGAAATTTACGAAACGGTGCTGGCCTGGTACATCGCGCCGCCAACCATGGTGGCGCTGATTAACCCGCATAAAGGGAAATTCAACGTCACCGCGAAGGGCGGGCTGGTGGAAGAGGAGTATGTCGACTGGGTGATCTCCCGGCCCTATATCTTCCTGGTGCTGCTGAATATTGTGGGCGTGATTGTTGGGATCTGGCGCTACTTCTACGGCCCGGAAAACGAAATTCTGACGGTCTTCGTGAGTATGGCGTGGGTGTTTTATAACCTGATTATCCTCGGTGGCGCGGTGGCGGTATCGGTGGAGAGCAAGCAGGTTCGCCGCGCGCATCGCGTCGAAATCAGCATGCCAGCGGCCATTGCCCGCGACGATGGACATCTCTTCTCCTGTACCGTACATGACTTTTCGGATGGCGGTCTGGGTATCAAGATCAACGGTCAGGCGAAGGTGCTGGAGGGGCAGAAGGTCAACCTACTGCTTAAGCGCGGCCAGCAGGAGTATGTCTTCCCGACGCAGGTGGTGCGTGTGAGAGGAAATGAAGTGGGTCTGCAACTGATGCCGCTGACCAAAAAACAACACATTGATTTTGTGCAGTGTACGTTTGCCCGCGCGGATACGTGGGCTCTCTGGCAGGACAGCTTCCCTGAGGATAAGCCTCTGGAAAGCCTGCTGGATATTCTTAAGCTGGGGTTCCGTGGCTATCGTCACCTTGCAGAATTTGCCCCGTCGTCGGTGAAATTAATTTTCCGGTCACTTACTTCACTGGTTTCCTGGGTCGTGTCGTTCATTCCGCGTCGACCTGAGCGAGATGAAGCGAAGCAGGCGGACCCGGTTATGGCTCAACAATGATGATAACGCGATGAAAACAAAACTTTCCTGGTTATGTGCAGTGGCAATGGGGATGAGTGCGCTCCCTGCAACAGTGGCTAACGCGGCGCCTGATAACGCAGCGACCACGCCCGCGCCAACGGTGCCTGTCGTCGCGCAAGCGACCGATCCGGTTGTGACGGCCGCGCCGGGGCAGACGGAGAACGTTGTCCCGAATCAGCCGACGACGGGGAATACGCTGCCCGGCGACAACCCGGTGGTTGGGCAGGTCATGCCTGGCGTGCCGGGAGCCAGTGCGCCGGTGGTTGCCGAAAATACGCCGTCGCGTGACGTTAAGCTGACGTTTGCCCAGATCGCGCCTCCTCCGGGCAGCATGGTTCTGCGCGGCATCAACCCAAATGGCGGTATCGAATTCGGTATGCGCAGCGATGAAGTTGTGTCAAAAGCGATGCTCAACCTGGAATACACCCCATCGCCGTCGTTGCTGCCGGTGCAGTCCCAGCTTAAGGTCTATCTGAATGACGAGCTGATGGACGTCCTGCCCGTCACCAAAGAGCAACTGGGTAAGAAAACCCTGGCTCAGGTGCCGATTAATCCGCTGTTTATCACCGACTTTAACCGCGTGCGTCTGGAGTTTGTCGGCCACTACCGCGATGTCTGTGAAAACCCGGCCAGCAGCACCCTGTGGCTGGATGTCGGGCGTAACTCTTCGCTTCAGATGACCTATCAGCCGCTGGCGTTGAAAAACGATCTCTCCGCCTTCCCGGTGCCGTTCTTCGACCCGCGTGATAACCGTCCGCTGAATCTGCCGATGGTCTTTGCCGGCTCGCCGGATGTGACCGAACAGCTGGCGGCCTCTATCGTGGCATCCTGGTTTGGTTCCCGCTCCGGCTGGCGTGGTCAAAGTTTCCCGGTCATGTACGACAAAATGCCAGACAAAAACGCGATTGTGTTTGCCACCAACGCCAAACGCCCGGCATTCCTGCGTGACCATCCGGAGGTGAAAGCACCCACCATCGAGATGATCAGCCATCCGGACAATCCGTACGTGAAGCTGCTGGTGATCTTCGGCCGTGATGACAAAGATCTGGTGCAGGCGGCGAAGGGCATTGCGCAGGGAAATATCCTGTTCCGCGGTAACAGCGTTGTGGTGGATGAGGTGAAACCGCTGCTGGCGCGTAAGCCTTATGATGCGCCGAACTGGGTACGTACCGACCGGGCAATCACCTTTGGCGAGCTGAAAACCTATGAAGAGCAATTGCAGTCAACCGGGCTTGAACCTTCTCCTGTCAGCCTGTCGCTGAACCTGCCGCCGGATCTCTATCTGCTGCGCACCAACGGCATTGATATCAACCTGAACTACCGTTACACCGCGCCGGCAACCAAAGACAGCTCGCGCATGGATATCAGCCTCAACAACCAGTTCCTGCAATCGTTCAGCCTGACCAGCAGCCAGGAGACAAACCGGTTGATGCTTCGTCTGCCTGTATTGCAGGGGCTGCTGGATGGCAAAACCGATGTGTCGATCCCGGCGCTGAAGCTCGGTGCGGTGAACCAGCTGCGGTTTAACTTCCAGTATATGAACCCCATGCCGGGTGGATCGGTGGAAAACTGTATTACCTTCCAGCCGGTGCAAAACCACGTGGTGATTGGCGATGATTCCACGATCGACTTCTCGAAGTATTACCACTTTATCGCGATGCCGGATCTGCGTGCCTTTGCTAACGCCAGCTTCCCGTTCAGCCGCATGGCTGATCTCTCTGAATCGATTGTCGTGATGCCAAAAGCGGCCAACGAAGGTCAGGTTGCCACGCTGCTGGACACCATGGGTACCGTTGGGGCGCAAACCGGCTTGCCGGCTATCAACGTGACGGTGACGGATGACGGTAGTCAGATCCAGAACAAAGATGCCGATATCATGGTCATCGGCAACATTCCGGACAAGCTGAAAGACGAGAAGCGCGTCGATCTGCTGGTGCAGGCGGCTCAGTCATGGGTCAACACGCCGCTGCGTCAGACCGAGTTCCCGAGCATCATGCCGGACAGCGGCGATCGTCAGGCCAATATCAGGACGACCGTAAGTTCAACGGGTCCGATGGCCGCGATTGTCGGCTTCCAGTCGCCGTATAACGACCAGCGCAGCGTTATCGCCCTGCTGGCGGACAGCCCACGCGGCTATGAGCTGCTCAACACGGCCATGAACGACAGCGGTAAACGGGCAGCAATGTTCGGTTCCGTCTCGGTGATCCGTGAGTCGGGGGTAAACAGCCTGCGCGTGGGGGATGTCTACTACGTCGGTCATCTGCCGTGGTTCGAACGCCTGTGGTACGCCCTGTCTAACCACCCGGTGCTGCTGGCCGTGCTGGCTGCGCTCAGCGTCGTATTGCTGGCGTGGGTACTGTGGCGTCTGCTGCGAATCATCAGCCGTCGTCGTCTTAACCCGGACCATGAGTAAGCGGTGATGAAAATCTTTCGCGGGTGTGTAGTCGCAGCGTTGATGCTGGCGGCGGCGAATCTTCACGCTGCCTGTCGCTGGCCTGCCTGGGAGACGTTCAAGCAGGATTATATGAGCGAAAGTGGGCGGGTCATTGATCCCAGTGACGCGCGCAAAATCACCACCTCCGAAGGGCAAAGCTACGGGCTGTTCTTTGCCCTCGCGGCAAACGATCGCAAGGCGTTCGATCTGCTGCTGGCATGGACGCGCGATAACCTTGCCGAGGGAGATTTAGCCCAACATCTCCCGGCCTGGCTGTGGGGAAAAAAGGACGACGAAACCTGGGCGGTTATCGACCCTAACTCCGCGTCTGATGCCGATATCTGGATTGCCTGGTCGCTGCTGGAAGCCGGGCGGCTGTGGAAAAATCCCGATTACACGCGCACGGGTAAGGCGCTGTTGACGCGCATTGCCAGTGAGGAAGTGGTGAAGGTGCCGGGGCTGGGTTCTATGCTGCTGCCGGGTAAAGTCGGTTTTGCCGAAGAGAGTGTCTGGCGCTTCAACCCCAGCTACCTGCCGCCGCAGCTTGCGAGCTATTTCACCCGTTTTGGCGCGCCGTGGACGACGCTCCGTGAAACTAACCTGCGTCTGCTGCTGGAGACCGCGCCTAAAGGATTTTCCCCGAACTGGGTGAAATACCAGAAAAAGGGCGGCTGGCAGCTGTCGCAGGATGCATCCCTGATCGGCAGCTACGATGCGATTCGCGTCTATCTGTGGGTAGGGATGATGAACGATAACGATCCGCAGAAAGCCCGGCTACTGGCGCGTTTCAAGCCCATGGCGACCACCACAATCAAACAAGGCTTGCCGCCGGAGAAAGTGGATGTAGCTACCGGGAAACGCACCGGAGATGGGCCGGTAGGGTTTTCTGCCTCTCTCCTTCCGTTTTTACAAAACCGGGACGCGCAGGCGGTGCAACGCCAGCACGTCGCCGATCGTTTTCCCGATAACAATGCTTATTACAGCTACGTTCTGACCCTCTTTGGACAAGGGTGGGATCAGCATCGTTTTCGTTTCACCGTGCAAGGTGAATTACTACCGGATTGGGGCCAGGAATGCGCACGTTCACACTGAATCTACTCACCTTATCGCTTGGCCTGGCGCTAATGCCCCTGGCCCAGGCCGCCAACTCCCCGCAGCAGAGACAGCTGCTGGAACAGGTCCGTCTGGGGGAATCCACCCAGCGTGAGGATTTAGTGCGCCAGTCGCTCTATCGCCTTGAGCTGATCGATCCCAACAACCCGGACGTGATTGCCGCGCGCTTCCGCTACCTGTTACGACAGGGCGATACGGCGGGCGCGCAAAAAGAGCTGGATCGCCTGAAAGGAATGGCACCCGATTCCAGTGCCTACCAGTCCTCCCGTACTACCATGCTGCTCTCCACGCCGAATGGTCGCCAGGCCCTCCAGCAGGCTCGCCTGCTTGCCACCACCGGGCACACGCAGGAAGCCATTGCTGCGTATGACAAACTGTTTGACGGTAAGCCGCCCAGCGGCGACATCGCGACGGAGTACTGGAACGTGGTGGCGAAAGAGCCAGCCCGCCGCAACCTGGCCATTAATCAGCTTAAGAAAATAAACGCCAGCAGTCCGGGCAACGTCCCGCTACAGTCCTCGCTGGCACAGCTTCTGTTCCAGAGCGGACGGCGTGATGAAGGGTTCGCGGTGTTGCAGGAGATGGCCAAATCGAATAATGGCCGCAGTCAGGCGTCGGACATGTGGTACCAGCAGATCAAAGATCAGCCGGTCAGCAGCGCCAGCGTCACCGCGCTGCAACAATACCTGAGCGTATTCAGCGATGGCGATAACGTGACGGCGGCGCGCACCCAGCTTGAAGCACAGCAAAAACAGCTCGCCGATCCGGCGTTCCGCGCCAAAGCCGAAGGGTTAGCCGCAGTGGATGCCGGGCAGGGCAGTAAAGCGGTAACGGAGTTGCAAAAAGCAGTCAGCGCCAACCACGCTGACAGTGAAGCCGTAGGCGCTCTGGGGCAGGCCTATTCTCAGAAAGGCGATCGCGCGCGTGCGGTTGCGCAGTTTGAAAAGGCGATCGCCCTCGATCCGCAGAGCGATAACCGGGGCAAATGGGACAGCCTGCTGAAGGTCAACCGATACTGGCTGCTGATCCAGCAGGGGGATAACGCCCTGAAAGCCAACAATACGGCCCAGGCCGAACGCTATTACCAGCAGGCGCGCAATATCGACAATACTGACAGCTACGCGGTTCTGGGGCTCGGTGATGCGGCGGCGGCGCGCAAAGATAACGACGCGGCCGAGCGCTATTACCGCCAGGCGTTGCGGATGGACAGCGGCAACAGCAACGCGGTGCGCGGTCTCGCTAATATTTATCGCGCGCAGTCTCCGGAGAAGGCGACGCAGTTTATTCAGTCGCTCTCTGCCAGCCAGCGCCGCAGCATTGATGATATTGAACGTAGCCTGACGAACGAGCAGCTGTCAGCCCAGGCTGAACAGCTGGAAAGCGAGGGGAAATATGCGCAGGCCGCAGAAATTCAGCGCCGACGCCTTGCGCTTTCCCCGGGCGACGTGTGGATCACCTACCGACTGTCACGCGATCTGTATAGCGCGGGTCAGCGCAGCCAGGCGGATAACCTGATGCGTCAGCTGGCAAGTCAGAAACCGGGCGATCCGGATCAGGTTTACGCCAGCGGGCTGTACCTGTCCGGTAACGATCAGGACCGGGCGGCGCTGGCGCATCTGAACACGCTGCCGCGCGACAAGTGGAACGGCAACATTCAGGCGCTGGCGGACCGCCTGCAAAGTAACCAGGTGCTGGAAACCGCCAACCGCCTGCGCGACAGTGGAAAAGAGCAGGAGGCGGAAACGTTGCTTCGCCAGCAGCCTCCGTCCACCCGTATCGACCTGACGCTGGCGGACTGGGCTGAACAGCGGGGCGATCATGAGGCCGCGAAAACCGCCTACAACACCATTCTGCAACGCGAACCGCAGAACGAAGACGCGATCCTCGGCCTGACCGAGGTCTCTCTTGCCCAGGGCAACAAGGACTCGGCGCGCGCGGCGCTGGCGAAACTGCCCGCGGCACAGAACGGCGAACCGCTCTCCATCAATATGCAGCGCCGGCTTGCCATGGCGCAGGCCGGACTGGGTGATCCTGCCGCGGCCGAAAAGACCTTCAACGCCATTCTTCCGCAGGCCAAATCGCAGCAGCCTTCGATGGAAAGTGCGCTGGTGATGCGCGATGCCGCCCGTTTCCAGGCACAAAATGGTCAGCCTCAGCAGGCGCTGGACACCTGGAAAGATGCGATGGTCTCATCGGGCATCACAACGACCCGTCCGACCGATAACGACAGCTTTACGCGACTCACGCGTAACGATGAGAAAGATGACTGGCTGAAGCGCGGCGTGCGTAGTGATGCAGGCGATCTTTATCGTCAGCAGGATCTGAACGTCACGCTGCAACACGACTACTGGGGCTCCAGCGGCACGGGAGGCTATTCCGACCTGAAAGCGCACACCACCATGCTCCAGGTTGATGCGCCGCTGTCGGATGGACGTATGTTCTTCCGTAGCGATCTGGTCAATATGAACGCCGGTTCCTTTGACACCGATAACGGAACTTACGATCCGACATGGGGTACCTGTGCCGAAACGCCATGTCACGGCAGCACGAACCAGTCGGCCAACGGCGCCAGCGTGGCCGTCGGCTGGCAGAACAAAACCTGGGCGTGGGATATCGGTACAACGCCGATGGGCTTCGACGTGGTCGATGTGGTGGGCAGCCTGAGCTACAGCAACGATTTAGGGCCGATTGGCTACACCCTGAACGCCCATCGCCGTCCGATTTCCAGCTCGGTGCTGGCCTTCGCCGGGCAAAAAGATCCCAATACCGACACCACCTGGGGCGGCGTGCGTGCCACCGGTGGCGGCGTGAGCATGAGCTACGACAAAGGCGAAGCTAACGGTATCTGGTCAAGCCTGAGTGCCGACAGCCTCACCGGGAAGAATGTCGAAGATAACTGGCGCGTCCGCTGGATGACCGGCTATTACTACAAGCTCATCAATCAGAACAACGAACGCCTGACGGTGGGCGTGTCCAACATGCTCTGGCATTACGATAAGGATTTAAGTGGCTATTCGCTGGGCCAGGGCGGTTACTACAGTCCCCAGGAGTATGTGTCGTTCGCCTTACCGGTGAACTGGCGTAAACGCACAGAGAACTGGTCATGGGAGCTGGGCGGCTCCGTCTCCTGGTCTCATTCAAAAACAAAAGATGTGATGCGTTATCCGTTACAGGGGCTGATCCCGGACAATGAGCCAGGCCGTTATACCGATAAAGGTGTGATGGAAACCGGAAGTAGCTCGTCAGGCACGGGTTATACCGCAAGGGCGATTGTTGAACGCCGCGTGACGTCCAACTGGTTTGTCGGTCTGGGCGTCGATATTCAGGAAGCAAAAGACTATACCCCGAGCCATGCGCTGCTCTACGTTCGGTATTCTGCCGCGGGCTGGCAGGGTGATATGGACTTACCACCGGAACCGCTGGTGCCTTATGCAGACTGGTGATCGGATTTTTACTTAATCTAATTGTAAGTCTCTCTTAAAAGTGCAGCTATCGGGTATACTCGGACGCACCAGGTTTACACCCTGGTGCGCCCTGCGCTTCGAGTTTTGTGGAGAGTCATTTTGCGTGTCAGCCGTTCCTTAACGATCAAACAGATGGCGATGGTGTCTGCCGTCACAATGCTGTTTGTCTTCATCTTCTGCGTCATTTTGCTGTTTCACTCCGTACAGCAGAATCGCTACAACACGGCTTCGCAACTGGAAAGTATTGCCCGCTCGGTGCGGGAACCCCTGTCAGCCTCGATCCTGAAAGGGGATATCCCCGAGGCGGAATCCATCCTGAAGCGCATTCAGCCCGCCGGTATCGTGAGCCGCGCGGATGTTGTACTGCCGAATCAGTTCCAGGCGCTGCGGATGAGCTTTATCCCGGAGCGTTCCGTCCCGATGATGGTGATGCGCCTGTTTGAACTGCCGGTGCAAATTTCCCTGCCTCTCTACTCCCTGGAAAGACCGGCTAACCCGCAACCGCTGGCCTACCTGGTGCTACAGGCCGACTCGTACCGCATGTATAAATTCGTCATGAGTTGGGTTGCTACATTAGTGACCACTTACTTACTTTTGACATTAATGCTGAGCGTGGCGCTGACGTGGTGTATCAACCGGTTAATTGTGCATCCGTTGCGCCGCATAGCCCGGGAGCTGAACGACCTCTCTCCACAGGAGCACATGGGGCATCAGCTTCCGTTGCCGCGCCTGCATCACGATGATGAAATTGGCATGCTGGTCCGCAGTTACAATATCAACCAGCAGCGTGTCCTGCGTCAGCAGGAAGAGCTCAGTAGCAACGCCACCCGTTTTCCGGTATCTGATCTGCCAAACAAAGCGTTTTTAATGGCCTTGCTGGAGCAGACCGTCGCCCGCCAGCAGACCACCGCGCTGATGGTGATTGCCTGCGAAACCTTGCAGGACACGGCGGGCGTGCTGAAAGAGAGCCAGCGCGAAATGCTGTTACTGACGCTGGTGGAAAAGGTGAAATCCGTTCTGGCGCCGCGCATGGTGCTCACCCAGGTCAGCGGCTATGACCTGGTGGTGATCGCGAACGGTGTTAAAGAGCCGTGGCACGCCATTACGCTAGGTCAGCAAGTACTCACTGTCATTAATGAGCGGCTGCCCATTCAGGGTATCCAGCTTCGCCCGAGCGCCAGCATCGGTATTGCGATGTACTCCGGGGGGCTGACCGCCGAGCAGCTTTATCGTCGGGCTTTCTCGGCCGCGTTCACCGCGCGGCGGAAAGGGAAAAACCAGATCCAGTTCTTTGATCCGGAGCAGATGGAAAAAGCCCAGCAGCGCCTGACGGAAGAGAGCGACATTCTGACGGCGATGGACAATCGCCAGTTTGCGCTCTGGCTACAGCCGCAGGTCAATTTGCGCACGGGTGAAGTGACCAGCGCCGAAGCGTTGCTGCGTATGCAACAGCCGGACGGCACGTGGGAGCTGCCTGAAGGGATGATCGAACGTATCGAGTCCTGCGGCCTGATGGTCACCGTCGGCTACTGGGTGCTGGAAGAGTCTTGCCGCCAGCTTGCGGCCTGGCAACAACGGGGCATCACGCTGCCGCTGTCGGTGAATCTCTCTGCGCTACAGCTGATGCACCCGACCATGGTGCCGGAGATGCTTGAGTTGATCCATCGCTACCGCATCCAGCCCCACACGTTGATCCTGGAAGTCACCGAGAGCCGTTGTATCGATAATCCTGACGACGCTGTCGCCATCCTGAAACCGCTGCGTAATGCCGGGATCCGCATTGCGCTGGACGATTTCGGTATGGGGTATTCCGGCCTGCGTCAGCTCCAGCACATGAAAACGTTGCCGGTGGACGTCCTGAAAATCGACAAAACCTTTGTGGAAGGGCTGCCGGAAGATTGCAGCCTGGTGCAGGCCATTATTCAGATGGCGCACAGCCTGAATCTGCACGTCATTGCCGAGGGTATTGAAACCGACGCCCAGCGTGAGTGGCTGGCTGCGGCGGGCGTAGAGAGCGGACAGGGCTTCCTGTTTGATCGCGCCGTACCGACGGATATCTTTGAGCAACGCTATCTCGCCGACGCTGGCAATAACGCAAAAGTGTAATTTTGTTGCTGGCTTGTGCGAGCCAGCTCAAAGTTCTTAACATTTGTGTTTCAAATTTGAACCCCGTTTATTTCTGTCCTGTTATGTGGGTGTTATTTTAAAGCCGCAGGTTAACCATAACCTTACAAAGCCTGTAGTTTTTCTTTCCAGGGACACCCTATGAAAACCTCACTCTTCAAAAGTCTTTACTTCCAGGTCCTGACAGCCATCGCCATCGGTATTCTGCTCGGTCACTACTACCCGGAGCTGGGCGCGCAGATGAAACCGCTTGGCGACGCGTTCGTTAAGCTCATCAAAATGATCATCGCGCCGGTCATTTTCTGTACCGTGGTGACCGGTATCGCTGGCATGGAAAGCATGAAGGCGGTCGGGCGTACGGGGGCGGTTGCCCTGCTGTACTTCGAGATTGTCAGTACCATCGCGCTGATTATCGGCCTGATTATTGTCAACGTGGTACAGCCTGGCGCGGGCATGAACGTTGACCCGGCCACGCTGGATGCGAAAGCGGTGGCGGTTTACGCTGAACAGGCGAAAGATCAGGGGATTGTTGCCTTCCTGCTGGACGTGATCCCGAGCAGCGTGATTGGCGCGTTCGCCAGCGGAAACATCCTCCAGGTACTGCTGTTTGCCGTGCTGTTTGGCTTTGCCCTGCACCGTCTTGGCAGCAAAGGCCAGCTGATTTTTAACGTCATTGAAAGCTTCTCGCAGGTTATCTTCGGCATCATCAACATGATTATGCGTCTGGCCCCGATTGGCGCCTTTGGCGCGATGGCCTTCACCATCGGGAAATACGGCGTCGGCACGCTGGTACAGCTGGGCCAGCTGATCGTCTGCTTCTACATCACCTGTATTCTGTTTGTGGTGGTGGTGCTCGGCTCCATCGCCCGTGCGACCGGCTTCAGCATCTTCAAATTTATCCGTTACATTCGTGAAGAGCTGCTGATTGTCCTCGGCACATCCTCTTCGGAGTCCGCGCTGCCGCGTATGCTCGATAAAATGGAAAAGCTGGGCTGCCGTAAGTCAGTGGTGGGGCTGGTTATTCCTACGGGCTACTCTTTTAACCTGGATGGCACCTCGATATACCTGACGATGGCGGCGGTCTTTATTGCCCAGGCCACTAATAGCCACATGGATATCTTCCATCAGATTACGCTGCTGGTGGTGCTTCTGCTCTCTTCAAAAGGGGCGGCGGGCGTAACGGGCAGCGGATTTATCGTGCTGGCGGCCACCATTTCGGCGGTGGGCCATCTGCCGGTAGCGGGCCTGGCCCTGATCCTCGGTATTGACCGCTTTATGTCTGAAGCCCGTGCGTTAACCAACCTGGTCGGCAATGGCGTGGCGACGATTGTGGTGGCGAAGTGGGTGAAAGAGCTGGATCACAAGAAGCTTAACGATACGCTGAATAACCGCACATCTGAGGGCAAAACCCCCGGTTTATCCTCTTAATCCCTCATAAATGCCCGTATTCCCTTGTGGGGATGCGGGCACCTGCGCATAATAACCGTTCATACCTGTCATAATTCGACAAGATTTTTTTTGGGTATATTTCACTTCCGCCCGTGACGTTTAGCTGAACACGCTGTCTAATCGGAAGGTTTTCATCGTCATCTTTGAGTGCTCACGTCGCGAGACACTCTCTTTAACCAGGAATGTTGATCAGGGGTTCACATGCAGGGCACAAAAATTCGACTCTTAACCGGCGGTTTGCTGATGATGGCAGCAGCCAGTTATGTGCAGGCAGATGCGCTCCAGCCAGACCCGGCCTGGCAACAGGGAACACTGGCGAACGGTTTCCAGTGGCAGGTATTATCCACTCCGCAACGTCCGAGCGATCGCATTGAAATCCGTCTTTCTGTGAATACCGGCTCCCTCACTGAAAGCACCCAGCAGACCGGCTTAAGCCACTTTATTCCTCGACTGGCGCTCACCCAGAGCGGCAGTTTGCAGGCGGTTCAGGTGCGTTCTTTATGGCAACAGGCCATCGATCCGAAACGCCCGCTGCCCCCGGCTGTGGTCTCCTATGACTACACCATGTTTAACCTGAGCCTGCCCAACAACCGTAACGATCTGCTTAAAGAAGCGCTTACCTATCTATCCGATGCCACCGGCAAACTGGCGATTACGCCTGAGACCGTAAACTATGCGTTGAGCAACAGCGACATGGTGGCGACCTGGCCGACGGATACCAAAGAAGGCTGGTGGCGCTACCGCCTGAAAGGGTCCACTCTGCTTGGCCACGACCCGGCAGAACCGCTGAAACAGCCGGTGGATGCAGAGCAGGTGAAATCTTTCTACCAGCAGTGGTACACCCCGGATGCCATGACCCTCATTGTAGTGGGCAACGTGGACAGCCGTGCGGTGATAGAGCAGATCAACAAAGCCTTTGGCGATCTGAAAGGGAAGCGTGAAACGCCTGCCCCTGTTCCTACCTTGTCCCCGCTGCGTCCTGAGACGGTCAGCATCATGACGGATACCGTGCGTCAGGATCGTCTTTCAATGATGTGGGATACGGCCTGGCAGCCGATCCGCGAGTCTTCTGCGCTGCTGCGTTACTGGCGTGCGGATCTCGCGCGTGAAGCGCTGTTCTGGCACGTTCAGCAGACGCTCAGCAAGAACAACGTGAAAGATATTGGCCTGGGCTTTGACTGCCGTGTGCTGTTCCAGCGCGCCCAGTGCGCCATTAACGTGGAATCGCCGGGCGATAAGCTCAATGCCAATCTCGGCGTGGTGGCGAAAGAGCTGGCTAAAGTGCGTAAAGAGGGCCTGTCTGAAGAGGAGTTTAACGCGCTGGTGGCGCAGAAATCCCTTGAATTGCAGAAACTGTTCGCCACCTATGCCCGCGCCGATACCGATATCTTAATCAGCCAGCGCATTCGCTCCTTGCAGAATCAGGTGGTGGATATCGCGCCGGAGCAGTATCAGAAACTGCGTCAGGACTTCCTGAACGGTCTGACCGTGGAGATGCTGAATCAGGATCTGCGCCAGCAGTTGTCGCAGGATATGGCGTTGATTCTGTTACAGCCGAAAGGTGAGCCGGAATATGACATGAAAGAGTTGAAGGCCACCTGGAACGCCATCATGGCGACGGCGCCGCAGCCAGCGCAAACGGCAGCCGATGATTTACATCAGGATGCGAGCGATATTCCGCAGGGCCAGTAAGCCCTGCGTCCCCTCTCCCTGTGGGAGAGGGTTAGGGTGAGGGCATCAGCCCGCCCAGTCCTTAAGCAGGCATCGCCTCGCGCGGAATAATCGCTCCGCGATACTGAATCACCGTGCTGGCCGTTAAATGACCGCGCTGCGCCGCCGCTTCCGGCGTACCTCCCGTCAGACGTACCGCCAGATACCCCGCGCTGAAAGAATCTCCCGCCGCAGTGGTATCGATCACTTTCTCTTTCGCCAGCTTCACCGCCGGGACCTCTGTCACGGCTTCACCTGCAACCGCCACCAGGCAAGACTCCGCCCCACGCTTGATCACCACTTCGCTGACCCCGGCAGCCTGCGTCCGGGCGATGACCTCATCAACCGGTTTTTCGCCCCACAGAGCATCTTCATCATCCAGCGTCAGGAAGGCGATATCGGTGCATTCGAGCATCTGCTGGTAGACCTGCTGCGTCTCTTCGCGGCTGGCCCACAAACGTGGACGGTAGTTGTTATCGAAAATCACCTTACCGCCATTGGCACGGCATTCGCGCAGCAGTGACAGCAGCTTTTCACGGCTCTCCTGGCTCAGGATCGCCAGGCTGATCCCGCTCAGGTAGAGATAATCGAAGGTCGCCAGTTCTTCGCAAATGGCAGCGGCGGCCTCGCTTTCCAGCCAGAATTTGGCGGCCGCTTCATTACGCCAGTAATAGAAGGTGCGCTCGCCGGTGCTGTCGGTTTCGATGTAGTACAAACCCGGCAGGCGGTTTTCCATTCGCTGGATCAGCGAGGTCCCAACGTTTTCACCCTGCCAGGCTTCCAGCATCTGCTGGCTGAAGCTGTCCGTTCCCAGCGCGGTAACGTAGCTCACGCTCAGCGCGTCGGGGGAGACCTGACGGGCAATGTAAACGGAGGTGTTCAATGTATCGCCACCAAAACCGCGGCTGACTTCCGCGCCTTTCTGGGACAGCTCAATCATGCATTCGCCAATCACGGCAATTTTTTTAGACATAGTCGTGAACCTGAACAAAGTAATTAAGGGTAGTGTGCGCTGTGTGTTTTTTATGGTCAACTATATTAAAACGACGTTCCATTATTTTTTTTGAGCCAGCGCGTATTCCGGCATATTTCTGTCATCTTAATTTCATTTTCCCGGTGAATTGAACATAAAGTTCTCACCTGGCGGGCCGATAACTCAGTGACGAGTCCAGAAAGGCTATCCCATACAACAGGACATCCGAAATGAAGTCAGAGCAGGTTATCCAGCGGCTGAGCACTACGCCTGAGGCAAGTATTGAGAACTTGCAGGAGCATCGCTACTGGCTGCAATGTGAGCGAGCGTACACTTATCAGCCCATCTACCGTACCGACGGTCGGTTAATGGCGATTGAGGTGTTAACGGTCGTCACTCATCCATCGAATCCTTCACAGCGTATTGCACCGGACCGCTATTTTGCGGAGGTTGCCGTGCGTCAGCGTATCGACGTGCTGGAAGAGCAGCTGAGAATGCTGGCGACGAAGCAGGCGTTCTT
This sequence comes from Enterobacter cloacae complex sp. SHL022, assembly GCF_049237785.1. Classification (NCBI taxonomy): domain Bacteria; kingdom Pseudomonadati; phylum Pseudomonadota; class Gammaproteobacteria; order Enterobacterales; family Enterobacteriaceae; genus Enterobacter; species Enterobacter cloacae complex sp. SHL022. The sequence continues at coordinate 170,988 of NZ_JBMKJH010000009.1, read as the reverse complement.
CAAGCAGCACGGTATTCTGGCGTCGGTGAACGTGGATGGCCCCACCCTGATGGCGTTACGTCAGAATGCGACGTTGCAGGCGCTGATTGCTACCTTGCCGTGGATGCGCTTCGAGCTGGTGGAACATGTTCAGCTGCCGCAGGACTCCTCGTTTGCCTCGATGTGTGAGTTTGGCCCGCTGTGGCTGGATGATTTCGGTACCGGTATGGCCAACTTCTCCGCCCTGAGCGAAGTGCGTTATGACTACATCAAAGTGGCCCGCGATCTGTTTATCATGCTGCGCCAGACGCCGGAGGGACGGAACCTGTTTACGATGCTCCTGCAACTGATGAACCGCTATTGCCAGGGCGTCATTGTGGAAGGCGTAGAAACGCTGGAGGAGTGGCGCGACGTGCAAAATTCTCCGGCAGCGGCGGCACAGGGTTATTTCCTCTCTCGTCCTGTCCCCATGGATACCCTGGAAAAGGTGATAACCAGCCTCTGATCTGCCCGCTTCCCTTTGTCTGAACTATAGTTTTAGAGGCAAGTTCATCAGGAAAGGGGACAACAATGACAAAAACAACCAGGGTGATTTCCTGGACAGCAGGGATTTTCTTGTTGCTGATCGTGGTCTTAATCATCATTATCGCCACGTTTGACTGGAACCGCCTCAAACCGACCATCAACCAGAAAGTCTCAACCGAGCTGAACCGCCCCTTCGCAATACGTGGCGATTTGGGCGTCGTGTGGGAGCGCCAGAAAGAGGAAACTGGCTGGCGGAGCTGGGTGCCCTGGCCGCACGTTCATGCCGACGATATTATTCTCGGTAACCCGCCCGACATCCCCGAAGTAACCATGATCCACCTGCCGCGAGTGGAAGCCACGCTGGCGCCGTTAGCCCTGTTAACCAAAACGGTGTATCTGCCGTGGATCAAACTCCAGCAGCCCGACGCGCGGCTGATTCGCCTGTCAGAGAAAAACAACAACTGGACGTTCGATCTCGCCAGCACCGGCGATAAAGATCAGAATGCGCAGCCCTCTTCGTGGTCTTTCCGCCTCGACAATATTCTGTTCGATCGGGGGCGGATCGCCATTGACGATAAAGTGAGTAAGGCTGACGTGGAGATCCTCGTCGATCCGCTGGGCAAGCCGCTGCCGTTTAGCGAAGTAACGGGCAGCAAAGCCAAAGGCGATGACAGCAAAGCGGGCGATTACGTCTTTGGCCTGACGGCGAAAGGGCGCTACAACGGCCAGCCGCTCACCGGTAAAGGCAAAATCGGCGGCATGCTGGCGCTCAGGAGCGAGGGCACGCCGTTCCCGGTGCAGGCGGATTTTCGCTCCGGCAATACCCGCGTGGCGTTCGTGGGCACGGTTAACGACCCGATGAACATGGGCGGCGTCGACCTCCAGCTTAAGTTTGCCGGTGATTCGCTGGGGGAACTGTACGATCTCACCGGCGTACTGCTGCCGGATACTCCGCCGTTTGAAACGGACGGGCACCTGGTTGCCAAAATCAACACCGAAAAATCGTCCGTCTTTGACTACCGTGGATTCAACGGCCGCATCGGCGACAGCGATATCCACGGCACGCTGACCTACACCACCGGTAAACCGCGCCCGAAACTGGAGGGGGACGTTGAATCCCGCCAGCTGCGTCTGGCCGATCTTGGTCCGCTGATTGGCGTAGATTCGGGCAAAGGCACGAAGTCTAAAGAGGTTAAAAAGGACGTTCAGCCTGCGGGTAAAGTGCTGCCCTATGACCGCTTCGAAACCGACAAATGGGACGTGATGGATGCGGATGTGCGCTTCAAAGGACGTAAAATCGAGCATGGCAGCACGCTGCCGCTGAGCAACCTCTCGACCCATATCATCCTGAAAAACGCCGACCTGCGCCTGCAACCGCTGAAGTTTGGCATGGCCGGGGGAACCATTTCATCGAATATCCACCTGGAGGGGGATAAAAAGCCGATGCAGGGAAGGGCGGAGATCCAGGCGCGTCGGCTGAAGCTGAAAGAGCTGATGCCGGACGTGGAGCTGATGCAGAAAACCCTCGGTGAGATGAACGGCGACGCGGATATTCGCGGCACGGGTAACTCCGTAGCGGCGCTGCTGGGCAGCGGAAACGGCAACCTGAAACTGCTGATGAACGACGGGCTGGTGAGCCGTAACCTGATGGAGATCCTGGGGCTGAACGTCGGGAACTTTATCATCGGGCAAATCTTCGGTGACGACGAAGTACGCGTTAACTGCGCGGCGGCAAATCTGGATCTGGTCAACGGCGTGGCGCGTCCGCAGATCTTCGCCTTCGACACGGAAAACGCGGTTATCAACGTCACCGGTACCGCCAGCATGGCGTCCGAGCAGCTCGATTTAACCATCGATCCGGAAAGTAAAGGCATTCGTATCATCACCCTGCGCTCGCCGCTGTACGTTCGCGGAACCTTCAAAGATCCGCAGGCGGGCGTGAAGGCTGGGCCGTTGATTGCGCGTGGTGCGGTCGCCGCCGCGCTCGCTACGCTGGTCACCCCTGCGGCGGCGCTGCTGGCGTTGATTTCGCCGTCAGAAGGCGAAGCGAATCAGTGTCGGACGATTTTGTCGCAGATGAAGAAGTAGTCCCGTTTCTCCCTCTCCCTGTGGGTTGAGGGATCCCCACAAAATAATGCCTGCACAGACGGCCCCCTCTCCCTTGAGGGAGAGGGCTGGGGTGAGGGGGAACATACGGCTCTGGTGGTCATTCCGTTCACTTTATGTTCCTTGCTACTCTGTCACGACATGACCGGTGAACGTGCCAGGGTGGCTCAGTCGCCACCACCCTGGCGACCCGCCCTCTCGGCGCATCCCCGCGCCTCGCCCCGGCATTCACTTACAGCGCCTGATGCTTCGTCTCATGCGTCAGCAGCAACGCAATCAGCGTCAGCGCTGCCATTGCTGCCAGATAGACACCCACATAGAACAGGCCATAGTTCGCCTGAAGCCAGGTGGCGATATACGGGGCTACCGAGGCGCCCAGAATCGACGAAACGTTATAGGAGAACGACGCGCCGGTGTAACGCACTTCAGTCGGGAACAGCTCCGGCAGCAGTGCGCCCATTGGGCCAAAGGTCAGCCCCATCAGGCTCAGGCCAATCAGCAGATACGCCATCACCAGCGCAGGGCTACCTGAACCCAGCAGCGGCGGGAAGACAAACAGCGCGAACAGAATAATCAGGGAGGTGATGACGATCATGCTTGAACGACGGCCAAATTTATCCGCCAGCAGGCCCGCGATAGGCACCATCACACCAAATCCGATGACCGCCATCATCAGCATCCACAACACTTCGTTACGTGGCAGGCCCAGGCCGACCGGCGCGGCGGCAGTACTGAAGGTCATGGAGTAAACGGTCATGATGTAGAACAGCGTGTAGGTCGCCAGCATGATGAACGTGCCCAGCACGGTCACGCGGAGGTGTTTGGTCAGCAGCGTCCCCAGCGGAACTTTAACCTGCTTTTTCGCCGCGGCGACTTTAGCAAAGATCGGCGTCTCGTGCAGCGACACGCGCACGTACAGGCCAATCAGCACCAGCACGGCAGAGAAGACGAACGGAATACGCCAGCCCCAGCTCATGAACTGTTCATCGGTCAACAGCCAGGAGAGGAGCAGGAAGGTGCCGTTAGCGAAGAAGAACCCAATCGGTGCGCCCAGCTGCGGGAAAGAGCCATACAGGGCACGCTTGCGCGCCGGAGCGTTTTCGGTCGCCAGCAGTGCCGCGCCGCCCCATTCCCCGCCCAGCCCCAGACCCTGACCAAAGCGCGCCAGCGCCAGCAGCACAGGCGCCAGAATGCCGATAGTTTCATAGGTCGGCAGCAGGCCGATGGCGACGGTGGAGATCCCCATCGTCAGCAGCGAGGCAACCAGCGTCACTTTACGGCCAACGCGATCGCCAAAATGCCCAAAGACCGCTGAACCAATCGGACGCGCAACGAAGGCGATAGCAAAGGTGGCTAAAGACTGTAGCGTGGCTGCCGTCGGGTCGCCCTGAGGGAAGAAAATATGCGGAAAGACAATGACCGCAGCGGTGGCGTAAATATAAAAGTCGAAGAACTCAATGGCGGTGCCAATCAGCGATGCGACGACGACTTTATTGCGCGAGTTGACCGGAACGTGTTCCGCCCCTTCGTTAAGTGTGGTGGCTGTTGCTTGCATAATATTTTCTTATTTTTGGACGAACGAAGGGCCATATTAGGCATAGCAAAAGCGACATTTCAATCTGTAACAAAGGCGTGGTGTGGTCATAAAAGCAACAAAAAGCGGATAATTTTCAGACCAGCGAAAACACTTCTATGAAATGCTTCACACTTTTTAAATATCAGTCATTAAAACTGGTTTTGCGTTAAATAAAAGTTACGGACTGGATTTATATGCTGAAATGGCGGATCGGGCTGAAATATCAGCCCGACAGGACATCAGCGGTGGGTTTTACCCGGCATGCGCGGGTCATCTTTATACTCAGCCGTGGCGATCCACGCGGCGCAGAACAGCGTCAGGCGAGCGAAGAAATAGAAGAAAGCCATCAGCCCCAGCACCGAACCAAAGGCCGCGCCGGAGGGCGACTTCACCAGCGACGGCAGCGTATAGGTCATCACAATTTTGATCACTTCAAAGCCAATGGCGGCAATCAACGTCCCACGGATCAGCGCCTTCTTGCGCGGCCGATGGCGGGGCAAACGCCAGAAGATCCAGAAGAACAGCAGGTAGTTAGCAAAGATGGAGATGGCAAGCCCTATACCGCGCCAGGCCGGTTTCAGCCATTCAATATAATCCAGGTACAGCGCGGAGATAATCATCTGCTGCGCGGAACCGGCGACCGAGGTGATAGAGAGCGTGATGACCAGCGCCACCAGCAGCCCAATCAGCGAAATAAAGTCGCGCAGATACTTCACCCATATCTTCTCCTGATCCTGCGGTCTACGCTCCCAGACGTCACGCGACTGGGCGCGAATAGCCTCACGCAGGTTGCCCATCCAGTTCACCCCGGAATAGAGCGCAATCAGCAACCCGACGATACCCACAGTGGTACGCTGCTGCACGGCGGTGTTGATGGTGCTTTTGAGCGTTGTGGCGAGCGTCTGGTCGCTGACGTTGGTCAGGATCTTATTGAAGATGTCCTGCAACAGCGTCGGGTGAGACGCCAGCACAAAACCGGCGGCGGCAAATGACACCATCAGAATGGGGATCATCGACAGGAACGAGAAATAGGTAATCGCCGCGCCAAACTGATTTCCCATGCGGTCGTTAAAGCGCTCAGCGGCGCGTATCAGGTGAGCAATCGCGGGTATCTGCTGAATTTTTTCGGCTATGCCGGTCACGGTACCCAGCGCTTTGCTGGCCGTTCCAGGCTCTTTCGGCGCTTCAGGCTCGTTATCCATCTTTTTGATGGGTTCATAATCTAAATGTTGAGTCGGTCGTTGCGGGTTATTTTCCGGCGTCACGCGCATTTTCCTTTTCGTTGAGCTGGATGTTACTGAATTATAGCTTGCGACTAGTCCACGTAACCTTTTGTGAGTTCGGTAAGCCACTCCATAAACACATGCACCCGACGGGAGAGGTTACGGCGGTGGGGATAAATGAGGGAGACGGGCATTGGTTCAGCCCGATATTGCGGCAGGATCTCAACGAGTTTTTTCGTGCGCAGGGCATCACGCACCCCGACGCGCGGGACCTGAATAATCCCAAGCCCGGCGATACAGGCGGCCTGGTAGGTTTCTGTGCTGTTAACCGACAATACGCCTCCCGTTTTTACCCACTGGGTCGCGCTGCCGTTGTAATACTCAAAACCCTGCGGACGGGTGCCCAGCGTGGCGGAGTAGTGAATGAGGGCATGCGAAGCCAAATCGTCCAGCGTCTCAGGGTAGCCGAATCGCGTCAGATAATCCGGGCTGGCGCAATTAATCACCGAGAGCTTCCCAAGCGGGCGGGCGATAAGCCCGGAGTCCTTTAAGTTTCCCACGCGAACCACGCAGTCAAATCCTTCGCGGATGACATCGACCAGACGATCGCTGCTACTCAGCTCCAGTTCAATGCCGGGAAACTGTTGTAAAAATGCAGGCAGTTTCGGAATGACGACATTTCGCGCAATGGCAACGGGCATATCCACACGTAGTCGACCACTGATGGTTGAAGGGTCGTGCAGGAACATGCCGTCCAGTTCGTCCAGATTCATCAGCAGATCTTTGGCGCGCTCGTAATAAACCATGCCGTCCTGCGTCAGGCTGACGCGGCGGGTAGTGCGGTGCAGCAGCTGCGTGCCCAGCGCGTTTTCCAGTGCCTGGATCTGTCGCGATACGCTCCCCTTCGGCAGGCTTAACGTCTCCGCCGCGCGGGAAAAACTCTCCAGTTCCGCGACCCGAAGGAAAAGCTGCATTGCGTGTATTTTATCCATAGATGTTGGTCATTGTTGTTAAGAATGAAACAGTGAAGCGCTCACGGCACTATTTATTGATTTTCTACCATCTAATAAGCTCTTTCTCAATCTTCATCACAGCCGAAACGAGGTGAATTATGAGTGAACGTATTGCTTTAGTGACGGGCGGTAGCCGCGGCCTGGGTAAAAATGCCGTTTTGAAGCTGGCCGCGGAAGGGACAGGCATTATCCTCACCTGGAACAACAGCCAGCAGGAGGCGCAGGAAGTTGTGCGCGAAATCGAGGGAAAAGGCGGAAAAGCGGCAGCATTGCAGCTCAACGTCGGCGATACGGCAAGCTTTTCGCGCTTTGCTCAAAAGGTGAAAGATACCCTTAAACACGTCTGGCAACGTGACACCTTTGACTATTTAGTGAACAACGCAGGTACAGGGTTATATGCACCCTATACCGAGACGACTGAGGCGCAGTTTGATGATGCGCTGAACATTCACTTCAAAGGACCGTTTTTCCTCACGCAACAGCTGCTGCCGCTCATAAAAGACGGAGGGCGGATCCTGAACGTCTCCAGCGGACTGGCCCGTTTTACTCAGCCCGGTTCAGGAACCTACGCGGCAATAAAAGGGGCGATGGAGGTGCTGACCCGCTATCAGGCAAAAGAGCTTGGCGCGCGCGGAATTTCCGTCAATATCATCGCGCCCGGCGCGATTGAAACCGACTTTGGGGGCGGGCGAGTGCGGGATAATGCGGAGCTTAACCTGCTGCTGGCCTCGCAGACAGCGCTGGGACGCGTGGGCCTGCCCGATGATATTGGTGACGCCATTGCGGCGTTGCTCAGTGACAAACTGGGCTGGATGAATGCGCAACGTATTGAAGTTTCAGGCGGTATGTTTCTGTAATGTTCAGTCTTAAGGGGGAAGGAACCCTCTTAAGGAAATCCTTAAAACAGGTATGTCTAAATGCTGGAAGATATAAAGAGAGCTGGGTGATTTGTAACCTCTCCATTCATTGAGTTTTTTCTTAAAAAATGCCTCTGTAGAATCCCCCTTCGCTATTCTCAGAGGAGTAAAACGATGCGAGTAATCATGTTTGACAGGCAGTCATTATTTATTCATGGAGCGATGTACAGTTTGCAGAAGTTAATTCCGAAAATAGATATGACAGGAACTCGTCAGACTGATGAATTATGGGCGCAATTATCCGCGTCACCCTCCGCTATCGTCATGATAGATGGGTATTTAATTCGTGATAATGGTGTGGCTTTACTGGAAGAGATTATGGATCGCTTTCCAACGTCGCGCGTGGTGTTGGTGTTAACGAAAAAAGAGCGGCGTTGGGTTGAGCAAATGTTTCAGCGCAACGTGGTGGCGATAATTCCCCGCAATGCGAATCCCGAACGCTTTTCCGCAGTGCTGGATTCTGTATCGCGAGGAATGGTCTGTTTTCCCGGCGAGTGGCTGAAACAGCACACCTCTCAGGATGAACTGGCAGTGTTAAGCGAGCGCCAGCGTGAGGTATTGAAGTTACTGGCGGCCGGAGAGTCCAATAAAGAGATTGGACGTAATCTCAATATCAGTGCGGCAACGGTAAAAGCCCATCTTGAGACGCTTTTCCGGCGTCTTGATGTCAAAAACCGGACGCAAGCCGCGATGTACTACACCCGGGCGACGGCCTGAAGGATCTTCTCTGGCAGAGGGGACTCTTCCCCAAAATTGAAGAGGGTTAATATCAGTGCGTCATGCTGCTGTTGGGTTAATGGGCGTTTGTTCATTTCCCGCAGCAGCGCCTCACATAATTGAATATCATTACAAAGCAAATTCTCCGCCTCAGTCGGCGTGATGAGACCGTTAAATTTTTCCCACTGGCGAATTACGTGACCATAACCTATAACCCATATTCCCTTTTCGTCACGGTATTTCTCCAGGGAAAGACCCTGTTGTTTTTTAATTAATGCGATTGCAGCAGAAGATATCTGCATTGCATAACCCGTCATAAGCGTTTCCTCTTAATGACGCGACTATAGAGGAAACGCCGCCGGGGAAATATCCGCCAAATGGCTGTTGATCAGGTTTAACTGAACGGGAATTCCTTTTTCAGTAAACCGAATAGCCAGTCGTTATGCCATTGCCCTGAAAGGAAATAACTCTCGCGCAACTCACCTTCCAGCTGAAAACCTGTTTTTTCCAGCAGTCGCCTGGAGGCGATATTTCCCGCCGTCACGGTCGCGGTGAGCCGACGGATATTGCCCTGAGTCAGCGCAAAATCACACACAGCCCGCAGAGATTCAAAGCCGTAACCTTTCCCCTGCGCAGAAGGCGCAAAGAGAAAACCGACTTCAGCACAATCTGCCTCCCGGTGCACATATCCGGTTACGCCCAGCGGCGTCTGGCTGGCCGTCTCACGCATCATAAGGCAGAGCCAGTGCGAACTGCCCGGCGTCCACGGCAACAGACGAGACTCAAAGGCTTCCCGAATGTCCGCCTCGCTACGCGCAGGGGCGACAAAACGCATTACCTCAGGATTTTGCTGTAGCGACAGAAAAAAGGGCCAGTCTTGCTCTTGCAGCGGCGAGCAGGTGAGACGCGCGGTGGTTAAGGCGGGCATGACGATCCTCCGGAGACATTGCAAATGATTATAAGGTTGTCACTTTATTTCAACAGAAAGTCAGGTATGTTTAACCTCATATAAATAAAAAGAAAAACGACTTTTAATGCCGCTTTAGCGGTACTCATTGTCTCTCAAGGAAAACAATGATGATTAGCTCATCGCATCATACCCGCGAACAGTTTGAACACTGTCTGGCGGCGATCCGTCAGGCGTCTGTTGAAATTTTACTTCTGTTGAATGTACATGTTTCTGAAGGAAAAGATCCACGCTGGTTTCTGGAGCAACTGGATAGCGCCCGCCTGGGGCTGGGCGGGTGGGGCGCTGTAGCCAGGAAGCTGAACCTGAATGATGCGGAAATGACGGCCTTTACGCTGCAATTACGCTTGCTTCAGCAGCGTGTTCCCCAGTATGAAAGCGGGCAGGATGTCAGCGAAAATCAGCTGATTGCGGCGATGCGCTTCGTCACCTCCCTTGAATATCTGCGTCTGCAACAGCCCCTCCTGACCTACGAAACCGGGAGGGTGCCAGAGAAGGAGAGCCAGCTTCAGGCGCAGAAACAGGTGCGTGCCATTGAGCTGATGATTAAAGGGCTGATACAGCAGGCGTGGCCCGATCCGGTGCGGCTGAATAATCATCTTAAGACCTTGTTTAACGCTGAACGCGTGCGTCGCTGGCTGAAAAACGGTGAGATTAATGATGTTCTGAGCGGCATGTTGTTCAGCGAACTGGCCCAACTGCTGGTGGATAAAAAAGAATTTAGCCGCTACTACGCGCCGCTGTTTAACGGCCCGGACATGCTGACGCTGCTGGTAGAGCCCCGCAAAACCCTGCAAACCTTCCTCGAAGATATTCGACAAATCCGCAACAGCATCACCGTGCAGCAGCCGTTAAGCGGAGCGCAAATCCAGCTGCTCGACTGCTATTACACGCAGATCACCCGCTCCGTTCAGCGCGCGTTTGAGGAAGGGCGGACACGCGTTAACCCGGCGGCGCTGATGGCGGTGGACGAAAGCGAGCTGCACGCGTTCTGGGAAAAGGCGCAAAAAATGGACCGCACCACAGGCGGCGATCTTTTTGAAGTGCGCGACAGTATAGAAAAACCGACTCAGCGTGCCACGCGTACGCCAGAGCAGCGCGAACAGCTGATTTCCGGCGTGCTGTGGGGAGCGGTTGGCGTGATGGTTATCGCGATTGTCGTGGGGGGATTCTGGCTGGTGACCAGCAGTAAACCGCAGCCGGCTGTGGCCAGTACGGCATCTCCCGCACCGGTGCAGGAGATGCGCGAAACGCCTTCCTCGCGAGAAACGCTGACGCGGATGGGTGTCACCTGGGATGAAAACAACTTCCGTTCAGCGATTAGCCGCAACGATACCCGGGTGGCGCTCCTGTTTTTGCAGGGCGGGATGGACTGGAAAATGTCATGGACGGAGGAGGCGTTGTCGGCAGGCTACGACGATGTGCTGGAAGTAATGTTGCGCTACCGCCTGCAAATGACAGAGCAAAAGCCCTGCCGACGCTTTATTAATACGCTTAGCCATGCGATGGCGAACGGGGAATCGCTGACGCCTATGCGTAAGCAGTACCTGAAAGCATTCTGTACCGTCCCTGCGGTGGTGAAACGCCAGCAGCACGACGCCGATATGGCAACGCGCCGTGCGAAGACGCAGCCCGATGCCAGCACAAAAAAATGGCAGTCCATCCAGACTGCCATTTATGAGGTGATTCGTTAACTTTTCCCTCTCCCCTCAGGGGTGAGGGGCAAGGCTCAAGGTTCACCATATAACCCAATCAACCGCCGCACCACGCCATTCGTCCAGCCGAAGCCATCCTGCAACGGATACTCCCCCCCGCCACCTTCGCGTGGCGTGCTGCTGGCGATGTGGTACTTCTCAATCAGCTTATGATGGGTTTTGTAGTAATGGTTCACCGTGTGCAGCCAGCTCCAGGCGATCTCATCTCCCAGCGAGTCGTTGCCGTACTGCTTGAACCCCTGGATCGCCATCCACTGGAGCGGCGCCCAGCCGTTCGGCTTATCCCACTGCTCCCCGGTTTCATATTCGGTGGCGAGAATACCGCCCGGCGTGAGCAGACGGGCTTTAACGGCATCGGACAGCCGTTCAGCCTGCTCATGCGTCGCCATGCCCACATACAGCGGCACAATGCTGGCCGCAGAGAACAGCGCCAGGGCTTCACGCCGCCAGTCGTAATCACGATAACAGCCGTTCTCTTCGTCCCACAGATAGCGGTTTACCGCCGCGCGCCGGTCGCTGGCTTTCTGGCGGAACAGATCAGCCGTCTCTTTATCCCCTTTCGACGCGGAGATATTGGCGATAGCGCTCTCCAGTTTGAACAGGAATGCGTTCAAATCGATGGGGATAAATTGTGTTGTGCGGATGCTGGCCAGCCGCGCAGGATCGCGCAGCCAGCGGGATGAGTAATCCCATCCTGAGGCTGCCCCGGCACGCAGGTCACGGTACACCTCGTTCGGCGGACGACCAGAATGACGGGCAGTTTCAACGTCCTCAATCCACGATTCATCCCGCGGCGTATCGCGATCGTCCCAGTAACGGTTGAGCAATGAGCCATCCGGCATACGAACCGCACTGCGATAGGCCTGATTGAGCAGCAGCGATTCCGCCCCGTCCATCCAGAAGGCGTACTCCATCTTGAGGTGCTCAAGATAGCGCTTCGCCCCGCGCACGCCGTCCTCTTCAAACAGCTCCACCATCAGGGCAAAAACGGGCGGCTGGGAGCGGCTGAGATAGTAGGTGCGGTTGCCGTTCGGGATATGGCCGTAGCGCTCAATCAGCCAGGCGAAGTTATCGGCCATACATTTCAGCAGATCGTTACGACCGCTTTCTGCCAGCCCCAGCATGGAGAAGTAAGAGTCCCAGTAGTAGGTCTCGCTGAATCGCCCGCCGGGCACAATATAGGCCTGCGGCAGCGCCAGCAGCGACGACCACGGGATGTGATCCTGCGGCTCGCGCGTCAGCACCGGCCACAGATTATCGATATGTTCTTTCAGGGACAGGCCGGGATCAGAGACGTACTCTTTGCTGTAGTCCTCCGGTAGCCAGAAGTGATTCTCCACAAAGCGCGCCAGGTCAAAATCACGGTGGCGACGCACCTTGCGATAGCGGATCAAAATATCCAGCGGATCCATCTTCGGCGCGCAGTCGGGAAAGGTTTTGCTGTCCGCAAACAGCCGCGACGACTGGACGTGTTCAAACAGTTCAAGGTAGCGGTCAGCGGGCGTAAGGGCATCGGACGCCGGCAGCCCTTCAATCATTTCCGGTTCCGGCTCTGCCTCGATCATCTCATCCAGTTTTAACTCACAGGGATCGGTTTCATAGCGCAGCTCTTCTGCAATATCGAACTCGATATCCTCGGCAGTCTGTAGTTTCTGGTTGAACATGGTGTTCAGGACCTCCGGTTTTTGTCGTAACAAATACGGGTTTTTCCCGGCTATCTTTTAAGCGTAGACATTCGCTTCGGTTAATGCGGTGCGAAGTGTGCGGTAGATCACGCTTTCAAAATGGATTTAAACACGCTGAAAATCAGATATCCCTTTGATTATGAAATCATTAAATCAGAATCTTTGGAAACAGAGCAGGAATAAAATTCAGAGCATTCGGTATTCTGCATATACGCAGGGATTAATGTGCCTGACGCGCATTGCCTTGAAGGCTGTTGGCGGTTTGATTGGCTTTCTGGCTGGCGCCTTCGCTTTTATCCATCGCCTTGCTGGCCGCTTTTTCTGCATGGGCGGCGCTGTACGCAGCCAGATGGGAAATCACGATGGCGTAAATGCTCATTAACGACACCCACAGAATGCTGTTTTTCCACCACAGCAGGGTAGGAATAGTCAGTATCGCCCATACCAGCGCGAGAACAAGGTGCATTTTGGCCATCAGTTTTGCGGTGATCTTTACGTGCATTTTCATATCTCTAATCTTTTTCCGTAGTAACAGGCGAACGCGTAGCGCTTTCTAAGATTAGTTAATTCCACCGCGGGTAGCGGGTTATTTTGTTACCGTTTGTACACCCGTTAGGTTTACCTGCCCAGGGCACAAAAAAACCGGCCAGTTGGCCGGTTTTGTTGCGGATCAGACCGATCAGCGCATGGTCACAAATTCTTCCGCCGCAGTCGGGTGGATTGCCACGGTGTTATCGAAGTCTTTCTTCGTTGCGCCCATCTTCAGCGCCACCGCGAAGCCTTGCAGGATCTCGTCCATGCCGAAGCCAATACCGTGGATGCCGACGATCTTCTCTTCCGGGCCCACGCAGACCAGCTTCATGCGGCACGGCTGACGGTGCGAGGTGACCGCGGTATACATCGCGGTAAACGCCGATTTATACACTTTCACCTGATCATCGCCGTACTGCTCACGCGCCTGCGGCTCGGTTAAGCCGACGGTACCGATTGGCGGGTGGCTGAAGACCACGGTCGGAATGTTGCTGTAATCCAGATGTTCGTCCGGCTTGTTGTTAAACAGACGCTCGGAAAGACGACGCCCCGCCGCCACGGCAACCGGCGTCAGCTCTACGGCACCGGTGTTATCACCGACGGCATAAATGCCCGGTACGCTGGTGTTCTGGAATTTATCAACGACAATGTAGCCTTTTTCATTGGTTTTCACCCCGGTTGCGGCCAGGTTGAAGTTGTCGGTGGCCGGTTCACGGCCAATCGCCCAGATCAGGCAGTCAACGGTCTGGCTGCGGCCATCTTCCAGCTCCAGCGTCAGGCTACCGTCCGCATTTTTCACCACTGCTTTTGGCACGGCGTTGGTGTGCAGGGTTGGGCCTTCGGCGTTCATCACCTCGACCAGCGTGTCGACGATCAGCGGGTCAAAGCTGCGCAGCGGCGCGTGTTTACGCACGAACAGGTGCGCTTCCGCCCCCAGGCCGTTAATCACGCCGGCCAGTTCAACCGCGATGTAACCTGCGCCCACAATGGCAACGCGTTCTGGCAGAGCAGGCAGCTCGAAGAACCCGTCGGAGTCGATACCGTATTCCGCGCCCGGAATGTGCGGGTGGCTCGGACGGCCGCCGGTGGCGATCAGGATGTGATCGGCGGTGATCGTCTCGCCGTTCACTTCGATCGTCTTCGCATCCACGAAACGGGCGAAGCCGCGGATCACGTCGACGTTATTCTTGCCCAGCACGTTATCGTACGAGGTGTGAATACGGTCGATGTAGGCGGTACGGCTGGCGATCAGTTTATCCCAGTCGAAGTGGTTGATGGTGGTGTCAAAGCCGTAGTCCGGGCCATACATATGGATAGCTTCACGGATTTGCGCGGCATGCCACATCACTTTCTTCGGTACACAACCCACGTTCACGCAGGTGCCGCCGAGTTCTTTGGCTTCAATCAGCGCACACTTCTGGCCGTACATGGCTGCACGGTTGATGGAGGCGATGCCGCCGCTGCCGCCGCCGATTGCGATGTAGTCATAATGCTTAGTCATAGCGTTGTCCTTAATCGTGAATTGCCGCGATTGTATACCTGAAATCAATAGTTTCCACCGATGGCTGCGATTACTCCGGCACGATCCAGCTCACGGTGGCGTGACCCGTACCGGCTGGCACCAGCGTTTTGTGCAGCCACGGCAGCACGTTGTTCATCTGTGCTTCGAGCTTCCACGGCGGGTTAATGACGATCATGCCAGACGCGGTCATGCCGCGCTGGTCGCTGTCAGGGCGCACCGCCAGCTCAATTTGCAGGATTTTGCGAATGCCCGTCGCTTCGAGGTCTTTAATCATGCGTTTAATTTGCGCGCGCAGCACTACCGGATACCACAGAGCATAGGTGCCGGTCGCAAAGCGTTTGTAACCTTCGTTAATGCCGGTCACCACCGCCTGATAGTCGGTTTTGATTTCGTACGGTGGGTCAATTAGCACCAGGCCGCGACGGGAAACCGGCGGCAGTTTGGCTTTCAGCTGCTGGTAGCCATCGGCTTTGTCTACGCGGGCGCGGTTATCTTTCTGAAACTCAGAACGCAGCAGCGGGAAGTCGCTCGGGTGCAGCTCGGTTAACTGGATGCTGTCCTGCTCGCGCAGCAGCTGGCGGGCAATCAGCGGGGAGCCAGGGTAGTAACGCAACTGGCCGTTGCGGTTGAAGTGATTCACCACGCCAATGTACGGCTCCAGCTCGGCAGGCAGATCGTCCTGCTGCCAGATTCGCGCAATCCCTTCCAGATATTCACCGGTACGCTCAGCATGCTCGCCGCTCAGCTGATAACGGCCCGCGCCCGCGTGGGTGTCCAGATAAAGGAACGGTTTATCCTTTTCTTTAAGCGATTCGATGATCAGGCTCTGAACGGTGTGTTTGAGGACGTCGGCGTGGTTGCCTGCGTGGAAGCTGTGGCGATAACTGAGCATGGGTAATGATATTCCGCTGAATTGACGATTTGCCACAGTTTACAGCAGAACGGCACAGATTACCCGCAGGCCCGGTAAGCGCAGCGCCACCGGGCTCTTTTCCGCCACGTCTGGCATTGAAATCCTCTACACTTAACCCCATTACTGAACAATATGCACAGCGCCGGATGCGCGCTTCATTCACCTATTTCAACAGGACAGCGTTTATGACCAATCCATTACTGACGCCTTTTTCGTTGCCACCGTTTTCTAAAATCCTCCCTGAGCATGTGGTTCCAGCGGTTACGCAATCGCTGGACAACTGCCGCGCGGCGGTAGAAAGCGTGGTCGCGCAGGGCGGGCCGTACACCTGGGAAAATCTGTGTCAGCCGCTGGCCGAAGTGGACGACGTGCTGGGGCGCATCTTCTCCCCGGTGAGCCACCTGAATTCGGTAAAAAACAGCCCGGAGCTGCGCGAAGCCTACGAGCAAACCTTGCCGCTGCTCTCTGAGTACAGCACCTGGGTCGGCCAGCATGAGGGGCTCTACAAAGCCTACCGCGACCTGCGCGACGGCGACCACTATGCCGAACTGAACACGGCGCAGAAAAAATCGGTCGATAACGCCCTGCGTGATTTCGAACTGTCCGGGATTGGCCTGCCAAAAGAAAAACAGGTTCGCTACGGTGAAATCGCTGCGCGCCTGTCCGAGCTGGGCAACCAGTACAGCAATAACGTCCTCGACGCCACCATGGGCTGGACGAAGCTGATTACCGATGAATCTGAACTGGCGGGCATGCCGGAAAGCGCGCTGGCGGCGGCAAAAGCCCAGGCCGAAGCGAAAGAGCAGGAAGGCTTCCTGTTAACGCTGGATATCCCAAGCTATCTGCCGGTGATGACCTACTGTGACAACCAGGCCCTGCGCGAAGAGATGTACCGCGCCTACAGCACCCGCGCCTCCGATCAGGGCCCGAACGCGGGTAAATGGGACAACAGCCCGGTCATGGCGGAGATCCTCGCCCTGCGCCACGAGCTGGCACAGCTGCTGGGCTTCGACAGCTACGCGGATAAATCCCTCGCCACCAAAATGGCCGAGAACCCACAGCAGGTGCTCGACTTCCTGACCGATCTGGCGAAACGCGCCCGTCCTCAGGGTGAAAAAGAACTGGCTCAGCTGCGCGCCTTTGCGAAAGCGGAGTTCGGCGTAGACGAGCTTCAGCCGTGGGATATCGCGTACTACAGCGAAAAACAGAAACAGCATCTCTACAGCATCAGCGACGAACAACTGCGTCCGTACTTCCCGGAAAACAAAGCCGTTAACGGCCTGTTCGAGGTGGTGAAACGCATCTACGGCATTACCGCGAAAGAGCGTACCGACATCGACGTCTGGCATCCGGACGTGCGCTTCTTTGAGCTGTATGACGATAAAAACGAACTGCGCGGCAGCTTCTACCTCGATCTCTACGCGCGTGAGAACAAGCGCGGCGGGGCGTGGATGGACGATTGCGTGGGCCAGATGCGTAAAGCGGATGGTTCCCTGCAAAAACCGGTCGCCTACCTGACCTGTAACTTCAACCGTCCGGTGAGCGGCAAACCTGCGCTGTTTACCCACGATGAAGTGATCACCCTGTTCCACGAGTTCGGTCACGGCCTGCACCACATGCTGACCCGCATCGAAACCGCTGGCGTCGCCGGTATCAGCGGTGTGCCATGGGATGCGGTCGAGCTGCCTAGCCAGTTTATGGAAAACTGGTGCTGGGAGCCGGACGCGCTGGCGTTTATCTCCGGTCATTACGAAACGGGTGAACCGCTGCCGAAAGAACTGCTGGATAAAATGCTGGCAGCGAAAAACTACCAGGCGGCGATGTTTATCCTGCGCCAGCTGGAGTTCGGCCTGTTCGACTTCCGCCTGCACGCCGAGTTCAGCCCGGAGCAGGGGGCGAAAATCCTCGAAACCCTGGCTGAGATTAAAAAGCAGGTTGCCGTTATTCCAGGGCCAACCTGGGGACGCTTCCCGCACGCGTTCAGCCATATCTTCGCAGGCGGGTACGCCGCAGGCTACTACAGCTACCTGTGGGCCGACGTGCTGGCGGCGGATGCCTTCTCGCGCTTCGAAGAAGAGGGGATTTTCAACCGCGAAACCGGTCAGTCGTTCCTCGACAACATCCTGACCCGCGGCGGTTCAGAAGAGCCTATGGAGCTGTTCAAACGCTTCCGTGGCCGCGAGCCTCAGCTGGATGCGATGCTGGAGCATTACGGAATCAAAGGCTGATTGCTACGTGAAGATCTGCTTAGTAGATGAAACAGGCGCCGGGGACGGCGCCTTATCTGTTCTGGCGGCCCGCTGGGGGCTGGAACATGATGAAGACAACCTGATGGCGCTGGTGATGACGCCGGAACATCTGGAGCTGCGCAAGCGCGATGAGCCAAAGCTTGGCGGGATTTTTGTCGATTTTGTCGGCGGCGCGATGGCGCACCGGCGTAAGTTCGGCGGCGGTCGCGGCGAAGCGGTGGCCAAGGCGGTTGGCATTAAAGGGAGCTATCTTCCGGACGTGGTGGACGCCACGGCGGGGCTGGGGCGCGATGCGTTTGTGCTGGCCTCGGTGGGCTGCCGGGTGCGGATGCTGGAGCGTAATCCGGTTGTCGCCGCGCTGCTCGACGACGGGCTGACGCGGGGCTATGAGGACCCGGAAATCGGCCCGTGGTTACAGGAACGTTTACAACTTATTCATGCCTCCAGCCTGACGGCGCTCACCGACATCACCCCGCGCCCGCAGGTGGTTTATCTCGACCCCATGTTCCCGCATAAGCAGAAAAGCGCGCTGGTGAAGAAAGAGATGCGGGTGTTTCAGTCGCTGGTGGGGCCAGATTTAGATGCCGATGGCCTGCTGGAACCGGCTCGTCAGCTGGCGACGAAGCGTGTGGTGGTGAAGCGGCCGGACTATGCGCCGCCGCTGGCGGACGTTGCGACCACTAACGCGGTGACCACGAAAGGGCACCGGTTTGATATTTATTCGGGTACGCCGGAATAGAAAAAGCCGGGTGGCGGCTTCGCCTTACCCGGCCTACATCCTCGATCTATTCCCTCTCCCTTTGGGAGAGGGTTAGGGTGAGGGGAATTTAACGCACTTACTCGTCTTCTTCGTCACGCAGTGGAACAATCAGCATATCCACGTGAACGGTGTTAATCAGCTGGCGCGCGGAAGACATCAGTTTGCTCCAGAAGTCCTGATGGTGACCACATACCACCAGGTCCATATCGTATTTCTTAATCGCATCAACCAGCACCTGGCCCAGATCGCCGCTACCGCTTAAGGTTTCAGTGATCGGATAGCCCGCGTTGGTAGAAAGCTCGCTCAGCGCGTGGTGAGTCTCTTCGGAGATGCGTTTCTGCATATCGCCGAGATTCACGTCGATCAGACCGGTGTAGAGGTCGGAGTAATTCACATCTACGTGAATCAGCGAAACTTTCGCGTTGTAGGGACGTGCCATGGATACTGCTTTATCAACCAGCACTTTACTCTCCGGGGAGAGGTCTACCGCGATAAGAATGTGTTTGTAAGCCATAGTGTTACTCCTTCCTTAAGTTATCGATGACTAAATGGGAAAGCCGTCGTCTGATGCTTTCATTACGGCCCAGTTAAACATATTTTTCAAGCTTTGGTGTTGATAACGATTAACCTTGTGGCAAAAAAATTAACGGATCTCCTACACTATTTAATGAGCCGTTCGGATATTAAAACGCGAACCGGATCGACTTTTGGTCATTCTTTCACTGAACTGTCTGTCAGGGCATTGGGGTGCGGTAGCTCAGGAGCCTTGCTTCGTGGGCGGACGCCGGGGAGGATGTATGATTAGCACCGTCGCATTGTTTTGGGCGTTATGCGTGGTTTGCATAGTGAATATGGCGCGCTACTTCTCATCGTTACGTGCGCTGTTAGTGGTACTTCGTGGTTGCGATCCGTTGCTTTATCAGTATGTGGACGGTGGAGGGTTCTTCACCTCGCACGGACAGCCCAGCAAGCAGATGCGTCTGGTGGGGTATATCTACTACCAACGCTACCGCGATCACCACGATGAAGAGTTTATCCGTCGCTGCGAGCGCCTGCGTCGTCAGTTCATTTTGACCAGCGCCCTCTGTGGTCTGGTTGTGGTGAGTATGATTGCGCTGATGATTTGGCACTGAGCATAAAAAAAGCGGGCCAGTTTCCTGACCCGCTTTTTTGTCGCCTTCAGCCGATTAAATCAGCTTCAGCGAAATCCAGTACAGACCGCCAGACAGCAGGATGGACGCCGGGAGGGTGAACACCCAGGCCATCAGGATGTTGGTCACGGTTTTACGCTGCAAACCGCCGCCGTCAACAATCATTGTACCTGCCACGGACGAAGAGAGTACGTGGGTGGTGGAGACTGGCATACCGGTGTAACTCGCCAGACCGATAGATACCGCTGCCGTCATCTGCGCGGACATACCCTGCGCATAGGTCATGCCTTTCTTACCGATCTTCTCGCCGATGGTGGTCGCCACACGACGCCAGCCAATCATCGTACCGATACCCAGCGCCAGCGCGACCGCCATGATGATCCAGATTGGCGCGTACTCAATGGTATTGAGCATATCGCCTTTCAGTTTCTTCAGCAGACGTTGGTCGTCAGCATTAACCTCTGGCAGCTTCGCGACTTTATCGGTCACGTCGGAGATACAGAGCATGATGCGACGCAGCTGACCACGCTGTTCAACAGCCAGTTTGTCATAGCTTTCGATATCGGCCAGCATGCCTTTCGCACGTTCCAGCGCGTTAATCGCGTTTGCCGGATGGCAATGGAACTCGCCCGGTGCCGTCGTTGCGCCTGACTCCGGAGAAGGAATCAGCTGGTCCACGCCGGTCGCTTTCTTCAGCAAATCAGGATGCTGCTGGAAGTAAGTCTCAACGTTGTTTACCGCATCACGGGTACGGGTGATTTCGTAACCGGAGGCGTTCATGTTAACCACGAAGCCCGCCGGTGCGACGCCAATCAGAACCAGCATCACCAGGCCGATACCTTTCTGACCATCGTTCGCGCCATGAGAGAAGGCGACGCCGATAGCGGAAATGATCAGCGCGATACGCGTCCAGAACGGCGGCTTTTTCTTGCCGTCTTTCTTCTCACGCTCTGCTGGCGTCAGGTGGATACGCGCACGTTTTTTCGTGTTGCTCCAGTAGCGACGCAGGATGAAAATCAAGCCACCCGCCACCACCAGACCGACGATAGGGGAGATGATCAGAGAGCCGAAAATGCCGAGAACTTTCGGGATATTCAGCGCATCAACGACGGAGGTCCCGGTCATCAGGGCATTGGTTAACCCGATACCGATAATCGCGCCGATGAGGGTGTGAGAGCTGGATGCCGGCAGGCCGAAATACCAGGTACCGAGGTTCCAGATAATCGCAGCAAGCAGCATAGAGAACACCATGGCCAGGCCATGACCGGAACTCACGTTAAGCAGCAGATCCGTTGGCAGCATATGCACAATGGCATACGCAACGCTCAGTCCGCCCAGGAGGACACCAAAAAAGTTAAATACCGCCGCCATAACAACCGCAAGCTGCGATCGCATTGCGCGAGTGTAGATAACCGTTGCTACTGCGTTTGCAGTGTCGTGGAAGCCGTTGATCGCTTCGTAAAACAGCACAAAAACCAGAGCAAGCAATAATAAAAGCCCGGTATGTAAATCCAGGCCGGCAAACAAATGTAGCATAGGACGTTACGCCATTTTGAGGACATGAACGCGGCGCATTATCCAGGACAAATGCGCAACGGG
This sequence comes from Enterobacter cloacae complex sp. SHL022, assembly GCF_049237785.1. Lineage (NCBI taxonomy): Bacteria > Pseudomonadati > Pseudomonadota > Gammaproteobacteria > Enterobacterales > Enterobacteriaceae > Enterobacter > Enterobacter cloacae complex sp. SHL022. The sequence continues at coordinate 149,840 of NZ_JBMKJH010000009.1, read as the reverse complement.
CAAAGTGAAATATAGACTTTTTTTGACATACCACCTGATTTGAGAAATGTGCCTGAAAGGATAATCTTTAAATATCAATGAAATGGCTTTGTAATATCTTTTTACGCTGGTGCGACCACTGAGGAAACTTTACAATCCGCGGCAGTTAACGAAGAGGATTTTGACGTGGAAAGGTTTGATGCCGTAGTTATTGGCGCCGGTGCGGCGGGTATGTTTTGTGCGGCGATGGCCGGACAAGCGGGTCGTCGCGTGCTGCTGCTGGATAACGGAAAAAAGCCTGGCCGCAAGATCCTGATGTCTGGCGGTGGGCGCTGCAACTTTACTAATCTTTATGTCGAGCCTGCGGCCTATTTGAGCCAGAACCGCCATTTTTGCAAATCTGCGCTGGCGCGCTATACCCAGTGGGATTTTATCGAACTGGTGGGTAAACACGGTATCGCGTGGCATGAGAAGACGCTGGGACAGCTGTTCTGCGACGACTCCGCGCAACAAATCGTTGATATGCTGGTGGCCGAGTGCGAGAAAGGCGGCGTAGTAATGCGCCTGCGCACCGAAGTGCTGGACGTCGCCCGTGACGAGCAGGGCTACACGCTGCAACTCAACGGTGAGACCGTCAGCGCCGATAACCTGGTGATCGCCAGCGGCGGCCTCTCGATGCCGGGGCTGGGCGCCTCACCGTTCGGCTATAAAATTGCCGAGCAGTTTGGCCTGAAGGTACTGCCCACCCGCGCCGGGCTGGTACCGTTCACGCTGCATAAGCCGCTGCTGGAGCAGCTTCAGACACTCTCCGGCGTGTCTGTACCGTCGGTCATTACGGCCGAAGACGGCACGGTGTTCCGCGAAAACCTGCTCTTTACCCATCGTGGACTCTCGGGGCCGGCGGTATTGCAGATCTCCAGCTACTGGCAGCCGGGGGAGTTTGTCTCCGTAAACCTGGTGCCGGACTGCGATCTGGACGCCTTCCTCAACGAGCAACGCGCCGCGCACCCGAATCAAAGCCTGAAAAATACCCTGGCGATGCAGTTGCCGAAGCGTCTCGTGGAGTGCTTGCAGGTGTTAGGGCAAATTCCGGATGTTGCGCTCAAGCAGCTCAACAGCCGCGAGCAGGAAACGCTGGTGGAGACGCTGACGAACTGGCGCGTACAGCCAAACGGCACCGAAGGCTACCGCACGGCGGAAGTGACGCTGGGCGGCGTGGATACAAACGAACTCTCATCCCGCACGATGGAAGCCCGCAACGTGCCGGGTCTTTATTTCATTGGTGAAGTGATGGACGTGACCGGCTGGCTCGGCGGGTATAACTTCCAGTGGGCGTGGGCCAGTGCCTGGGCATGCGCGCAAGCGCTGGCTGAAAAGAACGGTTAATATTTATTTTTTAGCGTGATGCCTCCTTAACGGGCCCACGCTTTTTATTGTGTGCATGGTGTTTTGTCTTCTTAAAAGGGTTGTCTATGTCTGCTGCTCATCTCGGTTTCCCGACGGAAACCGTTGTTGTCTTCGTGGTGATGGCCGTTGGGGCGATGTTTATCGACCTCTTCATGCACCGTCACGATAAACCGATCTCGCTGAAAAACGCGGTCATGTGGTCCATCTTCTGGGTCATGATGGCGATGGCCTTCGCCGGATTCTTATACGTGCACCACGGCGCGGAGATGGCCAGTCTGTTCCTGACCGGCTATGCGCTGGAAGAGGTGCTCTCCGTCGACAATCTGTTTGTGATGATGGCGATCTTCGCCTGGTTCGGCGTGCCGGATAGATATCGTCACCGCGTGCTCTACTGGGGCGTGCTCGGGGCGATTGTGTTCCGCGGTATTTTTGTTGCCATCGGCACCAGTCTGTTGAGCCTGGGGCCGTATGTTGAGGTCATTTTTGCGCTGGTCGTCGGCTGGACGGCGGTGATGATGCTGAAACGCAATGAAGAGAGCGATGAAGTAGAAGATTATTCCAACCATCTGGCGTACCGCCTGGTGAAACGCTTCTACCCGGTGTGGCCAAAAATCAGCAGCCATGCGTTTATCCTGACCCAGAAAGAGGTGGATGCCGAACTGGAGAAGCCTGAAAACAAGGATGTAATGGTAGGCCGCGTGAAGAAGGCGAAGCGCTACGCGACGCCGCTGCTGCTCTGTGTTGCGGTGGTGGAGCTGTCCGACGTGATGTTCGCCTTCGATTCCGTACCCGCAATCATTGCCGTCAGCCGTGAGCCGCTGATTATCTACAGCGCAATGATGTTCGCGATCCTCGGCCTGCGTACCCTCTACTTTGTGCTGGAAGCGCTGAAGCAGTATCTGGTGCATCTGGAGAAAGCGGTGGTGTTACTGCTGTTCTTCGTGGCGTTCAAGCTGGGGCTGAATGCGACCGACCACTTCTGGCATCACGGTTATAACATCGGCGCCACGGCAAGCCTGTTTGTGGTGCTGGGGGTACTGGCGCTGGGGATTATTGCGAGCGTGATGTTCCCGGGAAAACGTGAGGCCTGATGTACCGCTTTTCTCCCTCTCCCTGTGGGAGAGGGCCGGGGTGAGGGCACCGGGCCGCACCTAACCCTTAATTGGTGAATTTCGGCGCTTGCTCGGATGATGAAAATGCCGCCAGTGCGGATCCTGCGCCGCCGCCAGCAACTCGTGGTCGCCACGCGTGTCGCCCCAGGCGCGCAGGTGATACGCGTTCAAATCCCCATACACCTTCTCCAGCCTCGCCACCTTCTGGGCACACCGGCAGTTGTGGCCGGTGATCCGCCCGGTCAGCTTGCCGTCTTTCACTTCCAGCTGCGTGCCAATCAGCTTAATGCCGAGCTTATCGGCCCACGGCTGCAATACCAGCGCCGGGGAAGCAGAGCAAATCGTCACTTCCGCACCGGAATTGACCTCGTTGGCGACGGCCAGCACACCTTCCGGGCGCATCAGCTTGTTCCAGTATTTTTCACAGAAGGCTTCCGCCTGCTGACGTAACCAGTGCTCATCCACCCCCGTCAGGAAGGTTTTGATCAACACCTCTTTCAGCTCATCTCGCGTCAGCTTGCGGCGCACACAGTGCAGCGTAGGCAGGGCCATGCGCACCAGTCGGCCAGCAAAGTAGCGCTTGCCAAAGGCAAAGCGCAGGAACGGGATAAAACTGTCGTGGTGCGTCAACGTACCATCAAAGTCAAAGACAGAGAGCACGCTGGACTTCGCCACGGCTTCGTCGGCAATCATATTGGTCATAAATACGTCTTAGCTGAAATACACATTCTGTTCACTAGTTTACCTGCTTTACCTTCATAGTCCTTATATCAGGTCGCATTTTTTCCTGAACCTGTGGCCTGACGGGTCAAACTATGTCATCCACCACGCCACCGTCAACGCGCAGCGCCGCGCCGGAAGTCGCGGAGGCCTGCATGGAACAGACATACACCACCATATTCGCCACTTCTTCTACCGTTGCGGCGCGCTGAATAACCGAGCTGGGACGATTCTCCATCACGAACGCTTTCGCCAGCTGCTCCAGCGATTTACCGGTTCTTTCGATTTCGTCTTTCATCATCGCGGCAAAACCGTCCGACATTGTCGGGCCCGGCAGTACGCTGTTCACCGTCACGCCGCTGCCTGCCACGAACTTCGCCAGACCGCGCGCCAGCGAGAGCTGGGCGGTTTTTGTCACGCCATAGTGGATCATATCCGCAGGAATATTGCAGGCCGATTCTGACGAGATAAACACTACCCGACCCCAGCCCTTTTGTACCATGCCGGGCAGCAGGGCACGGGAGAGGCGCACGCCGGACATCACGTTGGTTTGCCAGTAGCGTTCCCAGGTCTCGTCGTCGGTGGAATAAAAATCCTGCTGGCCATAGATCCCGGCGTTATTCACCAGAATATCGACGTGCGTGGCGACCCTGAGCAGTTCGTCAACGCCCTCCTGCGAGCTCAGGTCGGCGATGGCGGCACGGACCTGTACGCCAGGCACCACCTGCTGTAGCGCCTGAATGCCTTTATTCACCGAGTCGACGCTGCGTCCGTTTACGATCACTTCCGCACCGCTCTCCGCCAGCCCGCGGGCGATGGCAAACCCAATACCGCCGGTGGACGCGGTCACCAGCGCTACTTTCCCCGTTAAATCGATTTTCATCGTTCACTCCTTGTCGTTTTATGGTTCAAAACTTAAAGCGTAGCAGTTGACGATGACGGCTCCTGCTTAAAAAGGCGCAACAGCGTCTCAACCTGCTCGTCCAGCGGGCTGAGGGAGCGTTTGACGATGAGGTGCAGCGGCGTGGCGCGACGTACGCCGTGGCTGAGCGGCAGCGTTTTAAGGATGCCCTGCTGGAGCGGGGTCTGAATGCGTTCTTCCGGTAACCAGCCGTATCCAACCTGATACATCACCGCTTCGATCGCGGCATCGATAGTGGAGAATGTCCACGACTCCCCGGTGGGGTGAGTGGTGGGCTGGCTGTCTGCGATCTGAATGCGCGGCCACGGCCGTAGCATCTCGTCATTAAGCGGCGTATCCAGCGAAAACAGCGGGTGCGCGTGATGCGCGACGGCAACAAAATCGATATTCATCAGCCATTCGCCCAGGCCGGTAATGTCCTGGCGGCGGGTTAAGACCATCACGTCGGCTTCATCATTGAGCGCATCTGCGCGGCTGTTTTCCAGAACCTCGGTAAGCCGCACCTGCGTTTGCGGGTACAGCTGCTGAAACTGGCGCAAAATCGCGAACAGCCGGCTACGCGGAAAAATACTGTCTACCATCAGGTCGATACGGGTTCGCATCCCGCTGCGCAGGGTCGCAGCGCGCGTTTCAACATAGGCGAAGGCTTTCAGCAGCGGTTTAACCTGATTCAGCAACAGCTCACCCGCCGGGGTTAGCACGGCACGCCGTCCCTCTGTCATCAGGAGCGCCACGCCCAGCCGCTCCTGCAAAAGCGACAGGTTATAGCTGACCGAGGACTGGCTGCGGTAGGTCTCTTCCGCCGCCTTAGCGAAGCTGCCAGCCTCGATGACTCTCTCCAGCAAGGCCCACTGTTCGAGCGTCGTCTTGTGCATAATTAATCTAAATTTTGGATGAATTTGATTCAAACATAGCGTTATTCATTCATTTTTTGAAGGGGTACGATCGTCTCATCAAAACAAAGGAGACATCGTATGAGCACCTTCGATAAACATGATTTAAGCGGCTTCGTCGGCAAACATCTTGTATATACCTACGATAATGGCTGGAATTACGAAATTTACGTTAAAAACGAAAACACCCTGGACTACCGTATTCACAGTGGTCTGGTGGGCAACCGTTGGGTGAAAGATCAGCAGGCCTACATCGTCCGTGTTGGGGAGAGCATCTATAAAATTTCCTGGACGGAGCCAACCGGTACTGACGTGAGCCTGATCGTGAACCTGGGCGACCGCCTGTTCCACGGCACCATCTTCTTCCCGCGCTGGGTCATGAATAATCCGGAAAAAACCGTCTGCTTCCAGAACGATCACATTCCGCTGATGAACAGCTACCGTGATGCCGGACCAGCGTATCCAACCGAAGTGATTGATGAATTTGCCACCATCACCTTCGTGCGTGACTGCGGTGCGAATGACGATAGCGTGATCAATTGCGCGGCCAGCGAGCTGCCTGCAAACTTCCCGGAAAATTTAAAATAAGATCGAGAACAACGTGAACGGGACATTGGCCATGTTGGTTTTAACCGGCATGGCCGTTTTTTATGCCGCAGGAATACCGGAGTAAGTAACCGCTTCCGCCGTTAAGGTGAAAGGCGTAGGGGTACAGACCGCCAGGCTCAGCGAGCCGAAGCGTAGCTGACTGACCGGGAGCGACTGGGCGGTGCTGTCAATGCTGACTATCTGCCACGCGCTGCCGCCACGCTGTTTGACGATTGCCTCTTTGCGTGTCCAGATGCGCCAGAATGCGGAAAGCTGCTCTTCCGGCGCTTCACGTTCCAGCTCGTCATGTTCGGTGAGGCTGAAAACGGCATTTGCCAGCGCCTGCCAGTTCTCCCGCGGGCGGATCACTTCGATATCGCAGCCCACTTCACCTTCATCGCTCATCAGCAGGGCAATATCGTCCCCGCTGTGGCTCAGGTTAAACCACAGCGGATGGCCGTTAGCGAAGGCCGGTTTTCCCTGCTCGCCGTAAATTATCTCGGGAAGGGGCAAGGGGGATAAGGTTCTGGCGAGCAGCGTCCGGCCTGCAAGCCAGGAAGCGTGTCGTGCACCCTGAGGTGCCATGTCTGCGAGCGTTGACGCCAGCGGGTCCGCGCTAAGGGTGGAGATCTTTCCCAGTACAAACTGGTACATAGTTACGCCCAGCGTTTAATGATTATCGAGGTATTGATGCCGCCAAAGGCAAAGTTATTGCTCTGAATAAATTCGCAATCAATCGGGCGGGTTTCCCCGATAATATAATCTAAAGCGCCGCATTGCTCATCCGGTTGTCTTAAATTGAGCGTCGGCGTGAACCAGCCCTCCCGCATCATGTGCAGACTCAGCAAGGCTTCCAGCGCGCCGCAGGCTCCCAGGGTATGACCGAAATAACTCTTTAAGGATGAGATGGGCACGCTGTCGCCGAAAATGGCGGCGGTCGCCTGACTCTCGGCGATATCCCCGCGATCGGTTGCCGTGCCGTGGGCAGAAATGTAGCCAATGTCCTGAGGGCCAAGACCCGCCATCGCCAGCGACTGCTCCATACACACCTGCATGGTTTCACGCTGGGGCTGGGTGATGTGCGCCGCATCGCAGTTGGTGGCAAAGCCCACGATCTCGCCATAAATTGTCGCTCCGCGCGCTCTGGCGTGATCCAGCGCTTCCAGCACCAGCGTACCCGCCCCTTCGCCAATCACCAGGCCATCGCGCTGAACGTCAAACGGCGACGGCGTGGTTTTTGGCGCGTCGTTACGCTGGCTGGTGGCAAACAGGGTATCGAAAACCGCCGCTTCCGACGGGCACAGCTCTTCCGCGCCGCCTGCCACCATCACCGTCTGGTAGCCGTGACGAATCGCTTCCCAGGCGTAGCCAATCGCCTGGCTGCCAGAGGTACAGGCGCTCGAGGTGGGGATCACCCGTCCGCGCAGGCCAAAGAACAGCCCGGTATTCACCGCCGTGGTGTGCGGCATCATCTGCACATAGGTGGTGCCGGTGATGTTGTGGGTGTGCTTTTCGGTGAGCATTGAGGCAAACTCGCTGACCGGCCCGGTGCTGCCGGTCGACGAGCCGTAGGCGATGCCGGTCTGACCGTTGGTCAGCACCGCGTCGTCGATCAGTCCCGCCTGCTCCAGCGCCAGCTCGGTGGCGCGGGTAGAGAGCAGCGACACGCGGCCCATGGCGCGAATGCGCTTACGGGTATAGTGAGCGGGGAGAGTGAAGTCTTCAATCGGCGCGGCGAGCAGGGTTTGCAGGCCGTCATACGCCTGCCACTCCGTCATGGTACGCACCGCATTTTCATACTCGCGCAGACGGCGCGAGATGGTCGGCCAGTCCTCGCCGAACGCGGTGACGCCGCCCATGCCCGTAATCACTACCCGGCGGGTCATAGCATGCCTCCGTTAATCGAAATCACCTGACGCGTCACATAGCCTGCTTTATCCGACATCAGGTAACTCGCCAGCCCCGCGACCTCCTCGGCTTGGCCCATACGCTGCATCGGGATCATCGACATCGCCGCGTGCAGTGCGGCTTCGTCCATTTCGATCATGCCGGTATCGATCAGCCCTGGCGCGATGCAGTTGACGGTGATTTTGCGTTTTGCCAGCTCGGTGGCGAGCGCTTTGGTGGCGCCGATGATCCCGGCTTTCGCCGCGCTGTAGTTCACCTGCCCACGGTTGCCCATAATGCCTGACACCGACGACAGGGTGATGATCCGCCCGCCCTTGCGGGTGCCGATCATCGGCATAATGCAGGGATGAATGACGTTATAAAAACTGTCGAGATTGGTGTGGATCACGCTGTCCCAGTCATCGTCGCTGAGCGCAGGAAATGCGCCGTCGCGGGTAATACCGGCGTTACTGACCACGCCATACCACGCGCCGTGGTCAGCGATCTCCTGTTCCAGCACCGTGCGGCACTGCTCGCGGTTGCCCACGTCGAAGGTGAGTAAACGGCCCGCGCCGCCTGCCTGGACAATCGCTTCCAGCGTCTCCTGCGCGCCCGCTTCATCACGATGGTAATGCACGCCGACGGTGAAACCGTCCGCCGCAAGCTGAAGGGCGATAGCGCGGCCAATGCCTTTGCTGGCGCCAGTGACCAGTACGGATCTCATGATGGTGTTACCTGGTTGAAAAGTGTGGTTAATTCTTCCTCGCTCGGCTGGAAGGTGTTCACGCGTCCCGTGGCGAGGGGGACACTATCCGCATGAATGGTGCACTCGAAGCTGCCAAAGCGTTCATCCTGCATCAGACGTTCGATGGTGATGGTCAGCGTGCTGCCTGCGGCAAAATGCCCTGCGTCGCACACCAGCTCGCGCGCGCCCAGCACCATGCCCAGCGCACAGTGCGGCAGCCCTTTTTGCATCCGGTGCCATTCAGACCAGACGCCCACGGTCTGGGCCATCAGCTCCAGCGCAAACCAGCCAGGCAGGTTGCCGTCCGCGTCCAGGAACGGGGCCAGAACGCCCCGTTCGTTCACCGTCACGCTGCAAACGGCGCGGTCATCGGTGACGCTTTCCACGCTCTCAAGCAGCAGCATCGGCGTGTCGTGAGGAAGATAATCCCCGGGAGGTAAGTAGTGCATCATACTCTCCCCAGCAGAAGGCTGGCGTTGTTGCCGCCAAACGCGAAGGAGTTTGACAGGATCACCGGTTTATTCAGCGGTGCGCTCTGGTGCAGTAGGCCGAAGGCGGGCAGGGTGTCGTCCGGCGCGTAGCGGGAAAAATCCTGCGGCGGCAGCGTCAGGCTTCGGGTCAGGATCAGCCAGCTCAGGGCGGCCTCGGTGATCCCCGCGGCGCCCAGCGTGTGGCCGGTAAGATGTTTCGTGGAGCTGCACGGCACGCGGTCGCCAAAGAGATCGTGGATCACCTGCGCCTCAATGCGATCGTTCAGCGGCGTGGCGGTGCCGTGCAGGTTGATATAACCGACGTCCGCCGCCGTCATGCCCGCCTCGTTCAGCGCCTGGTTGATGGCGCGGATCGCCCCTTCACCCTGCGGATGCGGGGCGGAAATATGGTACGCATCGCTGGATTCCCCCGCGCCGAGGAGCGCAACCTCGCCCGGCTCGCGGGTCAGCACCATCAGTGCCGCCGCTTCGCCAATGGTGATCCCCCGACGGTGGCGGCCAAACGGTTCGCACAGGGTCGGGGAGAAGGACTCCAGGCTGTTGAAGCCGTTGACCGGCATGCGGCTCAGGCTGTCGGCCCCGCCGACGATGGCGACGTCCACCAGCCCGGCGTCGATCAGGCGTCGACCGCTGATGATCGCCCGCGCGCTGGAGGAGCAGGCGGTTGAGATGGTATACGCCGGGCCGTCCAGCGCAAGCCAGCTGGCGAGAAAGCGCGACGGATCGCCCAGCTCCTGCTGCGGATATTGCCACTGCGGGCTGCGCTCGCCGTTCTGCGCGCGGCGCACGTACTCATCACCCTCGTCCAGTCCGGAGGTGCTGGTGCCCAGCACAACCGCCACGCGGTCTCGCCCCACGCGCGCAATGGCTGCATCGACGGCGGGCCGGATTTGCGCAAGCGCCGCCAGCAGCAGCTGGTTGTTGCGGCTGCGATGCGCAGAAAAAGACTCGGGGACAGGGGGAAGTTCACCCTCCACGCCTCCCAGCACGGCCTCGGGTAAGCCCTGTAGCCAGCCCGCACGTTGGCGCATCCCGGGGGCCACGCCAGCGATCAGGTTCGCCGCTATTTCATCAGCCGAGTTGCCGAGCGCGTTGACCATGCCAACGGCAGAAAGGTAAATCATCTCAGTCACCCAGATATTGAATGGTGATGTGGTAGTGAAAAGCGTGCTGCACAATGCTAATCGGTTCGCGCCTGCCGTTACGGTTCAGGTAGGCAATTTCCGTGACCAGCTTGCCATCGGGGTTGCGCAGTTCGCGTCTGGTGTCAGTATCGTTCAGCGTCCAGCCTTTCGGCAACTGCGGCTGCCAGGCGCTGAGCGGCCAGTGGCTCAGCATCACGTCGGCCAGCACCTGGCTGGCGGGCGGCAGCTGCGGCATCACAACCGACTGCTCGGTGTGGATCCCGGTGTCGTCGTAGGTGGCGAGGAACAGGCGGATCCCGACGGAGGAGAGGCCGGCAAGCGTCACTTTATTTCCGTCGGCGTTCAGCATCACCAGCAGCGACTGGGTCTGGCCTTTAAAACTGCCGGTAAGCAACTGCTGCGAGCGGATGGCAGGCGTGATGCCCGGCGGGGGCAGCGTGACGCGAGTGCCGGGCTGGAGCCAGGCCTGAGGGCGCGCGTCATCGCGGTTCGTCGTATGGCTACACCCCGCCAGCAACAGGGCCATCATCACTGCCGCCAGGCGAATGAAACGGGTCATGGTAAGTTCTCTTTGTTAGACGGCATCGCCAGCGGGGCGAGCAGGAACGCGGTGAAGATACCGCTCACCAGCACAATGCCAAAGCTGCTGATGGCCTGAGTGGTGCTGAATACCAGCATCCCCAGCGTCAGCAGGGTGGTCATCATGGCGAGGGTAATCGCCAGCATGGAGGTCAGCGGCGTGCCGCGCGGGTTGCTGAAAAACAGCGTGTAGTTGATGCCAATGCCGAGGACCAGCACCAGCGCCAGCAGGGAAAACAGGTTCACCGGATGGCCCGTCACGGCCAGCGCCGCCAGCCCGCCGCCCAGCGACAGCACGGACGGCACCAGCGCCACCAGCCCTTTTCGCCAGCCGAGACGTAGCATCGCGCCGCCGGCAATCACCGCCAGCGCCACGCCCAGCAGCCCCGACAGCAGCGAGCGGTAGAGCGCAAACAGGCTGTCGAAGCTGGCCTTACGGTCAACCCAGACGACCCCGGGATGGCGGGTGGCCAGCTCACCGAGCGCGGCGCTGTTTCTGACGCCATCGACCGGGACCAGCACACCGCTTTTGCCGTCCGGCAACGTCAGCCACAGCAAACGCCAGCCCTCGCTGGCCGGGCTGGCGAGCCACGCTTCCACGCTGACAGGCATGGCGTTCAGATTCGGGGCGACGGCATTCAGCCCCGTGCTTTGCAGCATTTTCACCACCGTCGGTGCGGCGTTGCGCAGCAGATGCAGATCGCTGTTCTGTCGCGCCAGCGAGTTCAGCGGCAGGGTACGCCAGCGGGTTAATTCACCGGCTTTTTGCGCCTGCGCCAGCGCCGGGGTAAATGCCTCCAGCCGCTCCAGCGTTTCCTGAGCCGACGCGCCATACACCACGAACCACTTCTGATCGACATTTTGCCCGGTCAGGGCGGTGATGGTTTTTTCCTGCGCCAGAATGTCCTGCGGCAGCGCCTGAAGCCGGGCGATATCGTCATCCACCCGCAGGCTGGCGATCCCGATGGCGGAGAGCAGCGCCAGTGCTACCGGCAGCCCGACGGAGAGGGCTTTACCGTCGCGCCAGGCGTCCAGCCAGCGCTGCATTATCCGTCTCAGGGGGACCGGGCGGACCGGCATGCCACGGCACAACCACGGATGCCAGAACATTACCGTCAGGCACGAGGCGCTCAGTCCTGCGGCGGCGAACACCGCCATCTGACGAATGCCGGGGAAGGGGGCCAGCATCATGAAGAGATACGCCACGACGGTGGTCAGCAGCGCCAGCAGCAGCGCGTTACGCACTTTTGCCAGGCTTTGCCAGGGCGAGTGTTCCGCGCCGTGCACCATCCGCTCCGTGAGGTAGTAAATCGTATAGTCCGCCGAGATGCCGATAATGCTCATGCTCATCACCAGCGTCATCAGGTGCAGCTCACCGAACAGCAGGAGCGTCACGACCGTCCCCGCCAGCGCGCCGATGGCAATGGAGAGCAGGCTCAGCAGCAGCGGACGCACGGAGCGAAACACCGACACAATCAGCAGGATCACCCCGAGCACCGTGGCGACGCCAAGCGTGGAAATATCGTTTTTAGCCTGCTGGCTGGCGTAATCGCTGTAGAACACCGTCCCGCGCGAGAGCAGCTGCGCCTGTGGATACTGGCTTTTCAGCGTCTGCTGCAACGCGTTGAGGGTGGTCACCAGCTGGTGGGTTTGCTGCATGTCAAACGACGAGCCCGCCAGCTCGCCGTGTAGCAGATACCAGTAGTTCCCGGCCGCATCTTTTGTCACCAGCCAGCCGTCCATCAGCTGCATCTTCTGGCTGTTCTTCGCCAGCGCGAGCTGCGCGCCGCGCATCAGCATCAGCGGATCGTTTTGCAGCTCCTTGCCGCTCACGCCGGAAAAGGCGGAGTAGAGCTGGGACAGGATCCACTGAGCCTGCGCTTCACCGCCGTTTTGCAGGCGGGCGCGGGTGGCCGGATCGACCAGGCCATTGCGGTGCTGCCAGAAGAAATCTCCCCAGGCCTGTTGCCCGGCGGCATCCAGCGGACCTTTTACGACACTCAGCGCCTGGCTGCGTTGCAGCAGGGTTAACCACTGCTGCGCCACGCGCGGGTCCGGCTGTTTGCCGGGGCTGACCAGCCAGATGAGCTGGCGGTCGAGGCGCTGCATAAATCCGTCGTTGAGAGCGGGAGGGATCGCGCCGAGCGTCTGTTTCGGCAGCATGGCGAGCACGCTGCTGTTCAGCCGCGCGCCAGGCAGCAGCGACAGCAGCACGCCCAGCAGGATCAGGCATACCGCGGCCCACAGCAGCGCCGGGCGCAGGGCGTTACGGTGCGGCAAAGCGCTGGCGTTCTGCATCAGTCAGGCGGGCGGGCGTCAGTTGGTGGCGGGAGAGGGCGATATCCGTCGTGTCGCCCTGCTTATCGTTCAGGCGAATGGATTCCAGATAGATCGCGCCCTTCAAATCAAGGGTGGAGAAAATCTTGTCCAGCGGCGTGGTGACGGGCGTCAGCACCAGCGACCAGCGGCCTTCGCCCAGGTCTTTGAAATCGACGCGGAAGTTCTCTTCCAGTACCTTGCGGTCGGCCTGGAACAGCGCCCGCAGCAGATGGTTGAACTGAAACATCTGCGGGTTAGTGTCGGCGGTAATGGTCTGCGGCGACTGACCGTTGAAGATCTGCACCATCCGTTTGTCATCCAGCAGCAGCGTCATCGGGAACGGCGCTTTTTGATCCCACAGCAGGCCATTGTCACGGGCGATTAGCATCTCCCCCTGCGAGCGCAGGGGCTGAGGCATATCCTTGATCGTGCGGGTCTGTTCGAAGTGTGCGCGCACTACCGGTTGCTCCGCAAACCGCTGTTGCAGTTCATCCAGCGTGACCGCGTTCACCAGCGGGCTTACCAGCAGCGCGAGTAGCGTTATCCATTTCATGGCGCGATCCCCATGCGTTCGAACAGAATGGCCGGGCTGACAAAGCACATCTCCCGGCTTGCTTCTTCCACCGCCACCTGAATGGTGTAGCCGGTGGTGGTGCGTTTCCCGGTTTGCGCGTCGAAGATTTGATAGGCGATGCGCAGACGGTTTTCAACCTCTTCAATGTGGGCGCGGATGCGAATGCGCTGATCGAAGGTCACCGCGTCGCGGTATTTCACCCGGGTATCCACCACCGGCCAGACGTAGCCGGACGCTTTCATCTGGCGATAGCCGTAATCAAACTGGTTGAGCAGCGCTTCGCGGGCAATCTCAAAGTAGCGGAAGTAGTTGCCGTGCCACACCACGCCCATCATATCGACGTCGTGGAACGGAACGGTGATTTCAACTTCAGCCGTAAAGCGGGGATCGGTCAGCACCCTTTACTCCTTCTCGTTGATCTCTGGCAGCTGCCAGAAATCGAAAAAATTAAACCAGTCGAGCGGCGACAAGAGCGCGTAATGCTCCAGCCGCTCCGCATAGCGGTCGACGGTCTGCTGTAGCGCCTGCTGGCGTTCGCCGCGCGGCAGCAGCAGCGGGTCGGCAAACGGCTCGCAGTGCAGGGTCAGCTTTCCCTGCTGACAGAGGGCAAAAATCAGCACCACCGGGCAGCGCAAAATGGACGCCAGGATAAACGGCCCCTGCGGGAACGGCGCGGGCTGGCCCATAAATTCGCTCCATATCACCCGCCAGCTACCGCCGCGCTGCGGGGTGACGGCAATGCGATCGCCCACGATCGCCACCCATTCGCCGCGATCCAGCTTCTCTTTGATGAGGATGGCGGTCTCCGGGCCAATGTCGGTGACCGGCATCAGGTGAATGCCCGCCTGCGGCGCCATCTCCTCCATCACCTGCTTAAAACGTCTGGCGTTGTCGCTAAAGACCAGCGCGTTGATGGTTTTCGCCCCTTCGCGCTGGGCCAGCGCCCGGCAGGCTTCCACATCGCCAAGATGCGACGCGAGCAGCAGTTTGCCCTGAGGATCGTCGAGCCCCAGCGCCTCCTGCGCGCCTGGCGCAAAGACCAGATCGCGATGGAGTTTCATTTCGCCGCGCCAGCTGGCCACTTTGTTCAGCATGGCATGACCGAAGCGCAGGAAGTGGGAAAAACTGTTAAGCCGCGCGGGTTGCGGCATTTGCCGCTGTGCCATCACCGTTTTAACCCGCGCCAGCCACTGCTGCGACGCCTGACGCGCAGCGCGGGCGGTTAGCCAGTAGACGGCCGTAACCGGCCATAGCAGGGCGGTAAACGCCTTACGCCCCAGCAGTTGCCAGACGCGCAGCATCAGGCGCATGCCCCATAATCCTTTCACCTCCTGCTGCTGCGCCCAGTGCTGCGAGCGGCGACGCATCAGCAGGGAAGGAATGCGCGGCAGCATGCCGAGAAACAGACGGGTATGCATCAACGAGATGCGCACGTTGTCTTTCAGGGCATCGAAATGGGATACCCCGTCCGGCGGATAGGTCACGCGGGTGGGCAGAAAATAGCTGGTGTTGCCCTGCCAGTAGAGGCGCACCATCACTTCGGTATCAAAATCCATTCGCCTGCCGAGCGGCGTGGTTGCTGCAAGGCGCAAAACCGGGGCTATCGGGTAAACGCGAAACCCGCACATGCTGTCTTTCAGTTGCAGGGAGAGGGTTTCAATCCAGACCCAGACGTGCGTTATCCAGCGGCCGTACAGGCGCGAACGGGGGATCGAGTCATCGTAAACGGGCTGCCCGGAAATGAGCGCATCGGGATGGCGTTCGGCCAGCGCCAGCAGTTTGGGGATGTCTTCGATAGCGTGCTGGCCGTCAGCGTCCACCTGAACGGCGTGGGTGAAGCCGCGATCGGCGCAGTCTTTCAGCCCCTGCATCACCGCCGCGCCTTTGCCGCTGTTTTCGGCCAGCCGCAGTAGCGTGACCTGCGGACGATCCGCCGCCAGCGCTTCAAGCGTGCGGCGCGTGGTTTCATCGCTGCCGTCGTCCACCACCAGACAGGGCAGATCGAAAGGCGCCAGGCGCGCCAGCACCGAAGCCATCATCGCCCCGTGGTTATAGCACGGGATCAGCACGCAGGGACGGAAGGTTACTGACATAAGCGAATCTTCCCGCTGCTGGCGGTGTGGCGCTCGTTACCCGCATGGCGCTGGTAGCTAAAGGTCAGCATCTCGCGTTCGGGCTGCCAGGCAAGGAGCAGCGTGACCGTATTCTCCGGCAACAGCGGGGCGGCGAACTTCACGTTCTGAATACTGTGAAAACGGTAGCCCGGCGCCAGCGCGGCAGCGTAATGCATTACCCAGTCGAGCTGGGCCACGCCCGGCAGCAGCGGCTGTACGGCGAAATGTCCCTTAAACCAGAGCAGGTCAGGATCAAGATAAAAGGTTATCTCCAGATGCTGTGGATCGGGCTGGAGGCGCCCGATTTCAGGGATCTTCATGAAACAACTCCTGTAGCTGCGCAGTCACGCGCTTGTTCATGCTGTTGACCGGGATTTCATCAACGATCCGCCAGTAGCGCGGCACGGCAACCGGTTCAAGCCAGGGGCGAAGGGCGCATCGCCAGGCGAGCTCCTGCGCTTTTTTGCCCTGTTCGTGTTGCTGACGCACCGCTTCATTCAGCACCAGCAATACGCCAATGCCCTCACGCCCGCCGCGCGTCACCGTCAGCGCGGCGGCCTCACGGATGCCGTCCAGCGCCAACAGGCGGCGCTCAATGTCATCGAGTGAAATGCGTTTATCTTCAATTTTGACCACCCGACCGCGGCGCCCGACGAGGCTGAACTGCCCGTCAGCCGTGAAGTGCAGGATATCATCCAGCACGACCCCCTCCACCTCGGGGATCAGCGGCGACATCACGCGATCGCCGTGAAACGTCACGCCGGGGAAAGGTTGCCAGCGGGTGCTTTCCTCCTGACGATAGCGCCAGGCCATTACGCCTGTTTCCGTGCTGCCGTATATTTCATCCGGCCAGACGTTGAGCCAGGCCTGAACCGCGGCGACCTCCTGCCAGGGCAGCGCGCCGCCAGCGGAGAAGAGCAGGTTGACGGGGGGCGGCGTCAGTGACGCGTCCAGCCGCTTGAGAAACGCCGGACTGCTGATGAAAAGATAGCGTTTATCGTCGGGAAGGGCAGAGAGCTGCTCGGCATAGTTGAGCAGGCTGGCGTGCAGCGGCAGGCCGAGCGCCATGGGTAAGACGACACGAAACGTCAGGCCATACAGGTGGTGCAGCACCACGGAAGCCACGACGTGACAGCCCGCCAGACGCTCGCCAAAATGCGCCGCCAGAAGACGAGCCTCACGATCCAGGCTGACCACCGGCTTACTCACCCGCTGCGGCGTGCCGGTCGAGCCGGAGGTGTAAAGCTCGATCGTGCGCATCTCACCGATGGCAGGCAGCGGTGAAAAGGGATGGCCTGCCCGCTGAGCGGAAGCCACCCGCAGCTGTTGCCCCTGAAAATCGAGCGTGGTGTCGCTCAGGACACCGCTGAACAGCGCCCGCTGTTCGTTAAGCTGCGCCGCCCGGCTGTGCCCGGGGAGGACCGGCGTTTTACCCGCATGCAGCGTCGCCAGCAGCGCGACAATAAACAGATAGCCGTTTTCGATGCACAGCGCCCAGCGCTCGCCATCTTCACGACGCAGCGTGTCGACCAGCTGAGTGACGTCGTGGCGCAGATCGCCAAGCGTCCAGAGATGGTCGTCCTGCCAGGCGACAGGGGTGTCGTCAGGGCGGGGCGCACTGAGCCACTGGCTAAGCGGAAGAGGGTTAAGCATCGTTTTTCTTCACCCGTTGTCGCACCAGCCACTCGCCAGCCATCAGCGTGCCCATCAGGAGATAGGCAATCATCCCGTTCCACAGCGTCCACAGACGGATATCGGCGTGTAATACGGTAAACAGCGCGATCGCCCCGTTGATAATAAAAAAGCCGCACCAGACCTGGGTAACCCGGCGCGTGTAACGTACCCCGACGGGGGAGAGGTCCGGTTCACGCAGGCGCGCCAGCCGCTCGACGACGGGCATTGCCGTCCACAGCGAACCGCCAAACACCACCAGCATCACCAGATTCACCACCACCGGATATAACAGCACCCACTGGTGCGCGTGCAGGACGTAGCTCGCCGCGCAAAGCGCTATGCCGGCCAGCGCCACGCTTACGAACAGATAACGCAGGGGGCCGCCTTGCCGACGGGCCTGGCAGACGCGCATCAGCAGCACCAGCGCCATCACGGGCAGTATCCCGTGCAGGCTATTATTCGCCAGCCCGAAGCCGATCAAAAACGGCCATGCCAGCAGCATCAGCCCCGTCAGGGCGGGAAGAACTGGAATCGAACGCACGTTACGCGTCGCGCTGAAGCTGTTCCACAACGTCCACGACGTCCTGCACCGTGCGCACCGCTTTGAAGGTTTCAGGCTTGATTTTATGGCCCGTTTTCTTTTGCAGGTGCACCACCATATCGACGGCATCAATGCTGTCGAGGTCCAGATCCTCGTAAAGACGTGCCTCAGGGGTAATATCCTCCGGGGCGATTTCAAACAGCGTAATAAGAAGCGCAGAGACTTCCTGATAAATCGTTTGTTGTTCTGTCATAGCGGTCATTCTCAGGCGCGTTGTTGATGGATAAAAGCCGCGAGCGTGGCAACGGAATAAAAGTGCTGACGCATCTCATCACTTTCGGCAGAAAGCACTACGCCGTACTGATTTTTTACCGCCAGCCCCAGCTCAAGGGCGTCGATTGAGTCCAGACCGAGGCCGTCGCCAAAGAGCGCGGCGTCTGTATCAATATCCTCTGGGGTAAGTTCTTCCAGATTCAGCGTAGAGATAATGAGATTCTTAATTTCAAGATAGAGCGCTTGCATCTTTCGTTCCTGACAAAGATTGAAGACCGGTTGTTAACTGATGCTGCATATGCCGGTTTAACTGCCTTGCTGCCAGCGCGGGTTCGTGCTGACTCGCATCATAAAAATCATGAATGTTGATGCGTTCGCGAACATCCACGGTGAAAACAGGTTTGTTGGGGGGCACGTTATACCAGCTGCTCTGTTTATCCAGCATCCGTTCGCTACAGTGGATCACCACCACGCGCACGGCGCTGTTGCAACGAACGGCGATATTCGCCGCCCCACGTTGCAGGGTCATGGCTTCCCCCACCCGGGTGCGGGTGCCTTCAGGGAAGATAAGCAGGGTATCGCCCTGGGCCAGACGCTGCTGGCTTGCGGCAAGCAGCGTGTCGGCTTCGCTGTTAATCAGATAGTCAGCCGCGCGGATCACGCCGCTGACGAACGGGTTATGCAGCAACGCGCTTTTCACCAGACAGTCGGTTTCGTTCATCACCGACGCCAGCAGAACGTAGTCCAGCAGCGAGGGATGATTCGCAATCACCAGACAGCCCCGCTCGGCGCGTAGAACGTCCAGGTTGTTGAAACGGTAATCCAGTACCCCTACACCGCGTACCACCGCGAGGAACAGGCGAAAACTGGCAGAAATAGTACGGCGTGCCAGGCGGCGACGTTGGGTGCGGTCGCGCTGGAAAATCAGCAGCAGGTTAAACCATACCAGCGACAGCGTCAGTCCGCCGAGGCCGAACAGGGCGAAGCACAATCCGGTCATCAGCATCCGCCATAACCGATCGAGGCGGGAACGTAACCCTCTCATTGGCGCGTCCATTGCCACAGCAGGCGCTCGCCCGGCAGGGTGAACTGGCGCTCGTCCCGCAGGTAATGGCGCAGGAACTGGAGGCTTTGCGGCAGCGCGGGCTCTTCAGGCGTGCGGTTGACGTGCGTTTCACAGCTGAGCGTATTTCCGGCTTCAATCACCAGCGCCAGCGCGTAGGGCCAGACGGGCATCTGCGGTGGCAACCCGGCGTGATAAAAATCAGGCAGCAGACCGTCGAAATCCACCAGCAATACGCGGGAGTAGCCCGCATGCAGCAGGCTCAGCACGTCGCACAAGCTCTGCTGGAAGGTATCCATACCGGCGGAAACCGACGAAGAGACAACAGGCTGACGCGCGGCGATAGTGAGATTGCCGACCGCCGAGTTGTGTACCGACATGGCAAAATCGGTGGGGGAAACGGGCTGTTCTGCCGCCAGGGCCTGGAGAATACGGAAATTGCGCTCCAGCTCCCCATGACGGCTGCTGTAGACGACGGCATCGATGCGGTGTTTGCGCAGCATCATCAGGCCAAGATCGACGGCCAGCCTGCTGCCTGAATTCAGGCGGCGGGCGGTCATCATCGGCAGATCGGTCAGTTTCGCCAGCGGTGCAGCGGGATCGATGGCGTCAGACCGGCGTGACCATGCCTGCCATTCGTCGGCATCGCTGAGTCCTGGCGCTCTTGCCTGCCAGTCGATAAGGGTAAGTGTAAATTTCATCTACGCGCGTCCGCGATAAACCTGTTTCTGTGACTTTTTCTTCGCCAGCGCGATTTACTGCGCACATCGTACAATGTTGTCGTCGCGCTGGCGAATAAACGTCACTTTTGACCCTTTCCACCCGGTTATCCCGGCAAACGGCTTTTTGGCCGACCCGGACCCAGAAGAATGGCGAGTTTACTGCCTCCTTTCGTGGTTTCCATCCAGATTTTACAGACGCTGGTGAGCGGCACGGAGAGCAGCATGCCCACCGGACCCAGCAGCCATCCCCAGATCAGTAACGATAAAAACACCACCATCGTCGACATGCCCAGACGGTGGCCCATCATGCGCGGCTCAAGAATGTTACCCAGCACCATATGCACGACGAGGAACAGCGCCCCTACCAGCATGCACTCATAAAAACCGTTAAACAGGAACGCCTGGATCATCGGCGGAACGGCGGAAAGCACCGCGCCGATATTGGGTACGTAGTTCAGTAAAAACGCCAGCACGCCCCACATCAGCGCGAACTGCACGTCCAGCAGTACCAGCCCCAGCCAGACAATCACGCCGGTCCACAGGCTTAACAATGTTTTCAGCGCCAGATACTTGGATACGCCTTTCAGCGCGCGGTGCAAGCCGGCAATGTGGATCTGCGGATTGTTCAGGGCAAAACGCAGCTTATACGGCACGTGGCGCACTTCGAACAGCATAAACACCACCGTCATCACCAGCAGCAGAATGCTGGCCATTGCCCCGGAAAGCCCGGTCATCAACGTGGTGGCGTAGGTCATCACCTTCTCGGAATCCATCCGGCGCAGCATCCGTTCCGGTGAGATATGCAGATTCACGAACGGCAACATGCGCTGAAGATCGACCAGCTTGCGCGTCAGCTCTTTATTGTACTGCGGCAGCATGGTGGAAAATTCGCTCAGCGAGGCGGCGAGCACGCCGAACAGCGCCGTCAGGACAACCAGCATCACCATCACCACAATGGTAATCGCGACCGGGCGGCTGATGCCCCGGCGTAAAAACCATGTCACCAGCGGGTTGAGCACAATGGCGAAAAACAGCGCCAGCAGAAGCTGAACAATGATATCCGCCGCCGCGTGGATACCCGCAAGGATAACCACCAGGCAGGCAAGTTTTAATAAAATATGAAGTCCGGCTTTGTCGGGCGGGCTGGCAGTCATAAGAATTCCTTTTTCCGGGGGGCGTGTTAATTGTAGTGCGCCGGATGGGCTTCGTCTGGAGCGTTAGTCTGAAAGTCGTGGCAAAAAAATGGCCCCCGGCGCAAGCGACGGAGGCCACGGCATCCCGGTGAACGATTACTGGATCACGAGGGTGTTAATGATGTTTTCAGCGGCGGTCTGCGCTTTCTGCTGATTGTCTGCCGGCAGGGTGATCTGCATGGTCAGCAGTTTATTGTCCACCTTGCCGAGCACCACGGAGGAGTACGCGGTCTGGCCTTTGGCAGAGATGATGCTGTCCAGCTGTTGCAGCGTGTGGCCTTTCAGTTCAACAGACTTGTTGGTGACCACCTGAAGCTGCGGGTCGCGGCTGCGCTGCTGATCTTCCAGGCGTTTGGCCAGCACGCCCAGATCTTCGCTGGTATCGTCACCGACGATCACAATCACCGCTTTTTGGCCGGTGGCATCGGAATAGACGTGCATATTGTTCGCCTGGGTACCCAGCTTACCGCTCTGGTCGGTCATGTCCGCGGGCAGAGAGAAACTGAGTTTGCCATCCATCAGGCTCACCGGCTGACCGGTGGCGTTGCTTTCTGCTGACGCGCCCTGAGCAGGCGTTTTGGTGTCGCTGTTATCACAGGCTGCAAGGCCAACAACCAGCAGGCCAATCCCGACATATTTAACCAGATTGCGCATTGACTTCTTCCTTTCGATAAACGGCCATAACGGCTCATTCGTTCATCTTATCACAACTGATAAAGCGAACCCTTAACCTGCCTGCAATGCGGAGATTTCAGATTTATCTGCCAGCCTTTTCAGCAGCATATTCAACAGTACGCCGTACATCGGCAGGAAGAAAACCAGGCTGATAAGCACCTTAAAGGCGTAGTCCACCAGAGCGATTTCCATCCAGTGTTCTGCCATGAAGGCGTCCGGGCTGCGCCAGAAGGCGATGAAGAAGAAGGCCAGCGTATCGCTCACGTTACCGAACAGCGTGGAGGCCGTTGGCGCCATCCACCAGCGATGGTTCTGACGCAGGCGGTTAAACACGTGGACATCGAGGATCTGCCCCAGGGCGTAGGCCATAAAGCTGGCGGTGGCAATACGCGCGACGAAGAGGTTGAAGTGCGTCAGCGCTTCGAAGCCCTGCCAGCTTCCCATGTAAAACAGCGAGGAGATGGCGTAGGAGACAAACAGTGCCGGGATCATCACCGCAAAAATAATCCGCCGCGCCAGCGGTGCGCCAAAAATACGCACGGTTAAATCCGTCGCAAGGAAAATAAACGGGAAACTGAACGCGCCCCAGGTGGTATGGAAACCAAAAATGGAGATGGGGAGCTGTACCAGATAGTTACTGGAGATGATCACCAGCAGATGAAATAGCGAAAGCCAGAACAACGCCTTGACGCGCTGCGATTGTGTAAAGGAGTTCATATTGTACCTTTTTGATTAATATTTGGGGTGAGGGAACCCAATAAAGCCGCCGCATGATACTGCTTTGACGACACTTTGCAATGGCTAATTTTCACGCAATCGTTAACCTGGTTTGCATTGGCGATAGCGGGGCGTAAACTACAGCCGTTTTTACCTGAACGAGAAGAAAATGACCGACCTGTTTTCCAGCCCAGACCACACGCTTGATGCTCAGGGCCTCCGTTGCCCGGAGCCGGTAATGATGGTGCGTAAAACCGTCCGTAACATGCAGAGTGGCGAAACGCTGCTGATCGTCGCCGATGACCCGGCTACCACCCGTGATATCCCCGGCTTTTGTACCTTTATGGAACATGAACTGGTGGCGCAGCAAACCGAGACCTTGCCGTACCGGTATTTGATTCGTAAGGGGTAAGTGCGGCCTGACGCCCGGCGGCGCTTCGCTTGCACGGGCCTACGGGTGTAGTAGGTCGGGTAAGGCGCAGTCGCCACCCGACAAGTACTCATCACAATTTCGAACCATCGTTTCAAAATTTCGCGCTTTTTGTGAGGCGCTTCACCCTCCCTTTTCCAGCCGTAGTCTAATTTTTAAGCGTCAAAAATTAAAACATCGTTTTAACGCTTATCTCACTACCCTGGAGTTGACTTAATGAAAACGACCCTCAAGCCGTTACTGACCGCGCTGTGTCTGACTGCTTTCGCCTGCACCGTTTCTGCCCAGACCATTAAAGCCGCCGATGTGCATCCCGAAGGCTACCCGAACGTGGTGGCGGTCCAGCACATGGGTGAAAAACTCAAACAACAAACCGATGGCAAGCTGGAGATTAAGGTCTTCCCCGGCGGCGTGCTGGGGGATGAAAAGCAGATGATTGAGCAGGCGCAGATGGGGGCGATCGACATGATCCGCGTCTCCATGGCGCCGGTGGCCGCCATCCTGCCGGATATCGAAGTGTTTACCCTGCCCTACGTATTCCGCGATGAAGACCACATGCACAAGGTGATTGACGGGGATATCGGCAAGCAGATCGGCGACAAACTCACCGCCAACCCGAAATCGCGTCTGGTCTTCCTTGGCTGGATGGATTCCGGCACCCGCAACCTGATCACCAAAGAGCCGATCGTCAAACCGGACGATCTGAAAGGGAAGAAAATCCGCGTGCAGGGCAGCCCGGTGGCGCTGGCCACGCTGAAAGCGATGGGGGCGAACTCGGTGGCGATGGGCGTCAGCGAGGTTTACAGCGGCATGCAGACCGGGGTGATCGACGGCGCGGAGAACAACCCGCCAACCTTTATCGCCCACAACTATATGCCGGTCGCCAAAAACTACACGCTGAGCGGCCACTTCATCACCCCGGAAATGCTGCTCTACTCCAAAGTGAAATGGGACAAGCTCAGCGCTGACGAACAGCAAAAGATCCTGACGCTGGCCCGCGAAGCGCAGTTCGAGCAGCGCAAGCTGTGGAATGCGTATAACGACCAGGCGCTGGCGAAAATGAAGGCCGGCGGCGTGCAGTTCCACGACATCGATAAAACGGTGTTTATCAAGGCGACAGAGCCGGTGCGCGCGCAGTATGGCGATAAGCATCAGGATCTGATGAAAGCCATCGCTGACGTTCAGTAAGCCGGAGTACGTATGTCCGAACTCTACCTGAAGTGGATGGACCGTCTGTACCTGCTCGCCATGGTGGTGGCGGGTCTCTCGCTACTGGTGATGACGATTGTGATCCCCATTGGCATCTTCTCTCGCTATGTGCTCAATCGCGGCGAATCCTGGCCGGAGCCGATCGCCATTATCTGCATGGTGACGTTTACCTTTATCGGCGCGGCGGTGAGCTATCGCGCCGGGTCGCATATCGCGGTCAACATGCTCACCGACCGCCTGCCCGCGTCGCTGCAAAGAGTGTGCGCGCGAGTGGTAGATCTGCTGATGCTGCTCATCTCCGGCCTGATGTGCTGGTACAGCTACTGGCTGTGCGTCGAGCTGTGGGAGCAGCCGGTGGCGGAGTTTCCGCTCCTGACCTCCGGCGAAAGCTATCTGCCGCTGCCTGTCGGGTCGGCCATTTTGATCCTGTTTGTGCTTGAACGCCTGCTGTTTGGCTCGCAGGAAAACCGTCCGGTCGTGCTGATCGGCAATCACAGTTAAGGGGTGAACAATGGATGCTTTTGTTTTGTTATTCACCCTCGCCATTTTGCTGGCGCTGGGGATGCCGGTGGCCTTCGCCGTCGGCTTAAGCGCCGTGGCGGGCGCGCTGTGGATTGACCTGCCGCTGGAGGCGCTGATGATCCAGATCACCAGTGGAGTGAATAAATTTACCCTGCTGGCGATCCCGTTCTTCATTCTTGCCGGGGCGATCATGGCGGAAGGGGGTATTGCCCGACGGCTGGTTAACTTCGCGTACGTTTTTGTCGGCTTTATTCGCGGCGGGCTGTCGCTGGTGAACATCGTGGCATCAACGTTCTTCGGCGCGATTTCCGGCTCGTCGGTGGCGGATACGGCGTCTATCGGCAGCGTGATGATCCCGGAGATGGAGAAGAAGGGCTATCCGCGCGAATACGCGGCGGCGGTGACGGCCAGCGGGTCGGTGCAGGCGATCCTGATCCCGCCCAGCCACAACTCGGTGATTTACTCCCTGGCGGCAGGGGGAACGGTTTCCATCGCCACGCTGTTTATCGCGGGCGTGCTGCCGGGCCTGCTGCTGGGCGTGAGCCTGATGGTGCTCTGCCTGTGCTTCGCCCGCAAGCGCGGCTATCCGAAGGGGGACAAAATCCCGTTCAGGCAGGCGCTGAAAATCATGCTCGATGCCCTGTGGGGGCTGATGACGGTGGTGATTATCCTCGGCGGGATCTTGTCCGGGATATTCACGGCGACCGAATCTGCCGCCGTGGCCTGCCTGTGGGCGTTTTTCGTCACCATGTTTATCTACCGCGACTATAAATGGAGCGAACTGCCGAAGCTGATGTGCCGCACGGTGAAAACCGTCACCATCGTGATGATTTTGATTGGCTTTGCCGCGGCGTTTGGCGCGGTAATGACCTACATGCAGCTGCCGATGCGCATCACCGAATTCTTCACGTCGCTCTCCGATAACAAATACGTGATCCTGATGTACCTCAATATCATGCTGCTGCTGATTGGCACGCTGATGGACATGGCGCCGATCATCCTGATCCTGACCCCGGTGCTGCTGCCGGTGACCAATGCACTGGGTATCGACCCGGTGCATTTCGGGATGATCATGATGGTGAACCTGGGGATTGGGCTGATCACGCCGCCGGTCGGATCGGTGCTGTTTGTGGCGAGCGCGGTGAGTAAGCAGAAGATCGAGCACGTGGTGCGGGCGATGCTGCCGTTTTACGGTATGTTGCTGGTGGTGCTGGGGATGGTGACGTACATCCCGGCGATTTCATTGTGGTTGCCGGGGCTGCTAGGGATGCAGTGATGCGTGCGGCCTGATGCCCTCACCCCGGCCCTCTCCCGCGGGGAGAGGGGGCAAACACGAGAAACGGCAACCCGGTTGCCGTTTCACTTTTACCTTTGGCGCAACAGCCGCAACGCGTTCGCCGTAACCAGCACTGTCGCCCCCGTATCCGCCAGCACCGCCAGCCACAGTCCGGTCATGCCGAGCAGCGTGGTGACCAGGAAAATCCCCTTCAGACCCAGCGCAATGCCGATGTTCTGCCGAATATTGGCCCGCGTCGCCCGCGCAAGATCTATCATCTGCGCCAGCCCGGTCAGGCGGTTGTGCGTCAGCGCCGCGTCGGCGGTCTCCAGCGCCACGTCGGTGCCGCTGCCCATCGCAATGCCGATGGTGGAAGCTTTCATTGCCGGGGCATCGTTTATCCCGTCCCCGACCATCGCCAGCGGGGCGTTGCTGTTCAGCTCGGTTACCGCGCTGACTTTATCCGCAGGCAACAATCCGGCCTTAAACTCCATCCCCAGCTCACCGGCAATCGCCGCCGCCGCGCGCGGATTATCGCCGGTCAGGATCACACCCTGTACTCCCAGCCTGTGCAGCGCGTCGACGGCGTCTTTCGCATCGTCGCGCAGGGTGTCGCGCAGCGCCAGCATGCCCATCAGTACACCGTCCTGCATCACGGCAACGACCGTCTGCCCGGCCTGCTCTAATGCCTCAACCTGTGGATTCGGGAACGCGCCTGCCGAGGCGATCAACACTTTTTTGCCTTCGACCACAGCTTCAATCCCTGACCCGACCAGCGCTCGCTGGGCGGTTGCCGGAGGGATGTTCAGCCCGCGCGACTGCGCTTCTCGCACAATCGCCTGCGCCAGCGGGTGAGTGGAGCCCTGCTCCACGGCAGCGGCCAGCGTCAGCAGGGCGTCTTCACTGATGTCCTGCGGATACACGCCGGTCACCTGCGGCTTGCCGACGGTCAGCGTGCCGGTTTTATCGAAGGCGATGTGCTGAACCTGGCTCAGCTGTTCCAGCGCCGCGCCGCCCTTAATCAGCGCCCCGCGACGTGCCGCCGCCGCCAGCCCTGAGGTAATCGCCGCCGGGGTGGAGATCACCAGCGCACACGGACAGCCGATCAGCAGCAGCGTCAGCCCTTTGTAAATCCAGCCCTCCCACGGCGCGCCGAAGCACAGCGGCGGGACGACGGTGACCAGCAGCGCCACCAGCATGATGGCGGGGGTGTAAATCCGGCTGAAGCGATCGATAAAGCGTTCTACCGGCGCGCGGCGCTCCTCGGCCTCTTCAATCAGCCTGAGGATGCGGTCGATGGCGCTGTCGCCCGGTTCGGAAAGGACCGTCAACTGCACCAGTCGGTCGACGCTGGTGGCGCCCGCAGGCACCTTTTCACCCGCCGCGCGCGCTACCGGGATGGATTCTCCGGTCAGGGCACTTTCGTCAAAACTTGCGGTGGCAGTAACGAGGGCCCCATCGGCTGGCAGGCGTCCGCCTGCGGGCACTTCAATCACGTCGCCCGGGCGCAGGGTGTTGATGGCGACCGTTTCACGCTGACCATCAATAACCCGCGTGGCGGTTTCCGGCTTCAGCGCCATCAGCGCGCTCACCCCTTTACGCGCCCGGCTCGCCGCCCAGCCCTCAAGGCGTTCGCCAATTAAGAACAGCAGCAGCACCATCGCCGCTTCCGCCGTCGCGCCAATAAACAGCGCCCCGATAGCCGCCACGCTCATCAGCGTTTCGATGGCAAACCAGCTGCCGCTTCTCATCAGACGCAGCGCCTGACGCGCAATCGGGAACAGGCCAACCAGCGTGGTGGCGATAAACGCCAGGTTGCCGAATGGGTGGTTGATCTGCTCCAGCCC
The DNA here is from genome assembly GCF_049237785.1 of Enterobacter cloacae complex sp. SHL022. Classification (NCBI taxonomy): domain Bacteria; kingdom Pseudomonadati; phylum Pseudomonadota; class Gammaproteobacteria; order Enterobacterales; family Enterobacteriaceae; genus Enterobacter; species Enterobacter cloacae complex sp. SHL022. The sequence continues at coordinate 122,223 of NZ_JBMKJH010000009.1, read as the reverse complement.
CCAGCTCAGGGCCATCATGATGATGAGGGTGATAAGGGGCAGATTTTCTTTTAGCGGGGACGTTTTTTCTGCGGGCGCCGTTTCGCTGCGCAGGGTATAACCCGCTTTGCTGACGGCGGCTTCAACCTGTCTGCTGACGTCGTTTTCGGCGCTGACCAGCAGCTTTTCGGTAGCGAACAGCACCTGAACGTGATTCACGCCTGGCACCTGCTTCACCGCATTTTCCACTTTGCGGGCGCAGGCCGCGCAGTCCATGCCGTTGACCACCCAACTGTAGCGGTTGCCGCTTTCAGGCAGCGCTTCGGTCTGGGTTTCGCACGCGCCCTCGCAGCAGCAGTCCTCTTTTGGCGGAACCGGGCTGAGCTTAAGTGCCGAGAATTGGGGAACTTTTTTAGGTGTTTCTGGAGTCGACATGGCAGTCTCCGGTAATGATAATTTTCTCATTAACCGCAGCATACACTCTGGAGTCGACTCCAGAGTCAAGCGTTATTTAGATATACAGCGAACGCACAATCAGGAAGTGTCCGGCAAAGTAACAGGCGGCGGAAATCGCATTATCCGCACGGAAGCGGCGACGATAGTGGCTGCCCAGCCAGACGATATTACCCAACAGCAACAGTGCGGCACCGAAGAACGCAGATATTGCAGGCGCCGTCGGACGGAAGAACCACAGCTCGCCCGCCAGCCACACCATCACCAGCGTCATAGCGATAAACGTACAGACCGGCAGACGCATCTCTTCCAGACGCGACCAGATCACCGCGATCAGCAGGGCGCCAATCACCAGCAGCACCAGCGGCAGTGGCCAGAAGAAGGAGAGCGTCATCTGGCTGGCAAAGTAGATGGTATAGAGCAGATGTGACAGGAAGAACGCCCCCACGGCGTACAGCAGGCGCTGACGCGGCAGCAAGGTTAAGGCATCGCCAATCAGGGAAGCACACAGCCCCGCGAGGACAAGATAGCTAACGGCGTTAAACATCGGGGCCTGCCAGGCAAGCAACAGCAGGAGTAATAGCGTGACGGGTTTAAATAACCAGCGCTGCCAGGCTGGGCCACGGTAGGACGCATCGACGTAAAGCCATGCGGAAAAACAGACAGCGATAAATGACCAAAGCATATTAACTCCCTGTAACTGTTGAGGCTGAATGATCAGTTCCTGATCCAGTGTAGTGACGCGAGCGGGCGTTTGGCAATGCCGGGGCAGGCGAGGTATCCTGAATTCCGCATAATCTGATGGGATTTTTCAATGAGCAAGATGCCGCTGTTTTTCATTATCGTGGTGGCGATTATCGTCATTGCCGCCTCGTTTCGCTTCGTGCAGCAGCGCCGTGAGAAGGCCGACAATGACGCCGCGCCGCTGATGCAAAAGCGCGTGGTGGTGACGAACAAGCGTGAGAAGCCGCTTAACGACCGCCGCTCCCGCCAGCAGCAGGTGACGCCTGCGGGCACAACGATGCGCTATGAAGCGAGCTTTAAGCCGGAAACCGGCGGGCTGGAGATGACCTTCCGCCTGGAGGCGCAGCAGTACCATCAGCTGACGGTGGGAGAGAAAGGCACGCTGAGCTATAAAGGGTCGCGTTTTATAGGTTTTAGGGCTGAATAATGCGCGATCGGTCCCCTCTCCCAGTGGGAGAGGGTTAGGGTGAGGGCATCACACCGCACCTTACTTCTTCACCTGCGCCTTAAACTTCTTCATCCACACGAGCAGCTCAAATACGCCGAAAATAAACACCCGCAGCTGCTGCCAGCCGGTCATCGGTGGGCTATCTTTCGGCAGTCCGTTTTTCAGCATCACCATCTGTAAGGCATGCATGAACGCGGTAAAAATCAGCGCCACGTTAATGAAGATATTCAGCGGACGCGGGAACGGGTGCACCAGATTCAAAATCAAAAATGCCCAGACGCCCAGCATCAGCACGCGCCCTACGTTAATCAGTACTGGCATCGGATCCTCCTTGTGCCTGACGGTGATACAGACGATAAGCCACCTGGCCGGCGACCTTCTCGCGGTGCAGATCCCAATGAACGGGAACGGACGGCAGACCATTTTCCACTTCGCTTTCAACGTAAATCAGCGCGTCGTCCGCCAGCCAGCCATTTTGCTCCAGCAGGGATAGCGTCTCTTCCAGCAGCCCTTTACGGAACGGCGGGTCAACAAAAACCACGTTGTACGGCGTCCCCTGTTGGGCGAGGAAGCTCAGCGTGTTGGTATTCACCACTTTGGCGTTGGTTGCCTTCAGCGTAGCCAAATTTTGCTGCAACGTCTGCGCGACGCCGCGCTCCATCTCCAGCAGCGTGGCGCTGGCAGCATAGCGCGACAGCGCTTCCAGCCCTAATGCACCGCTTCCGGCGAAGCAGTCCAGGCAGTTGGCGTCTACCATAGACGGGGCGAGCCAGTTAAACAGCGTCTCGCGAACGCGGTCCGTGGTGGGGCGTAAACCGGGGCTGTCCGGCACCGGTAATTTCCGGCCTCGCCACTGACCGCCGATAATGCGAATTTGACCGGCCGGGGCGCGGGTGGGTTTCTTCATCTCAGGAAAGCTCTGTTAACCATTGCCCTGCGATTGCGGGCGGTGATGTCAATTAAGTAAAGTGTTAGACTATTTCATCATTTTTTTAGCTTCCCTGTATATAGCGCCGCGAGGAGTGTAGTCGCAGATGGCAAAACAAAAAAAACGTGGCTTCTTTTCCTGGTTGGGTTTCGGTGAAAAAGAGCAAGAAACAGAACAGAAAACCGAAGAACAGCAGGTTGTAGAAGAGCAGTCACAGCCTGAAACGCCTGTCGAAACCGCTGCGGTTGTCGAAGCGGAAGAGCCAGCGCACAGCAAAGAAGAGATTGAATCCTTTGCTGAAGAGGTGGTTGAGGTCACTGAGCAGGTTCAGGAGAGCGAGAAGCCAGAGCCGGTTATCGTAGAAACCCTTACCGAAGCGCCGCAGGCCGCTATCGAACACGAAGCGCTGCCGCTGCCGGAAGAGGTTAAAGCTGAAGAGGTTTCTGCCGAAGAGTGGCAGGCCGAAGCGGAAACCGTTGAAATTGTTGAGGCGGTGGAAGAAGAGGCGGCACTTGAGCCAGAGCTGACCGACGAAGAGCTGGAAGCCCAGGCGCTGGCGGCGGAAGCGGCTGAAGAAGCGGTCATCGTCGTGCCGGTGGAAGAGCAAGCCGAAGAAGAGATCGTTCAGGAGCAGGAAAAACCGACAAAAGAAGGTTTCTTCGCGCGCCTGAAACGCAGCCTGCTCAAAACCAAAGAAAACTTAGGTTCCGGATTTATCAGTCTGTTCCGCGGCAAAAAGATCGACGACGATCTTTTTGAGGAGCTGGAAGAGCAGCTGCTTATTGCGGACGTGGGCGTGGAAACCACCCGGAAGATCATCGCTAACCTGACTGAAGGGGCGAGCCGCAAACAGCTGCGTGACGCCGAGGCGCTGTACGGCCTGCTGAAAGACGAGATGGGTGAAATTCTCGCAAAAGTTGACGAACCGCTTAATATTGAAGGCAAAATGCCGTTTGTTATCCTGATGGTTGGCGTCAACGGCGTGGGTAAAACCACCACCATCGGCAAGCTGGCGCGCCAGTTTGAGCAGCAGGGCAAATCGGTGATGCTGGCGGCGGGCGATACCTTCCGTGCGGCAGCGGTGGAACAGCTTCAGGTGTGGGGCCAGCGCAACAATATTCCGGTCATTGCTCAGCACACCGGCGCGGATTCCGCGTCCGTGATTTTCGATGCCATCCAGGCGGCGAAGTCGCGTAACGTGGACGTGCTGATTGCGGATACCGCGGGGCGTTTGCAGAACAAATCGCACCTGATGGAAGAGCTGAAGAAAATCGTTCGCGTCATGAAGAAGCTGGACGAAGATGCACCGCATGAAATTATGCTGACTATCGACGCCAGCACCGGACAGAACGCCATCAGCCAGGCGAAGCTGTTCCATGAAGCGGTAGGACTGACCGGGATCACGCTGACCAAGCTGGACGGCACCGCGAAAGGCGGGGTGATCTTCTCCGTGGCCGACCAGTTCGGCATTCCTATCCGTTACATCGGTGTGGGCGAGCGTATTGAGGATTTACGTCCGTTTAAAGCGGACGACTTTATTGAGGCACTATTTGCCCGAGAGGACTAACAATGATTCGCTTTGAACACGTCAGCAAGGCCTATCTCGGCGGGAGACAAGCGCTACAGGGGGTGACATTCCACCTCCAGCCAGGCGAGATGGCATTCCTGACCGGCCATTCCGGCGCGGGGAAAAGTACCCTGCTCAAGCTGATCTGTGGGATCGAGCGGCCAAGCGCCGGGAAAATCTGGTTCAGCGGCCATGAAATTAGCCGTCTTAAGAACCGTGAAGTGCCGTTCCTGCGTCGTCAGATTGGCATGATTTTCCAGGATCACCACCTGCTGATGGATCGCACGGTTTTCGATAACGTCGCGATCCCGCTGATTATTGCCGGCGCCAGTTACGATGATATCCGCCGTCGCGTTTCGGCGGCGCTGGATAAGGTCGGGCTGCTGGACAAAGCGAAGAACTTCCCGATCCAGCTCTCCGGCGGTGAGCAGCAGCGCGTGGGTATCGCCCGTGCGGTGGTGAACAAGCCTGCCGTTTTGCTGGCGGATGAACCGACCGGTAACCTGGACGATGCCCTCTCTGAAGGGATCCTGCGTCTGTTTGAGGAATTTAACCGCGTGGGGGTCACGGTACTGATGGCGACGCACGACATGGGGCTGATCTCCCGCCGTTCGTACCGCATGCTGACCCTGAGCGACGGGCATTTGCACGGAGGCCACGGTGAATAAGCGTGATGCAATGAACCAGATTCGGCAGTTCAGCAACCGGTTTGACCGTTTCCGCAAGCCTCAGGGCGGTGGTGACGGCAATCGCAATGCGCCTAAGCGTGCCAAAGCGACACCGAAACCGAACTCCCGCAAAACCAACGTCTTTAACGAGCAGGTGCGGTATGCCTTCCAGGGCGCGTTGCAGGATCTGAAAAGCAAACCGCTGGCGACGTTCCTGACGGTGATGGTGATTGCCATCTCCCTGACGCTGCCCAGCGTCTGCTATATGGTTTACAAAAACGTAAACCAGGCGGCGTCCCAGTACTATCCGTCGCCGCAGATTACCGTTTATCTGGATAAAGCCCTCGACGATAACGCGGCGGCTCAGGTAGTGGGGCAGATTCAGGCCGAGCAGGGCGTGGAAAAGGTGAACTATCTCTCCCGCGATGAAGCGCTGGGCGAATTCCGCAACTGGTCCGGATTCGGCGGCGCGCTGGATATGCTTGAAGAGAACCCGCTGCCCGCGGTGGCGGTGGTGATCCCGAAACTCGATTTCCAGGGCACGGATTCGCTCAACACCCTGCGCGACCGCATTACCCGCATTAACGGGATTGATGAAGTGCGCATGGACGACAGCTGGTTTGCCCGTCTTGCCGCCCTGACCGGGCTGGTAGGACGCGTGTCGGCGATGATCGGCGTGCTGATGGTGGCGGCGGTGTTCCTCGTCATCGGTAATAGCGTGCGCCTGAGCATCTTCGCCCGTCGCGATACCATCAACGTGCAGAAACTGATTGGCGCAACGGATGGTTTCATCCTCCGCCCGTTCCTCTACGGCGGCGCGTTATTAGGTTTTTCTGGTGCATTTCTTTCATTGATTTTGTCAGAAATTTTGGTGATGCGACTGTCGTCAGCCGTCACCGAGGTGGCGCAGGTTTTCGGAACTAAGTTTGATATCAGTGGTTTAGGTTTCGATGAGTGCCTGCTGTTGCTGCTGGTGTGCTCCATGATCGGCTGGGTGGCGGCATGGCTGGCAACGGTTCAACATTTACGCCACTTTACTCCCGACTAATAAAAGCGTGATATAATCTTTCCCTGCACCGAGATGTTCGCTTGCAGGGAAAGCGTCCCTGTTGTCTCTTCCCCTGTAATCATCTTCATGTCACATTTTGTGCGTAATTTATTCACTGTTGCACCTGGAACTTGTGGATAAAATCACTGTCTGATAAAAGAGTGAATGCTAATCTCGTTGCTCAAACGCTTTGGCATGGTTGTTGCCTGACGGGGACAACCTGGACCAGAAGAAACATTGAGAGGAATGAATGACCAAAGAAATGCAAACTTTAGCTTTAGCCCCTGTTGGTAACCTGGAATCTTACATCCGGGCTGCGAACACCTGGCCGATGTTAACGGCTGAGGAAGAAAAGGAGCTTGCTGAAAAGCTGCATTACCAGGGCGATCTGGAAGCAGCTAAAACGCTGATCCTGTCTCACCTGCGCTTTGTTGTTCACGTTGCTCGTAATTATGCGGGCTACGGCCTGCCGCAGGCGGACCTGATTCAGGAAGGTAATATTGGCCTGATGAAGGCGGTACGTCGCTTTAACCCGGAAGTGGGTGTGCGACTCGTCTCCTTCGCCGTGCACTGGATCAAAGCGGAAATTCACGAATACGTCCTGCGTAACTGGCGTATTGTGAAAGTCGCCACGACGAAAGCGCAGCGCAAACTGTTCTTCAACCTGCGTAAAACCAAGCAGCGTCTGGGCTGGTTCAATCAGGATGAAGTGGAAATGGTGGCGCGCGAGCTGGGCGTTTCCAGCAAAGACGTCCGCGAGATGGAATCCCGTATGGCCGCTCAGGACATGACGTTTGATATGTCTGCCGACGATGACGCGTCCGACAGCCAGCCGATGGCCCCGGTTCTGTATCTACAGGATAAAACCTCTAACTTTGCTGACGGCATTGAAGAGGATAACTGGGAAGACCAGGCGGCGAACAAGCTGACCTTCGCGATGGAAGGCCTAGACGAGCGTAGCCAGGATATCATCCGTGCCCGCTGGCTGGACGAAGATAACAAGTCCACGTTGCAGGAACTGGCCGACCGCTACGGCGTCTCCGCTGAACGTGTGCGTCAGCTTGAAAAGAACGCCATGAAAAAACTTCGCGCCGCTATCGAAGCGTAATTTTCGCGAAGTACACCGAGAACCCCTGGATGAGAGTCTGGGGGTTTTGTTTTTTTAGCGCCCGCTCTGGCGAATTCCCTGCCCCTGGCAAACACTTACTGATGCGCTAAGCAGGCGACTTTCAGAGGGTGACAGGGTGAAAAATAACGAACTGAACGACCGGCGTTTACAGGCGACGCCGCGCGGTATCGGCGTCATGTGTAACTTCTATGCCGATAAAGCCGAAAACGCCACGGTGTGGGACGTGGAAGGTAACGAGTATATTGATTTTGCCGCCGGGATCGCCGTGCTGAATACCGGGCATCGCCATCCTAAAGTTATCGCCGCCGTCGAAAAACAGCTTCACGCCTTTACCCATACCGCTTATCAAATCGTCCCTTATGAAGGCTATGTATCGCTTGCCGAGCGCATCAACCAGCGCGTACCCATAGAGGGGCCAGCCAAAACCGCCTTCTTCTCAACGGGGGCGGAAGCGGTCGAAAACGCGGTGAAAATCGCCCGCGCGTACACCAGACGTTCCGGCCTTATCACCTTCGGCGGCGCGTTCCACGGCCGTACCTTTATGACCATGGCGCTGACCGGCAAAGTGGCGCCCTATAAGCTCGGCTTCGGCCCGTTCCCCGGCTCGGTGTACCACGCGCAATTCCCTAACAGCCTGCACGGCGTCAGTACCGCCGAAGCGTTAAAAAGCCTGGAGCGCATCTTCAAAGCCGATATCGCGCCCGATCAGGTGGCGGCAATCATTATTGAACCGGTTCAGGGCGAGGGCGGATTCAACGTCGCGCCCGCTGATTTTATGCAGGCGCTGCGTGCCCTGTGCGATACCCACGGGATTTTACTGATTGCCGACGAAGTGCAAACCGGCTTCGCCCGTACCGGCAAGCTGTTCTCCATGGAAAACCACTGCGTGAAGCCCGATCTGATCACTATGGCGAAAAGCCTGGCGGGCGGGATGCCGCTCTCTGCCGTCTCTGGCCGGGCGGAGGTAATGGATGCGCCGGCCCCGGGTGGACTTGGCGGAACCTACGCAGGTAACCCGCTGGCGATTGCGGCGGCCCATGCGGTGCTGGATGTGATTGACGAGGACGATCTCTGCACCCGCGCGGCGCATCTCGGGCATCATCTGGTCGAGGTGCTGAATAAAGCGAAGGATGGCTGTCCGTATATCGCCGATATCCGTGGGCAGGGGTCGATGGTGGCGGTGGAATTTACCGATCCGCAAACCGGACAGCCGTCGCCGGAATTTACCCGTCAGGTTCAGGAGCGCGCGTTGAACGAAGGGCTGCTGCTTTTGAGCTGCGGCGTTTACGGCAACGTTATTCGCTTCCTCTACCCACTCACCATCCCCGAAGCGCAGTTTCGTAAAGCGCTGGATATTATTTCCGCCTCGCTGACACGATAAAGCCAAAAGCCCGGCTGAAATGAAGGCCGGGCTTATCATATTTTCATTTCAAATTAGCTATTCCAAAATCATAAAAATGGGGTATGTTTTAGCAGAGTATGCTGAAAAAGCGCGAACAGCACGCCTATAACTGAAATAAAGCGCTACACAACAACATCACAACAATCGTTATAACCATAATAATGGGGAATCTCAGGATGAACATGAAGGGTAAAGCGTTACTGGCAGGATGTATCGCGTTGGCATTCAGCGCCATGGCGCAGGCCGATATTAAAGTGGCCGTGGTGGGCGCAATGTCCGGTCCGGTAGCACAGTACGGCGACCAGGAATTTACGGGCGCGGAACAGGCGGTTGCAGACATTAATGCTAAGGGCGGCATCAAGGGCGAAAAGCTGCAAATCGTAAAATATGACGATGCCTGTGACCCGAAACAGGCGGTCGCGGTGGCGAACAAAGTGGTAAACGACGGGATCAAATACGTTATTGGTCACCTGTGCTCCTCTTCCACCCAGCCCGCGTCTGACATCTACGAAGACGAAGGCATTCTGATGATCACGCCGGCCGCGACGGCGCCAGAGCTGACCGCGCGCGGCTATAAGCTGATCCTGCGTACCACCGGTCTGGACTCCGATCAGGGGCCAACCGCCGCGAAATACATCGTGGAAAAAGTGAAGCCGCAGCGCATCGCGATTGTTCATGACAAACAGCAGTACGGCGAAGGCCTGGCCCGTGCGGTGCAGGATAACCTGAAAAAAGCGAACGCCAACGTGGTGTTCTTTGACGGTATCACCGCCGGTGAGAAAGACTTCTCGACCCTGGTCGCGCGTCTGAAGAAAGAAAACATCGATTTCGTTTACTACGGCGGCTACCACCCGGAAATGGGGCAGATCCTGCGTCAGGCGCGTGCGGCGGGTCTGAAGACGCAGTTCATGGGGCCAGAAGGTGTCGCGAACGTTTCCCTGTCTAACATCGCGGGTGAATCCGCTGAAGGTCTGCTGGTGACCAAGCCGAAGAACTACGACCAGGTGCCTGCGAACAAACCTGTTGTCGATGCCATCAAGGCGAAGAAACAGGATCCAAGCGGTGCGTTCGTCTGGACCACCTACGCAGCGTTGCAGTCTCTGCAAGCGGGCCTGAACCAGTCAGCCGATCCGGCGGAGATTGCCACCTGGCTGAAAGCGAACTCGGTGGAAACCGTGATGGGACCGCTGTCCTGGGATGAGAAGGGCGACCTGAAGGGCTTCGAGTTCGGCGTGTTTGACTGGCATGCCAATGGCACTGCTACTGATGCCAAATAATGCTGGTGCGGGTTGATGCCCTCACCCTAACCCTCTCCCACGGGGAGAGGGGATTACCCGGTTTTCTCCCTCTCCCTTAGGGAGAGGGCCGGGGTGAGGGTATCAGGCCGCACAGATCTAGCGCTTCTCCCACCCGTTCGACTGCGCCGTAAACCCTAACGCCTGCATAAACGCTGCCATCACGCCGCGATCCTCCACGCCCACGTCGGCCATCCACCAGGAGGTTACGCTCGGGTTTTCGCGGATCACCTCTTCAATCAAATACTGCCCGACCCCGCGACGACGGGTCACGTCGCGCACGCGCAGGGAGTCCAGCGCCCCTTCCGTGCCGCTCAGCGTTACGCGGACGGCGGCCAGCAGACGTTCATTAAAACGCGCGGCATAGATGCGGTGGTTTTCATCGACGGCCAGCGATGAAGGGGAATATTCCGGCCAGATCTTGCCCAGGTCGATATGATCCTGGTCGCTAAAGGTCACCAGACGCACGATAGTCAGTTTCATTAGCTGCTTGTCCAAATCAAAAAGAGTAGGGCCAGTGTACTCAATTTATTTGCTCAGGCGCTTTCTCTTTTTCTTCCCATTTACCAGGTGATTAGTTTTTTGACAGCGTAATGCGCAGTTTGAAAACACATGGATCGAAAAATAAGCAGAATTTTAACCTGAAGGGCAGTGATTTATTCGGCGCTTTGTACCGTTATTTTATGCTGCCAACTGCGCTTTTATTTGTTTATCTCCGCCTGATTTCAGAATATTATCTTTGCTTAATCGCCTGAAAAATAGAGATATTAGTCTGGTTTTTGACAAAAAACTGCGCTAAACCATTAAAGGCACTGGTAAAAATAGCGTTGTTCATTAAAAGTACAGAATGCTTTTTAACCATAATAAAACAAAATATAAACACGACATCACGAATGGGGATTCAGAGATGAAAAGGAACGCGAAGACGTTAATCGCGGGGATGGTCGCACTGTCGATCTCGCATGCCGCTATGGCAGACGACATTAAAGTTGCGGTAGTGGGGGCGATGTCCGGCCCTGTTGCCCAGTGGGGTGACATGGAGTTCAACGGCGCGCGTCAGGCCATCAAAGATATCAACGCCAAAGGCGGGATCAAAGGCGACAAGCTGGTGGGCGTGGAGTATGACGACGCCTGCGATCCAAAACAGGCCGTCGCGGTCGCCAACAAAATTGTTAACGACGGTATCCAGTACGTCATAGGGCACCTGTGTTCCTCTTCCACGCAGCCTGCGTCTGATATCTACGAAGACGAAGGCATTCTGATGATCACCCCGGGCGCCACCAACCCGGAACTGACCCAGCGCGGCTACCAGCACATCATGCGTACCGCCGGTCTGGACTCCTCTCAGGGGCCAACCGCCGCCAAATACATCCTCGAAACCGTTAAGCCGCAGCGTATCGCCATCATTCATGATAAACAGCAGTACGGCGAAGGCCTGGCGCGTTCCGTACAGGACGGCCTGAAAAAAGGCGGGGCGAACATCGTCTTCTTCGACGGCATTACCGCCGGTGAAAAAGACTTCTCCGCGCTGATCGCCCGCCTGCAAAAAGAGAATATCGACTTCGTTTACTACGGCGGCTACTACCCGGAAATGGGGCAGATGCTGCGCCAGGCGCGCGCCACCGGCCTGAAAACCCAGTTCATGGGGCCAGAGGGCGTGGGCAATGCCTCCCTGTCCAACATCGCGGGGGATTCTGCCGAAGGCATGCTGGTGACGATGCCAAAACGCTATGACCAGGATCCGGCGAATAAGGTTATCGTGGATGCGCTCAAGGCGCAGAAGAAAGATCCAAGTGGTCCGTACGTCTGGATCACCTACGCGGCCGTGCAGTCTCTGGCCACCGCGCTGGACCGTACCGGCAGCAAAGAACCGCTGGATCTGGTGAAAGATTTAAAAGCGCACGGGGCGAACACCGTGATTGGGCCGCTGAACTGGGATGAGAAAGGCGATCTGAAGGGATTTGAATTTGGTGTCTTTAAGTGGCACGCCGACGGTTCGTCCTCGGTCGCCAGATAATCATCCCACCGCCCGGCTCACCGGGCGGGTATAAAAAGGTTTGCATATGTCCGAGCAGTTTCTCTACTTTTTGCAGCAGATGTTTAACGGCGTCACGCTGGGAAGCACCTACGCGCTGATCGCCATCGGCTACACGATGGTTTACGGCATTATCGGCATGATTAACTTCGCCCACGGCGAGGTGTACATGATCGGTAGCTACGTCTCCTTTATGATCATCGCCGCGCTGATGATGATGGGCATCGACAGCAGCTGGCTGCTGGTAGCCGCTGGGTTTGTCGGCGCGATTGTGATCGCCAGCGCCTACGGCTGGAGTATCGAACGGGTAGCCTACCGACCGGTGCGCAGCTCCAAGCGCCTGATCGCGCTGATCTCCGCCATCGGGATGTCCATTTTCCTGCAAAACTACGTCAGCCTGACTGAAGGTTCACGCGACGTGGCGCTGCCAAGCCTGTTTAACGGCCAGTGGATTGTGGGGGCCAGCGAAAACTTCTCCGCCTCTGTCACCACCATGCAGCTGGTAATCTGGGTTGTGACCTTTATTGCGATGCTGGCCCTGACCCTGTTCATCCGCTACTCCCGCATGGGACGCGCCTGCCGCGCCTGCGCGGAAGATCTGAAGATGGCGAGCCTGCTCGGGATCAACACCGACCGCGTGATTGCCCTGACCTTCGTGATCGGCGCAGCGATGGCGGCGGTGGCTGGCGTGTTGCTCGGTCAGTTCTACGGCGTAATCAACCCGTACATCGGTTTTATGGCCGGGATGAAAGCCTTCACCGCAGCGGTACTGGGCGGCATCGGCAGCATTCCGGGCGCGATGATCGGCGGCCTGATTTTGGGCGTGGCCGAAGCGCTCTCCTCTGCGTATCTGAGCACCGAATATAAAGATGTGGTGTCGTTTGCCCTGCTGATTCTGGTTCTGCTGGTGATGCCTACCGGTATTCTGGGCCGTCCGGAGGTAGAGAAAGTATGAAACCGATGCATTTTGCGATGGCGCTGCTCTCTGCCGCCATGTTCTTCGTCCTGGCGGGCGTCTTTATGGGCGTCCAGTTAGGGCTGGACGGCACGAAGCTGGTGGTGGATACCGCCCCCGACATCCGCTGGCAGTGGGTGTTTATCGGCACCGCTGTGGTGTTCCTGTTCCAGCTGCTGCGTCCGCTGTTCCAGAAGACGCTGAAAAACGTCTCCGGGCCGAAATTCGTCCTGCCGGCGATCGACGGTACAACCGTGAAACAGAAGCTGTTCCTTGTGGCGCTGCTGGTGGCTGCCGTGGCGTGGCCGTTTATGGTATCGCGCGGGACGGTGGATATTGCCACCCTGACCATGATCTACGTGATTCTGGGGCTGGGTCTGAACGTGGTGGTGGGGCTGTCTGGCCTGCTGGTGCTGGGCTACGGCGGGTTCTACGCCATCGGCGCGTACACCTTCGCGCTGCTGAACCACTATTACGGCCTCGGCTTCTGGACCTGTCTGCCGCTTGCGGGGCTGGTCTCTGCCGCGGCGGGCTTCCTGCTCGGCTTCCCGGTGCTGCGCCTGCGCGGTGACTACCTGGCGATTGTGACCTTAGGCTTCGGCGAAATCGTCCGTATCCTGCTGCTCAACAATACCGAAGTGACCGGCGGTCCGAACGGCATCAGCCAGATCCCGAAACCGACCTTCTTCGGCCTGGAGTTCAGCCGTACCGCCCGCGAAGGCGGCTGGGATACCTTCAGCAACTTCTTTGGCATCAAATACGATCCGTCCGACCGCGTGATCTGGCTCTATCTGGTGGCGCTGCTGCTGGTGGTGATTACGCTGTTTGTGATCAACCGTCTGCTGCGCATGCCGCTGGGCCGCGCATGGGAAGCGCTACGTGAAGATGAGATCGCCTGCCGCTCCCTGGGCCTGAACCCGACCCGCATCAAGCTGACCGCATTTACCATCAGCGCCGCGTTTGCCGGTTTCGCCGGAACGCTGTTTGCCGCGCGTCAGGGCTTCGTCAGCCCGGAATCGTTCACCTTTGCCGAATCGGCCTTCGTGCTGGCGATTGTGGTGCTCGGCGGAATGGGCTCGCAGTTCGCCGTGATCCTCGCGGCTATCCTGCTGGTGGTCTCCCGCGAGCTGATGCGCGACTTTAACGAATACAGCATGTTAATGCTGGGTGGTTTGATGGTGCTGATGATGATCTGGCGTCCGCAGGGTCTCCTGCCGATGACCCGTCCACAGCTGAAGCTGAAACGCACACAGGCGAAAGGAGAGCAGGCATGAAGCCTTTATTATCCGTTAACGGCCTGATGATGCGTTTTGGCGGCCTGCTGGCGGTCAACAATGTGAATCTGGATCTGCACAAGAAAGAGATTGTCTCCCTGATTGGCCCGAACGGCGCGGGAAAAACCACGGTCTTCAACTGCCTGACCGGCTTCTACAAGCCGACGGGCGGCACCATCATGCTGCGCGATCAGCATCTTGAAGGGCTGCCGGGCCAGCAGATTGCCCGCATGGGCGTGGTGCGTACCTTCCAGCACGTGCGTCTGTTCCGCGAGATGACGGTGATTGAGAACCTGCTGGTGGCGCAACATCAGCAGCTGAAAACCGGCCTCTTCTCCGGCCTGCTGAAAACCCCGGCCTTCCGCCGCACGCAGGAAGAGGCGCTCGATCGCGCCGCGACCTGGCTCGACCGTATCGGCCTGCTCCAGCACGCCAACCGTCAGGCGAGCAACCTCGCTTACGGGGATCAGCGTCGCCTGGAGATTGTGCGCTGCATGGTGACGCAGCCGGAGATCCTGATGCTCGACGAACCAGCGGCAGGTCTCAATCCGAAAGAGACCAAAGAGCTGGACGAGCTGATTGCCGAGCTGCGCGACCATCACGACACCACCATCCTGCTGATTGAGCATGACATGAAGCTGGTGATGGGCATTTCGGACCGTATCTACGTGGTAAACCAGGGCACGCCGCTGGCAAACGGCACGCCGGAAGAGATCCGCAACAACCCGGACGTGATCCGCGCATACCTTGGTGAGGCATAAGATGGAAAAAGCGATGTTAACGTTCGACAAGGTCAACGCGCACTACGGCAAAATTCAGGCGCTGCACGATGTCAGCCTGCATATCAATCAGGGCGAAATCGTCACCCTGATTGGGGCTAACGGCGCGGGCAAAACCACGCTGCTCGGCACCCTGTGCGGCGACCCGCGCGCCACCAGCGGGCGGATTGTGTTTGATGGTAAAGACATTACCGACTGGCAGACCGCCAGAATCATGCGTGAAGCGGTGGCGATTGTCCCGGAAGGGCGTCGCGTATTCTCCCGCATGACGGTGGAAGAGAATCTGGCGATGGGCGGTTTCTTCGCCCACCGGGATGAATACCAGACCCGCATCAAGTGGGTGTACGAACTCTTCCCGCGCCTGTGGGAGCGTCGTATTCAGCGCGCGGGCACCATGTCCGGCGGCGAGCAACAGATGCTGGCGATTGGCCGCGCGCTGATGAGCCAGCCGCGTCTGCTGTTGCTGGATGAACCGTCGCTCGGTCTTGCGCCCATCATCATCCAGCAGATTTTCGACACCATTGAGCAGCTGCGCAAAGAGGGGATGACCATCTTCCTCGTCGAACAGAACGCCAACCAGGCGCTGAAGCTCGCTGACCGCGGCTATGTGCTGGAGAACGGGCGCGTGGTGCTCTCCGATACCGGCGATGCGCTGCTGGCGAACGAAGCGGTGCGGAGCGCGTATCTGGGAGGTTAACCCCTCTCTGCGTCATCAAATCGAAAAGGAGCCACTGGCTCCTTTTTTTTGCGTTATGTTATTATCGCGAATAGTTATCAATCACGTTAAAGAACAAGGAGTACAGATGAGAGGTTTCGTTCCTGGCATATTGTCCGGTGTTGTGTTTCTGACCGCAGTCCCAGCAGCTACCGCTGAATCCAAATTCGACCCGCGGGATCCCTCTATCTGGCATGAAAAAAACGATAATCCGCTTGCACAGGAGATCCCATGTGAAGTGTTTAGCAGTGCGGTCTGCCCCGCATGGGAAGATGAAAAATCAGATCTCCAGCGTGAACGCGAGCGGCGCGAGCAGCGTCGGGAACAGGCGCTGTACGAGCGCCCATAGACTCTCCGGCGGCCGGGCAGGCCGCCATCATTCCTTCACGGATTCATCATACTTTCGCCATGCAGTCGCCTTACGAGTGTCATCATTTTGTAAGTAAACAGTTATTTTTCTGTCATTCGAGCATGTCATGTTACCTCGCGAGCATAAAACGCGTGATATCGCGCATCCGGCACAATAAGAGAGATGACAATGACATCGTTACGACACACAGCTTTGGGTCTGGCATTGGGTCTGGCTTTTGCGACGAACGCAATGGCTGTGACGACCATTCCGTTCTGGCATTCCATGGAAGGGGAGTTGGGTAAAGAAGTTGACTCCCTGGCGCAGCGTTTCAACGACACCCATCCGGATTACAAAATTGTGCCGGTGTACAAAGGCAACTACGAGCAGAGCCTGAGCGCGGGCATCGCCGCCTTCCGTACCGGCAACGCGCCTGCACTGTTACAGGTTTATGAAGTGGGCACCGCGACCATGATGGCCTCCAAAGCCATCAAGCCGGTGTACGAGGTGTTCAAAGAGGCGGGCATTAACTTTGACGAGTCCCAGTTTGTGCCAACCGTGGCGGGATACTATACGGATTCCAAAAGCGGACATCTGCTGTCTCAGCCGTTTAACAGCTCCACGCCGGTGCTGTACTACAACAAAGACGCCTTCAAGAAAGCCGGTTTAGACCCGGAGCAGCCGCCAAAAACCTGGCAGGACCTGGCCGAATACACCGCGAAGCTGAAAGCGGCGGGAATGAAGTGCGGCTACGCCAGCGGCTGGCAGGGCTGGATCCAGATCGAAAACTTCAGCGCCTGGCACGGCCTGCCGGTGGCGACCAAAAACAACGGCTTCGACGGCACCGACGCGGTACTGGAGTTCAACAAGCCGGAGCAGGTGAAGCACATCGCGCTGCTGGAAGAACTCAACAAGAAGGGTGACTTCAGCTACTTCGGGCGTAAAGACGAATCCACCGAGAAGTTCTACAACGGCGATTGCGCCATTACCACCGCCTCATCTGGCTCGCTGGCAGACATCCGTCACTACGCCAAATTCAATTACGGCGTGGGCATGATGCCGTACGACGCTGACGTCAAAGGCGCGCCGCAGAATGCCATCATCGGCGGGGCGAGCCTGTGGGTGATGCAGGGTAAAGACAACGGCACCTACAAAGGCGTGGCCGAGTTCCTCGACTTCCTGGCGAAGCCGGAAAACGCCGCCGAGTGGCACCAGAAGACCGGCTACCTGCCGATCACCAAAGCCGCGTACGACCTGACCCGCGAGCAGGGCTTCTACAGCAAGAACCCGGGCGCGGATATCGCGACGCGTCAGATGCTGAACAAGCCGCCGTTGCCGTTCACCAAAGGCCTGCGTCTGGGCAACATGCCGCAGATCCGCACCATCGTCGATGAAGAGCTGGAAAGCGTCTGGACCGGGAAGAAAACGCCACAGCAGGCGCTGGATTCCGCGGTAGAGCGCGGGAATCAGCTGCTGCGCCGCTTTGAGCAGTCGACGAAGTCTTAATCTTTTTGCCCTCACCCTAACCCTCTCCCAAAGGGAGAGGGAACATATCCCCCTCCCTTTGGGAGAGGGACGGGGTGAGGGGAAACCAACCTGAGCTAACCTATGTCATCATCCCGTCCGGTGTTCCGTTCCCGCTGGCTGCCGTACCTGTTGGTCGCGCCGCAGCTGGTCATCACCGTCATCTTCTTTATCTGGCCTGCGGGCGAAGCGCTGTGGTACTCGGTACAAAGCGTCGATCCGTTCGGGCTTTCCAGCCAGTTTGTCGGGCTGGACAACTTTACCGCGCTGTTCCACGACAGCTACTACCTGGATTCCTTCTGGACGACGATCAAATTCAGCGCGCTGGTCACCGTCAGCGGTCTTGTCGCGTCGCTGTTTTTCGCCGCGCTGGTGGATTACGTAGTACGGGGCAGCCGTCTGTATCAGACCCTGATGCTGCTGCCCTACGCCGTGGCTCCCGCCGTGGCCGCCGTGCTGTGGATCTTCCTGTTTAACCCGGGCCGCGGGCTGATTACCCACTTCCTGGGTGAGTTTGGCTATGACTGGAACCACGCCCAGAATAGCGGTCAGGCGATGTTCCTGGTGGTGTTCGCCTCGGTGTGGAAGCAGATCAGCTATAACTTCCTGTTTTTCTTTGCCGCGCTACAGTCTATCCCGCGTTCGCTGGTGGAGGCCGCCGCCATCGACGGCGCAGGGCCGGTGCGCCGCTTCTTCCGGCTGTCGCTGCCGCTGATCGCCCCGGTGAGTTTCTTTCTGCTGGTGGTGAACCTGGTGTACGCCTTCTTCGACACCTTCCCGGTGATCGACGCCGCCACCGCGGGCGGCCCGGTGCAGGCAACCACCACGCTGATTTACAAGATCTACCGCGAGGGCTTTGCCGGGCTTGATCTCTCAGCCTCTGCTGCACAGTCGGTCGTGCTGATGTTCCTCGTCATCATCCTCACGGTGGTGCAGTTCCGCTATGTCGAAAGTAAGGTGCGCTACCAATGATTGAGAACCGTCGCGGGCTGACGATTTTCAGCCATACCCTGCTAATCCTGGGCATCCTCGTCATCCTGTTCCCACTGTACGTGGCCTTCGTCGCCGCCACGCTGGACACCAAAGCGGTGTTCGACACGCCGATGACGCTGATCCCAGGCACGCATCTGTTCGAGAACATGAAGACTATCTGGACGCAGGGCGTGGGCGCTAACAGCGCGCCGTTCTGGCTGATGATGCTCAACAGTTTCATCATGGCGTTCGGTATCACCGTCGGCAAAATCACCGTGTCGATGCTGTCGGCCTTCGCCATCGTCTGGTTCCGCTTTCCGTTGCGTAACCTGTTTTTCTGGATGATTTTCATCACCCTCATGCTGCCGGTGGAGGTGCGTATCTTCCCGACGGTGGAGGTGATCGCCAACCTGAAGATGCTCGACAGCTACGCGGGCTTGACCCTGCCGCTGATGGCCTCGGCGACCGCCACCTTCCTGTTTCGCCAGTTCTTTATGACCCTGCCGGATGAGCTGATTGAAGCCGCGCGCATTGACGGGGCCTCGCCGATGCGCTTCTTCCGCGACATCGTGCTGCCGCTGTCGAAAACAAATCTCGCGGCGCTGTTTGTGATCACCTTTATCTACGGCTGGAACCAGTATCTGTGGCCGCTGCTGATCGTTCAGGACGTCAACCTCGGCACCGCCGTGGCAGGCATCAAAGGCATGATCGCCACCGGCGAAGGCACCACCCTCTGGAACCAGGTGATGGCGGCGATGCTGCTCACCCTTATCCCACCCGTAGTCATTGTTTTAGCCATGCAGCGCGCGTTTGTCCGCGGCCTGGTCGATAGCGAGAAATAAGATGGCAGGTTTAAAATTACAGGCAGTAACCAAAAGCTGGGACGGCAAAACCCAGGTCATTCAGCCGCTGACGCTTGACGTGGCGGACGGGGAATTTATCGTGATGGTCGGCCCGTCCGGCTGCGGAAAATCCACCCTGCTGCGTATGGTGGCCGGGCTGGAGCGTGTGACGTCCGGGGATATCTGGATTGACCGCCAGCGCGTTACCGAGATGGAACCCAAAGATCGCGGCATCGCGATGGTATTCCAGAACTACGCCCTCTATCCGCACATGAGCGTGGAAGAGAACATGGCCTGGGGGCTGAAAATTCGCGGTATGGGCAAAGGCCATATCGAGGAGCGCGTGAAAGAGGCCGCGCGCATTCTGGAGCTGGACGGCCTGCTCAAGCGTCGCCCGCGCGAGCTCTCCGGCGGCCAGCGCCAGCGCGTGGCAATGGGGCGCGCCATCGTGCGCGATCCGGCGGTATTTCTGTTCGACGAACCGCTGTCAAACCTCGACGCCAAACTGCGCGTGCAGATGCGTCTTGAGCTACAGCAGCTGCATCGGCGGCTGGGAACCACGTCCCTCTATGTGACCCACGATCAGGTTGAAGCCATGACCCTCGCCCAGCGCGTGATGGTGATGAACAAAGGCATCGCCGAGCAGATTGGCACCCCAGTGGAGGTATACGAAAAACCGGCCAGCCGTTTTGTGGCGAGCTTTATCGGCAGCCCGGCGATGAACCTGCTGGACGGGCGGATCAATGCGGCGGGAACCCACTTCGAGCTGGAAAGCGGGATGGCGTTGCCGATCAACTGGTACTATCGTGGCTACGCCGGGCGTAAGATGACGCTTGGTATCCGCCCCGAACATATTGGTTTGACGTCTCAGGCGGACGGCGGCGTGCCGCTGGTGATGGACACGCTGGAGATGCTGGGCGCAGACAACCTGGCGCACGGACGCTGGGGCGAGCAAAAGCTGGTAGTGCGTCTGCCGCATCAGGAGCGCCCGAAAGCAGGCAGCACGCTGTGGCTGCATATGCCGGAAAATCACCTGCACTTATTTGACGGTGAAACAGGACAACGAGTATGAGCAACTGGCCTTACCCCCACATCGTCGCCCACCGTGGTGGCGGTAAACTGGCGCCGGAAAACACCCTGGCGGCAATTGACGTTGGCGCACGCTACGGCCACACGATGATCGAGTTCGACGCCAAGCTCTCGAAGGACGGCGAAATTTTCCTGCTGCACGACGACAACCTCGAACGCACCAGCAACGGCTGGGGCGTGGCGGGTGAACTGCCGTGGCGTGACCTGCTGAAGGTGGACGCCGGAAGCTGGTTCAGCGGCGAATTCAAAGGCGAACCGCTGCCGCTGCTGGCGGAAGTGGCGGACCGCTGTCGTCAACACGGTATGATGGCCAATATTGAAATCAAACCGACCACCGGCACCGGGCCGCTGACGGGTAAAGTGATTGCCCTTGCCGCGCGTGAGCTGTGGGAAGGGATGACCGCGCCGCTGCTGTCGTCGTTTGATATCGACGCGCTGGAAGCCGCACAGGCCGCCGTTCCGGAGTTGCCGCGCGGGCTGCTGCTGGATGCGTGGCGAGAAGACTGGCGCGCGCTGACGACCCGCTTAGGCTGCGTGTCGATCCACCTCAACCATAAGCTGCTGGATGAAGCGCGCGTGACGCTGTTGAAGGAGGCCGGTCTGCATATCCTGGTGTATACCGTCAACAAACCCCAGCGTGCAGCCGAGCTGCTGCGCTGGGGCGTGGACAGCATCTGTACCGATGCGATTGACCAGATCGGGCCGAACTTTATTTATTAAGCATACTGCCGTTCTGCTGGGTCGGCAGCATGTGCTGCTGACCGCTGCTTTGCGATACTCCGCCTCCTAACATCCCACCGTTTGTATTAGGCAGCGGCTGTTCAAGCATCTGGCCCTGCTGTACGCGCTGGGTGTTGGTATTCATCTGGTTTTGCAGGTGCTGCTGCTGCACCTGGGTCTGCGTCTTTAACTGCTGATTGAGCATCCCTTTCTGCTGCTGTTGCTGGCTCATCATCTCCGTCTGCATACGCTGCTGGCTCGGAATGACGTAGCCCGGCTGGTTCGGGTTGTTCAGGGTGTTGATTGGCTGTGCGAGCGCGGCGAACGGAAGCAGCGCGGTCAGGATCAGTAATCGTTTCATGGTTATCTCCTCCTTTGAGGCTTCTCTTAAGTTTATCCTCATTCCTGCATAACGATGATTTTTTAAGAGTTGTGAACCAGGCTTAAGCGGGGAATATGGGCCCCTTCACCTGGAGAACAATAATGATGAAACCAACCTTTTTGCGCTGGGTCGCCATCGCTGCGCTGATGGCAGGCGGCACATTTACCGTGGCGGCCAACCCGCCCGCCGCTCCACCGGTCTCTTACGGCGTGGAGGAGGATGTTTTTCACCCCGTGCGGGCGACGCACGGCATGGTGGCCTCGGTTGACGCGCTGGCAACGCAGGTGGGCGTCGATATTCTTAAACAGGGCGGTAACGCGGTGGATGCGGCGGTCGCGGTGGGATATGCGCTGGCGGTGACGCATCCACAGGCGGGGAACCTGGGCGGCGGCGGGTTTATGATGCTGCGCACGAAAGACGGTAAAACCACAGCCATCGACTTCCGTGAGATGGCGCCGAACCAGGCCTCCCGCGATATGTTCCTCGACGATCAGGGTAATCCGGACAGTAAAAAATCCCTGACCTCGCACCTTGCCTCCGGCACGCCGGGCACCGTTGCGGGCTTCTCGCTGGCGCTGGAAAAATACGGCACGCTGCCGCTGAATAAAGTGGTGCAGCCTGCCATCAGGCTGGCGCGCGACGGCTTCGTCGTCAACGACGCGCTGGCGGACGACCTCAAAACCTACGGCAGCGAAGTTATTCCCAATCATGAGAACAGCAAGGCTATCTTCTGGAAAGACGGCGAGCCGCTGAAGAAGGGCGATAAGCTGGTGCAGAAGAACCTCGCAAAAAGTCTCGAACTGATTGCCGAAAACGGTCCGGATGCCTTCTATAAGGGGCCGATTGCCGATCAGATTGCGGATGAGATGCAGAAGAACGGCGGGCTGATCACCAAAGCGGATCTGGCGGAATATAAGGCGGTGGAGCGCGAGCCGATTAGCGGCACCTATCGCGGCTACGAGGTCTTCTCCATGCCGCCGCCGTCTTCCGGGGGCATTCACATCGTGCAGATCCTCAATATTCTGGAAAACTTCGATATGCACAAGTTCGGCTTCGGCAGCGCGGATGCCATGCAGGTGATGGCCGAGGCGGAAAAGCGCGCCTACGCTGACCGCTCGGAATACCTCGGCGACCCGGACTTCGTGAAGGTGCCGTGGCAGGCGCTGACCAACAAGGCGTACGCCAAATCCATTGCCGACGAGATCGACATCAACAAGGCTAAGCCGTCGAGCGAGATCCGCCCTGGCAAGCTGGCACCGTATGAAAGTAACCAGACCACCCACTTCTCGGTGGTAGATAAAGACGGTAACGCGGTGGCGGTGACGTACACGCTTAACACCACTTTCGGCACCGGGATTGTGGCGGGCAACAGCGGTATTTTGCTGAACAACGAGATGGATGATTTTTCTGCCAAGCCGGGCGTGCCGAATGTCTACGGCCTGGTCGGCGGCGATGCGAATGCGGTAGGGCCGAAGAAGCGCCCGCTATCATCCATGTCGCCCACCATTGTGGTGAAAGACGGCAAAACCTGGCTGGTGACCGGCAGCCCTGGCGGGAGCCGGATTATCACCACCGTACTGCAAATGGTGGTGAACAGCATCGACTTTGGGATGAACGTCGCCGAAGCGACCAATGCGCCGCGTTTCCATCACCAGTGGCTGCCGGACGAGTTGCGCGTGGAGAAGGGCTTTAGCCCGGACACCCTCAAGCTGCTTGAGCAGCGCGGGCAGAAGGTGGCGGTGAAGGAGGCGATGGGCAGCACCCAGAGCATTATGGTCGGACCGGATGGCGCGCTGTTTGGCGCGTCGGACCCGCGTTCGGTGGATGATTTAACGGCGGGGTATTGATTTTGTTGCCCGGTGGCGCTGCGCTTACCGGGCCTACAACGGCACGGACGTAGGCCGGGTAAGGCGAAGCCGCCACCCGGCAACTCATTACTTCATCCTCGCCATATAATACGCATCCACATACTCGCCGTTGCGCAGGGCATAGCGCCTGCCGGTGCCTTCAATCTCAAACCCGTGCTTTTTGTACACCGCGATTGCCGGTTCGTTATCCACAAACACCGTTAACTCGATGCGGTCGACGCGCAGCCAGTTGTCGCACATATCGATCATGGTGCGAATCAGCGCGCTGGCCACGCCGCGGTTATGCCACTCTGCGCCAACGCATATACCGAAATCGGCAACGTGGCTGCGGCGTGGTCGCTGGGCGACATCAATGGTGAGGTGGCCGACCACGATATCATCAATGCAGGCAACCAGCTGTTTAATGCCCGGCTGTTCGCCTAGCCGCATTTGCCACATTTCCATTGAAGGATGAGGAACCTGTAGCGTGTTGTGGTACACCTCCGGCTGGGCGTGGATCTGACGAATGGCGTCGTAATCTTTCGGTTCAGCGTGGCGTATCACTATCTCACTCATTCCTTGTTCCTCAGTCAGTTAAAAGTCCCCTCCAACATCAGTGACTTTAAAAGTTGAGTCAATCGCTATTTTTTGCAAAAAGTGTTGGACAAGTGCGAATGAGAATGATTATTATTGCTCTGCGTTCAGGAAGACCTCCTACGGGAACCTGAAAGCACGACATTGCTCACATTGCTTCCAGTATTACTTTAGCCAGCTTTTAGCTGGCTTTTTTTTTGTTATGGTTAGACTCAGCAACCTTCGAAAAAGGACTGAGCCATGACACTACACTGCGCATTTATTGGATTTGGCAAAAGCACCACGCGTTACCACCTTCCGTATGTTCTCAACCGTAAAGAGACCTGGCACGTCGCTCATATCTACCGCCGCAGCGCGAAGCCGGAAGAACAGTCTCCGCAGTATTCCCATATTCATTTCACCAGCGATCTTGATGAAGTGTTAAATGATCCGCAGGTGAAGCTGGTGGTGGTCTGTACCCACGCCGACAGCCACTTTGACTACGCGAAACGCGCGCTGGAAGCAGGTAAAAACGTGCTGGTGGAAAAACCGTTCACTCCGACCATCGCCGAAGCGAAGGAACTCTTTGCGCTGGCGAAAAGCAAAGGCCTGACCGTCACGCCGTACCAGAACCGACGCTTTGACAGCTGCTTCCTGACGGCGAAAAAGGCGATTGAGAGCGGCAAACTCGGCGAGATCGTGGAAATCGAAAGCCACTTCGATTACTACCGCCCGGTGGCGGAAACCCAGCCCGGACTGCCGCAGGACGGGTCGTTCTACGGTCTGGGCGTGCACACCATGGACCAGATTATTTCCCTGTTTGGCCGCCCGGACCACGTGGCGTATGACATCCGCAGCCTGCGCAATAAGGCCAACCCGGACGATACCTTTGAAGCACAGCTGTTCTACGGCGATCTCAAAGCCATCGTGAAAACCAGCCATCTGGTGAAAATCGACTACCCGAAATTTATCGTTCACGGCAAGAAAGGCTCCTTTATCAAGTACGGCATTGACCAGCAGGAGACCAGCCTGAAGGCCAATATCATGCCGGGTGAACCGGGCTTTGCGGCAGATGATTCCGTGGGCGTGCTGGAGTACGTGAACGACGAGGGCGTGACGGTCAGGGAAGAGCTGAAGCCGGAAACGGGCGACTATGGACGCGTCTATGATGCGCTGTTTGAGACCCTCACAAACGGCACGGCGAATTACGTCAAGGAATCTGACGTTCTGACCAACCTGGAAATCCTCGAACGGGCCTTCGAACAGGCTTCTCCTGCCACGGTAACCCTCGCGAAATAAGCAAAAACGGCTCCTCTGCGCTTGTTCACAATTTTTGAACAGAGGAGTCAATTTTCACCCTCTATGATCCCAGGGCGTTTGCGTCCACACTTACTCCATCGAAACGAACTGAGGGTGAAAACAATGATCTACTTACGCAAAGCAAACGAACGTGGTCACGCGAATCATGGCTGGCTGGACTCATGGCATTCATTCTCGTTTGCCGACTACTACGACCCGAACTTCATGGGCTTCTCCGCACTGCGCGTGATTAACGATGACGTGATTGATGCAGGCCAGGGCTTCGGTACCCACCCGCACAAAGACATGGAAATCCTGACCTATGTGCTGGAAGGGGCGGTTGAGCACCAGGACAGCATGGGCAACAAAGAGCAGGTTCCGGCGGGCGAGTTCCAGATTATGAGCGCGGGGACCGGGGTGCGTCACTCTGAGTACAACCCGAGCAAAACGGAAAAACTGCACCTGTATCAAATCTGGATCATTCCAGAAGAGACCGGCATCACGCCACGCTACGAGCAGCGCCGCTTCGACGCGAAACAGGGCAAACAGCTGGTGCTCTCGCCGGATGCGCGTGAAGGTTCCCTGAAAGTGCATCAGGATATGGAGCTGTACCGCTGGGCGCTGGCGAAAGATGAACAGTCTGTGCACCAGATCGCCGCCAACCGCCGCGTGTGGATCCAGGTGGTGAAAGGGGAGGTGTCCATCAATGGCACCAAAGCGACAACCGCCGATGGTCTGGCCGTCTGGGATGAGCAGGCGCTCTCCGTGCATGCCGACAGCGAAAGTGAAATTCTGCTGTTTGACCTGCCGCCGGTCTAAATAATTTCTCAACCTTCCCTTTAAACGGGGAAGGTTGAGCTTTGTCCGTGATAAACTGAGCAAATCTCTCACTTCAAGATTTCTCAGGACGATGAAAAAGAAACGCCCCGTACTTCAGGATGTCGCCGATCGCGTCGGTGTGACCAAAATGACGGTCAGCCGTTTTTTACGTAACCCGGAACAGGTTTCCGTGGCGTTGCGTGGCAAGATTGCCGCCGCCCTTGATGAACTGGGTTATATCCCCAACCGCGCGCCCGATATTCTCTCCAATGCGACCAGCCGTGCGGTGGGTGTCCTGCTTCCTTCCTTAACCAACCAGGTATTCGCCGAAGTGCTGCGTGGCATCGAAAGCGTCACCGATGCGTTTGGCTATCAGACCATGCTCGCCCACTACGGGTACAAGCCGGAACTGGAAGAGGAACGTCTTGAATCGATGCTTTCCTGGAACATCGACGGCCTGATTTTAACGGAACGTACTCACACCCCGCGCACGCTGAAAATGATTGAAGTGGCAGGCATTCCGGTGGTGGAGCTGATGGACAGCCAGTCGCCGTGCCTCGACATCGCCGTGGGGTTCGATAACTTTGAAGCGGCGCGTCAGATGACGGCGGCGATCATCGCCCGCGGTCATCGCCATGTGGCCTATCTGGGTGCGCGTCTGGATGAACGTACTATCATCAAACAGAAGGGATACGAGCAGGCGATGCTCGACGCCGGTTTAACCCCGTACAGCGTGATGGTGGAGCAATCTTCTTCTTACACGTCGGGTATTGAGCTGATGCGTCAGGCGCGACGCGAGTATCCGCAACTGGACGGTATTTTCTGTACCAACGATGACCTTGCGGTCGGCGCGGCGTTTGAGTGCCAGCGTCTGGGTTTAAAAATCCCGGATGATATGGCGATTGCCGGTTTCCACGGCCACGACATTGGCCAGGTGATGGAGCCGCGTCTGGCGAGCGTCCTGACCCCGCGTGAACGCATGGGCCGCATTGGTGCAGAACGCCTGCTGGCGCGCATTCGTGGTGAGGCAGTTACCCCTAAAATGTTAGATTTAGGTTTCACCTTGTCACCGGGTGGATCTATTTAATCCGACAAATTTGAAGTAGCTCACACTTATTCACTTCGCGCACGTTTGGATATTGCTTCTCTTATGCCCCGGCAGGACAATGTTACCGATAACTGTTACCCGTAACAATTGACTGAGGGACACCCTTTGAGCACGACTAATCACGATCACCACGTTTACGTCCTGATGGGCGTGTCCGGTAGCGGTAAATCTGCCGTGGCGAGCGAAGTGGCGCATCAACTCCAGGCTGCGTTTCTTGATGGTGACTTCCTCCATCCGCGTAGCAACATCATGAAAATGGCTTCCGGCGAGCCGCTGAACGACGACGACCGCAAACCGTGGTTGCAGGCGCTGAATGACGCCGCGTTCGCGATGCAGCGCACCAATAAAGTCTCCCTGATCGTCTGTTCCGCGCTGAAAAAAACCTATCGCGACCTGCTGCGCGACGGCAACCCGAACCTCTCTTTCATCTACCTGAAAGGCGATTTCGGGGTGATTGAAAGCCGCCTGAAGGCCCGTAAAGGCCACTTCTTTAAAACCCAGATGCTGGTAACGCAGTTCGAAGCGTTGCAGGAGCCGGGTGCTGACGAGCAGGATGTCTTAGTGGTTGATATCGATCAGCCGCTGGAAGGTGTTGTTGCCAGCACCATCGAGGTTATTAATAAAAGGCAGTAAGTTTTGAGTACATTAACGCTAGTTTTGACAGCAGTGGGTTCCGTATTGCTGCTGCTGTTTTTAGTGATGAAGGCACGTATGCACGCCTTCGTTGCTTTGATGGTGGTTTCTATTGGTGCTGGTCTCTTTTCCGGCATGCCGCTCGACAAAATCGCGGCGACGATGGAAAAAGGGATGGGCGGCACGCTCGGCTTCCTGGCCATTGTGGTGGCACTGGGCGCGATGTTTGGCAAGATTTTGCACGAGACGGGCGCGGTCGATCAGATTGCCGTCAAGATGCTGAAATCCTTCGGGCACAGCCGTGCGCACTACGCGATTGGTCTGGCCGGTCTGATTTGCGCGCTGCCGCTGTTCTTTGAAGTGGCCGTTGTGCTGCTGATAAGCGTGGCGTTCTCCATGGCGCGCCATACTGGTACTAACCTCGTGAAGCTGGTCATTCCGCTGTTTGCGGGCGTGGCGGCTGCGGCGGCGTTCCTGCTGCCGGGGCCTGCGCCGATGCTGCTGGCCTCCCAGATGCATGCTGACTTTGGCTGGATGATCCTGATTGGCCTGTGTGCGGCGATCCCGGGGATGATTATCGCCGGTCCGCTGTGGGGAAACTTCATCAGCCGTTACGTTGAGCTGCACATTCCGGACGACATCACCGAGCCGCACCTGGGCGAGGGTAAAATGCCGTCCTTCGGCTTCAGTCTGTCGCTGATCCTGCTGCCGCTGGTGCTGGTGGGCCTGAAAACCATCGCTGCACGCTTTGTGCCGGTGGGGTCAACCGCTTACGAATGGTTCGAATTTATTGGTCATCCGTTCACTGCGATTCTGGTGGCGTGTCTGGTCGCGATTTACGGCCTGGCAATGCGTCAGGGCATGCCGAAAGACCGCGTGATGGAGATTTGCGGCGCCGCGCTGCAACCGGCGGGGATTATCCTGCTGGTGATCGGGGCGGGCGGCGTGTTCAAGCAGGTGCTGGTGGATTCCGGCGTTGGCCCGGCGCTGGGCGAAGCGCTGACCGGAATGGGCCTGCCGATTGCGGTCACCTGCTTTGTGCTGGCCGCGGCGGTGCGTATCATTCAGGGCTCCGCGACCGTGGCGTGCTTAACCGCCGTGGGTCTGGTAATGCCGGTGATTGAACAGCTGAACTACTCCGGCGCACAGATGGCGGCGCTCTCTATCTGTATCGCGGGTGGCTCGATTGTGGTGTCTCACGTGAACGATGCAGGCTTCTGGCTGTTCGGTAAATTTACCGGCGCAACCGAAGCGCAAACCCTGAAAACCTGGACGCTGATGGAAACCATCCTCGGCACGACGGGTGCGGTTGTCGGGATGATTGCGTTTACGCTGCTGAGCTGATCCCGATTTTCTCCCTCTCCCACGGGGAGAGGGAGCAAACACTAAAAACGGCAATCAAGGATTGCCGTTTTGCTTTTATCTATCCTTTCATCCACGCCCGTATCCCGTCCAGGAACATCTGCGTTGCCATCATTACCAGAATCAGCCCCATCAGGCGCTCCAGCGCGTTCACCCCTTTCTCACCCAGCAGGCGCAGGAATAGCGACGACTGCAACAGGATAATAAACGTCCCGCCCCAGGCGATCAGCAGGGCAATCACCAGATGGCTCATCTGATTCGGATACTGATGCGACAGCAGCATCAGCGTGGCCAGAATCGTTGGCCCGGCGACCAGCGGAATCGCCAGCGGCACGATAAACGGCTCTTCACCCGCAGGCAGGCCGCTGCTGCTGCCCTCCGCGCTCGGGAAAATCATCTTAATGGCAATCAGGAACAAAATGATCCCGCCGGAAATGGAGACCGTTTCGGCGCGTAAGTTCAGGAAAGCGAGAATTTTTTCACCGGCGAACAGGAAGATAAACATCACCAGCAGGGCGATGAGCAGCTCGCGGATCATGATCGCCCGACGGCGCTTCGGCTCGGTGTGCTTCAGCACCGACATGAAGATCGGCAGATTACCGAGCGGATCCATAATCAGGATCAATAAAACCGCTGCGGAAATGATTTCACTCATCTTAAATTATCCCTGATACTTATTGTGGTCATTGCGATGATTAGCACTTTTTCTGATTGCCGGGCAATCATCGATTAATTTCGCTTGCGACTTTGGCAGCATTTTGTAATGTGAAGCATATCCCAGTTCAATACTGGCTTGCACAATCAGCACACACCCCTTGCAGGAAAAAATGCTATGAAAAACGTTGGTTTTATCGGCTGGCGCGGTATGGTCGGCTCTGTACTCATGCAACGCATGGTTGAAGAGCGCGATTTCGACGCCATCCGCCCGGTCTTCTTCTCCACTTCCCAGCTCGGCCAGGCTGCACCGTCCTTTGGGGGTACCACAGGCACGTTGCAGGATGCTTACGACCTGGAGGCGCTGAAGGCACTCGACATTATTGTGACCTGCCAGGGCGGCGATTATACCAACGAAATCTATCCGAAGCTGCGTGAAAGCGGCTGGCAGGGCTACTGGATTGACGCGGCCTCTTCGCTTCGCATGAAAGACGATGCCATCATTATTCTCGACCCGGTTAACCAGGGCGTCATCACCGACGGCCTGAACAACGGCGTGAAAACCTTTGTTGGCGGTAACTGCACCGTCAGCCTGATGCTGATGTCTCTCGGCGGTCTGTTCGCACAGGATCTGGTGGAGTGGGTCTCCGTGGCGACCTACCAGGCGGCGTCCGGCGGTGGCGCGCGTCATATGCGCGAGCTGCTGACCCAGATGGGCCAGCTGCACCAGAGCGTCGCTGCCGAGCTGGCAGACCCGGCGTCCGCGATCCTCGATATCGAGCGTAAAGTCACTCAGCTCACCCGCAGCGGCGAGCTGCCGGTGGATAACTTCGGCGTACCGCTGGCCGGCGGCCTGATCCCGTGGATAGACAAACAGCTGGATAACGGCCAGACCCGCGAAGAGTGGAAGGGCCAGGCTGAGACCAACAAAATCCTCGGCACCGCGAACACCATTCCGGTTGACGGTCTGTGCGTGCGTATCGGCGCGCTGCGCTGCCACAGCCAGGCCTTCACCATTAAACTGAAAAAAGATGTGTCTATTCCGACCGTGGAAGAGCTGCTGGCCGCGCATAACCCGTGGGCGAAAGTGGTGCCAAACGATCGCGATATCACCATGCGCGAACTGACCCCGGCAGCCGTCACCGGCACGCTGACCACCCCGGTTGGCCGCCTGCGCAAGCTGAACATGGGGCCGGAGTACCTCTCCGCGTTCACCGTTGGCGACCAGCTTCTGTGGGGTGCCGCCGAGCCGCTGCGCCGCATGCTGCGCCAGCTGGCGTAATAATTTGTTAAACACGGGGGGTGATTGTCACCCCCTTTTTTTGCGTACTACATGGAGTAAAACGCAGATGTCTTATTTTTTATCAGGAGGACCCACGACGTTGGCTATGCTTTAAGGAAGATTTATTTCTCACCTGAGGGTAGGGCGGAGCAGAGAGGATTAACTGCACCGTTTAGGTCACATTAAAAGTCGTCCCGGAGCGCGTAAAAAGGGCGACATAAAAAAACAGGATGAATACCATGTCCGATCGTATTTCGAGAGACGTGATTAATGCGCTTATTGCGGGTCACTTTGCCGACCCCTTTTCTGTGCTAGGGATGCACCGTACAGAGGCCGGACTGGAAGTTCGTGCGCTGTTACCGGATGCAACAGAAGTGTGGGTTATCGAACCCAAAACCGGCCGCAAGGTGGGTAATCTGGAATGCCTCGACTCGCGTGGCTTCTTCTCGGGCGTCATGCCCCGCCGTAAAAATCCTTTTCGTTATCAGCTTGCCGTTATCTGGCACGGTCAGCAAAACCTGATTGACGATCCCTATAGCTTCGGCCCGCTTTTAAAAGAGATGGACGCCTGGCTGCTGTCCGAAGGGACCCATTTACGCCCTTACGAAACGCTGGGTGCCCATGCGGATACCATGGACGGTATCACCGGCACGCGTTTTGCCGTATGGGCGCCAAACGCCCAGCGCGTCTCCGTTGTCGGGCAGTTCAACTACTGGGACGGTCGTCGTCACCCCATGCGCCTGCGCCGGGAAACCGGCATCTGGGAGCTGTTTATCCCCGGCGCGCACAACGGTCAGCTCTACAAATTCGAGATGATCGATGCCAACGGCAAGCTGCGCATTAAATCTGACCCGTACGCCTTTGAGGCCGAACTGCGCCCGAATACCGCCTCGCTGATTTGCGGCCTGCCGGAGAAGGTTGTCCAGACGGAAGAGCGCAAGCAGGCTAACCGCTTTGATGCGCCGATCTCCGTCTATGAAGTGCATCTCGGCTCGTGGCGTCGCCACACCGATAACAACTTCTGGCTGAGCTATCGCGAGCTGGCGGACCAGCTGGTGCCGTACGCCAAATGGATGGGCTTTACGCACCTGGAACTGCTGCCGATCAACGAGCACCCGTTCGACGGCAGCTGGGGCTATCAGCCAACCGGGCTGTATGCGCCTACGCGCCGCTTTGGTACGCGCGATGACTTCCGCTATTTCATCGATGCCGCGCACGCCGCCGGGCTGAACGTCATCCTCGACTGGGTGCCGGGCCACTTCCCGTCGGATGATTTTGCGCTGGCAGAGTTCGACGGCACAAAGCTTTACGAGCACAGCGACCCGCGCGAAGGCTATCACCAGGACTGGAACACGCTGATCTACAACTACGGTCGCCGTGAAGTATCGAACTACCTGGTCGGGAACGCGCTGTACTGGATCGAGCGTTTCGGCATTGATGCCCTGCGCGTCGATGCGGTGGCGTCGATGATTTACCGCGACTACAGCCGCAAAGAGGGTGAGTGGATCCCGAACGAGTATGGCGGGCGTGAAAACCTCGAAGCGATTGAGTTTCTGCGCAACACCAACCGCATCATCGGGGAGCAGGTGGAAGGTGCCGTGACCATGGCGGAAGAGTCCACCGACTTCCCGGGCGTTTCCCGTCCACCGTCAATGGGCGGACTGGGCTTCTGGTACAAGTGGAACCTCGGCTGGATGCACGACACGCTCGACTACATGAAGCTCGACCCGGTTTATCGTCAGTATCACCACGATAAGCTCACTTTCGGGCTGCTCTACAACTACACCGAAAACTTCATGCTGCCGCTGTCGCACGATGAAGTGGTGCACGGCAAGAAATCCATTCTCGACCGCATGCCGGGGGACGCGTGGCAGAAGTTTGCCAACCTGCGCGCCTACTACGGCTGGATGTTCGCCTTCCCGGGCAAAAAGCTGCTGTTTATGGGCAACGAATTTGCGCAGGGGCGCGAATGGAACCACGATACCAGCCTTGACTGGCATCTGCTGGAAGGCGCGGACAACTGGCACCACGGCGTACAGCGTCTGGTCCGTGACCTGAACCTGACCTATCGCCACCACAAAGCGCTGCACGAGCTGGACTTTGATCCGTACGGCTTTGAGTGGCTGGTGGTGGACGACCACGAGCGCTCGGTGTTTGTCTTTGCGCGCCGCGACAAGGCGGGTAACGAGATCATCGTCGCCAGCAACTTCACGCCAGTGCCGCGTGAACACTACCGCTTCGGCATTAACCAGCCGGGCAAATGGCGCGAAATTCTCAATACCGACTCCATGCACTACCACGGCAGCAATGCGGGTAACGGCGTGCTGGTGCAGAGCGATGCCATTGAAAGCCATGGCCGTCCGAACTCCCTGAGCCTGACGCTGCCGCCGCTTGGCACAATCTGGCTGGTGCGGGAGGGAGAATGACGCAGCTTACGGCAGGTAAACCCGAACCGCTCGGGGCGAGTTTTGACGGAAAGGGGGTGAACTTCACGCTCTTTTCCGCCCATGCGGAGCGGGTGGAACTCTGTGTGTTTGACGGGGAAGGTAACGAGCACCGTTACGATTTACCGGCGCGCACGGGGGATACCTGGCATGGCTACCTGGCCGGAGGACGGCCGGGGATGCACTACGGTTTTCGCGTACACGGCCCCTGGGAGCCCTCTCAGGGGCACTGGTTTAACCCGGCGAAGCTGCTGATTGACCCTTGTGCGCACCGGGTGGACGGTGAGTTTAAAGATGACCCGCTGTTCCACGTTGGCTACGGCGAACCTGACCACCGCGACAGCGCGCCCGTCGCGCCCAAAAGCGTGGTGGTGCACGATCTCTACGACTGGGAAGACGATGCCCCGCCGCGTACGCCTTGGGGCAACACCGTTATTTATGAAGCCCACGTTAAAGGGCTGACGTATCTGCACCCGTCAATTCCCAAAGAGATGCGCGGCACCTACAAAGCGCTTGGGCATCCGACGATGGTCGCGTACCTGAAGCACTTAGGGATCACCGCGCTGGAGCTGTTGCCCGTGGCGCATTTCGCCAGCGAGCCGCGGCTACAGCGTCTCGGGTTAAGCAACTACTGGGGCTACAACCCGCTGGCGTTGTTCGCCCTCGATCCGCGTTATGCGGTGAATCCTGAGAAGGCGCGGGATGAGTTTCGCGATGCGGTGAAAGCGCTTCACGCGGCGGGTATCGAGGTCATTCTGGACGTGGTGTTGAACCACAGTGCGGAAAGCGATCTTGACGGCCCGACGCTCTCACAGCGCGGAATCGATAACCGTAGCTATTATTGGATCAGGGACGACGGCGATTACGAGAACTGGACCGGGTGCGGTAACACCCTCAACCTCAGTCATCCGGCCGTTACGCATTACGCGTACGAGTGCCTGAAATACTGGGTTGAGACGTTCCACGTGGACGGTTTTCGCTTCGACCTGGCGCCAGTGATGGGGCGCACCCCGGCGTTCAGCCAGCAGGCGCCGCTGTTTGAGGCCATCAAAAACTGCCCGGTGCTTTCAAAGGTGAAGCTGATTGCGGAGCCCTGGGACATCGGCGAGGGCGGTTATCAGGTGGGGAACTTCCCGCCGCTGTTTGCCGAGTGGAACGACCACTTTCGCGATGCTGTCCGCCGCTTCTGGCTGACGCGCGATCTGTCGCTGGGGGAGTTTGCCGGTCGCTTTGCCGGCTCCAGCGATCTCTTTAAGCGTGACGGCAAACGTCCGTCGGCCACCATTAACCTGGTGACGGCGCACGACGGTTTTACGCTGCGCGACTGCGTTTGTTTCAATCAGAAACACAATGAGGCAAACGGCGAGGAGAATCGCGATGGGACTAACAATAACCATAGCTTTAACCATGGTATAGAAGGGTTAGGCGGAAGTCTGGATGTGATCGAGCGGCGACGCGCCAGCGTTCATGCGCTGCTGACGACGCTTTTGTTGTCGCAGGGCACGCCGATGCTGCTGGCGGGCGATGAGCACGGCCACAGCCAGCACGGCAACAACAACGCCTATTGCCAGGACAACACCCTGACCTGGCTCGACTGGGGAGAAGCGAACAGCGGGCTGACCCATTTCACCGCGGCGCTGATCCATCTTCGCCAGCACATCCCCGCGCTCACCGCCGACCGCTGGTGGGAAGAGGGCGACGGCAACGTTCGCTGGCTGAATAAAGACGCGCAACCGTTAAGCGCGCAAGAGTGGCAACACGGCATACCCTGTCTGCAAATCCTGCTTTCGGATGCGTGGCTGGTGACGCTGAACGCGACGGATGACGTCGCAGAGATTGTTTTACCTGACGGGGAGTGGCGAGCCATTCCTCCCTTTGCCGGAGCGGATAATCCGGTTGTTATGGCTGTCTGGCACGGGCCTGCGCACGGAGTGTGCGTATTCCAAAGATGATAAAAAAGGAGTTAGTCATGGTTAGATTAGAGAAGAACGATCCGTTAATGTTGGCGCGCCAGCTACCATTAAAAACAGTTGCCCTGATACTCGCGGGCGGGCGTGGTACCCGTCTGAAAGATTTGACCATCAAGCGCGCTAAACCGGCCGTTCACTTTGGTGGTAAGTTCCGTATTATCGATTTTGCACTGTCAAACTGCCTGAACTCAGGCATTCGCCGTATTGGCGTCATTACCCAATATCAGTCGCACACGCTGGTGCAGCACATTCAGCGCGGCTGGTCATTCTTCAGCGAAGAGATGAACGAGTTTGTCGATCTGCTCCCGGCGCAGCAGCGCGTTCACGGGGAGAACTGGTACCGCGGCACGGCGGATGCCGTGACCCAAAACCTCGACATCATTCGCCGCTACAACGCGGAATACATCGTTATCCTCGCCGGGGACCACATCTACAAGCAAGATTACTCCCACATGCTGATCGACCACGTCGAAAAAGGGGCGCGCTGCACCGTGGCGTGCCTGCCGGTGCCTGTTGCGGAAGCAACCGCGTTTGGCGTGATGCATGTAGATGGCGACGACAAGATTATCGACTTTGTCGAAAAACCGGCGAACCCGCCAACCATGCCGGGAGACGACACCAAATCCCTCGCCAGCATGGGGATCTATGTCTTTGACGCCGATTATCTTTATGAACTGCTGGAAGAGGACGACAAAGACGAGAACTCCAGTCACGACTTCGGCAAAGACATTATCCCGAAAATTACCAAAGCTGGCATGGCGTATGCACACCCCTTCCCGCTGTCCTGCGTGCAGTCCGATCCGAATGCGGAACCTTACTGGCGCGATGTGGGAACGCTGGAAGCGTACTGGAAAGCCAACCTCGATCTTGCGTCCGTCACGCCTGAGCTGGATATGTACGACCAGAACTGGCCGATTCGCACCCATATGGAATCGCTGCCGCCGGCGAAGTTCGTCCAGGACCGCTCCGGCAGCCATGGTATGACGCTCAACTCGCTGGTCTCTGGCGGGTGCATTATCTCCGGTTCGGTGGTGGTGCAGTCCGTGCTGTTCCCGCGCGTGCGTATAAACTCATTCTGTAATATCGATTCGGCAGTCCTGCTGCCGGATGTATGGGTAGGGCGCTCATGTCGTCTGCGTCGCTGCGTTATCGACCGTGCCTGCGTCATTCCCGAAGGGATGGTGATTGGGGAAAACGCGGAAGAAGATGCGCGTCGTTTCTACCGTTCGGAAGAGGGGATCGTGTTAGTAACACGGGAAATGTTGCGGAAGCTGCAAATCAAACAGGAGCGATGATGCAGGTTTTACACGTATGTTCTGAGATGTTCCCGTTGTTAAAAACGGGCGGACTGGCGGATGTTCTTGGTGCACTACCGGCGGCGCAAATTGCCGGAGGGGTGGATACCCGCGTGTTGTTGCCCGCTTTTCCGGATATCCGGCGTGGTATTCCCGATGCAAAGGTTGTTACCCGTCGCGAGACCTTCGCGGGACGTATCACCCTGCTGTTTGGACATTACAATGGCGTAGGGATTTACCTGATTGATGCCCCGCATTTATACGATCGACCCGGCAGCCCGTATCACGATACCAACCTGTACGCCTATACCGATAACGTGCTGCGCTTTGCCCTGCTCGGCTGGGTGGGGGCGGAGATGGCCGTCGGGCTGGATCCGTTCTGGCGTCCGAACGTGGTGCACGCGCACGACTGGCACGCGGGGCTGGCTCCTGCGTATCTGGCGGCGAAGGGGCACCCGGCCAAATCGGTGTTTACGGTGCACAACCTGGCGTATCAGGGCATGTATTACGCGCATCATATGAATGACATCGATCTGCCATGGTCGTTCTTTAACATGCACGGGCTGGAGTTTAACGGACAGATTTCGTTTCTGAAGGCGGGTCTGTACTACGCCGACCATATCACGGCGGTCAGCCCAACCTACGCGCGTGAAATTACCCAGCCGGAGTTCGGTTACGGTATGGAAGGGCTGCTGCAACAGCGCCACCGTGAAGGTCGTCTGTCGGGCATTCTGAACGGCGTAGATGAACAGATCTGGAATCCGGAAACGGACCTCCTGCTGGCGGCGCGCTATGGACGCGACTCCGTGGAGGACAAAGCGGAGAACAAGCGCCAGCTACAGATTGCGATGGGGCTGAAGGTCAACGACAAGGTACCGCTGTTTGCGGTGGTCAGCCGCCTGACCAGCCAGAAAGGGCTGGATCTGGTGCTGGAAGCGCTGCCGGGATTACTGGAGCAAGGTGGGCAACTGGCGCTGCTCGGCGCGGGCGACCCGGTATTGCAGGAAGGTTTCCTTGCGGCCGCGGCGGAACATCCGGGGCAGGTGGGCGTGCAGATTGGCTATCACGAAGCGTTCTCGCACCGCATCATGGGCGGCGCGGACGTGATTCTGGTGCCGAGCCGTTTCGAGCCCTGCGGCCTGACGCAGCTCTATGGTCTGAAATACGGTACGTTGCCGCTGGTACGCCGCACGGGCGGGCTGGCGGATACGGTGTCTGACAGCTCCCTGGAAAACCTGGCGGATGGTATCGCCAGCGGGTTTGTTTTCGAGGACAGTAATGCCTGGTCGCTGCTTCGGGCGATCCGGCGTGCTTTCGTCTTGTGGTCCCGTCCATCCCTGTGGCGTTACGTACAACGTCAGGCGATGTCCATGGACTTTGGCTGGCACGTTGCGGCGCAGTCCTACCGCGACCTTTATCAACGCTTGATGTAACGAGGCGAAGTTACTGATATGAATGCTCCATTTAGCTACTCTTCCCCCACGCTCAGCGTTGAGGCGTTGAAACACTCCATCGCCTATAAGCTGATGTTTACCATTGGGAAAGATCCCGTTATTGCCAACAAACATGAGTGGCTGAACGCCACGCTGTTTGCGGTGCGCGACCGTATGGTCGAACGCTGGCTGCGCTCCAACCGCGCCCAGCTTTCGCAGGAGACGCGACAGGTGTATTACCTGTCGATGGAGTTTCTGATTGGTCGCACCCTCTCCAATGCGCTGTTATCGCTCGGGATTTATGACGACGTCAAAAACGCACTGGAAGAGATGGGGCTGGATTTAGAAGAGCTGATTGACGAAGAGAACGACCCGGGGCTGGGTAACGGTGGTCTCGGGCGTCTTGCCGCCTGCTTCCTCGATTCACTGGCGACGCTGGCGCTGCCGGGGCGCGGCTACGGTATTCGC
This sequence comes from Enterobacter cloacae complex sp. SHL022, assembly GCF_049237785.1. Lineage (NCBI taxonomy): Bacteria > Pseudomonadati > Pseudomonadota > Gammaproteobacteria > Enterobacterales > Enterobacteriaceae > Enterobacter > Enterobacter cloacae complex sp. SHL022. The sequence continues at coordinate 83,739 of NZ_JBMKJH010000009.1, read as the reverse complement.
TACGACTACGGCATGTTCAAGCAGAACATCGTGGATGGCCGTCAGAAAGAGTCCCCGGACTACTGGCTGGAGTACGGTAACCCGTGGGAGTTCAAGCGCCACAACACGCGCTACAAGGTGCGTTTTGGCGGGCGTATTCAGCAGGAAGGTAAAAAATCCCGCTGGGTGGAAACCGAGGAGATCCTGGCCGTGGCCTACGACCAGATCATCCCCGGCTACGACACCGATGCGACCAATACGCTGCGCCTGTGGAACGCGCAGGCCAGTAGCGAGATCAACCTGGGTAAATTCAACCAGGGCGACTACTTCGCGGCGGTGGAAGATAAAAACCACTCTGAGAACGTGTCCCGCGTCCTGTATCCGGATGACTCGACCTACTCAGGCCGCGAGCTGCGCCTGCGTCAGGAGTATTTCCTCGTCTCGGCAACGATTCAGGATATCCTTAGCCGTCACTATCAGCTGCACAAAACCTATGCGAATCTGGCGGAAAAAACCGCTATTCACCTCAACGATACCCATCCGGTGCTGTCGATCCCTGAGCTGATGCGCCTGCTGATTGACGAGCATAAGTTCAGCTGGGATGACGCGTTTGAAGTAACCTGCCAGGTGTTCTCGTACACCAACCATACGCTGATGAGTGAAGCGCTGGAGACGTGGCCGGTGGATATGCTCGGCAAAATTCTGCCGCGCCATCTGCAAATCATCTTCGAGATCAATGACTACTTCCTCAAGACCTTGCAGGAGCAGTACCCGAACGATACCGGTCTGCTGAGCCGCGCCTCGATCATTGATGAATCCAACGGGCGTCGCGTACGCATGGCCTGGCTGGCGGTGGTGATCAGCCACAAGGTCAACGGCGTATCAGAGCTGCATTCGAACCTGATGGTGCAGTCGCTGTTTGCGGACTTCGCGAAGATCTTCCCGACGCGTTTCTGCAACGTGACCAACGGCGTCACCCCGCGCCGCTGGCTGGCGCTGGCGAACCAGCCGCTCTCCGACGTTCTGGATGAGAACATTGGCCGCACCTGGCGCACCGATTTGAGCCAGCTGAGCGAGCTTGAGCAGCACATCGATTTCCCGACGGTGAACAAAGCGGTACGGGAAGCCAAGCTGCTGAACAAGAAGCGTCTGGCGGTCTGGCTGGCGATGCATCTGAACGTGGTGGCGAACCCGAAAGCGCTGTTCGACGTGCAGATCAAACGTATCCACGAGTACAAGCGTCAGCTGATGAATGTCCTGCACGTCATTACCCACTACAACCGCATTAAGGCTGACCCGACGGCGGAGTGGGTGCCGCGTGTGAAAATCTTTGCCGGTAAGGCGGCCTCCGCGTATTACATGGCGAAGCACATCATTCATCTCATCAACGATGTGGCGAAGGTGGTGAACCACGATCCGGACATTGGCGATAAGCTGAAGGTAGTGTTTATCCCGAACTACAGCGTGAGCCTGGCGCAGCTGATCATTCCGGCGGCGGATCTCTCTGAGCAGATTTCCACGGCGGGGACGGAAGCATCCGGCACCAGCAACATGAAGTTTGCCCTGAACGGCGCGCTGACTATCGGCACGCTGGACGGCGCAAATGTCGAAATGCTGGAGCATGTGGGCGCGGAGAATATCTTTATCTTCGGGAATACGGCGGAAGAGGTGGAGGCGCTGCGCAAGCAGGGCTACTCGCCGCGTGAGTATTATGAAGAGGATGAAGAGTTACGCCAGGTGCTGACGCAAATCGCCACCGGAGTGTTTAACCCTGAGGAGCCTGGACGCTATCGTGACCTGGTGGACTCGCTGATTAACTTTGGCGATCACTATCAGGTGCTGGCGGATTACCGCAGCTACGTGGATTGTCAGGATAAGGTGGACGAACTGTACCGTCAGCAGGAGAAGTGGACCAGCACCGCGATGCATAACATCGCCAACATGGGCTACTTCTCGTCAGACAGGACCATCAAAGAGTATGCCGAGAATATCTGGCATATTGATCCGGTGCGGTTGTAAAAACAAAGCCCGGTGGCGCTGCGCTTACCGGGCCTACGGGATCGAGTAGGCCGGGTAAGGCGGAGCCGACACCCGGCTTTTTTTCAATTACGACGCCAGCGACAATTCACGCTTTCCCGCATGTTGCGCCAGCCACTGCGCCACGCGAGACTGCTGCTCGGCATTCAGCCACATCCCTTCTTTAGTACGACGCCAGATGGCATCGTCCAGACGGCGCACCCACTCGTGTTCCACCAGGTAGCGCAGCTCGGCTTCGTATAGCTCATGGCCAAAATGCTCGCCCAGATCGGCAATCTCTTTCGCGTCGCCGAGGAACAGTTCGGTGTTGCTGCCGTAGGTGCGGGCGTAGTGGCGCGCCATGCCTTCGGTAATGAACGGGAAGCGGCGACGCAGCTTCGCGGCGTAATCGTCGCGGTTATCGCCGATATCGCCGCCAGGCAGCACGGCGCCTTTCGTCCACGCCGGGCCGATGCCTTTGTAATACGGCGCCAGTTTCTCCAGCGCGTGCTCCGCCAGTTTACGGTAGGTGGTGAGCTTACCGCCAAACACGGAGAGCAGAGGCGCCTGACCGTCAACGTCGTGAATATCAAGCGTATAGTCACGGGTGATGGCCTGCGGTGAGTCAGACTCGTCATCACACAGCGGACGCACGCCGGAGTAGGTCCAGACCACGTCATCGCGCGCCAGCTGTTTCTTAAAGTGCGCGTTGTACACTTTCAACAGGTAGCTGACTTCACTCTCGTCGATCTCAACGTTTTTCGGATCGCCTTTGTACTCCACGTCGGTGGTGCCGATGATGGAGAACTCGTCCATCCACGGGATCACAAACACAATGCGCTTGTCTTCATTTTGCAGGATATAAGCCTGTTTCTGGGTATGCACGCGCGGCACCACGATGTGGCTGCCCTTAATCAGGCGGATGCCGTACGGTGAAGGCAGGTGCATGCCGTCGTCGAAGAACTGTTTCACCCACGGGCCGGTGGCATTCACCAGGCCGCGCGCTTTCCAGCTAAACTTCTCGCCGGTATCCACGTCTTCCGCTTCCACAATCCACAGGCCGTTTTCGCGGCGTGCGGCGGTGGCGCGGGTGCGGGTTTTCACCTCGCCGCCTTTCTTCTCGACCATCTGCGCGTTAGCCAGTACCAGACGCGCATCGTCCACCCAGCAGTCGGAATATTCGAAACCGCGCACGATTTCAGGCTTAAGGACCGATTCTGAGCCAAAACGCAAACCGGTTGAACCCGGCAGGCTGGTGCGTTTACCCAGATGATCGTACATAAACAGACCGATGCGGATCATCCACGCCGGACGCAGATGCGGGCGATGGGGCAGGCGGAAGCGCATCGGGATCGCCAGATGCGGGGCCATTTTCAGCAGCACTTCGCGTTCGGCCAGCGCTTCGCTGACCAGGCGGAATTCGTAGTGTTCCAGGTAGCGCAGGCCACCGTGGATCAGCTTGGAGCTGGCGGACGACGTCGCGCAGGCGAGATCGTTAGCTTCCAGCATCAGCACGGATAAACCGCGTCCTGCGGCATCAACCGCAATACCGGCACCGTTGATGCCACCGCCTATCACAATCAGATCTTTGGTTTCCATAACACCCTCATGCACTTTCGTTAAAGCTCAAAAATGTTCGATATCGCTCATAATAGCAAAGGAACGCGCTTTTGGTAACATCAAAAAAACAATTTAGAGTGATATGGATAACATAATGGCGTTTACCCGCCGCCAGGACGTACACTACGGGGTAAAATCGTGCGGTCTGATGCCCTCACCCCAGCCCTCTCCCTCCGGGAGAGGGTAGGGTGAGGGGAAAACCGCACCACACCTGAATATAAGATGAGAACACCATGGATCAGTTTGAATGTATTAACGTAGAAGAAGCCCACCAGAAGATGCACCAGGGAAAAGCGGTGCTGGTGGATATCCGCGATCCGCAGAGCTTTGCGATGGGCCACACGCCGGGCGCGTTCCATCTCACCAACGACACGCTGGGCGCGTTTATGCGCGATAACGACTTCGATACCCCGGTGATGGTGATGTGCTATCACGGCAACAGCAGTAAAGGCGCGGCGCAGTATCTGCTCCAGCAGGGTTACGAGGCGGTATACAGCGTCGATGGCGGCTTCGATGCCTGGCATCGTCATTTCCCGGCAGAAGTTGAATACGCGTTTGAGCGCTGATCCCGCTATACTGTCCCCTTTTGTGTGGAAATAAGCGACCGCTGCCCATGTTGATGATCACCTCTTTTAGCAACCCGCGCGTCGCCCAGGCGTTTGTCGACTATATGGCGACGCAGGGCATTATCCTGACTATTCAGCAGCATACACAGACGGATGTCTGGCTGGCAGACGAAAGCCAGGCTGGGCGCGTGAACGCCGAGCTGGCGCGTTTCCTGGAAAACCCGGGCGACCCGCGTTATCTGGCGGCAAGCTGGCAATCCGGCCAGACCGGCAGTGGCCTGCACTATCAACGTTTTCCGTTTCTCGCCACCCTCCGCGAGCGCGCAGGACCGTTTACGCTGCTTTTAATGGTAGCCTGCATCATCGTCTTCATTATTATGAGCGTGGTGGGTGACCAGAGCGTGATGATTGCCCTCGCATGGCCGTACGATCCCTCCCTGCAATTTGACGTCTGGCGCTACTTCACGCATGCGCTGATGCACTTCTCGGTGATGCATATCCTCTTTAACCTGCTGTGGTGGTGGTATCTCGGCGGGGCGGTGGAGAAGCGGCTCGGCAGCGGCAAGCTGATTGTGATCACCCTTATCAGCGCCCTGTTAAGCGGCTACGTGCAGCATAAATTCAGCGGTCCATGGTTTGGCGGGTTATCCGGCGTGGTGTACGCCCTGATGGGTTACGCCTGGCTCAGAGGCGAGCGCGACCCGGATAGCGGCATCTATTTACAACGTGGATTAATAACCTTTGCATTAATATGGCTTATTGCCGGATGGTTTGATCTGTTTGGTATGTCTATCGCCAATGGTGCGCACGTTACCGGCCTGGCGGTCGGGCTGGCGATGGCGCTGGCCGATACGCTCCATGCGCGAAAGCGAACATAATTCCCAGGGATATTTCATGAAACAAACACAACGTCATGACGCCATTATCGAACTGGTAAAAAAACAGGGATACGTCAGTACTGAAGAGCTGGTGGAGCAGTTTGCCGTTAGCCCGCAAACCATCCGTCGTGACCTCAACGACCTGGCCGATCAGAACCGTATTCTGCGTCACCACGGCGGTGCCGCGCTGCCGTCCAGCTCGGTGAACACCTCATGGCATGACCGTAAGGCGACGCAAACGGCAGAGAAAGAGCGTATCGCCCGTAAAGTGGCGAGCCAGATCCCGAACGGCGCGACGCTGTTTATTGATATCGGCACCACGCCGGAAGCGGTCGCCCATGCGCTGCTGAACCACGAGAACCTCCGCGTGGTGACCAACAACCTGAACGTGGCCAACACGTTGATGCAGAAAGACGATTTCCGCATCATCCTCGCGGGCGGCGAACTGCGCAGCCGCGACGGGGGCATTATCGGCGAAGCGACGCTCGATTTTATCTCTCAGTTTCGCCTCGATTTCGGCATTCTGGGGATCAGCGGCATCGACACCGACGGCTCGCTGCTGGAGTTTGATTACCACGAGGTGCGCACCAAGCGCGCGATCATTGAAAACTCACGTCACGTGATGCTGGTGGTGGATCACTCCAAGTTTGGTCGTAACGCGATGGTGAACATGGGCAGCATCAGCATGGTGGATGCGGTTTATACTGATGTGATGCCACCGGCGGGCGTGATGCAGGTGATTAAAGATAATAATTTGCAGTTAGAGTTATGTTGAGAAGCCATTCTCCCTCTCCCTGTGGGAGAGGGCCGGGGTGAGGGCATCAGACCGCAAAGGATTTACACTCCGTACCCCATCATCTTCAACAGCTGCTGCGCATGCTGCACCGCATCCTGACGGTGCGCCACGCCCAGCTTCTGATACAGATTGCGAATGTGCGTTTTGATGGTGGTCGCCGCCACCGCCAGCTCACCGGCAATCTGCTCGTTGCTGTAGCCGGAATAGATCAGCCCCAGCACCTGCCATTCACGCTGGGTGAGCGGGCTGGTACGGATAAGCTCCGGCACTTCCGGATGGTTCAGCAGACGTTCAACAAAGTTCTCATCGAAGTGCGCAAACTTGTGGCGATGATGCTGGTTAATCTCGCGCAGAATGCGCTGGGCGCGATGCTGATCGAGTTCCGGCAGCGTGTTGAGTTGAATCAGCTGGCGCAGCTGCTGGGCCATCACTTCACCCTCAATTACAAAGTGGCTGATAAACCCGGTGCGGTTCGCCAGCTGCAACGCTTCCAGCAGTACGCGCTGGGCATCGTTTTTACGTCCTGCCTGCCAGTAAAGCTGGTTTAACAGCAGCAGGTTGCGGTTTAAATCGCTCATCAGACGCAGGCTGCGGGCGTTTTCGTTTAACTCTTCCAGCACGATCTCGGCAGGCTCAAAGTCACCCAGCAGGATCTGCACGCGGGCAATATTGCGCCACTGGCTTTGCAGGAAGTGGTTATTGGCAAATTCCGGTTTAGGCGTGTGACGCAGCCAGTTGGCGGCGGACTTTTTATCGCCGGTCATCTGCCAGTAAATCACCCTGACCTTATCGGCGTTGGAGACCCAGTCGCTATGGTACTGTCCGTTGCCGAGCAGATTTTCCAGGCGGTTAAGGTGGTTACGGGCATTATCCAGGTCGCCGCGTGCCAGCGAGCACTGCACCAGCAGAGCCAGACACTGGAGCTGCTGCTGCGGCTGGAAGCTCGAAAGGACATTCAGACCCTGGCGGGCGCAGCTTTCTGCTTCATCCAGACGCGACCATGCCCACAGCAGCTGAGCGCGAATACGCAACAGGAACTCGTGCATCGGCAGCTGTTCCAGATGTTGTTCACGGATCAGCTGGAACGCTTTCTCCTGGTTTTCCCAGGCTGCTTGCAGAAACCCCTGAGCAAATAAAATCTCGCTTTGCTGGATCAGGCTCCACAGGGCGTAATGCCAGACATCGTGGCGGCGCGCCATCTGTTCGGTTTGCTGCATGAGTGAAAGCGAACGCGTGAGATCGCCCTTACAGTGCAGCACTTCGCCGTGTACCGAGGTGGCCACAATACGGCTGTAAAAATTCGCCAGCGGCAGCTCATCCAGCGCGACCATCGCCAGCCGTTCAGCTTCATCCGGGTCCCCGTCGTTAATCGCCACCTGTGCGCGCAGGGCGTTAAATTCGCCGTGCAGGGTGGTATCCATCTCGCTTTCCATCTCCTGCTCGGCGCGCGCCAGCAGGGTGTTCACTTCGCTGTAGCGATGCTGGCTCTGCATCAGCCAGGCCTGGAGCAGCACCAGACGCGGATTCTCCAGCAGGCTTTCCCACGGCAGCGCTTTTAACGACTCTTCCAGCAGCGTCAGTTCGCTGTGGTTGAACAGTCCCCACGCGTGGTTGAGCAGAATATCGCGCAGCATACCGGCATCCCCGGCGGCCAGCGCATGGTGGATAGCCTCGCTCGGGAAACCTTGCGCCATCCAGCTTTCGGCGGCGGCGCGGTGAATGTCAGGCAGCTCTGCGGCCAGCTCCCACTGGCAACGCTGGCGCAGGAAGCTGCCAAACAGCGGATGGTAGCTAAACCATTCGCCGTGATCGTCCATACGCGTCAGGAACAGACCCTGACGTTCAATCTCTTCGAGCTGGAGCTGCCCGTTTTCAATACCGGTGACGCGCACAATCAGCGCGTCGTTCATGGAGCGCAGCAGGGAGCTTTTCAGCAGGAAATGGCGGGTGGAGAGGTCAACGCTGTCGAGTACCTCATCCACCAGATAATCCGACAGGTGGCTGGCGTTGATGCCCGCCAGGCGGCGTGCGGACTGATGCGTCGGGCTGTTGTTTTGCCGCGCGGAGAGGGCAATCAGCTGCAGCGCCGTGGCCCAGCCGGCAACGTCATCGCACAGGCGGCTGCTTTCAGACGCCTCAATCGGAGACGTCAGACGGCAGTCAAAGAACTGCTTCGCTTCCTGATGGGTAAAGGCCAGCTGCTGACTGCCGATTTCCAGAAGCTGATCGCGCACCCGCAGGTTGGCAATGCCCAACTGCGGAAGGTTACGCGACAGGACAACCAGCGTCAGGTTTTCCGGCTGATGGCGCAGGAAGAAACGCATGGACTCGTGAATAACCGGGTTGGTGATCAGATGATAATCATCAATCACCACATACAGCGGGCGATGCCATTCGGCCAGCTCGATAAACAGCTGGGAGAAAAGAGAGGACAGGCTGGCGTACTGGCGCTTTTGCACCATCACCTCGCTGGTGACGCAGTGTCCGTTGGTCGCCTGCTGAATCGCGGCAATTAAATAGCTGGCAAAACGCTCCTGCTGGTTATCACCTTCATCCAGGGAGTACCAGCCAAGATCGCTTTTACCTGCCGCCCATTGCGAAATGAGCGTTGTTTTTCCATAACCCGCAGGACTCGTAACCAGCGCCAGTCGGAAATTATGCGCACCGGAAAGTTTAGCCAGCAGGCGCTCGCGGACCACAGTATGGTCAAGACGAACCGGGCGACTTAATTTGGACGGAATCAACATAGTTTTCACTTCACTGTGGGGAACGAGAGAATTTATTTTTTTTGCGCTTCGTAATTAATATCTATAAGTTCGGCCAATAGAGGAACTATTGCAAGTTATGTCTGGGTTTGGAGGCTCTGAATTTGCACTCTGTCACAAAACATTCTCATCACTGATGGAACTTTCCGTAAATGGCTGGATGCCGCGCTGCTTCTGGCTTGTCTGCATGACGCTCGGTTGCGCTGAAACTGGTTTCAGAAAGAGATAATGACGGTGAAGTTAATTAACTTTGGGGAAAGTTGCATGGGCTTAATAGTGGTGCTGAATAATCCCGACGCGCGGAAATATTATTCTACGTAAGTAATCATTTCAGCGATGATTAATTTCTTCCGAAACTGCATTTCATTTCTTTGAGGTTCTTCCGGGATCGCTTTTTCCGCGAAGCGCACACTTACACAGTGGCCTCGATCACACTTTTATGCTCATCCCCGCTACTCCTCCCTGCCTAATCCCCGACAGGAGGAGGAAGAGGCGCAATGAGCCAGGCACACTAGCGCCAAATGTGTTTTCTCTCTACAGGATGCCGATTCCCTATGTCACAGCCTACTTTCAACAAAGCTCAATTTCAGGCTGCCCTGACGCGTCAGTGGCAGCGTTTTGGCCTTCATGCTGCAAACGAGATGACGCCTCACCAGTGGTGGCAGGCGGTGAGCGGGGCGCTCGCAGAACAGCTGGACGCTCAGCCTGTGGCGAAGCCTGTGAAAGGCCAGCGTCACGTCAACTACATTTCGATGGAGTTCCTGATTGGCCGTCTGACGGGTAACAATCTGCTGAACCTTGGCTGGTATCAGGAGGTCGGTGACGTGCTGAAAGAACACGACATCAACCTGACCGATCTGCTGGAAGAAGAGGTTGACCCGGCGCTGGGTAACGGCGGTCTGGGACGTCTGGCAGCCTGCTTCCTGGATTCCATGGCAACGGTGGGCCAGTCGGCGATTGGCTATGGCCTGAACTATCAGTACGGCCTGTTCCGTCAGTCATTTGCCGACGGCCATCAGATGGAAGCGCCGGACGACTGGCACCGCAATACCTATCCGTGGTTCCGCCACAACGCGCAGCTGGATGTGCAGGTCGGGATTGGCGGGAAAGTCACGAAGCAGGGACTCTGGGAACCGGCGTTCACCATTACCGGTGAAGCCTGGGACCTGCCGGTACTCGGCTACCGTAACGGCGTGGCGCAGCCGCTGCGTCTGTGGCAGGCGAAGCACGCGCATCCGTTTAACCTGACCAAATTCAACGACGGTGACTTCCTGCGCGCCGAGCAGCAGGGGATCGACGCCGAGAAGCTGACTAAAGTCCTCTATCCGAACGATAATCATCTGGCGGGTAAAAAGCTGCGTCTGATGCAGCAGTACTTCCAGTGCGCCTGCTCCGTGGCGGACATTCTGCGTCGACACCACCTGGCGGGCCGCAAGCTGGCTCAACTGCCGGACTTCGAAGTTATTCAGCTTAACGACACGCATCCGACCATTGCCATCCCGGAACTGCTGCGCGTGCTGATCGACGAGCATCAGCTGAGCTGGGACGACGCCTGGGCCATCACCAGCCGCACCTTCGCCTACACCAACCACACCCTGATGCCGGAAGCGCTGGAGTGCTGGGATGAGAAGCTGGTGAAAACGCTGCTGCCGCGCCATATGCAGATCATCAATAAGATTAACGACCAGTTCAAAACGCTGGTGGAGAAAACCTGGCCGGGTGACAAAGCCGTCTGGGCGAAGCTGGCCGTGGTACACGACAAACAGGTGCGCATGGCGAACATGTGCGTGGTCAGCGGCTTTGCGGTGAACGGCGTGGCGGCGCTGCACTCGGATCTGGTGGTCAAAGATCTCTTCCCGGAATACCACCAGCTGTGGCCGACCAAATTCCATAACGTGACCAACGGCATCACGCCGCGTCGCTGGATCAAGCAGTGCAACCCGCTGCTGGCCGGCCTGCTGGACAAAACCCTGAAGAAAGAGTGGGCCAACGATCTGGACCAGCTCATCAACCTGGAAAAATACGCTGACGACGCGAAATTCCGCGAACAGTACCGCGCGATTAAGCTGGAGAACAAAGTTCGCCTGGCTGAGTTCGTGAAAATGCGCACCGGGATTGAGATCAACCCGAATGCGATTTTCGATATCCAGATCAAACGTCTGCACGAGTACAAACGTCAGCACCTGAACCTGCTGCACATTCTGGCGCTGTATAAAGAGATCCGCGAGAATCCACAGGCCGACCGCGTTCCGCGCGTGTTCCTGTTCGGTGCGAAAGCGGCGCCGGGCTACTACCTGGCGAAAAACATTATCCTCGCCATTAATAAAGTGGCGGCGGCGATCAACAACGATCCGAAAGTGGGCGATAAGCTGAAGGTGGTGTTCCTGCCGGACTACTGCGTTTCTGCGGCTGAAATGCTGATCCCGGCGGCGGATATTTCCGAGCAGATCTCTACCGCCGGTAAAGAAGCGTCCGGTACCGGCAACATGAAGCTGGCCCTGAACGGTGCGCTGACCGTCGGCACGCTGGACGGTGCGAACGTCGAAATTGCCGAGAAGGTCGGCGAAGAGAACATCTTTATCTTCGGCCATACTGTTGAAGAAGTGAAAGCCATCAAAGCCAAAGGGTACGACCCGGTGAAATGGCGTAAAAAAGACAAAGTGCTGGATGCGGTGCTCAAAGAGCTGGAAAGCGGGAAGTACAGCGACGGCGACAAGCACGCGTTTGACCAGATGCTGCACAGCATGGACAAACAGGGCGGCGACCCGTACCTGGTGATGGCTGACTTCTCGGCTTATGTTGAAGCGCAGAAGCAGGTCGACGTGCTGTATCGCGACCAGGATGCCTGGACCCGCGCGTGTATCCTGAACACCGCGCGCTGCGGTATGTTCAGCTCTGACCGCTCAATCCGTGATTATCAGGCTCGTATCTGGCAGGCAAAACGCTAAGGAAGCGCGATGGAGAGTAAACGTCTGGACAGTGCCGCGCAGGCGGCGGGAATTAGCCTCAGTTACATCAATGCGCACGGCAAACCGCAGTCTATTGGTGCGGACACCAAAAGACGTTTGCTGGATGCCATGCACAAAACCGACGCGAAAGCGTCGGGTGCGCCGGTGCCGAACGTGAAGGTCTTTACCGCGGGCAAAAAGATGCCGCTGGCGGTGGAAGGGCGCGGCGAGTTCAGCTGGCTGCTCACCACCGAAGAGGGGCATCAGCACAAAGGCCATGCCACAGGCGGCAAAACCCTTAACCTTCCGGCGAAGCTGCCGGAGGGCTACCACACGCTTACGCTTACCCGGGACGACCAGCGTTTTCACTGTCGGGTGATCGTGGCGCCAAAGCGTTGCTATGAGCCGCAGGCGCTGCTTGAAGGCAAAAAGCTGTGGGGCGCCTGCGTGCAGCTCTATACCCTGCGTTCGGACAGCAACTGGGGCATTGGCGATTTTGGCGACCTGAAAAAGATGCTGGCATCCGTGGGCGAGCGCGGCGGCGCGTTCATCGGCCTCAACCCGATCCACGCCCTCTATCCGGCCAACCCGGAAAGCGCCAGCCCGTACAGCCCGTCTTCCCGCCGCTGGCTGAACGTGATCTACATCGACGTTAACGCGTTAGACGATTTCAAAAACAGCAAAGAGGCGCAGGCGTGGTGGAAGCTTGAGACCACCCAACAGATGCTGAAACAGGCCCGCGATGCGGACTGGGTCGATTATGCCTCCGTGACCTCGCTGAAAATGGCGGCGCTGCGTCTGGCATGGAAGGGCTTTGCGAAGCGTGACGACGAGCAGATGGCAGCCTTCCGCCAGTTTGTGATGCAGGAAGGTGAGAGCCTTTACTGGCAGGCAGCGTTTGATGCGTTGCATGCGTATCAGGTCCAGGAGGATGAGATGCGCTGGGGCTGGCCGGTGTGGCCGGAAGCGTATCAGTCCGTGGATACCCCGGAAGTGAAGGCGTTCTGTGAGACGCATGCCGACGAGGTGGATTTCTATCTCTGGTTGCAGTGGCTGGCGTACAGCCAGTTTGCTGCCTGCTGGCAGGTGAGCCAGGGCTATAACATGCCGATCGGTCTGTATCGCGATCTGGCCGTCGGCGTGGCGGAAGGTGGGGCGGAGACCTGGTGTGACCGTGAACTTTACTGTCTGAAAGCCTCCGTCGGTGCGCCGCCGGATATTCTGGGCCCGCTTGGTCAGAACTGGGGCTTACCGCCAATGGATCCGCACGTGATGGCGGCGCGTGCCTACGAGCCGTTTATCGACCTGCTGCGCGCTAACATGCAGAACTGCGGCGCGTTGCGTATCGACCACGTGATGTCCGTGCTGCGCCTGTGGTGGATCCCGTACGGTGAAACGGCTGACCACGGGGCGTACGTGCAATATCCGGTGGACGATTTGCTCTCAATCCTCGCGCTGGAGAGTAAACGTCATCAGTGCATGGTGATTGGCGAAGATCTCGGAACCGTGCCGGTGGAAATTGTCAGTAAGCTCCGCGACAGCGGCGTCTACTCCTACAAAGTGCTCTATTTTGAAAACGACCATGAGAAAACCTTCCGCGCGCCGAAAGCGTACCCTGAACAGTCAATGGCAGTCGCGACGACGCATGATCTTCCTACGCTCAGAGGCTACTGGGAAAGCGGCGACCTGACGCTCGGCAAAACGTTAGGTCTCTACCCGGATGAAGAGGTTCTGCGCGGGCTATATCAGGATCGCGAGCTGGCGAAGCAGGGGCTGCTGGACGCGCTGCATAAACATGGTTGTCTGCCGAAGCGCGCCGGGCATAAGGCGTCGCTGATGTCGATGACGCCAACGCTTAATCGTGGCTTACAGCGCTATATTGCCGACAGCAACAGCGCATTGCTCGGTCTGCAACCGGAAGACTGGATTGATATGGCGGAGCCGGTAAACATCCCCGGCACCAGCTATCAATACAAAAACTGGCGACGCAAACTGTCCACAACGCTTGAAGCGATGTTCGCCGATGACGGGGTGAACAGGTTGATTAAGGATTTGGACAAGCGCAGAAGAGCGGTGGGTAATAAGCGGTAGTTTCACCCTCACCCTAACCCTCTCCCAGAGGGAGAGGGAATAGAATGTAGGCCGGGTAAGCGTCAGCGCTACCCGGCTTTTTACATCAAACCACCATATTCAACAGCAGCACCCCGACCAGACCGCACACCGAAATAATGGTTTCCAGCGCGGACCAGGACTTGATGGTTTCACCGATGGTCAGGTTGAAGTACTCCTTGAACAGCCAGAAGCCCGGATCGTTCACGTGGGAGAAAATCACGCTGCCCGAACCGACCGCGATAACCATCAGTTCAGGGCTGACGCCCGTCGTGGCAATCAGCGGTGCCACGATGCCGCCTGCGGTAATCGCCGCAACGGTCGCAGAGCCCAGCGCAATACGCAGAACGGCGGCGATAGACCACGCCATCAGCAGCGGAGAGACGTTGGTTTCGTGCATCATGGCAGCGATGTATTTATCCACGCCGCTGTCGACCAGCACCTGCTTGAACGCGCCGCCGCCGCCGATGATCAGCAGCATCATGGCGATGATTTTGATGGAAGAGGTCAGCGTATCGTTGATCTGATCCATGGAGCGACCGCGGTTAAGACCGAAGGTAAACATCGCAATCAATACCGCAATCAGCGTTGCCATTACCGGGTCGCCCAGGAACTCCGCAACGGACAGGAACGCGTGACCTTTTGGCAGAACCATCTCTGCTATGGCACGCATCGCCATCAGGATCACCGGTACCAGTGAGGTCCAGACGCTGACGCCAAAGCCTGGCATCTCTTCTTCAGTAAAGGTTTTGGCGCTGTACAGCCCTTCCGGGATAGGCTTATCGATGCCTTTCAGGAAGCGCGCATACACCGGGCCTGCCAGAATCACCGTCGGGATCGCCAGAATCGTACCGAACAGCAGGGTTTTACCCATATCGGCGTGGAAGATGGTGGCGATAGCCGTTGGACCCGGGTGCGGCGGCAGGAAACCGTGGGTGACGGACAGCGCCGCAGCCATCGGCACGCCCACGAACAGCAGTGGGATGTTGGCGGCAGCGGCGATGGTGAACACCAGCGGCAGCATCAGAACGAAGCCCACTTCATAGAACAGTGCGAAACCGACGGTAAAACCGGTTAACACCACCGCCCACTGGATGTGCTGCTTGCCAAATTTATCGATAAGGGTAGTGGCAATACGCTGCGCGCCACCGCAGTCCGCGAGCATTTTACCGAGCATGGCGCCGAAGCCCATGATCAGCGCCAGGCTGCCGAGCGTACCGCCGACACCGGCTTTAATGGAGCTGATAACTTTAACCAGCGGCATTCCCTGCATCAGACCGACTGCAAGTGCCACCAGAACCAGAGCGATAAATCCGTTCATTTTGAAGCGGATCATCAAGAGCAGTAATAACACAACACCGATAGCGACGATGACTAATGGCATGATTGACCTGGCCTTTGAATTGTTATGGGTAACGTCATTGTTTCAACGACAAATTCCGGTTGTCCCAACTGGGAACAGAGTGTTAACGGCACTCATACTGATGCCCGCGAAAACGTTAAGTTTAGTCGGCTGTTATAAGGGTGTTGAGTGCCCACGAGAATGATACGGGTAACATGACGTGATTGAGAATCACCCAGGGAGGCAAAATTTGAATTATGAGACGCAGGTCAACATATAGAGGGGGAGGCAAGAAAATGTAGGCCCGGTAAGCGCAGCGCCACCGGGCAATACAGACGGGCACTGAATCAGTAGTAGGAGTGCTCGCCGCGCTGGTGCTCAGTCAGATCGCGCACGCCTTTCAGTTCCGGGAATTCGTTCAACAGCTGCTTCTCGATCCCTTCTTTCAGGGTGACATCGACCATGGAGCAGCCGTTACAGCCGCCGCCGAATTGCAGGATTGCCAGACCATCTTCGGTGATTTCCATCAGGGAAACACGTCCCCCGTGGCCGGCCAGCTGCGGGTTGATCTGCGATTGCAGCAGATATTCCACACGCTCCATCAGCGGGGCATCGTCAGAGACTTTACGCATTTTCGCGTTCGGCGCCTTCAGCGTCAGCTGAGAACCCAGCTGGTCGGTGACGAAATCAATCTCCGCATCTTCAAGATACGGCGCGCTCAGCTCATCAACGTACGCGGTGAGCTGTTCAAATTTAAGGGCAGTGTCAGTTGCTTCCACGGCATCCGGAGGACAATAAGAGACACCACATTCTGCATTCGGAGTGCCTGGATTGATCACAAACACGCGGATCTGCGTCCCTTCTTCCTGATTTGCCAGCAGTTTGGCAAAGTGCGCTTGTGCAGAATCGGAAATACGGATCATAGCTTTGGCCTAATAGTTGACTAAATTACCTGGGTATAATCATACGCCCATTGAAGAAGGGCTACAAGGTACGGCACAGACACCATACCTGAACTGACGCGGCGCCGCTTTGCAAAAGCAGTCGGGAAAGTTCAGCCACGGTACTGCCCGTGGTGACGACATCATCCACAATCGCGATATGGAGGCCGTTGACCGGCAATTCAAGGCGAAAGGCGTTTTTCAGGTTCCTTTTGCGCGACCGGGCGTTGAGCCGGTGCTGAACGGCAGTGGCATGAGTACGTTTCAGCGCAGAGGCGGGGTACCGGCAACCCAGCCAGTGGGCGAGCGGACGACACAGCAGGTCGCTTTGATTGTATCCCCGCCGCCAGTGGCGGCGCTGAAACAGTGGGACGTTCACAAGCGTGTCGACCGGCGGCAGTCCTCGCGTTCTTCGCGCCTGCAATACCGCCAGTAATAACAGGCGTGCCAGCGGCTGCGCCAGCGCGATCTGGCTGGAAAATTTGAACTGATGAACCAGACGACTCAGCGGCAATACATAATCATCCACCGCCACCAGCGCGCTCCACGGCGGCGCTTTTTTCAGGCATCGGCCGCAGGGAAGCGTCTGGCTGACGGCAGGCAAGCCGCATTGCGGACAGCCCTTCAGGTAACCCAGCGCTCGCGTGCAAACGGAACAGACGCCCCACGCGCTCATCGCAAGTGGCATTCGGCATAGCCAGCACAAGCCGGGCACTGTTAGCATACGCAACCTCCATGTGAAAAAAGAGAACGTTAACTGATGAAGACGCTGTGGTGGCAGACCGTTGGGACGGGAAATTGTCATCTTGTGCTGCTGCACGGATGGGGACTGAACGCCGAAGTGTGGCGTTGCATAAGTGAGGAACTGGCCTCGCAATTCACGGTACACCTGGTGGATCTACCGGGCTATGGCCGTAGCCACGGCTATGGCGCGATGACGCTTGACGACATGGCGGAGCAGGTTCTGGAAGCGGCGCCGCAAAAAGCCGTCTGGCTCGGCTGGAGCCTGGGCGGGCTGGTGGTAAGCCAGATTGCGCTGCGCCATCCTGAGCGGGTCCAGGCGCTGATCACCGTTGCCTCATCACCCTGTTTCAGCGCCCGCGAGGCGTGGCCAGGCATTAAACCCGAGGTGCTGGCCGGGTTCCAGCATCAGCTGAGCGAAGACTTCCAGCGGACGGTGGAGCGTTTTCTGGCGCTACAAACCATGGGAACAGAAACCGCCCGTCAGGACGCACGGACGTTGAAGCAGACGGTGCTTTCTCTGCCGATGCCGGAGGTTGAGGTGCTGAACGGTGGACTGGAGATCCTGAAAACGGCCGATCTGCGCGAGCCGCTGGCGTCGTTAACGGTGCCGCATCTGCGTATTTATGGCTATCTGGATGGACTGGTTCCGCGCAAGGTGGTTCCGCTGCTGGATGCGCTGTGGCCGGAGAGTAAATCAATGGTGGTTGCCAAAGCGGCACATGCGCCGTTCATCTCTCATCCTGCTGAGTTTTGTTCGGCGCTGTCCGGTTTTATCAGCGAAGCGTCCACCATTCCCTGAGACAGGCTTTACCTTCAGGACAACTCTTGCAACTGCCGGACAGACAACCGTCCGGCTCTTCCTGAATGCGCACGGCTTTCCCCATCGCCTCCAGCCTTTCCAGCATGGCATCGATCATCGGCTGCGGCGTATGCAGGCTGAGGCTGAGCTGCTTCGCCTCCATTCGTCCCTGTAACGCCAGTAAGTCACGAACCTGAATCAACGATGCCATCTTTTTCCCCTCAGTGACAGTCGCCTGCTGGGCTGTTACAGCAGGTCGTTGGGGTTTTGCGCGTTGCCAGCAGGTTAACGTCAACGCGGCTACGCGCCCGGCGCAGCAGGCCAATCACCATTACGTTAAACAGGCTCACCGCGAGGATACAGACCAGGCTGTAGCGCGGATGCTGGCTGTAATTGACGGCCTGATAAAACACGGTCGCCAGCGAGTAGGCAATGTTCAGCCCCCACAGAATGGAGAAGCCCATCCAGCCGCGGCTGGACTCACGGGCAATGGCGCCCATGACCGAGATGCATGGAATATAGAGCAGGACGAAGATCAGGTAGCTGTAGGCCGCCGACGCGCTGCCAAATTTCTGGCCCATCACGCCCATTGCTCCGGTCGCCATTTCGCCATCGCCTTTGCTGGCTTCAATCGGGTTCGCCAGTACGCTCAGGCTGAAGGTGTCTTTCAGGCTCTGCCAGGTCTCTTCCACCGCGCCAAGCAGTTCATCGCCGAGGTTGAACGCTGCCGGGTTGAACTCCTCTTCCTGGATGTTTTCCGCGGTGTAAAGCGTGTTCAGGGTGCCGACAACCACCTCTTTTGCCATCGCGCCGGTGAACAGGCCCACGGTTGCCTGCCAGTTGTCTTCCTGAACGCCAATCGGTTTGAAGACCGGCGTAATGATCCGGCTGACGGAGGCCAGGACAGAGTCATTAATGTTGTCCGCGGCCTGGCCGCTCAGGGTGAAGCTGTTCAGGGCGCTCAGGAAAATGCTGACCACCACAATCACCTTACCGGCGCGCAGAACGAAGCCCTTCAGGCGCTGCCATGTCTGAATAATCAGGCTTTTCAGATGCGGAACGTGATAAACCGGCAGTTCCATCACGAACGGCGACGCTTCGCCACGCATGATGGTGTGCTTCAGCATCAGGCCGGTGAGAATAGCCATCACGATACCCAGCACATACAGGGAGAAGACGGCCAGCGCCCCTTCCTGACCAAAGAACGCCGCGGCAAAGACCGCGAAGATCGCCAGCCGCGCGCCGCAGGACATGAACGGCGCCATCATGATGGTCATCAGGCGTTCGCGCGGGGCATCCAGCGTACGCGCGCCCATGACTGACGGCACGTTGCAGCCAAAACCGACAATCAGCGGCACGAACGATTTGCCCGGCAGCCCCAGCGCCTGCATCAGGCGGTCCATTACGAAGGCCGCGCGCGCCATGTAGCCGGAATCCTCAAGGAAGGAGAGGAACAGGTACATCATGCCGATCTGCGGCACCAGCGGCAGGACGGTGTTGATCCCGCCGCCGATCCCCTGCGCAAGGAAGATGGTCAACCATTCCGGGAAGTGGAGGGTGTAGCCCAGCCACTGAATACCGTGCACGAAGATAGCGACAGAGCCGCCATCAAAGATAGGTTGTAATGCACCGCCGATGTTAATGGCGAGCAGGAACATCACGTACATCACCAGTAAAAAGATCGGCAAACCTAGGAAGCGGTTGAGCACAATCTTATCCACGGCGGCGGTGAAGCGGCTGGGTTCAGCGGTTAATGCATTGCTGACCACGTCACAGATAGCGGCGATGGCCTGATAGCGCGCATCCGCAATATGCAGAGCGGGATCGTCCAGCTCGTCGCTCAGGCGAGCCTGCGCGACGCCCAGCTTATCCGCCGCATCGCCTGCGTAGGCGCGGCTGTAGATATCGCCTTCCAGCATTTGCAGGCCAAGCCACAGACGTTGTCTGGCGGGCATGCTGTTGTCCATCTCCTGCGCCAGTTGCCCGGCTTCGCGCAGCAGCGGCTGGGCGTAGTGGACCAGTTCGACGTCGGCATTGCCCGTGTGGCGGTCAATCGCCAGCTTCAGGGCGTCAATGCCGCGTGCGCGGGTAGAAACCAGCGGAACCACCGGGCAGCCCAGGCGTGCGGAGAGGGCATCGACGTCGATGCGCAGCTTTTGCTTCTCGGCGATGTCGAGCATGTTAAGCGCCACGATGCAGGGAATACCCAGCTCCAGCAGTTGTAACGTGAGATACAGATTTCGTTCGAGATTGGAGGCATCCACCACATTGATGAGCAGATCCGCGTCGCCGCTCAGAATATAGTGGCAGGCAATTTGCTCATCGAGTGAGGTCTGGGATGAAATCGTGGTGAGTGAATAGGTCCCCGGTAAATCAACCAGCGTGACCTGATTATCTGTTGTAGTGAACTGGCCCTCTTTGCGTTCAACCGTTACGCCTGCCCAATTTCCCACACGCTGGCGTGCGCCGGTTAACTGATTAAATAAGGTTGTCTTGCCGGAATTAGGATTGCCAATTAAGCCAATAGTTAATTTTTTCATTGTAATAGACTCACTGAAACCGCTGGCTTGTTAACGGGATAAAGATTCAACTTCAATTAATGCGAGGTCTTTTTTACGCAGAACCAGATTAACGCGTCGGGTTTCGATATGAACAGGATCGCCCAACGGCGCAACGCGCACCACCTGGAACGATGAGCCGGGTAGCATGCCCAGGGACAGCAGCTTCTGCCGATAGGCCGGGCTTATCTCACGGGTAAAACCGATAATTTTCCACGCACTGTCTGGAGTGAATTGCATAGCGCCTGATTCCACGAGAGGTTAAATAATCTACACTGCGATGATAATGAGAATAGTTTTTATCAGCAATAATAAAAATGTGACGGGATGTTGTTAATCGTATTAATTTGCGGTCTGCTTGACCTTGCTCAATATTTGCGAAATTGAGGTGAAAATAAAAAGAAGGCTATTTGTTAATGAGGTGATAATTCGTGGTTTAAATATGGATACAACTTATTTATTTTAATTCCCTGCGGCCTGCTTGCCGGGCGGCACTGCGTTTGCCCGGCCTACAAAACCGTAGGCCCGGTAAGCGTCGCGCCACCGGGCATTTACAGTATTAGCGTTTCTTACCCATCGCCGCTGCCAGCGCATCCATCATCGCGCTGTTGCCTGCTGGCTGTGCGTCACGTCCGCGTGGCTTCGCGGCTTTCGCTGCCGGACGCTGCTGTTCACGGCCACCGCCATTACCGCCACGGCGCGCGTTAGTGTCGCCCGGCTGCTCGTCCAGACGCATGGTCAGGGCAATACGCTTGCGCTGGAGATCCACTTCCAGCACTTTCACCTTCACGATGTCGCCCGCTTTGACCACGGTGTGCGGATCTTCAACGAACTTGTCGGCGAGGGAAGAGATATGCACCAGACCGTCCTGATGCACGCCGATATCCACAAACGCGCCAAAGTTGGTGACGTTGGTTACCGCCCCCTCCAGCACCATGCCCGGCAGCAGGTCGTTCATGGTTTCCACGCCGTCAGCAAAGGTCGCGGTTTTAAACTCAGGACGCGGATCGCGGCCCGGTTTTTCCAGCTCTTTGATGATGTCAGTGACCGTCGGCACACCGAACTGTTCGTCGGTGAAATCCACCGCTTTCAGGTTACGCAGCGCGCTGCTGTCGCCCATCAGGTCTTTAAGCGCCTGCTGAGTCGCGGCCAGGATGCGCTCAACAACAGGGTACGCTTCCGGGTGAACGGTAGAGGCATCCAGCGGGTTATCGCCGTGGTTGATGCGCAGGAAGCCCGCGCACTGCTCAAATGCTTTCGGCCCCAGACGGCTCACCTTCAGCAGCTGCTGGCGGTTCTGGAACTGACCGTTCTCATCACGCCAGGCGACGATATTCTGTGCCATCATACGGGTCAGGCCCGCCACGCGGGTCAGCAGGGGAACGGAAGCGGTGTTCAGGTCCACGCCGACGGCGTTAACACAGTCTTCCACTACCGCATCCAGCTTGCGCGCCAGCTGCGTCTGGCTCACGTCGTGCTGATACTGGCCCACACCGATGGATTTCGGGTCGATCTTCACCAGCTCCGCCAGCGGATCCTGCAAACGACGGGCGATAGAGACCGCGCCGCGCAGGGAAACGTCCAGATCCGGGAACTCCTGCGCTGCCAGCTCAGAGGCTGAGTAGACTGATGCCCCCGCTTCGCTGACGATCACTTTCTGCGCCGTCACTTTCGGGAACTGCTTCTGCACGTCGAGATAGAAACGTTCGGTTTCGCGGGACGCCGTACCGTTACCGATGGCAACCAGCTCAACGTTGTACTTCTCGCACAGCGCGGCGACGACGACAGCCGCTTTCGCTGCCTGACCGGTGTGCGGGTAAATGGTGTCGGTGGCAACGAGCTTGCCGGTGCCGTCAACCACGGCCACCTTCACGCCGGTACGCAGACCCGGATCGAGACCCATGGTGGCGCGCAGGCCAGCTGGCGCAGCCATCAGCAGGTCGTGCAGGTTACGGGCGAAGACGTTGATCGCTTCGTCTTCGGCGCGCTCGCGCACGGTGCCCATCAGCTCGGTTTCGAGGTGCATCAGCACCTTGATGCGCCAGGTCCAGCTCACCACGCCTTTGCGCCAGCTGTCCGCCGGTGCGTTGTTCAGGCGCAGGCCCAGATGATCCATAATGATCTGCTCGCAGTGGCTCTCTTTTGGCGGCTCGTCAAACTGCGGATCGGCATTCAGGGAGAGTTGCAGCACGCCTTCGTTACGGCCGCGGAACATCGCCAGCGCGCGGTGAGACGGCGCGGTAGAAATGGGTTCGTGGTGATCGAAATAGTCGCGGAATTTCGCGCCTTCTTCCTCTTTGCCGGACACCACGGTGGAGACGATATGCGCGTTCTTCCACAGGTAATCACGCACTTTGGCCAGCAGCGCCGCGTCTTCGGCGAAGCGCTCCATCAGAATATAGCGAGCACCGTCCAGCGCGGCTTTGGTGTCTGCTACGCCTTTATCGGCGTCGATAAACTTGGCGGCTTCGGTTTCCGGATCGTGAGACGGCTCGTTCCACAGCAGATCGGCCAGTGGCTCAAGGCCGGCTTCGATCGCAATCTGCCCGCGCGTGCGGCGCTTCGGTTTATACGGCAGATAGAGGTCTTCGAGTTCGGTTTTACTCAGGGTACCGTTAATGGCTTTTTCCAGGTCACTGGTCAGCTTGCCCTGCTCGCCGATAGATTTGAGGATCGCCTGACGTCGGTCTTCCAGCTCGCGCAGATAGCCCAGACGGGTCTCCAGGTTTCGCAGCTGCGTGTCATCCAGACCGCCGGTGACTTCCTTACGATAACGTGCAATAAACGGCACGGTGTTCCCTTCATCAAGCAGGCGAACGGCAGCTTCTACCTGTTCGGCTCTGGCCTGAAGTTCACCCGCAATAATGCGGCAGAGCGACTCTTTCATCATGGTCAGTTCATCTTGTGGATCGAAAATCAGGGGGATAGTTATACGGGCTGACACCAAAAAATGCCAGCCGGGGAGGGCGCTCTCGGACTATTTAACATACACGATTTCGATGACGTACCAGCTTGCTTCACCTGCGGGCGTCTGGACAACGGCTAAATCGCCCACCTCTTTTTTCAGCAGGGCGCGGGCCATGGGTGAATCGATAGAAATGTAATCCTTACGACCGAAAATTTCATCATAGCCGACGATACGAAAACGCAGGGTATCGCCGTTGTCGTTTTCAATTTCGACCCACGCGCCGAAGAACACTTTACCTTCCTGCTGCGGGGAGTAATCGACAATTTTGAGATTCTCGAGACACTTCGTCAGGTAGCGTACCCGGCGATCGATTTCGCGCAGTCGCTTTTTATTGTACTGATAGTCCGCATTCTCGCTGCGGTCGCCCAGACTTGCGGCCCAGGTGACTTTTTTGGTCACTTCCGGACGCTCTTCGCGCCACAGGTAATCCATCTCTTTTTTGAGTTTCTCGTACCCTTCGCGGGTGATCAGAGGCGTTTTCATGGTGCAGCCTTTAATGCCGGTTAACTGTCTTTGCGCACAATACGTAGCGCACAGTGTAACAGACAAGATTAATAATGATTTATGTGATGAAATGAACAGATAAGCTGCTGTTAAATATGCTTTGTAACAATTTCGTCTAGAATTTATACCAGAATTTGCTGGTCGAACCCGTGCACTTTTTTAGAATACGCTGTTCCAGGCTTATCCGAACCTTTGGGAGTACACACAATGCAAGAGAACTACAAAATTCTGGTCGTAGATGACGACATGCGCCTGCGTGCGCTGCTGGAACGTTATCTGACCGAGCAGGGCTTCCAGGTTCGTAGCGTCGCGAACGCGGAACAGATGGATCGTCTGCTGACGCGTGAATCTTTCCACCTGATGGTGTTGGACCTGATGCTGCCTGGCGAAGACGGGCTCTCTATTTGCCGCCGTCTGCGCAGCCAGAGCAACCCGATGCCGATCATCATGGTGACGGCGAAGGGTGAAGAAGTCGACCGTATTGTCGGCCTTGAGATTGGCGCTGATGACTACATTCCAAAGCCGTTTAACCCGCGTGAACTGCTGGCGCGTATTCGCGCCGTGCTGCGTCGTCAGGCGAACGAACTGCCGGGCGCGCCATCTCAGGAAGAGGCCGTCATTGCATTCGGTAAGTTCAAGCTGAACCTCGGCACCCGTGAGATGTTCCGTGAAGATGAGCCAATGCCGCTCACCAGCGGTGAGTTCGCGGTGCTGAAAGCGCTGGTCAGCCACCCGCGTGAGCCGCTCTCCCGTGACAAGCTGATGAACCTGGCGCGTGGTCGTGAATACTCCGCGATGGAGCGTTCTATCGACGTGCAAATCTCTCGTCTGCGTCGCATGGTGGAAGAAGATCCGGCGCATCCTCGTTATATTCAGACCGTTTGGGGTCTGGGCTACGTGTTTGTCCCGGACGGCTCTAAAGCATGAGGCGAATGCGCTTCTCGCCGCGAAGTTCGTTTGCCCGCACGCTGTTATTGATCGTCACCCTGCTGTTTGTCAGTCTGGTGACGACCTACCTGGTGGTGCTGAACTTTGCAATCCTGCCGAGCCTCCAGCAGTTTAATAAGGTGCTGGCATACGAAGTGCGTATGCTGATGACCGACAAACTGCAACTGGAGGACGGCACGCAGTTGGTTGTTCCCCCGGCGTTCCGTCGGGAAATCTACCGTGAGCTGGGCATTTCTCTCTACTCGAACGAAGCGGCGGAAGATGCCGGCCTGCGCTGGGCGCAGCACTATGAATTCCTCAGCCAGCAGATGGCGCAGCAGCTTGGCGGCCCGACGGAAGTGCGCGTTGAGGTCAATAAAAGCTCGCCGGTTGTCTGGCTGAAAACCTGGCTGTCACCCAACATCTGGGTGCGTGTTCCGCTCACCGAGATTCATCAGGGCGACTTCTCACCGCTGTTCCGATACACCCTGGCGATCATGCTGCTGGCCATCGGCGGCGCATGGCTGTTTATTCGTATCCAGAACCGACCGCTGGTCGACCTGGAGCATGCGGCATTACAGGTCGGTAAAGGTATTATCCCACCGCCGCTGCGCGAGTATGGCGCATCGGAAGTGCGCTCGGTAACGCGTGCGTTTAACCACATGGCGGCAGGCGTTAAACAGCTGGCGGACGACCGTACGCTGCTGATGGCCGGGGTCAGCCATGACCTTCGCACGCCCCTGACGCGTATCCGGCTGGCGACGGAGATGATGGGCGAGCAGGATGGTTATCTTGCAGAGTCCATCAACAAGGATATCGAAGAGTGTAACGCCATCATCGAGCAGTTTATCGACTACCTGCGCACCGGGCAGGAGATGCCGATGGAGATGGCGGATCTGAATGCGGTTCTGGGCGAAGTGGTTGCTGCCGAAAGCGGCTACGAACGTGAAATTGCGACCGACCTTCAGGCAGGTGAGATTCAGGTACGTATGCACCCGCTCTCCATTAAACGCGCGGTGGCGAATATGGTGGTCAACGCGGCGCGCTACGGCAACGGCTGGATCAAAGTCAGCAGCGGTACGGAACTCAACCGCGCCTGGTTCCAGGTGGAAGACGATGGCCCGGGCATCAAGCCTGAGCAGCGTAAGCACCTGTTCCAGCCATTTGTGCGCGGCGACAGCGCGCGCAGCACCAGCGGAACCGGCTTAGGCCTGGCGATTGTGCAGCGTATTGTGGATAACCATAACGGACTGCTGGAAATTGGCACCAGCGAGCGGGGTGGTTTGAGCATTCGTGCGTGGTTACCGGTGCCGGTTTTACGGGGTCAGGTGAAAGAGAGTTAAAAAAGGGTGGGGCCTGATGCCCTCACCCCGGCCTTCTCCCACGGGGAGAGGGAAAAAACATTAAAAAAGGCAACTTTCGTTGCCTTTTTGCTTTTACCTACAGCTTCGGTCCCGCACTCACCAGCGCAGCACCCGCCGGGGTGTCGGTATACTTCTCGAAGTTTTCGATAAACAGTTTCGCCAGCGATTCAGCCTTCTCACGCCACTGTTCCGGTGAACCGTAGGTGTTACGCGGATCCAGGATACGCGTATCCACGCCCGGCAGCTCTGTTGGGATCGCCAGATCGAACATCGGCAGCGTAAAGGTCTCGGCGTTATCCAGCGAACCATCCAGAATCGCGTCGATGATGGCGCGTGTATCTTTGATGGAGATACGTTTGCCCGTACCGTTCCAGCCGGTGTTTACCAGGTATGCCTGGGCGCCGGATGCCTGCATGCGTTTCACCAGCACTTCCGCGTACTGCGTTGGGTGCAGCGACAGGAACGCCGCGCCGAAGCAGGCGGAGAAGGTTGGGGTTGGCTCGGTCACACCGCGCTCGGTACCCGCCAGTTTAGCGGTAAAGCCGGAGAGGAAATGGTACTGCGTCTGGCTGGCGGTCAGGCGGGAAACCGGTGGCAGCACGCCGAATGCATCCGCGGTCAGGAAAATCACCTTCGTGGCATGACCCGCCTTCGATACCGGCTTGACGATGTTCTCGATGTGGTAGATCGGGTAAGAGACGCGGGTGTTTTCCGTTTTCGAGGCATCGTCGAAGTCGATAGAGCCATCGGCACGCACGGTGACGTTTTCCAGCAGCGCATCGCGGCGAATCGCGTGGTAGATATCCGGCTCTGCCTCTTCCGACAGGCGAATGGTCTTCGCGTAGCAGCCGCCTTCAAAGTTAAACACGCCGTCATCATCCCAGCCGTGTTCATCGTCGCCAATCAGACGACGTTTTGGATCGGTGGACAGCGTTGTTTTACCGGTGCCGGAAAGGCCGAAGAACACTGCTACATCGCCTTTTTCCCCGACGTTCGCCGAGCAGTGCATGGAGGCGATACCGCGCAACGGCAGCAGGTAGTTCATGACCGAGAACATCCCTTTCTTCATTTCGCCGCCGTACCAGGTACCGCCGATCAGCTGGATACGCTCGGTCAGGTTGAAGGCGATAAAGTTTTCGGAGTTCAGACCCTGCTCTTTCCACTGCGGGTTGGTGCATTTCGCGCCGTTCATCACGATAAAGTCAGGGGTGAAGTCTTGCAGTTCTTCATCGGTTGGACGAATGAACATGTTCTTCACAAAATGCGCCTGCCAGGCCACTTCGGTGATAAATCGTACGGAGAGACGGGTGTCGGCGTTAGCGCCGCAGAACGCATCAATAATAAACAGACGCTTGCCGGAAAGCTGATGGGTGACAAGTCCTTTCAGATGCTGCCAGGTTTCCGGGGAGAGCGGTTTGTTATCGTTCTTCCCTTTGCCCTTATCAGCCCACCACAGCGTATCGCGGGTGGTGTCATCTCGGACGATATACTTATCTTTCGGCGAACGACCGGTAAAAATACCCGTATCGACGGCGATAGCACCCAGGTTCGTCAACACACCACGCTCGTATCCTTCCAGTGCCGGATTGAGCTCTTCCTGATACAGCGTATCGTAATCGGGGTTGTAGACCACTTCCTGGACGTCGTGAATACCATAAGCCTTGAGATCTTGCGGGGTTAAACCATTAACACGCATATCACTGCTCCTTAGCCAATATGTACTGCCTGAAATTGTAGGGTTTTTCTGGGGATGTTAACCGCGACGGGGCTCATAGATTTACGTATCTGGTCAAAACCCTTACTAACGGAAAACGCTGCGACTCCAGTCACAGGGCGGGCAGATTATCGCAGGAATCGCTTTTTGGATGGGGAAAATGTTCTTAAAAGGTTAATCTCTGGTGAATTTATCCAGAAGAATGTGAATGTAATCGCATACATGTAAGAAAATTACGTAAGGGTTACACTGGGAAAACGATTCAGGTCTCTTGGGTCAGCTATTTTCAGAGTTTGAGGTGGGGGCCAGAGTTTTGCTTTGATGAGACAATAGATTTTTCATGAACAAGGGATGAGAAATGGAAAACCGTGAGACGTTATCCGCTTTAACGCGCGTAGCCGTCGTGCTGGCGGGGGCTCTACAGGGCGTAATTTGCTATGTAATCACGTGGTATATCGAGTACGCAAAATTGCCATCGGATACGCTGTGGCTGATGTGTGTAGTACCTGCCACCGTGGTAATGACAACCACGTTGTCTCTTGCCATGACGTCATTCAGAAAGCCATTTTTGTGGCTGTCACTCGGGATGATCGGCGCGGCAGTCGCGGGTATGGGCGGCTGGCTTAAGTGGAGCGTTGCAGGACTCGAAAGCTGGAATCTCAGAGATGAGATGCTCGTTTTCGGCTTTCATCTGCTGCTGATGACGCTGTTCGTGTTGCCATGGCTTCAGCGGCGTCTGGATCCCGTCCCGACTACCTCGTTCTACAGCGACTTTTATCAACGAAACTGGCATAACGCGCTGACACTGCTCATTATTTTTGTTTCGAATGGTCTCTTCTGGCTGGTGCTTTTCCTCTGGGCCGAGCTTTTCGAACTTATCGGCATCGGCTTTTTTGATCGGCTTTTCTTTCATTCTGACGGGTTTATTTCAGTGGCGATTGGCGTGGTTTCAGCCAGTGCGGCCGTGCTCACGCGTATGCAGGTAAGGTTAATCCTTGCCCTGCAAAATCTGCTGACCCTCATCGCCACCGGTCTGCTTCCCCTGATGGCGGCGCTGGCGCTGCTCTTTATTGGCGCGTTGCCTTTTGTCGGCTTTGAATCCATTTCAGCCAGAATATCCGCCGCGGGCTTGCTGACCACCTTAGCGCTGCTGCTGTTATTCCTGGTGACGATAGTGTGGCATCCACAGCGTCAAACACTGCCTTACTATGCCCCGCTGCGAGGGATGATTCGCCTCGCTGTGGCTATCGTACCCGCGTATCCGGTTCTGGCGGGGTGGGCGCTGTGGCTACGCATTTCGCAATACGGCTGGTCACCCGAGCGTCTGTACGGGGTATTGATAACCATCGTGGCGCTGGTCTGGGCGATCGGTTTTTGCGCCAGCGCTCTGATTCAGCGCCGTGAACCGCAGAAGATCCATGCGTACGTCATCCCGGCGACCGGGCTGCTTTCCCTCATTTTCCTGGCGTTGGTCCATACCCCCGTGCTGGATCCGTGGCGAATAAGTGTTGCAAGCCATATGGCCCGCTATCAGGACGGCAGAATAACTGCGGATCAAGTCAGCCTGTATATGCTCAGTAACGCTGGACGAAAGGGGCGGGAGGCGATGCTCACGCTGCAAAACGATCCGCAGTTTATCTCTAACCCAAAACGCCAGCGTGAAATAAATGGTCTTCTCTCCAGGAATGCTGGCGGAGCAGGTAAGATGACCGCCGCGATGCTGGAAAAACAGGTCCAGCTCGCACCGGGAATGGCTCATCCTGATAAGACATTGTGGCAAGCCATGCTCAGCAATCAGTATCGCTTCGAGAGCTGCGATAGCGCCCAGAGTAACTGTTTACTTATGCCGCTGGATCTTAACAGCGACGGCAAGCCGGAAGCCGTGCTATTTCAATTTACCGATCGCACGATCGTGGCTTACACACAAACTAACACGGGCTGGAGGATCGCCGGGGACGCGTGGAAAATGCCGGAGGCATTGACCAGAGGAGAACTTGACCGCGCATTAAGGCAGAGGAAAGTGAAATCTGTCGTGAAGCCCTGGGCGGATATTGAGATTTTTGGGGAGCGTGTCGATATGAGCTACGACAGTTACAATAATGCGCAGTGGCGTTAGTGATTTTTCTTGCCGGGTGGCGCTA
Organism: Enterobacter cloacae complex sp. SHL022; assembly: GCF_049237785.1. Taxonomy (NCBI): domain Bacteria; kingdom Pseudomonadati; phylum Pseudomonadota; class Gammaproteobacteria; order Enterobacterales; family Enterobacteriaceae; genus Enterobacter; species Enterobacter cloacae complex sp. SHL022. The sequence goes on along the minus strand of NZ_JBMKJH010000009.1, from coordinate 54,060 downwards.
CGCTTACCCGGCCTACAATTAGCAATCATATCAAAAAATTGCACAATTCATTGTAGGCCCGTGCGAGCATAGCGCCGCCGGGCATCAGGCTCAGAGCTTAGTGAACCTGCGGATCCGCCGGAGAGGCGTTATTGCGGATCTCCGCGATATCCATCGAATTGAACACGTAGTGCGTACCGCAGTAGTCACAGTGCATATCGATTTCACCGTCTTCCGCCATGATGCTGTCGATCTCTTCATCCGGCAGCGTTTTCAGGGCACCAGCACAACGCTCGCGGGAGCAGGTGCACTTAAATTCCACCGCCTGCGGATCGTAAACCGTCACTTCTTCTTCGTGGTAGAGACGCCACAGCACGTCGGTCGCCGACAGGGTGAACAGCTCTTCCGCTTTGATGGTTTCCGTCAGCGTTGCCAGATGCTCGAAATCATTGGTCTGCGCATCCTGCGCAGGCAGAACCTGAAGCAGCATACCACCGGCAGCAGGCTGACCATCTACTTCACCGGTGCGGATGAACAGGCGGGTTGGCAGCTGTTCGGAACGCATGAAGTAATCTTCCAGGCAGGCGGCAAGCGTATCGCCTTCCAGACCGACAACGCCCTGATAGCGCTCACCCTCTTCAGGCGAAATCGTGATAACCAGGTAGCCATTTCCGACCAGCGTTTTCAGATCCGCATTTTCAGGGATATCGCCCTGAACGCGCGCCACGCCGCGCATTTGCTGCTGGTTATTACCGTTGATCACCGCCAGCGACATCGGGCCATCACCCTGCAACTGAACGGTAATATCGCCAGCGAACTTCAGCGTGGCGGTCAGCAGGCTGGTGGCAACCAGCAGTTCGCCCAACAGGGTTTTCACCGGCAGCGGGTAGTTGTGGTTTTCCAGAATCTGTTTCCAGGTTTCGGATACGGTGACCAGCTCGCCGCGCACGGCGAATTGTTCAAACAGATAGCGGTGTAATTGGTCGTGTTGGGCCATTTTCATCTCTCGTGCAGGTGAGGGTTACTCGCTCTCACCGTGTTTAAATTTCATCAGATCGCGGCGCTCTTTTTTATCCGGTCGCCGGTCCGGGTGAGGCATAGTTAGCGCGTTCATTTTGCGCGCCAGCGCGGTTTTCTCGCGCTTCTCTATGCTTTCGGCCGTCTCTTCATACAGCAAAACGGCTTCGGTTGCGGGCCGCCGTTGTTCGGTAATGGCTTTCACCACCACCGTTTTCTCATCGTTGCCCTGGCGAAGCGTTAACGTGGCATTCAGTTCAACCAGCTTGCTCGGTTTGCTGCGCTGACCGTTGTAATGCACCTTTCCGCCGTCAACCATTTCACGGGCAAGGGCGCGCGTTTTGTAAAAACGGGCGGCCCACAGCCATTTATCCAGTCTTACCCCATCAGAGGGTTTTTCTTTCATGGCGTCTCCTTCACGGTGAGTGAGGGGATCATCCGGCGATAGTCGTTCAGCCCCGGATGTCGCAGATAGCTTTTTTCAGCCAGGCCGGAATCCGGATTGGTCACGCCCAGACAATAGCGAATGCCAAAAGCGGCCGCAGAATCCAGAATCGGCTCGCTGTCGTCAATAAACAGCGTGCGTTCCGGCTGTAAACCGGTTTCTTCTACCACGGCATGCCACAACCGCTGATCCTCTTTCGGATAACCAAATGTGTGGGTGGAAAGCAATAAATCAAGGTGTGAAGCAAGCCCGGTATGCTCCAGCTTCACGGCCAGGTTATGGGGATGCGCATTTGTCAGCAAAATACGGCGCTTACCGCAGGCTTTCAGCGCGTCCAGGAACGGGACCGTATCTTCGCGCAGTACGGCGCGTGCGCCCTGGGCGGTGGTCATGGCACAAATATCCAAACCGAGTCGCTCGCTCCAGTAGTCAAGACAGTACCAGTTTAGCGTATGCTGCACCGCGCTATATTGCGAACGAATGAATTCCTGCGCTTCTGCCGGGGAGATCCCCTGCTGTTCACCGTAAGTTTCCGGGACCAGCTTTTGCCAGAAATAGTTATCAAAGGCGAGATCAAGCAGCGTGCCGTCCATATCAAGCAGGACGGTATCGACCGCCTGCCAGTCGATATCAAGATGCATAAGGGGGAACTCCAGCCAGAAGAAACGTGCGCGACAGGGTAGCACAACTTGTCGCGCAGGGACGTTATCCGATCAGGCTCTCAGAAGAGGAGATCAGTTTCGGGTTAAGGCAATTTTCGTAGTAGGCCTGGATTTCTGCCAGCCGCGTGCGGGAACGCTGATAGCGGCGTACGGCCTGATAACCGTTCCAGACGATGCACGCCAGCATCGCAATCAGCAGCAGGGATGTCCCTATATAGCGCCACAGGCCAGCGCTATCCGGCATACGGTGCAGGCCAATATGACGCGTGCCGTTGGCGTCGGTGAAGAGGGTGGTGACGATCCCTTCCGCGCTGAATGGCGTCTGCATCAGCATCTGCGCCAGACGCTGGAATTCGCTCCACTGCTCCTGGGCAGGATAGTCATACAGCGAAACCTGCGGATAAGGTTGATCCACCAGGTCGCTGCCTTCATCGCTGGCAATCACAAAACCGCCCGGCGCCGGGCTGTTAAGCGCCTGGGCGGCACGGGTGGTTTCACGCATCACGAAGGGGGCGGTAGAGGTCGCCACCAGATTATCCAGCGACTCGGCGCTGACCGGACGCAGAAGCACGTTCACACCGTCCAGGCGTCCCGCTTCGGCGCGTTTCACCAGCGCGTCCCAGTCTTTGCTGTTGCCGAGGTTGACCAGCGCGTTCTTCAGCCGGATACAGTCATCCTGGGCGGAACATAGATCCTCTGTTTTCAGGACGATTTCGCCAAAGTCATCCAGCAGCACCATACCCGACTTCTGAATAGCCGAACGCAGGGCAGGGCTGACGCGAGAATCATCATCCGGTTTTGGATGGAGCTGGCGATTAATCGTCTGGGTGAGCGCAGTGGCCTTATTGACCACATCCGATTCCGGCAGCGGCAGCGGAGAGGCGTCATTCCAGATGATCTGAGAGCAGTCGAACGGCGCGAACGGCGAGTTCTGGCGCGTGTTCCAGGCACCCGGTGAGTGGATATTACACATCCCGGTGCCTTTGAGGCGCAACGTATCCCCCACGCGTACACCCGCTTCTTCGAGCTGCTGTACGCTGGTGGCTTCCACGGTTTGCGCCCCTTTAATCCATGACAGGGTAAATTTAATTGGCATATCCAGCGGCACGAAAAGCAGCAGCATGAGGAAGATTAACGCGGCGCCACCGGCAATCACCGCGCTGCGAAGCCAGTGCTGAAGCGGGAAGTTTTTCACTTCGTCGTGCAGGGATAAGTAGCGCCCCTGGCGTACAACGTGGCGGTCGAGATAGATATCAATATCCGTTTTGTGGCCCAGGTCCTGCGCAATCCACGGCTGCCAGTGGCGTGGATAGATAAGATCGATGATCCCGAGCGAGATATTGTTGATATGTTCCTGATCGTTCTCACCGAACAGTCCCCAGCGTTTTGGGGTTCCGCGCAGGCAGTGAATTTCGCGTAATGACGTTTTTGCCGGCGGGGCAAATATGCCCCACAGCCCGGCGGCCAGAAGCAGTACTGCGCCACCCGCGAGCCACGGAACAAACACGTCCGGCGTCAGCAGGCAGATGAAAAAGAGCAGGAACGAGACGACAATCAGCACCGCTTCGCGAATGCCATCCGGGCGGCTCAGGACGTACTCTTCATGCGTTTCCTGGCGGATGTTGAGCAGTTCAATCTGCTCTGTCTCTTCACCACGAATAGAGGCCTGCGTTCCGCTCGCGCGTTCCAGCGCAAAGCGTGGCGCTTCCTGAACATATTCGCTCAGAGTATGACCATTGAGGGAGATAACCAGCGGCAGCGTATCGGTATGGATGAGCTCGACGCTGTTTTCGTCGTTAATATACTGTTCCCAGAAGGGAGGCAGGTGTACTTCAACAGAGTCGAGATAGTAACGCCATTTGTTGGGATCGTCGGTTGTGATGCCATAGCGGGTAATGGAGCGCGTCACGCACAGAACGGTGTCGCTTTGGGCGTTAAGGTTGAGCGATACGGGGGCGGTGCTGGCGCCGGTAGGGCCAGGCGAAAGCCGGGATCGGTTCAGCGTGTCGAGATACTGCTCAACGGTGCTGCGTTCCTCTGGCGAAAGCTTGCGCGTGTTTGCCCCGGCGAACGCGTTTAAAAAGGGCAGCCGATAACGGCGATGTACGCGGCGCCTGAATACCCACACCGCAATCGACGCGCAGGCCAGCACAGCAGCGAGAAAAATCAAAATGGTGCTCATGCTTTCCCCATCTTACTTATCTTCTTACAGGTGTTGTCAGTCGCACCTTTTGTACAATGAATGAGATTCTGTGGTCGGCTATCGGCAAGTATGGAGTCTAACTTGAGCATGTTGACGCGCATCCCAGTGACCGGTAATGATAACAAAGCCTGTTCCGGCGCGATATCAGCAAATTCCTGGAAACATTTCAACCTCTTGACATTTGTTTTGAAATGAGAATCGCATTCAATTACGTTGCATAAATGTAAATAAAGAGCAATTGACATTGCCGAAACCGTGCGGCGTATCGCACAATAAAGCCAGTTCACCCAGCAAAGACCCGTCAAGATGACCAAACCCTTACAAAAGCCCACCATTCTGAATGTTGAAACCGTCGCGAAATCGCGTCTGTTTAATGTCGAAAGCGTGGATCTGGAGTTCAGCAACGGTGTGCGTCGTGTTTATGAGCGTATGCGCCCCTCCTCGCGTGAAGCGGTGATGATAGTGCCTATCGTCGACGAGCACCTGATCCTCATTCGTGAATACGCCGTGGGCACTGAATCCTACGAGCTGGGCTTCTCCAAAGGACTGATCGATCCGGGCGAAACGGTGTTTGAAGCGGCAAACCGGGAGCTGAAAGAAGAGGTCGGCTTTGGCGCGAAAGAGCTGACGTTCCTTAAAAAGCTGAGCATGGCGCCGTCCTATTTTTCCAGCAAAATGAACATCGTTGTCGCGGAAGATCTCTATCCTGAATCGCTGGAAGGAGACGAGCCGGAACCGCTGCCGCAGGTTCGCTGGCCGCTGGCTCATCTGATGGATTTGCTGGAAGATCCTGACTTTAACGAGGCACGCAACGTGAGCGCACTGTTCCTGGTACGAGAGTGGCTGAAGGGGCAGGGGCGTTTGTAGCGCCACCATTAAAAACGGCAACCGAAGGTTGCCGTTTTGCATTGACGTTGTAGGCCGGGTCAGGCGTAGTCGCCACCCGGCTTTTTTGTCGGCGTCAGAACAGCTCGTGCGTCTCGCCGTTATCAATGATCTCTGTACCCACCTCATGCACTGCCTGCGTGGTTGGCTGCGTACCCTCGATGAAATACTCGGCACGGCTGTTGCCGCCATTCGCGAGCTGTCCAGTGCTGCGGTCAATATTGATCGTGACAATGCCCGGCGGAGGCGTTAGCGGCTGCTCCGGCACGCCCTCGAGAGCGGCCTTCATGTAAGCATCCCACGCCGGTTGCGCACTCTTAGCCCCACCCTCATAACCGGAAATCTGATCTTTAATCGCGCCAGAAGCGGTTGTGCGCCCCAGAGTGCGGCGGTGATCGTCAAAACCAATCCAGACCGAGGTGACAACGCCCGGGCCATAACCTGAGAACCAGGCATCTTTTGAACTGTTGGTTGTCCCGGTTTTGCCGCCGATGTCGTGGCGCTGCAAATCGCGGCCCGCTCGCCAGCCGGTGCCTTGCCAGCCCGGTTCGCCAAAGATGTTGGTGTTCAGTGCGCTCTTAATCAGGAACGACAGCGGCGTGCTGATCACGTGCGGGGCGTACTCCTGCGCGCCACTCTGGGCGACCAGCGCCTGATTGGCCTGTTCCAGCTGAGGCTGCGGCACCGCCAGATTCTGACGTTCCTGAGAGATCGCCACATCTTCCATATCCTTGTTTTCCAGGACATTGGATTTTGGCGTGTCGCCGTAAATCACCGGAATATCGCATTCAGGGCAGGCAATTTTCGGTTTCGCTTCAAACAGTACGCCGCCCTGATCGTTCTCGATTTTGCTGATGAAATACGGATCGACCAGGAATCCCCCGTTCGCCATCACCGAGTAGCCACGAGCGACCTGGAGCGGCGTAAAGGACGCGGAGCCGAGCGCCAGAGATTCGGTATGAACAATGTTTTGCGCCGGGAAGCCGAAGCGTTGCAGATACTCTGCCGCATAATCAACGCCCATCGCACGCATCGCGCGAACCATGACCACGTTCTTCGACTGGCCAAGGCCCTGACGCAGACGGATAGGGCCAGCGTATTGCGCCGGAGAGTTCTTCGGCTGCCAGTCAGAGCCCGCACCGGCATCCCAGCGGGAAATTGGCACGTCGTTGAGAATGCTGGCGAGCGTCAGCCCCTTATCCATCGCCGCGGTATACAGGAACGGTTTGATGTTCGAACCAACCTGACGCAGCGCCTGGGTCGCGCGGTTAAATTTGCTCTGGTTGAAATCGAACCCGCCAACCAGCGCCATCACGGCACCGTTCTGCGGATTGATGGAGACCAGCGCAGAGTTGACGTCCGGCACCTGCGCCAGCCACCAGGCATCACCGACCTGACGGACCCAGATTTGTTGTCCGGTTTGTACCACATCGGTCACTTTACGTGGCGTCGGGCCCTGAAGAGTGTCAGAGCGGTACGGACGCGCCCAGCGGACACCCTCCATGCGCAGCGAAACGGATGTGCCATCGGCCATCATCGCCACCGCTTCCTGTGGATCGGCCTGGGTGACGACAGCCGGACGCAGCGGGCCATAGGTCGGCAGCGCTTTCAGGGAATCAGTGATTTTTTTACTGTCCCATGCGCCTTCCCCCACTTTCCACAGCACGTTGGACGGGCCGCGATAGCCGTGACGCATATCGTAATCCATCACGTTATTACGCACCGCCTGCTGGGCAGCCTGCTGCACTTTGCGGGTCACGGTGGTATAGACGCGATAACCATCTTCATACGCTTTATCACCGTAGCGACTCACCATCTCCTGGCGAACCATTTCAGTGAGATACGGTGCAGAGAAGGCGATTTCCGGCGTATGGTAATTGGCGTCAATAACGTCGCTGCGCGCCTTATCGTACTCAGACTGACTGATGTAGCCTTCGCTCAACATACGCGACAGCACCACGTTACGGCGCGCGGTGGCGCGGTCCAGCGAGTAGAGCGGGTTAAAGGTGGATGGCGCTTTTGGCAGGCCGGCAATGGTCGCCATTTCGCTCAGCGTGAGCTGATCGATCGGCTTACCAAAATAGACCTGAGCCGCAGCCCCTACGCCATAGGCGCGGTAGCCCAGATAGATCTTGTTGAGGTAAAGCTCAAGGATCTCGTCTTTGCTCAGCAGTTGCTCAATGCGGATCGCGAGGAACACCTCTTTGATCTTACGCATCAGCGTCTTTTCCGGGCTGAGGAAGAAGTTACGCGCCAGCTGCTGGGTAATGGTACTTGCCCCCTGAGAGGCATGACCGGAGAACAGCGCCACGCTTGCCGCACGGAAAATACCGACCGGATCGACACCGTGGTGCTCGTAAAAACGGCTGTCCTCGGTGGCGATAAAAGCCTTCACCATCACGGGTGGGATTTGATTTAAGGTCAAAGGGATACGACGTTTCTCGCCGTATTGCGCCATCAGTTCACCATCGGCGCTATAGACCTGCATAGGGATCTGAAGCCGCACATCACGAAGCGTGGCGACATCAGGGAGTTGCGGCTCGACATATTTGTACAAACCAATAATCGAGCCTGCTCCCAGCAGAATGCAACAGACTGCAAGGATCAATAAATACTTTACGAACTTCACCGGAGATTTCCCATTTGGTTTAGCCTGGGCAGTTTCTAAACAATCGCGCGGTAGTATAAAGGCAAGCCTGATTCATTGATATAGCCGTCACTCCGACGGGCGATAAGGAGATCGTGAAGCATGGCTTTTAAAACGTGGCAAACAGGTGTTCATATTCAACAGGATAAGGTGGTTGCGGTAGCGCTGACCAGAGAGCGGGCCGGATGGCGTTTACGGCGCTGGTGGGCGGTGCCGCTGTCGGACGGCGTTATCGGGGAAGGCAAAATACTTAAGCCAGAAGAGCTGGTTAACGCATTACGTGGCTGGCGGAAAACATTGCCGCACTCGCATCGGGTATTCCTCTCATTTCCGGCAACGCGCGTTCTGCAACGCGCGTTGCCCCGTCCATCCGTTACCTTGCGTGACAGCGAACAGCTCACCTGGGTAGGCGCCGCATTAGCGCGTGAGCTGGAGATGCCCGCCGATACGCTCTGCTTTGACTACGCGCAGGATACGTTCAGCAACACTTTTCAGGTTACCGCAGCGCAAAACAGAGAGGTCGATACCCTGTTGACGCTGGCGAACGCGCTGCGTTTGCGTCTGGCAGCAATCGCCCCGGATGCCGGTGCGCTGGCTAATCTTCTCTCTGCTGTTGCCCCCGCCCGGTGCGTCGCCTGGAGAGATCAGCACCAGTGGCTATGGGCGATGCGTCACCAGTGGGGGCGGCGCTACACCACAGAAGCGGCGACGGTGAATGAACTGGCGGCGCTGCTTGCGCTTTCTTCTTCTGATATCGCCGTGTTTGATGCTGCCCGCGATCCCTGGGAAGCGGTGACGCTGTGCCAGCCGCCGCTGCCGGAATGCGGTGCTGATTACACCGTCTCCCTGGCGCTGGCCATGAGCGAGGCGCCGTAATGAGCATGCCCAATCTTTTACCCTGGCGTCGGCAGCAACGTAATCAGCGCCTGCGTTTCTGGGGGCTGCTGTTTGCCGCCTCATTGCTGGTGATGCTGGCGGGTGGTTTCAGTCTGCGGGCGACGCAGTCTCTCGCGTTACAGGCGTTGCAGAGCGAACTGGCGGGGACTCGGGCGGTGCAGAAAGTATTGAGAGCCCGTCAGCCGCAGTCAGCGGGGCTGAAAACCCCTTCGCCGCCGTCTGATCCGGCCTGGCAACCCGCGCTGGAATCGCTTGCCAGCGCAATGCCCCGGCAGGCGTGGCTGACGGCGCTGCGTTATCAGCCACCCTCGCTGACCCTGACCGGCTATACCACTTCACTGCCAGCGCTCGCAGCCATGACCGATGCGCTGAAAAGGGTGACGGGATTTAACCCCGGACCGGCAGGCGAACTGCAACAGGATAGCCTGGGGCGATGGATGTTCTCTTTTAAACTGCATAGCCGGAGGTAGCCGGTGGGTATCTGGTATCAACGCTGGGCTGATGCACGTCCTTCCCGGCGCGTCCTTTGCTGGTTGATCGCGTCGGGGCTTGTTGCGTGGGCAATTTGGGGACTGCTGCTCAGGCCCGCTGCTCTGCGTTACGCCGATGTTCAGGCGCAGGCCATCAGTGCGAAGCGAATCAACGCCTCGCTGTGGCCAGAGGCCGGACGGCAAGCAGTGTTTACGCAAGTGACGCCCTCGCGGCCCTTTTCTCCCCTGGCATTTCAGCGTGAGGACGCAAGGCTGGTGTACTGGAAGCCGCAGCAGAGTGGGGGAGAGCTGGCGCTGGATGCCTCATGGGGCGCGGTTCCGGCGCTCTTTTCCCGGCTGGCGCTTGAGAACGTGCGGGTGAGTGCGTTTTCCATCATCCCACAGGGCAAACAGTTACGCCTCAGCCTGCAACTGGAGATCGGTCATGCGCAGTAAAGCCCGTTTAGTCATCCTGCTTTCTCCGCTTTTCCTGACCGGGATGCGGGATCCCTTCTCTGTGCCGGAAGAGCGTTGCGCAGCCGGGCAGCTCAGCCAGTGGCGGTATCAGGGGATAGTCAGCGGCAGCAGGGATATCGGCCTTATGCAGGACGGGCAGAAACGCTGGCACCGGGTAAAAACGCAGATGCGGTTACCGACAGGCTGGCGGGTGAGCGCGATAGATAGACAACAACTGACCGTTGATGTCGGCGATATGTGCGAGCCGAAGCGATGGACATGGCAACGAGAAGGAACGAAAAAAAGTGAAGATAAGGATAGGGCTGTTACTGGCGGTACTCAGCCAGCCCCTGTGGGCCGCGACGCCAAAACCGGTCACCCTGCTGGTGGATGATGTCCCGGTGGTGCAAATATTACAGGCGCTGGTAGCGCAGGAGGATCGCAATCTGGTGGTGTCGCCGGATGTCAGCGGTTCGCTTTCGCTGAATTTAACGCGGGTGCCCTGGAGGCAGGCGCTTCAGACGGTAGTGAACAGCGCCGGGCTGGTATTGCGGGAAGAGGGCGGCATTTTTTATGTGCATACGGCGGCCTGGCAACGGGAGCAACAGACGCGTAAAGAGCAGGAGCGGGCCCAGCGTCTGCTCGACGCCCCGCTGCACTCTCACAGCATTCCGTTTGCTTATGCGGATGCGGCCGAATTGCAAAAAGCGGCGGAAAAGCTCTTAAGCCCGAAAGGCAGTCTCTCCGTCGACAAGCGCACCAACCGTTTCCTGGTCAGGGATAACCAGACGGTGGTGGATATGCTCCAGCGCTGGGCTGTGCAGATGGATCTGCCCGTCGAGCAGGTGGAACTGGCGGCGCAGATTGTGACCATCAGTGAAAAAAGCCTGCGTGAACTGGGGGTGAAATGGAACCTCGCTGACGCAACGGAGGCCAGTAAAGTGGGTCAGGTCACGACGCTGGGTGCGGACCTGTCGGTGGCCAGTGCGACCACCCACGCAGGGTTTAACATCGGGCGCATCAACGGCAGGATGCTGGATCTTGAGTTGTCGGCGCTTGAGCAAAAGCAGCAGGTGGATATCATCGCCAGCCCGCGGCTGCTGGCATCGCACATGCAGCCGGCCAGCATCAAGCAGGGCAGCGAAATTCCGTATCAGGTTTCCAGCGGCGAGAGCGGGGCGACATCCGTTGAATTTAAAGAAGCGGTATTAGGCATGGAGGTCACGCCGGTGGTTCTGCCGGGTGGTCGTGTGCGCCTGAAACTGCATATCAGTGAAAATATGCCCGGCCAGGTGCTGCAACAGGCAGACGGCGAAACGCTGGCGATCGATAAGCAGGAGATCGAAACGCAGGTTGAGGTAAAAAGTGGGGAAACGCTCGCGCTGGGCGGGATCTTTTCGCAAAAGAATAAAACCGGACGCGACAGCGTGCCCGTGCTGGGCAACATTCCGTGGCTGGGTCAGCTGTTCCGCCATGACGGAAAAGATAACGAACGGCGCGAGTTAGTAGTGTTTATCACGCCACGTCTGGTCAGTATTCAGTAATGGGTAACGATCCCCGCAATGATTTTGCATTCAGTTTGTTGCAGATGTTTGACGTGGGGCATGAATTAGCATACAAGGAGTACCGATTTGAGTTGGACTTACGTCTTATTTCCTTATGCGCCGGCAACGGTGATTTAATCAGTTGCCAAACAAGCCGGAGTATTGAGATAATTTTTCGTCTGACTCTCGCTCTATTGCAAATGAGGTTTCAGTTCATGTCCTGCTACGCCGGGTGTCTGCGCAGCGGGGATTACCATTAACGAATAGTCTTAGTAGTACCGAAAAAATGGCAGAGAAACGCAATATCTTTCTGGTTGGGCCTATGGGTGCCGGCAAAAGCACTATTGGGCGTCAGTTAGCTCAACAACTCAATATGGAATTTTACGATTCTGATCAAGAGATTGAGAAACGAACCGGAGCGGATGTGGGCTGGGTCTTCGACGTAGAAGGCGAAGAAGGTTTCCGTGACCGAGAAGAAAAAGTGATCAACGAACTCACGGAAAAACAGGGCATTGTGCTGGCAACTGGCGGCGGCTCTGTAAAATCTCGCGAAACCCGCAACCGTCTCTCCGCCCGTGGCGTAGTGGTCTATCTTGAGACGACCATCGAAAAACAGCTGGCACGCACGCAGCGTGATAAAAAGCGCCCGTTGTTGCAGGTTGAAACACCGCCACGTGAAGTTCTGGAAGCTTTGGCCGATGAACGCAATCCTCTGTACGAAGAGATTGCTGATGTGACCATTCGTACTGACGATCAAAGCGCTAAAGTGGTTGCAAACCAGATTATTCATATGCTGGAAAGCAACTGATTCTGGCTATATATACACTCGCCTGCGGGTAAAAGCATTTAAGGTGGATGTCGCGTCATGGAGAGGATTACAGTTACTCTCGGGGAACGTAGTTACCCTATCACCATCGCGGCTGGTTTGTTTAACGACCCAGCTTCCTTCTTACCACTGAAAGCGGGTGATCAGGCGATGCTGGTCACCAACGAGACGCTGGCTCCGCTTTATCTCGACCGTGTACGTCACCTGCTTGAGCAGGCGGGCGTGAAGGTCGACAGTGTGATTCTGCCCGATGGCGAGCAGTACAAAAGCCTGACGGTACTGGATACCGTCTTTACCGCACTTCTGCAAAAACCGCACGGTCGTGATACAACACTGCTTGCCCTGGGCGGCGGCGTTGTGGGCGATCTGACCGGTTTTGCAGCCGCCAGCTACCAGCGCGGCGTGCGCTTTATTCAAATTCCAACCACGTTGCTCTCACAGGTCGATTCTTCTGTGGGCGGTAAAACGGCGGTTAACCATCCGCTCGGCAAAAACATGATTGGCGCGTTCTACCAGCCTGCCTCGGTGGTGGTGGATCTCGACTGTCTGAAAACCTTGCCAGCGCGCGAACTGGCGTCCGGCCTTGCAGAAGTGATCAAATACGGCATTATTCTTGACGGGGAGTTCTTCACCTGGCTGGAAGAGAATATGGATGCGCTGCTGCGCCTCGACGGGCAGGCAATGGCCTACTGTATTCGCCGTTGTTGTGAGCTGAAAGCAGAAGTCGTTGCCGCAGATGAGCGTGAAACCGGCTTACGTGCTTTACTGAATCTGGGGCATACGTTTGGTCATGCGATCGAAGCCGAAATGGGCTACGGTAACTGGCTTCACGGTGAAGCTGTCGCTGCCGGAATGGTTATGGCGGCGCGTGCCTCTGAACGTCTGGGGCAGTTCAGGCCGGAAGAGACAGCACGTATCATCGCGTTGCTTAAACGTGCTGGCTTGCCGGTAAGTGGTCCGCAGGAAATGTCTGCGCAGGCGTACCTTCCCCACATGATGCGCGATAAAAAAGTATTAGCAGGTGAGATGCGTCTGGTACTCCCGCTTGCAATAGGGAAAAGTGAAGTGCGCGGCGGAGTGCCGCACGAAGTCGTACTTGGCGCTATTGCTGATTGTCAGCAAGCGTAACAACTAGAAAGGTCAGACCGCTGTAACAGGTGGTCGTTTTAGCTTCAGGTTAATGCAGAGTCGTTGGCAGAAGCCTTTGAGTGGGGTGTTAAATGGATGAATTCAAACCAGAAGACGAGCTGAAACCCGATCCCAGCGATCGTCGTACTGGTCGTTCTCGTCAATCTTCAGAACGTGATAACGAGCCGCAGATCAACTTTGACGATGTCGATCTGGATGCAGACGATCGTCGCCCTTCGCGTAGCCGCAACGCGCGCAATGAGCGTGAAGACGAGGAGTTTGAATCCGAAGAAGAGTTAATGGATGAACAGCCTGTTGAACGTCGACCGCGCAAGCGTAAAAAAGCGGTAGCGGCAAAACCGGCCTCCCGTCAGTACATCATGATGGGCCTTGGCGTTCTGGTGCTGGTATTGCTTATTGTCGGCATTGGTTCCGCGCTAAAAGCCCCTTCTACCCATTCTACCGAGCAGACCGCGTCTGCCGAGAAGAGCATCGACCTGTCTGGTAACGATGCGAGCAACCAGGCGAATGGCGCTCAGCCTGCGCCGGGCACCACTTCCGCAGAGCAGACCGCAGGCAATACCAGCGCCGGTCAGGATATCTCTCTGCCGCCTGTCTCTTCTACCCCGACTCAGGGCCAGGCGCCAGCTACGCCTGAAGGCCAGCAGCGTGTTGAGGTTCAGGGCGATCTGAACAACGCGCTGATGCAGCCGCAGAATCAGGAACAGGTTAACGCTGCCGTGGTGAACTCCACGCTGCCAACTGAACCAGCCACCGTTGCGCCAGTTCATGGCAGCAATGCCCAGCAGCAGACGGCGGCAACGGAAACCAAACCGCGCCAGACGCAGACTGCACCACGCCAGGAGCGTAAGCAGGCTGTGATTGAGCCGAAGCGTGAGACGAAACCACAGACCGTGGCAAAAGCGCCAGAAACGAAAGCGCCAGCGCAGACAAAACCTGCGGTGAGCCAGCCGGTTAAAGCGCCAACGCCTGCGGCAACCGCTGCACCGAAAGCAACGGCGACCACAACCGCACCTGCTGCAACAACACCTGCTGCAACAACACCTGCGGCTCCCGCAGCCAAAACGGGCGCTTCGCCAGGTAAAACGACGGGCAACGTGGGTTCTTTGCAGTCGGCCTCTTCCAGCAACTACACCCTTCAGCTGAGCAGTTCGTCTAACTATGACAACCTCAACGCCTGGGCGAAGAAATCGAATCTGAAAAACTACGTGGTTTATCAGACGACCCGTAACGGTCAACCGTGGTATGTGCTGGTGAGTGGTATTTATGCTTCCAAAGATGAAGCAAAACGTGCCGTTTCCACGCTGCCAGCCGACGTGCAGGCGAAAAACCCGTGGGCGAAGCCGATTCATCAGGTGCAGGCCGATCTGAAGTAATGTTTAAAGCGCAGGATGCTGTCGGAGCTTTCTCCACAGCCGGAGAAGGTGTAATCAGTTAGTCAGCATGAAAAAAAATCGCGCTTTTCTGAAATGGGCAGGGGGGAAATACCCCCTGCTCGACGATATTAAAAAGCACCTGCCGAAAGGCGAGTGTCTTATCGAGCCCTTCGTGGGTGCTGGATCGGTGTTCCTGAATACCGATTTTTCTCGTTATATCCTGGCGGATATCAACAGCGACCTTATTAGCCTCTATAACATCGTCAAACTGCGTACCGATGAGTATGTGGAAGAGGCACGGAAGCTGTTTACGCCAGAGAACAACAACCCGGACGTCTACTATCAGTTCCGCGCTGAGTTTAATCAAAGCCAGGATCCGTTCCGTCGCGCGCTGTTGTTTCTTTATCTCAACCGCCATGGCTACAACGGTCTGTGCCGGTATAATCTGCGTGGCGAGTTTAACGTGCCGTTTGGCCGCTATAAGCGTCCCTATTTCCCGCAGGACGAGCTGTATCACTTTGCTGAAAAAGCACAGAATGCCGAGTTCTACTGTCTCTCATATGAAGAGTGCATGGAGCTGGCGGGCGTAAACTCGGTGGTCTACTGCGACCCGCCTTACGCGCCGCTGTCTGCCACGGCAAATTTCACCGCCTACCACACCAATAGCTTCAGCCCGGCCGAGCAGGCTCGTCTGGCTGAGATGGCGGAAAAGCTGGTCAGCAAAAGAATTCCGGTGTTAATTTCGAATCACGACACGCCTGATACGCGCGAATGGTACAAAGCCGCGAAGCATTTTCAGGTAAAAGTGCGGCGTAGCATTAGCAGCAACGGCGGCACACGTAAAAAGGTGGACGAACTTCTGGCGCTTTATCGACCCTGAGCCTTTGCCCGCCGGTAAACACATTTCAAGGAGATGCGGATGAAACAGTTTTTGATTGCCCCCTCAATTCTGTCGGCCGATTTTGCCCGCCTGGGTGAAGACACTGCCAAAGCTCTCGCGGCTGGCGCGGATGTCGTCCATTTCGACGTTATGGATAACCACTACGTTCCCAACCTGACCATCGGTCCGATGGTGCTTAAAGCGCTGCGTAACTACGGGATCACCGCGCCCATTGACGTGCATCTGATGGTGAAACCGGTTGACCGCATCGTACCCGATTTCGCCGCGGCGGGTGCCAGCATCATCACTTTCCACCCGGAAGCCTCCGAACACGTTGACCGCACGCTACAGCTGATCAAAGAGAACGGCTGTAAGGCGGGGCTGGTCTTTAACCCGGCGACCCCGCTGAGCTATCTCGACTACGTGATGGACAAGCTGGACGTGATCCTGCTGATGTCCGTCAACCCGGGCTTTGGTGGTCAGTCATTTATCCCTCAGACCCTCGACAAACTGCGTGAAGTGCGCCGCCGTATCGATGAGTCTGGCTATGATATTCGTCTGGAAGTGGACGGCGGCGTGAAGGTCAATAACATCGGTGAGATTGCGGCGGCAGGGGCGGATATGTTCGTCGCAGGCTCCGCCATCTTCGATCAACCGGATTACAAAAAAGTCATTGATGAAATGCGCCGTGAACTGGCGAAGGTAAGTCATGGATAAATTGCAGGCTATTCGGGGTGTAGCATTTGACCTCGACGGCACGCTGGTCGACAGCGCGCCAGGATTAACCAGCGCCGTCGATCAGGCGCTGTATGCCCTTGAACTCCCCGTTGCAGGCGAAGAGCGCGTCGTGACGTGGATTGGTAACGGTGCAGACGTGCTGATGGAGCGCGCGCTGACCTGGGCTCGTCAGGAGCGTGCCTCTCAGCGTTCCGCGCAAGGTAAACCGAGTGTTGACCACGCGGATATTCCCCAGGATGAGCAGCAGCGTATTCTGCGCAAACTGTTCGACCGTTTCTACGAAGAGACCGTCGAAGAGGGCAGCTTCCTGTTCCCGGATGTCGCTGAAACGCTGAGCGCGCTATATGCTAAAGGCATCCCGCTGGGGCTGGTAACTAACAAGCCGACACCGTTCGTTGCGCCTCTGCTGGAAGCGCTGGATATCGCGAAATACTTCTCCGTGATTGTGGGCGGCGATGACGTACAGAATAAAAAGCCGCATCCGGAACCGCTATTGCTGGTGGCAGGAAAATTATCCTTAGCACCTGCGGAGCTGCTCTTTGTCGGGGATTCCCGCAATGATATTCTGGCTGCCAGAGCGGCAGGTTGCCCGTCGGTTGGGTTGACCTACGGCTACAACTACGGTGAAGCCATTACGCTGAGTGAGCCGGACGTTGTGTTCGACCACTTCAAAGATTTGTTGCCCGCACTCGGGCTCTCGCACAGTGAACATCAGGAATTGAATAATGACTAAGCCCATCGTTTTTAGTGGCGCACAGCCTTCAGGTGAACTGACCATTGGTAACTACATGGGTGCGTTACGTCAGTGGGTGAGCATGCAGGATGACTACCACTGCATTTACTGCATCGTGGATTTGCATGCTATCACCGCGCGTCAGGATCCAGAGAAGCTTCGCAAAGCAACGCTCGATACGCTGGCGCTGTACCTGGCGTGCGGTATCGATCCCGAGAAGAGCACCATTTTCGTTCAGTCTCACGTACCAGAGCACGCGCAGCTGGGCTGGGCGCTGAACTGCTACACCTATTTCGGCGAGCTGAGCCGCATGACCCAGTTCAAGGATAAGTCTGCGCGCTACTCTGAGAACATCAACGCCGGTCTGTTTGACTATCCGGTGCTGATGGCGGCCGACATTCTGCTGTACCAGACCAACCAGGTGCCGGTGGGTGAAGACCAGAAGCAGCACCTGGAGCTGAGCCGCGATATTGCCCAGCGCTTCAATGCGCTTTACGGCGACGTGTTCAAAGTGCCTGAGCCGTTTATTCCGAAATCCGGCGCGCGCGTGATGTCCCTGCTGGAGCCGACCAAAAAGATGTCCAAGTCTGACGATAACCGCAACAACGTTATCGGCCTGCTGGAAGATCCGAAATCGGTGGTGAAAAAGCTCAAGCGTGCGGTGACCGACTCCGATGAGCCGCCAGTGGTGCGCTACGACGTGCAGAACAAAGCGGGCGTATCCAACCTGCTGGACATTCTCTCCGGTGTGACCGGACAGAGCATCCCTGAGCTGGAAAAACACTTTGAAGGCAAGATGTACGGCCACCTGAAAGGCGAAGTGGCAGACGCCGTTTCCGGCATGCTGACCGAGTTGCAGGAGCGCTATCACCGTTACCGTAACGACGAAGCTTTCCTGCAAAAAGTGATGAAAGAGGGCGCAGAAAAAGCCAGCGCGCGCGCGTCGGAAACCCTGAAAGCGGTGTACGAGGCGATTGGGTTTGTGGCGAAACCTTAAGCCGCCACCCGACAAATACGGACTCAATAAAAAAACCGGGAAATTCCCGGTTTTTTTACGCCTGAAAAACGCTTACTGCTGTGCCGCCGGGCCGCAACCGCCAATGATCTTCGAAATGGAGATCGCCGGATGCAGCAGGTAATCATAGCTGCAATTATTTTTAGTATTTTGAACGTGACCGGTGCAGGCCGTCAGAGTTGATAACAGGCCGACCAGAACGGCAGCTTTAGCCAGTTTGAACATACGCATTCCTTGTCTAAAAATCTAAAATTGGATGTAACACGAGGGAATAAATGGAAAAGTTCCATTATGCGGGCGGTATGTTATCGATTGAGGTAAGAAGGGAGTAGTCCGCTTCAAGACTACTCCCGGGAGAGAGATTGTGCGTTAGTGGCTGGAGAACCAGTTCAGTTTTTCACGCAGTGCTACCACGCGGCCCACCACGATCAGCGCCGGGCTTTCAACCTGCTGCGCCAGCTCACCCAGCTGCGTCAGCACGCCATCGACCACGCGCTGCGTAATGGCGGTGCCGTTTTCCACCAGTGCGACCGGCATATCTGCTTCCATGCCGTGCTCCAGCAGTTTCGCCTGAATCGTGGCTGCCTGATTTAGCCCCATGTAGAAGACCAGCGTCTGCTTTTCAGCGGCCAGATTATGCCAGTCCAGCTCGCTGCCGGTTTTCAGGTGGCCCGTCACCAGGCGCACGCTCTGGGCATAGTCGCGATGGGTTAACGGAATGCCGGAATAGGCAGAACAGCCGGATGCCGCCGTAATACCCGGCACCACGGAGAATGGAATGCCCGCGTTGCAGAGAGTTTCCAGCTCCTCGCCGCCGCGACCAAAGATAAAGGGATCGCCCCCTTTCAGACGCACCACACGCTTTCCTTTCTGCGCTTCCCGCAGCAGGATCTGGTTGATCTCCTCCTGCGGTACGCAGTGATAACCTGCCCGTTTGCCGACGAACACGCGGTCAGCATCGCGGCGTACCAGATTCATGATGTCATCAGAGACCAGACGGTCATACACCACGATGTCCGCCTGCTGGATCTGCTGGAGACCCTTCAGCGTCAGCAGGCCCGCATCGCCGGGACCTGCGCCCACCAGTACCACTTCACCGCGATGGTCCAGCGGCTCGCTCAGGAGCTGTTCGGTCGTCTCTTCAACGGCTTTGGTGTCCTGATTGGCCAGCGACTGCGCCAGCCTGTCGTTGACAAAGAACTTCTCCCAGAAGCGACGGCGTTCGCCCACGGTTGCGAAGGTTTGCTTCACGCGGGAACGCAGCTGCCCGGCGTATTGGGCAATCTGGCCAAGATGCTGCGGCAGCACGGCTTCCAGTTTTTCCCGCAGCAGACGGGCAAGAACGGGCGAGCGGCCACCGGACGACACCGCAATCATCAGCGGTGAACGGTCGATAATCGACGGCATGATAAAGCTCGCCTCTTTCGGCGCATCCACCACGTTACAGAAGATGCGGCGCGCTTCGCAGGCGTCGCTGACGCGCTGGTTAACGTCATCGTTATCCGTTGCGGCGATGGTCAGCCAGCAGGTATCCAGCAGGGATTCATCAAATTCGCCCTGCACCTGGGTGAGCATCCCTTCCTGCGCCCAGACGTCAAACTGTGGGGCGAAGGTGAGGGCGTTAACGGTCAGTCGGGCGCCCGCCTCTAACAGCAGGCGCGCCTTGCGTTCAGCCACATCGCCGCCGCCCACGAGCAGGCAGTCGCGGTTGCGTAATTGACAAAAAATCGGCAGGTGATCCACGACGTTACCTCACAGCATTCATGGCGGGGGAAGAATTGACGTCAGGATAACAGCAGGAATCGTACAGAACATACGGTTTTTCCTGCCGTTACCCATAAGGGGTCATAAGCCTTTCCTATTGAAAAGGCGAGGGGTTACCCTTTCAGCTGCACCTCGCCGTCCTTCACGCGGACGTCGTAGTGTTTGACCGAGAAGCTTTCATCTTCCATGCAGCGCCCGTCGGTTAAGCGGAAGCGCTGCTTTTTCAGCGGGCTGGCAACCCACAGTTCGCCCTGGTGCTCCGCAATCAGACCGCGGGAGAGCACGCTGGCCTCGAAGAACGGGTCGATATTGCTGATGGCATAGACCTGTTCATCGTGGCGAGGACGGAAAATCGCCACCTGCTCGTTGCCCAGCAGGGCACAGACGCCGGTTGCTGGCAGAATGTCGTTAATATTGCAGATGTTTACCCACTGGCTCATGCGTTTTCCTCCACCAGCATCACCGGAATACGTTCATACGGGGTCGCTGGACGATGCTGTTCACGCTCCGGCACCACCTGCACGTTCGGGTCGCGCTGGGTGCTGTTGATAAAGTGTTTGAAGCGCGTCTGCGCCGCTGGCGTGTTCACGGTTTCGGTCCACTCGCAGATCACCGCCTCGCGCAGTCGAGTCATCTCGGATTCCAGCTGTTCATTCAGGCCCAGCTTGTCGTCGATAATGACCGACTTCAGGTAGTCGATGCCGCCTTCGAGGTTATCGAGCCAGGAGGCGGTACGGGTCAGCTTATCGGCGGTACGGATGTAGAACATCATGAAGCGGTCGAGATACTGAATCAGCGTGTCGCGATCGAGATCCGCCGCCAGCAGGTCCGCGTGGCGCGGTTTCATCCCGCCGTTGCCGCACACGTACAGGTTCCAGCCTTTCTCGGTGGCAATAATACCCACGTCTTTACCCTGCGCTTCCGCACATTCGCGGGTACACCCTGAGACGCCGAACTTCATTTTGTGCGGCGTACGGATGCCTTTGTAGCGGTTTTCCAGCTCTACGCCGAAGCCCACGCTGTCGCCCACGCCGTAGCGGCACCAGGTGCTGCCCACGCAGGTTTTCGCCATGCGCAGCGCCTTGGCGTACGCGTGACCGGTTTCAAAGCCCGCTTCAATCAGCTGACGCCAGATTTCCGGCAGGTCATCTTTCTGCGCGCCGAACAGGCCGATACGCTGGGAACCGGTGATTTTGGTGTACAGGTTAAACTCACGGGCGATACGGCCCACGGCGACCAGCCCTTCAGGGGTGATTTCCCCCCCGGCAGAACGCGGGATCACCGAGTAAGTCCCGTCTTTCTGAATATTGGCCAGGAAGTTATCGTTGGTGTCCTGAAGCGGAGTGTGTTCTGGTTTGAGCACATATTCGTTCCAGCAGGACGCAAGTAGCGAACCAACAGTAGGCTTACATACTTCACAGCCATAGCCCTGGCCGTGTTTCTCCAGCAGTTCGTCAAAGGACTTAATGCCTTCCACGCGGATCAGGTGGTACAGCTCCTGGCGAGAGTAAGCGAAGTGCTCGCACAGGTTGTTGTTCACTTCAATGCCCTGTTTTGCCAGCTCGGCGTTCAGCACCTGGGTGACCAGCGGGATACAGCCGCCGCAGCCGGTCCCGGCTTTGGTTTCCGCCTTCAGCGCCGCAACGGTGTGGCAGCCTTTGTTAATGGCGGAGATCAGCATGCCTTTGGTGACGTCGAAGCAGGAACAGATTTGCGCGCTGTCCGGCAGTTTATCCACACCGATGGACGGCTTACCGCTGGAGGCGTGCGCCGGGAGGATCAGCGCGTCCGGGTTTTCCGGCAGCTCAATGGCGTTCAATACCAGCTGGAGCAGGTTGCCGAAGTCGCTGGTGTCGCCCACCAGCACCGCCCCGAGCAGGGTTTTGTTGTCCTGGCTGACGATAAGACGTTTGTAGACTTCTTTGCTTTCGTCCAGATAAACATAGCTGCGGGAGTTCGGGGTGCGACCATGCGCATCGCCAATACCGCCCACGTCCACGCCCAGCAGCTTCAGCTTGGCGCTCATGTCTGCGCCGGTGAAGGCGTTTTCGCTGCCCAGGATATGATCCACGGCGACCTGCGCCATTTTGTACCCAGGCGCGACCAGGCCGAATACGCGGTTGTTCCAGCTGGCGCATTCGCCGATGGCGTAAATATCCGGGTCGGAGGTCTGGCAGGTGTCGTTAATCATGATCCCACCGCGCTGCGCGACGGCCAGACCGCATTGCGTTGCCAGCTTGTCGCGCGGGCGGATACCGGTGGAGAAGACGATGAAGTCCACTTCCAGCTCGCTGCCGTCGGCAAAGCGCATGGTTTTGCGTGCTTCAGTCCCTTCCTGAACGATCTCTTTGGTGTTTTTGCTGGTGTGAACTTTCACGCCCATGCTTTCGATCTTACGGCGCAGCTGATCGCCACCCATGTGGTCGAGCTGTTCGGCCATCAGCATCGGGGCAAATTCGATAACGTGGGTTTCAACGCCGAGGTTTTTCAGCGCGCCTGCCGCTTCCAGACCCAGCAGACCACCGCCGACAACCGCGCCGCGTTTGCTTCGACGTGCGCAGGATTCGATGGCGTTGAGGTCTTCAATGGTACGGTAAACGAAACAATCCTGGGTTTCCGACCCTTTAATAGGCGGGATCCACGGATACGAGCCCGTCGCCATGATCAGCTTATCGTAAAAAACCGTACGTCCGGCGCTGGAGTGGATTACTTTCTCCTGACGGTTGATGGTGATAGCGCGTTCGCCCACCAGCACTTTTACGCCATGCTTCTCGTAGAACCCTTCACGCACCAGAGAGAGCTCTTCGGCGGTATGGTGAGAGAAGTAAGAAGACAAGTGCACACGGTCGTACGCCTTGCGGGGTTCTTCACAGAACACGGTAATATCGAACTGCTCAGCATCGGCTTTATCGAGAAGATCCTCAATAAAGCGGTGGCCGACCATGCCGTTACCGATGATAGCGAGTCTGACTTTGCTCATTTTTGCCTCGATTTCTTTTCTATTACTGCTTACCTTAACGATTCAGCAGGGGCACTTATTGATGCAAATCAAATACGCCTTCACCTACCCCTTAGGGGGTATATCTATGATTTGTCAGGATTTTTATAAGTGACGGATATTGTTTGATTTTTGTGCTTGTTCGTTTTTCGCACAAAATTAATGGGGTTTTTACCCATCGGCGGGCAGGGCGGGTGAGCACAGGGGAAACCCCTTTGCAGTACGCAAAGGGGTTACGGCGATTAGTGGGTAGCTGTTGCCGGGTTGTGTTGACGGTGACGGGTCACAAAGCCCAGCACGAAGCACATGATAAACACTACGGCGTACAGACCGTTAGCGGTATGCAGCGCCGCCAGCGGGCCGCTGTGCGCAACAATCGGGCCCGTGACCACGAAGGTCAGCATGGTGCCGATGGTGCCGCAGGTCAGCACGAAGTTCACCAGCTTTGGCGATGCCACTTTGGTCTGAAGAGAGCCAAGGGTGATGATCGAGGTATAAATCGCGCTGGAGAAGAAGCCCAGGGTCAGGATGAACCACGGCATATGCTCCGGGGAACCGTTGATGAACAGATACATCAGCACGGTCGCCAGACCCGCCAGAACGGTCAGGATCCGTTGCAGGTCGAAGAAGCGCAGGATAAAGCTAAACGCCCACATGCCGAACATGTAAGACATCCAGAAATCGCTCACCAGTTTACCCGCGTCGTTCAGGCTCATGCCCAGACCTTTCGCATACTCAGGAACCCAGGAGATAAAGCCCAGCTGGCCGAGGATGTAACACAGCGCGGCGATGGAGAGGAACAGTACGCCGATACCCCATTTTTCTTTCGCAACCGGCTCGGATGTAGTCTGCGCTTTTTTGCCCAGCACCGGGAACTCGCAGCCGAAGGTGAGAATAAAGATCGCGACATAGACCAGACCAATGCAGGCATATACCCAGTACCACTCAATGCTGCGCGCCAGAAGATACGCGGCGACCATCGGGAAAATCATCCCGGCCATGCTGAAGAAGGAGTCGGTGAACAGCAGACGCGCGCCGCGCTGGCGGCCTTCATACATGTGCGTAATCAGAAACGTACCGATCGACATGGTGATCCCGCTCACCAGGCCCAGTACGAACATGGCGGCAGAGAAGAGGGCGATGCTGTGGCTCAACATCAGGCCCGCCACGGCGGCAACCATCAGCACGAAGCCAAAACGCAGCTGCGTTTTCAGCGGCACGATTTCCATCAGCCATGCATTAAGGAAAATAGAGATCAGGATCCCCGCGTTCAGGAAGGTGAAGGTGTTACTCATGCTGGAAACGGGCAGCTGGAAGTAGTCTGCGATATTTCCCATCACCATCCCGGTGACGATCACCAACGCGCCGGTCAGGGCGTAAGAGAAGAAGCTGATCCATGTGAGCTTGATGCGATTGCTGTTAGTCATGTCTGGCCTGTTAAAAGTAAAGAAAAACGCAATGACTGCGTTTGAGCGGGCAGATTTTAGTCGCGAAAGTGATCTAATTAAATCTTTTCAGAAAATTTTGAGCACAATTGCAGGTTTTAACGTGATGCAGATCACATTACGTTGCAGGGTGAACAATCGTTTGCGCGGTAATAATTGTTTCAATTTGGTAAAATTAGGTAAAAGACTGGTCTGGGTTCATACTGCTCTTTAGAATCAAGCCATTCGCTTTTTATACTGCGCTTTGTTAAGGAATTCTCATGCTCAAATCAACACTGGCGGCTGTTGCAGCTGTGTTTGCTCTTTCTGCCGTTTCCCCTGCTGCGCTGGCAGCCAAAGGAGACCCTCACGTCCTGCTGACTACCTCTGCGGGGAATATTGAGCTGGAGCTGAATAGCCAGAAAGCCCCTGTTTCGGTGAAAAACTTCCTCGACTACGTGAACAGTGGTTTTTATAACAACACCACGTTCCACCGCGTGATCCCGGGCTTTATGATTCAGGGTGGCGGTTTTAACGAGCAGATGCAGCAGAAACAGCCCAACCCGCCCATCAAAAATGAAGCTGACAACGGCCTGTTGAACAAGCGCGGCACCATCTCCATGGCGCGTACGGCGGACAAAGACAGCGCCACCAGCCAGTTCTTCCTCAACGTGGCTGATAACGCCTTCCTGGACCACGGTCAGCGCGACTTTGGCTACGCGGTGTTTGGCAAAGTGGTGAAAGGCATGGACGTGGCGGATAAGATCTCTCAGGTTCAGACTCACGATGTCGGTCCATACCAGAATGTGCCGACTAAGCCTGTCGTCATTCTCTCCGCGAAAGTGCTGCCGTAATCGTTCGTCCACACGGGCATATCCTGCCCGTGTCTTTCCGCCCTCCCTGCGAAAGCGCGTTTTGCTGCTTATACTTGTGGCAAACGGACTATTCAGGGAGGCGTAGTGAAAAAACTCACCGACAAGCAAAAATCCCGTCTCTGGGAGCAACAACGTAGTGTCAATTTTCAGGCCAGCTGCCTCCTTGAAAAAGGTAAGGGGCCCGCTGAACCCGATATCGAGACGCTGGAACTGGGGCCTTCCGCACCGGGTTTACCCCATCTGTGTCTTATTCACCGCCATTTATTCCGCAACGAAATGAAAAGCGCGGGCGAGCTGCGCACCGCCGATATTTCCAAGGGCGACATTCCTTTTTGCCATTTCGAGTACATCGAGAAAGTGGGTAATGAGCTGATGGCTTCGCTGGAAAGTGATAAATATCTGGTAGGCCTTCAGAAAGAAGAGTTTACAGACAGAATCAGTCATTACTACTGTGAAATCAACATGCTACATCCGTTTATGAGCGGTAATGGCGTGGCCCAGCGGATCTTCTTTGAACAACTGGCTATTCATGCGGGCTACGTGCTGAACTGGCAGGGGATCGACCCGGACGACTGGGCTGCCGCCAACCAGAGCGGGGCGATGGGGGATTTGACCGCCCTGAACGTCATCTTCGCCAAAGTTGTGAGCGAAGCGCGGGAATCTGCGTAAAATAGGGCGGCCATTTTTTCAGGAGCCGTCATGATTCTGCTGATTGATAACTATGATTCCTTTACCTGGAACCTCTACCAGTATTTTTGCGAGCTGGGGGCAGAGGTGGTTGTCCGCCGTAACGATGAGATCGCGCTGGATGACATTGACGCGCTGGCACCTCAGAAAATCGTGATTTCGCCCGGGCCGTGTACCCCGTCGGAGTCCGGCATCTCGCTGGCGGTAATCCAACACTATGCGGGCAAACTGCCGATTCTGGGCGTCTGCCTGGGTCACCAGGCCATTGCGCAGGTCTTTGGCGCCACCATTGTCCGTGCCGCGAAAGTCATGCATGGCAAAACCTCACCGATCACACACACCGGTACCGGCGCATTCCTGGGGCTAAACAATCCGTTAACCGTGACGCGCTACCATTCTCTGATTATTGATCCGCCGACCCTGCCGGCCTGCTTTGAGGTTACCGCCTGGAGCGAGACGCAGGAGATCATGGGCATTCGCCACCGCGAGTACGATCTGGAAGGTGTGCAGTTCCACCCGGAAAGCATTCTCAGCGAACAGGGGCACGCGCTACTGGCTAATTTCCTTAATCGCTGAATATCGGTTGCCTTGCTGTGATTTTTTATGCATATTTTGTGATTATATTTTCACAATAACTGTGACATAAAAATGGATGGTCATGACATGGCAACTGAACAACCAGCAATTACCCGCGCGACATTCGATGAAGTGATCCTGCCGATTTATGCACCGGCTGAGTTTATCCCGGTGAAAGGGAGAGGTAGCCGCGTCTGGGATCAGCAGGGCAACGAGTATGTTGATTTCGCAGGCGGTATTGCGGTGACGGCACTGGGCCATTGCCATCCTGCGCTGGTGGACGCGCTGAAAACGCAGGGCGAAACGCTGTGGCACACCAGCAACGTGTTCACCAACGAACCGGCGCTGCGTCTGGGGCGTAAGATCATCGATGCCACCTTCGCAGAACGCGTGCTGTTTATGAACTCCGGCACCGAAGCCAACGAAACCGCCTTTAAGCTGGCGCGCTACTACGCAACCACGCGTCATAGTCCGTACAAAACCAAAATCATCGCCTTCCATAACGCCTTCCACGGTCGCTCGTTCTTTACCGTTTCCGTGGGCGGCCAGCCGAAGTATTCCGACGGCTTTGGTCCGAAACCTGCGGATATCATCCACGTGCCGTTTAACGATCTGCACGCCGTTAAAGCGGTGATGGACGATCACACCTGTGCCGTGGTGGTCGAGCCCATTCAGGGGGAAGGCGGCGTCACGGCGGCCACCCCGGAATTTCTGCAAGGGCTGCGCGAACTGTGCGACGAGCACCAGGCGTTGCTGGTGTTTGATGAAGTGCAGTGTGGGATGGGGCGTACCGGGGATCTGTTCGCTTATATGCACTACGGCGTAACGCCGGATATTCTGACCAGCGCGAAAGCGCTCGGCGGCGGTTTCCCGGTCAGTGCGGTACTCACTACCCAGGATATCGCTTCCGCATTTCATGTGGGCTCACACGGCTCCACCTACGGCGGTAATCCGCTGGCGTGTGCCGTGGCGGGTGCGGCGTTCGATATCATTAATACGCCGGACGTCCTGAATGGCGTGAATGCGAAACGCGATCTGTTTGTGAAACATCTTCAGCAGATTGACGAACAGTTTGATGTCTTCAGCGAAATCCGCGGAATGGGGCTGCTGATTGGCGCCGAGTTGAAGCCTCAGTATAAAGGCCGCGCGCGCGATTTCCTGCACGCCGCCGCGCATGAAGGCGTCATGGTGCTCAATGCCGGGCCGGACGTGATGCGCTTTGCGCCATCGCTTGTGGTGGAAGACAAAGACATCGAAGACGGATTAACCCGTTTTGCCGCGGCGGTCGCGAAGATCGTCAGCGGCTAATACGCGGTTCGTTTTAACCGGCGCGTTAACCAAATCCCGTGATGCGGGCGCTGACGCCATGCCACCGACGAAATGGTGTGCATGGTGTTCAGGTGGCCGAGAACGCGCTGTAAATGCTGCTCAAGGGTGCTCATCGGCCCGTGGGTCAGCGTCTCCGGCGCTTCCAGAATGTTCGAATCCCCTGACTCGCCCGGTGCATCATACTCCAGGCGCTGCTGACAGCGCTGCAACGCAATTTCACACGACTGCAAATAGCGCTGCGCCAGATCCGGCGTCAGCATCGTGTGCTCCCGCGCCAGCGTCGTCATGGCATTGATGTGCTCGACGATAAACTGGCTGTGCGTGACCCACAGCTTCATGTCAGCCAGATAGTGCGCGTTAAAGCCCGGCTCCTGCATGGCCTGGTTAAGGGAGTTGAACAGGGCGTTATGCGCCTGGTTGACCTTCATGCGCTCGTAGGACAGCGGAGAGGGCTGTGGGTCATCGCTCAGTATCAGACGAATGGCCTGCTGGTCAGCTTCCAGCGCGTCGTGGGCGTTCTGCCTCAGTAATCCACTTTGCCACTGCGGCCACAGCCAGACCATGCCGCCAAAGGCGATCAGGCAGCCAATCAGCGTATCGACCAGACGGGCAATAATAAACTGTTCCCCGTTAAGCGTGAGCAGTTGAAGGGTATACACCGCCGTCACCGTAAAGCCCACCATCGCCCAGCCGTAGTTTTTGCGGATAATCAGATAGCTCACCAGCGTGATTGCCAGCATACCGGCCAGGGTATAGCCCTCCGGCACGTGGAAGTGCAGCGTTATGCCCGCGATAATCAGCCCCGCCATCGTGCCGCCCGCCCGATGCAGAATACGGACCCGCGTGGCGCCATAGCCGTTCTGGGTAACAAACAGTACGGTCATTAAGATCCAGTAGGGTTTCGGCAGGTGCAGGGCCATTCCCATCAGGCTGGCGATGCTCAGCATCACACTGATCCGTGCGGCATTGCGCAGGGCAGAAGATTTCAGTGAAAGATAGCTTTTGAGCGCGGGCAGCAGCGGCAGCCGTTTTTGCTTATCGGCCATCAGGTCGCGGGCATAAAGCGGGCGCTGGGTGCGTAACACCCGGGCGATGCGGCTGAAATGCCAGGCAGCAAATTGCCCGACCGGGTTATCCGCGTGCTGACGCGAAATCTTTTCCAGCGCGCCGAGCTGTTTGTCCATGTTAAAGCGCGTCGGGTAGCGGTGATAGAGGATATCGTCAGCCAGCACCCGCAGGCGGGCCGCGACGGTCTGCGCGTTCCAGCGGATCACCGCTTCTGCATGGCTGCGCTCCACCAGCTTTTGCACCTCTTCCGGATTATGAAGGCTGACGGAGATATGCTCCTGCAAATCCAGCCCGACCTGGAAGATTCGCAGCAGCCGCTTGTATTCATGATTTTTGTTGGCGGCAAGCATGTGCAGCTGCTGATAGCACTGGCTGATCAGATCCACCACTTTTTGCTGGCGCGCCAGTAGCGGCGGCAGGGATTTTTCCGGGTCGGTATGTTGAGTGAGCAGGGTGTATTTTGCTTCGCAGTATTCAGCAAGCTGCACGTAGAGCAGGCTCAGGGATTCGCGCAGCGGCTGTTCCCGCCACAGCCAGAACCAGAACCAGTTAAACAGCCCGTACCACAGCGTGCCGAGGGCGTAGATCAGCAATGGCTCCCACACCGGCATGTTGCCTGCAAGGCTTAAGGTGAAGATGGCGGCAATCAGCGACGCGGGAAGCAGGCGGGCGTGTAGCGAGCTGATTTCGGCGGTGACGCCGAGCGTCATCGCCAGCACGGTCAGGATCAGAGGCAGAGGAATGTCGCGGGCCAGTAAGAGCTGTACGGCAAGGCTACAGCCGGCAAACAGGCAGCCGCCAATAATCAGACGTTTAAAAAAGCGTTTATGGGGCGTATCCAGACCGGCAATGTTGCAGCAGGCGGGCACGAGGGAAAACAGCAGGCCTTGCTGAAGATGTCCGAGGATCAGGCCCACGGCCACGGGAAGACACAACACCAGCGTTTGTCGCAGTGCGTAGTTAACTTCCGGGTGATAGATCAGCCTGCGCCACATGAGGAGTAGAGACAAAAACGGCGTGCCACCCTGCGGCGGCACGCCGTTTGACCGGAATTAACGGGTCCCGTAAACCACGATGGTTTTACCGTGGGCGGAGATCAGGTTCTGATCTTCCAGCATCTTCAGGATACGGCCCACTGTTTCACGGGAGCAGCCGACGATCTGACCGATTTCCTGGCGGGTAATTTTAATTTGCATACCGTCAGGGTGAGTCATGGCGTCTGGTTGTTTCGCCAGGTTCAGCAGCGTCTGCGCGATACGACCGGTTACGTCCAGGAAGGCGAGGTTACCTACCTTCTCAGAGGTCACTTGCAGACGGCGTGCCATCTGGGAAGAGAGACGCATCAGGATGTCAGGGTTGACCTGAATCAGCTGACGGAATTTCTTATAAGAAATTTCAGCCACTTCACATGCTGTTTTTGCACGAACCCAGGCGCTACGTTCCTGGCCTTCTTCAAACAGGCCCAGTTCACCGATAAAATCGCCCTGGTTCAGATAAGAAAGGATCATCTCTTTCCCTTCTTCATCTTTGATCAGCACGGCCACCGAGCCTTTAACGATGTAATACAACGTTTCCGCTTTTTCACCCTGGTGAATCAGCGTGCTCTTTGATGGGTACTTATGAATGTGGCAATGAGACAAGAACCATTCGAGAGTCGGGTCTGTTTGCGGTTTGCCAAGCACCATGCGCTGTTATCCTCTGTTATAAGCTGTCACCAGAGTCATAAGATGCATCCGGACTCTGGGGTTGCAATCGAATTCTTACCCATACCTGGGAAGTCGGCTGTCGTAACGTTTCGCAGCCAGTAAAGTTTGATGTCCTCTGCATACATGTGTAACGTCAATGTATTACTGTAGCATCCAGAGTGTTTTAGCATAGCTTTCGCCGCGTGTCTCCTGGTGTCTCGCTTCAGCATGACGCAGGTCGCCTTCCGTTGCGAGAAATGTAACGTACACGTAATCTGTCATAAAAAATGCAACGTTGGAGTGAGTGAATATGCAAGCGCGTGTGAAATGGGTTGAAGGGTTAACGTTCCTGGGCGAGTCTGCTTCCGGGCATCAGGTTTTGATGGATGGCAACTCCGGCGATAAAGCGCCAAGCCCGATGGAGATGGTGCTGATGGCGGCGGGCGGATGCAGCGCGATCGACGTGGTGTCGATCCTGCAAAAAGGCCGTCATGGCGTGACCGATTGTGAAGTGAAGCT
The DNA here is from genome assembly GCF_049237785.1 of Enterobacter cloacae complex sp. SHL022. Classification (NCBI taxonomy): domain Bacteria; kingdom Pseudomonadati; phylum Pseudomonadota; class Gammaproteobacteria; order Enterobacterales; family Enterobacteriaceae; genus Enterobacter; species Enterobacter cloacae complex sp. SHL022. Next base: position 23,213 of record NZ_JBMKJH010000009.1, on the reverse strand, counting down.
GACGTCAGAACGTCGCGAAGAGGCGCCACGCCTGTTCACGCATATTAATCTGCACTTTATCGTCACCGGCAAAGAACTGAAGGATGCGGCGGTCTCGCGTGCGGTTGACCTGTCTGCGGAGAAATACTGCTCTGTGGCGTTAATGCTGGAGAAAGCGGTAAACATCACCCATTCGTATGAAGTGATAGAGGCTTAATTATTGGGGCATCGTGCGTGTTGATGCCCTCACCCTAACCCTCTCCCACGGGGAGAGGGAACATGTTCACGCGATTTGCTTTCCTTCCATCAGCCGCTGCACCAGCGGTGTCATGATAAGTTCCATTGCCAGCCCCATTTTTCCCCCGGGCACCACTAACGTATTCATGTGCGAAATAAACGAACCTTGTAGCATCGCCAGCAGCCAGGGGTAATCAATGCCTTCCAGGTTGCGGAAGTGGATCACCACAAAGCTCTCGTCCAGGGAAGGGATGCTTTTTGCGGCGAACGGGTTGGAGGTGTCCACGGTGGGGACGCGCTGGAAGTTAATGTGGGTTCGGGAGAACTGCGGCGTCAGGAAGTTGATGTAATCTTCCATGGAGCGCACCACCGAGTCCATGACCGCCTCTCGCGAATGGCCGCGCTCGCTCATGTCACGCGTCAGCTTCTGGATCCACTCAAGGTTAACAATCGGCACCACCCCCACCAGCAAATCCACGTGGCGCGCCACGTCGTGCTGAGGCGTCACCACGCCGCCGTGCAATCCTTCGTAAAACAGCACGTCAGTCGGTTCCGGCAGCGGCTGCCAGGGCGTGAACGTGCCGGGGACCTGGTTCCAGGGCACGGCTTCATCGTAGGTGTGGAGATACTTGCGGGACTGCCCGGTACCGCTTTGCCCGTATTCACGGAAGGTTTGCTCCAGCAGGCCGAAGTCATTGGCCTCCGGGCCGAAGTAGCTGATGTGTTTACCCAGATCGCGCGCCTTGCGGATGGCCATATCCATCTCCGGGCGCGTGTAGCGGTGAAAGCTGTCGCCTTCTACCTCGGCCGCCCGTAAGTTAAGCTGGGCGAAGATCTTGCGGAAGGCGAGGCTGGTGGTAGTGGTTCCCGCCCCACTCGAACCCGTAACGGCAATAACCGGATGTCTGGCAGACATAGCAACTCCCTGACTGGAAAAGTGTAAAGATCAGCCATGAAACGCGTTGCGGGGCATGATATTGACCGTCTCATGCAGTTCGGACCATACCAGCACCACGTCGCCGCTTTTAAGCTGGCGCTTAACATCGTTGACCTTTTGTTCAAGCGAACGTTCATGTTCACCATAATCGGTGCCTTCGCGCAAGACAAAGCTTTCAATCAGATTATCGAGCGTGTCGGGAGAGAGATCCTGCCAGGGAATAATCATTTTTTACCGTCCAGATAGGCCGTTAACCAGTCGGGAATACGCGTCTCAAGCCACATTTTTGGCCGACGCAGCGTGCCGCCGACAAAACCGACGTGTCCCCCGAATTGGGTGAGCTGATACTCCACGTTGGCCGGCAGATGATCGGGCACCGGGATCGAGTGATGATCCATAAACGGATCATCTTTGGCGTGGATAATCAGCGTGGGTTTCGTGATTTGATTCAGTAAAGGCATGGCGCTGCACTGACGGTAATAGTCAATCGCATCGGCAAAACCGTGAATTTTCGAGGTGATCAAATCATCAAACTCGCGCAGGCGCTTCACGCGTTTGAGCTGTTGCAGCGTCACAGGCAGCGTATCCGGATAGGCCTTCAGCTTGCGCGCGGCGTTGGCTTTCAGCAGGTTGAGCAGGTAGCGCTGGTACACTCGCGAAAAGCCCTTTTCCATATGATAGCTGCACTGCTCCAGCATAAACGGCGCAGAGACAATCACCGCCGCATCCAGCGGTACGGCGTCGCTCTCCTTCGCCAGCAGACAGGCCAGCATATTGCCGCCCAGCGAATACCCCACCGCTGCCGTTGGCGCCTCGCCGAAATTGTCTCTTAGCCAGCGCAGGAACCAGGTGCCGTCCTCGGTTTCACCCGAGTGATAAATGCGTTTCTGACGATTAGGCTCGCCGCTGCATCCGCGAAAATGCATCACCACCCCAAGCCAGCCGCGGGCTTTCGCCGCCTCAATGAGTCCGTGTGCGTAAGGGCTGTGCAGGCTGCCTTCCAGACCGTGAAACACTACCAGACGGGGTTTATGTCTGGCCCGATCCGGATCTTCGCTCCAGGCGAGATCCAAAAAGTCGCCATCCGGCAAATCCAGGCGTTGCCAGTGCGGGGTGAACTGTACCTTGCGGCGGATCAGGCGCGGCAGCATGGTTTGCAGGTGAGGGTTAGCCACACCGCGCATGGGCACGAACTCTGCGCTCTCTTCGGCTGCAATGTCGAAGTCTGAGGGAATGATTTGGGTCATAAGGGCGATGCTGATTCTTGTCAGAAATTAACTATACCTTCCGAATTGTACCCCGTTTAGCCCGTTTTTCCGAAACATGAACTGATCCCGATCACAAATATTTACCTTGATTATTACTCTCAGGCTAATGATTTGCCTCTACGCTTAATTGATGCCTTTCTCACCAGAGCGCACACTTTACTCAACGTTAAGCAAATCAGAATGATGTGCTGAATCAGGAGGTTAATAATGTTATCTGGGCAAACACCCACCCGGCAATGGAACACCCGACGCAGTGAGAAAGCGCGTCGTCTGGCGTCCGTACCGGTGCAGGGCAAGGTACTGCCAACCGGCGATCTTGTCGCCATGCTGGAAAAACTGATCGCACCAGGCGACAAAGTCGTTCTGGAAGGCAACAACCAGAAGCAGGCGGATTTCCTTTCCCGTTCACTGGCGGAAGTGAACCCGCAAATCGTGCACGATCTGCATATGATCATGCCGAGCGTGGGCCGCAGCGAACATCTGGACATCTTTGAGAAAGGCATCGCCCGCAAGCTGGACTTCTCCTTCTCCGGTACGCAAAGCCTGCGCATTTCGCAGCTGCTGGAGGATGGTCAGCTCGAAATCGGGGCGATTCACACCTACATCGAACTCTACTCACGTTTATACGTCGACCTTTCGCCAAACGTGGCGCTGATTGCCGGTTTTAAAGCGGACCGCAAAGGCAACCTCTATACCGGGGCGAGTACCGAAGATACCCCGGCGCTGGTGGAAGCCGCCGCGTTCCACGACGGCATCGTCATCGCGCAGGTGAACGAGCTGGTGGATGACGAGTGCGACCTTCCGCGTGTGGATATTCCGGGCTCGTGGATTGATTTTGTGGTGGTTGCCGATAAGCCGTTCTTTATCGAACCGCTTTTCACCCGCGACCCACGCCTGATCAAACAGGAACACATCCTGATGGCGATGATGGCGATTAAAGGCATCTACGCCGAACACCAGGTGCAGTCCCTGAACCACGGGATTGGCTTTAACACCGCAGCGATCGAGCTGCTGCTGCCAACTTACGGCGAACAGCTCGGACTCAAAGGCAAAATCTGTAAACACTGGACTTTGAACCCGCATCCAACGCTGATCCCGGCCATCGAAAGCGGCTGGGTGGAGAGCGTCCACTGCTTCGGCGGCGAGCTGGGGATGGAAGAGTACATCCGCGCCCGTCCGGACGTGTTCTTTACCGGTGCTGACGGCTCCATGCGCTCTAACCGCGCCTTCTGTCAGCTGGCTGGTCAGTACGCGGTCGATATGTTTATCGGCTCCACGCTACAGGTTGATGGTTACGCTAACTCCTCAACCGTGACTCGCGGCCGTCTTTCCGGCTTCGGCGGCGCGCCAAACATGGGCCACGATCCGCACGGTCGTCGCCACGCCACACCGGCCTGGCTGAACATGATCACCGAGCCTGACCCGATGCAACGCGGTAAAAAGCTGGTTGTGCAGATGGTGGAAACCTTCCAGGCGGGCGTGAAGCCAACCTTCGTGGAAAAACTCGACGCTGTTGACGTCGCGAAAGCCTCCGGTATGCCGCTGGCACCGGTCATGATTTATGGCGATGACGTCACCCACGTGCTGACGGAAGAGGGGATTGCTTACCTCTACCGGGCGAAAGATCTGGAAGAGCGTCGCGCCATGGTCGCCGCCGTGGCGGGTATCACCGATATCGGTCTGGGCGTTGACGCCAAACGCGTGGCGGAACTGCGCCAGAGCGGCAAGGTTGTGTATCCGGAAGATATGGGCATTCGTCGTACCGATGCCACTCGCTCTCTGCTGGCTGCGGGCAGCGTGGCTGACCTCGTTGAGTGGTCCGGTGGTCTGTATAACCCACCTGCGAAATTCCGGAGCTGGTAATGAAACTTCTGCCCCAGATCCAGGTTGAAGGCGGTGCCGAATGGCTGGCGCGAACCGCCACGCAGTGTCTGATTGACGAAGCACGTTTAAGCCCGAAACCCGGTCTGGTGGACAGCCGGGGGAACGGCGCGCACCACGATTTATCGCTTGCGCTGATGGAGCGCTCCGCTCGCAGCCTGACCCCCACGTTTCAGGCGCTGGCACAGCAGAGCTGGCAGCGTCCGGCGGATATTGCCCTCCGGCAAACCGTTGGCCGCCTGGGTCGCGAAGGTGAACGGCAGATGATGGCCGCTACCGACGGCGTGAACACGCACCGTGGCGCGATCTGGGCGCTGGGATTGCTGGTGAGCGCGGTGGCGATGCTGGGCGGCGATGCCCGTGCGCAAACCGTCGCGAACACCGCCGCTCAGCTGGCGAAGCTGCCGGATGACGTGGCGCCGAAAGTGTTCAGCAAGGGGTTACGCGTCACGCACCGCTACCGTGTACCGGGTGCGCGTGAAGAGGCTCAGCAGGCGTTTCCGCACATCATGCAGCGCGCGCTGCCGCAGCTTCGCCTCAGCCGTCTCAACGGCAGCAGCGAAACGCAGGCCAGACTCGACGCGCTGATGGCGATCATGACCTCGCTCACCGACACCTGCGTGCTGTCGCGCGCCGGCATGGAGGGGCTGGACGCCATGCAGAACGGCGCCCGTGCAGTGCTGAACGCCGGAGGATGCGCAACGCTCGCCGGGCAGCAGGCGCTGGCGCGGTTAGACCGTCAGATGCTGGCGCTTAACGCCTCGCCGGGCGGAGCCGCAGACCTGCTTGCCGCCACGCTGTTTCTTGACCGCGTCGAAACGCCCTATTCAAAGCATTAAGAGGATGTTATGGAAAAAATCACATTGACCGTGCCCGCCAGCCGCGAAGTAAGCGGCAGGGCGCTGGCAGGGGTAGTCGGTTCCGGGGATATGGAGGTGCTTTTCACCGCCGAACCGGGCCAGACCTTAACCATTGATATCACCACCTCCGTCGACAACAGCCGCGGGCGCTGGGAGGCGTTGTTCAACCGCCTGCAAACCGTCAGCAGCCTGCCCGCAGGTAAGCTGACCATCCACGACTTCGGCGCGACGCCGGGCGTGGCACGCATTCGTATCGAACAGGTCTTTGAAGGGGTGAATCATGCGTGATGACAGCAGCTTTATCGAACTAAAAGCGCGCCAGCGTGCACAGGCGCTGCTCGACGACGGCAGCTACCGCGAACTGCTGGATCCGTTCGAAGGCATTATTTCTCCATGGCTTGGGCCACAGGGGATTGTTCCTCAGGCTGATGACGGCATGGTGGTCGCGAAAGGGACCATCAACGGCCAGCCTGCGGTGGTGGTGGCGATTGAAGGCACCTTCCAGGGCGGCAGCATGGGCGAAGTGTCCGGCGCCAAAATGGCGGCGGCGCTGGAGCTGGCGGCGGAAGATAACCGCAACGGCATTCCGACTCAGGCGGTACTGTGCCTCGAAACCGGTGGCGTACGTTTGCAGGAAGCCAACCTTGGCCTGGCGGCGATTGCCGATATCCACGCCGCGATCGTTGACCTGCGTCGCTATACCCCGGTCGTCGGGATTGTCGCCGGGACCGTAGGCTGCTTCGGCGGGATGTCTATCGCCGCGGCGCTGTGCAGCTATCTGATTGTGACCCGCGAAGCGCGTCTTGGCCTCAACGGCCCGCAGGTTATTGAGCAGGAAGCGGGCATTGAAGAGTATGACTCCCGCGACCGTCCGTTTATCTGGAGCATGACCGGCGGCGAAGTGCGCTATGAAAGCGGGCTGGTGGACGCGCTCGTCGGCGACGGCGTGAACGCGGTGAAAGCCGCGATGAACGAGGCCATCGCCAAAGGCGTACCGGCGAAACATCGCACCGATAACTACGACGATTATCTGAACCGTCTGACGAATTTCGACACCCGCAAACAGGCCGATGCCGAACAGATTAAAGCACTTTTTGCCCGGGAGGTGAAATGATGACTAACTCAATTAGCCGTGGCGAACTCTGGCTGGAAACTCTGGCCCCGAACGCGAAACGTCTGGAGCGGTTATGCCCGTCCGTGCAGGCCGCAGACGGCGAGCTGAACGGTGAAACGGTGCGCTTTGTCGCCGTGGTGCCGGATGCCAACAACCACTTCCCGCGCGCGGCGCAGGGTGAAGTCGGCCTGCTGGAAGGCTGGACGCTGGCAAAAGTGGTCAGCGAAACCGTCGCCGCTGACGCAGATAAAGCCGTGAAGCGCCCGATTGTGGCGGTAATCGACGTCCCAAGCCAGGCCTATGGCCGTCGCGAAGAGGCGTTTGGCATCCACCAGGCGCTGGCCGGCGCCGCTGCCGCCTACGCTAATGCGCGGCTGGCAGGTCATCCGGTGATTGGTCTTATCGTCGGTAAGGCCATGTCCGGCGCGTTTCTGGCGCACGGCTACCAGGCTAACCGTCTGATTGCCTTCAACGATAAAGGCGTGCTGATCCACGCCATGGGCAAAGAGTCTGCGGCGCGCATTACGCTGCGTACCGTTGAGGCGCTGGAAAAACTGGCGGCAACCATCCCGCCAATGGCGTACGACATCAGCAACTACGCCACGCTGGGGCTGCTTTCCGACCTGCTGGATATCAGCAATCCGGATGCCCCTTCCGAAAGCGATCTGACGCGGGTGAAAACCACCCTGCAACAGGCCATCAGTGACGCTCGTCAGGACACCACGTTGAAAAACCGTCTGGGTGCTGACAACCGCCGCAGCTCAGCGCTCGTACGTGAACGTATGCGAGCCAGCTGGTAAGTAAAAAGAGACCTGCCAGATGCATCACCCCGTGGGCGCGCCCGTTGCGTCCACGCGGGAACCTGCATCCTGAAAATAATAAACATCGCGCCAGTGCTTAAACTTTTTTACTACAGGTGATTTATGACTTACGTAATTGTTCATGCTCTTGCACCGATTTTCGTCATCATGCTGCTGGGATTCTGGGCCGGTAAGGCAAAGATGGTCGATAACAAAAATGTTTCCCTGCTGAATATCTTCGTGATGGATTTTGCACTCCCGGCCGCGCTATTCAGCGCCACCGTGCAAACCTCGTGGACCGGCATCGTGGCGCAGTCGCCGCTGATCCTGGTTCTCACTCTGGCGATGTGGATCACCTATGCGGTCATCTACTTCCTCGCGACAAACGTATTTAAAAAATCCCCGCAGGATGCGGCCGTGCTGACGCTGACCGTCGCCCTGCCAAACTACGCGGCGCTTGGCCTGCCGATTCTGGGCAGCGTGCTGGGTGAAAGTTCTTCTACTTCTCTCTCCGTGGCGGTCTCCATCGCCTGTGGTTCGGTGCTGATGACCCCGTTCTGCCTGCTGATTCTGGAGCGTGAGAAAGCCCGCGCCGAAGGCAATAACTCCGGTTCAACGCTTTCCATGCTGCCGGTGCTGATGTGGCGCTCCATTAAAAAACCGATCGTGATGGGCCCGCTGCTGGGTGTGATCCTGTCCGCTATCGGCATCAAAATGCCGGAGCTGGTGCTGGCGGCGATTAAACCGCTGGGACTGTCCGCGACCGCTGCGGCGCTGTTCCTGACCGGCGTGATCCTCTCCGCGCGTAAGCTTCAGATCAACACCATGGTGATCACTTCTACTATCGCCAAGCTGCTGATCCAGCCAGCGATTGCCTGGGGTATCGTTTTAATCTTCGGTCTGCACGGCTCCGTGGCGATCACCGCCATCCTGATGATTGCGCTGTCCGCGGGCTTCTTTGGCGTGGTGTTCGGTAACCGCTTTGGCGTGCAGTCGCCGGATGCTGAAGCCGTGCTGCTGTTAAGCTCCGTACTGTGTATCCTGTCGCTGCCGCTGTTTATCTCGCTGACTTCAGGAATGTAATCATGACCACAACATTACGCCCACACGACCTCATCTGGCTTACCGCGCGCGACGCCCTGGAAGGGATTACTGAATCCTGGGTGGACGCGGCCTGGCATACCGGGCTGCCGGTAGTGGTGCGGCGTGATGTTGATAATGAAGGCCGTATTCCCGTTGGCGTGCGGGGATTGCGCCGCGACCAGCGGGCGGCCGGATGGGTGAAGCCTGAGAACGTGTTGCGCGTGGTGTCGCCCGAAGATTTGAGCGTTGCCGCCGACCTGCTGCGTTCGCCGTTTATCACCCAGCCGCCGGTTCAGGTGGCGCTTCAGCTTGCGCAGCAGTCGTGGCCGTGGACGTGGGGGATAACCGGCAGTACGGGTTACGCGCTGGCGACCGGTATTCCGGTGATCCACGCCGACAGCGATCTCGATCTGCTGATCCGCGCCCCGCGTACCGTTTCCCCTGAGGCGTTTACTGACTGGCAGGCTCAGCTCAGTCGTGCGTTATGCCGGGCGGATACACAGGTGGATACGCCCGAGGGCGGATTCGCGCTGGCGGAATGGTTACGCGACGGCAAAACGCTGTTAAAAACGCAATATGGGCCGCGCCTGGTGGCGGATCCATGGCACAGGGAGGAGTAATGAAAATACTGTTTACCTTTCCAGGGCAGGGCACACAGCATGAAGGTATGCTGCAAAACCTGCCGGGAACAGAGCTGGAGCAGGCCCGTGCTGTGCTGGGGGCGGAAGTTGATACCCTGGACAGCGCATCCTCGTTAACCCACACCCGCGCGGTTCAGCTTTCGCTGTTGATTGCAGGCGTGGCCTGGGCGCGCGAGCTGGAACGTCGCGGCGTGTCGCCGGATATCGTCAGCGGGCTGTCCATTGGCGCTTATCCTGCGGCGGTTATCGCAGGCTCGCTGGACTTTACGGACGCGCTGAAGCTGGTGGCGCTGCGCGGCGATCTGATGGAGCAGGCGTATCCCCACGGCTACGGCCTGACGGCGATAATGGGGTTGACCCTGCCCCAGGTGGAAAACCTGATTCAGGGGACAGGAACCTATATCGCTAACCTGAACGCCGAAACGCAGATCGTGATTGCCGGAGCCGATGACGGCATGGCGCAGGTAGCCGAACGCGCGCTGGCGAAGGGCGCGAACAAGGCCAAACGGCTGGCGGTAAGCGTGCCGTCGCACTGTGAATTGCTGGCGGAACCGGCGCAGAAGCTGGCCGCGGCGTTTGAATCAGTCACGCTTTCACGCCCCCGCTGCGCGTACCTGAGCGGCAGTACCGGGCGCGTGCTTTGGCAGCCAGAGAAAATTGCCGACGACCTGGCGATGAATATGGCGCGAACCGTGCGTTGGCAGGAGGCGGTGATTTCCGCTAACGAGCGCGAAGCGCGTCTGGCGATTGAGATGCCGCCTGGGGGTATTCTGACCTGTCTGACGCGGCAGGCGGCGTGGGAAGGCGAATCCATTTCGCTGGAGCGCAGCGGAGTGGACGTGGCGGTGCATCTGGCGGGTCGGCTTCAGCGGTGACTTTTTGCCCGGTAAGCGTAGCGCCACCGGGCAATAACATCAGGCACTATCCTGCAAACTTCTGGCATACATCCGCCCTTCCGCGGCCAGCGCCCGCAGGCTCGGATCCTGCTCGCGGTTGCGGGCAAAGACGATCGCAATCAGCTGCTGCATCTGGTACGGCTGCGCCAGCTTCAGTAGCTGCACCGAATTTTCGTACACTTTCTTCATCCTGCCCGGCATCAGCGTAAACCCGACTCCCGCCTGCACCAGGCTCAGCATCGAGAAGATATCGTTCACGCGCGTCACAATCTCCGGCTCGAAACCGGCGATATGAAACGCTTCCTGAAACCCGGCGTAAGTGGCGAACCCTTCCGCGAGGGCGACGAACTTCTGATCTTTATAGTCGCGCAGATCGGCGGGGCCGCTGGTATTGAGCGTGGCAGAAGCCGGTGCGGCAAGGAAAATATCGTCATGGAACAGAGGAAGCACTTCGAGGCTGTTACGGTCGATATCGCTTTCGGAGATAGAGATTAAAATCGCATCCAGCGATCCCTCATCCAGCATATGGAGCAGGGTTTCGTTCGAGCCCATCGTCAGATCCATCTCCAGATCCGGACGGCGCAGCTTCATGCCCATTATCAGGCGCGGCACGGTTTCCAGCGTCAGCGAGTAGAGCGTGCCGACGCGTAACCGCCCCTGACCAATGCCGGCGATCTTGCGCGACTCTTCCAGCCCGCGCTCCATCACCTGCATCACCTCCTGACAATACTCCAGCAGCGTCCACGCGGAGGGGAGGGCAATCAGGTTACGCCCTTTGTGAGCAAAGAGCGGGCAGCGGACGTTCTCTTCGAGGGTATGCAGCGCGCGGTGCACGCTGACACCGCTCAGGCCGAGCGTTTCGGCGGTACGTGCGATATTGCCCTTCTCCATGAACGTCATGAAGATGCTGAGCTTACGGAATGTAATCTCGCTCGTGGTATCGAAGCTCATAACCCTCCCGGCGTGTTAGTCGGCTTGCAGCATCGCTTCCAGCTGTTCCTGCGCGTCCAGCCATGCCATTTCGCACTCTTCGAGGCTGGATTTGGTTTTCGCCTGAGTTTGCAGACAGTCCGTCAGCTCCGCTTTGCGGCTCTGATCGTACAGTTCGCTGTCGCCCAGCTTCTCTTCGACGGCAGCAAGCGTGGCGTTGAGCTTTTCCATCTCTTTTTCGAGGCGGGCAATCTCTTTACGCAGCGGTTGCGTCTGGGTGCGCAGCTCCGCTTCACGGCGCTTCTGGTCTTTACGCGCCTGGGCGCTGTTGGCGTTGTCTTTCGCTGACTCTTCCGGCTGGTTTTCCTGCTTCTGCACGTCCGTCAGCCACTGCTGGTAGTCTTCCAGGTCGCCGTCAAACGGTTCAACTTTGCCGCCGTGTACCAGATAGAGATCGTCGGTGGTGGAGCGGATCAGGTGGCGATCGTGCGACACGACAACCAGCGCCCCTTCGAACTCAATCAGCGCTTCGGTCAGCGCCTGACGCATGTCGAGATCGAGGTGGTTGGTTGGTTCATCAAGCAGCAGCAGGTTTGGACGCTGCCAGACGATCAGCGCCAGCACCAGACGGGCTTTTTCACCGCCGGAGAAACGCGCTGTATTTTCAGTCACCTTATCGCCCTGGAAGCCAAAGCCGCCGAGGTAGTCGCGCAGCTTTTGCTCCATCTCCTGCGGCGCCAGGCGAGCCAGGTGCTGAATTGGCGATTCATCCGCGCGTAAAAATTCCAGCTGATGCTGGGCGAAGTAGCCAAGCTTAATGCCCTTCGCCAGGCCGATTTCGCCGCTGACCGGGTTAAGCTCGCCCGCCAGCAGCTTGATCAGCGTGGATTTACCGGCGCCGTTACGCCCCAGCAGGCCAATGCGTGAACCCGGCACCAGGTTAAGCTTAATAGAGTCGAGAATAATGCGATCGCCATAGCCTGCGCTCACTTTTTCCATTTTCAGCAGCGGGTTCGGCAGGCTCTCCGGCTCGCGGAAACTGAAGTGGAACGGGTTATCCACGTGCGCGGGGGCGATCATCTCCATGCGTTCCAGCATCTTGATGCGGCTCTGCGCCTGCTTGGCTTTTGACGCCTTGGCCTTGAAACGATCCACAAAGCTTTGCAGGTGCGCTACGCGCTGCTGCTGGCTTTCATACATCGCCTGCTGCTGGGCAAGGCGCGTCGCGCGCTGGCGTTCGAAGGAGCTGTAGTTGCCGGTGTACTCGAACATGCTTTGCTGTTCGATATGAATGATTTTATCCACCACCGGATCGAGGAAGTCGCGGTCGTGGGAGATCAGAATCAGAGTGCCCTGATAGCTCTTGAGCCACTTCTCCAGCCAAATAACCGCATCGAGATCGAGGTGGTTGGTGGGTTCATCGAGCAGCAGGAGGTCGGAGCGGCAGATCAGCGCCTGCGCCAGGTTGAGGCGCATACGCCAGCCGCCGGAGAAATCGCTCACCGGGCGTTCAAGCTGTTCGTTGCTGAAACCCAGGCCGTGCAGCAGGCTGGAGGCGCGGGAGCGAATGGTCCAGGCATCGATGGCGTCCAGCTTGCCGTGGACGGTGGCGATGGCGTGGCCGTCGTTGCGTTCGTTGGCGGCGTTGAGTTCTGCTTCGAGCTTGCGGTATTCACGGTCGCCGTCGATAACATAGTCGAGCGCGGGTTCGCTCAGTGCGGGCGTCTCCTGGTTCACCCAGGCGAGCTGCCAGTTGCCCGGGAAGGTAAAGTTACCGCCATCCGCGCTTATCTCGTTTTTCAGCAGTGCCAGCAGGGTAGATTTACCGCAGCCGTTTTTGCCGACCAGCCCCACTTTCTGGCCCGGGTTGATGGTAGCAGTCGCGTTATCCAGCAGGACGCGCACGCCGCGACGAATTTGTAACGAGGAGAAAACAATCATAGAAGCGCCGTATGTTCCGACTATGTTAATTTGTCATTATGATAATGTAAGGTGTGGGCCATTTTCCCCACCGGGCCGCCATGGTAGCCCAAAACGACAACAATACACAAAAACAGAACCGGGAGGGGAATGATGTCTCAGACAGCGAAAGTGCTGCTGCTATATGCCCATCCGGAATCACAGGACTCGGTGGCGAACCGGGTGCTGCTTAAGCCGGCCACACAGCTCAGTAACGTAACGGTGCACGATCTCTACGCGCACTATCCCGATTTTTTTATCGATATTCCTTACGAGCAGGAACTGCTGCGTCAGCACGACGTGATTGTGTTCCAGCATCCGCTTTATACCTACAGCTGTCCGGCACTGCTGAAAGAGTGGCTGGACCGCGTGCTGAGCCGGGGCTTCTCCAGCGGGGTGGGGGGCAACCAGCTGGCGGGAAAGTACTGGCGGAGTGTCATTACCACCGGTGAGCCGGAAAGCGCTTACCGTCACGACGGGCTGAACCGTTACCCCATGAGCGACATTCTGCGGCCGTTTGAGCTGACGGCGGCGATGTGCCGTATGCACTGGATGAGCCCGATTATTATCTACTGGGCACGGCGGCAGGATCCGAAAGCGCTGGCGAGCCATGCCAGGGCCTATGGCGAATGGCTGGCGTCACCGATTCCGGCGGGAGGACGCTAATGGACGGTTCGAATTTACTCCTTGCCGGGGTGCTGTTTTTGTTCGCCGCCGTCGTCGCGGTCCCGCTTGCCGCGCGTCTCGGCATTGGCGCGGTGCTGGGTTATTTGCTGGCGGGGATAGCCATTGGCCCCTGGGGGCTTGGGTTTATCAGCGATGTGGATGAAATTCTCCACTTCTCTGAACTGGGCGTGGTCTTCCTGATGTTCATCATTGGCCTTGAGCTGAACCCCTCCAAGCTGTGGCAGCTGCGGCAATCTATTTTTGGCGTCGGGGCGGCGCAGGTGTTACTCAGCGCGGCCATTCTCGCGGGACTGCTGATGTTGACGCAGTTTTCCTGGCAGGCCGCGGTGATTGGCGGGATCGGTCTTGCGATGTCGTCGACGGCGATGGCGCTTCAGCTGATGCGCGACAAAGGGATGAACCGCAACGAGGCGGGGCAACTGGGCTTTTCGGTGCTGCTGTTCCAGGATTTAGCGGTGATCCCGGCGCTGGCGCTGGTGCCGCTGCTGGCGGGATCCGGAGACGATCATTTCGACTGGATGAAGATCTCCATGAAGGTGCTGGCCTTCGCGGGGATGCTGATCGGCGGACGGTTTTTACTGCGTCCGGTATTCCGGTTTATTGCAGCATCCGGCGTGCGCGAGGTATTCACCGCCGCAACGCTGCTGCTGGTGCTTGGCTCAGCTCTGTTTATGGATGCGCTGGGGCTGTCGATGGCGCTTGGGACGTTTATCGCCGGGGTGCTGCTTGCGGAAAGCGAGTACCGCCACGAGCTGGAGACCGCCATCGATCCGTTTAAGGGGCTGCTGCTAGGGCTGTTCTTTATCTCGGTGGGTATGGCGCTTAATCTTGGCGTGCTCTATACCCATCTGCTGTGGGTTATTGCGAGTGTCGCCGTGCTGGTGGCGGTCAAAACGCTGGTGCTGTATCTCCTCGCGAGGATTTACGGGCTGCGCAGCTCGGAAAGAATGCAGTTTTCCAGCGTGTTAAGCCAGGGGGGAGAATTTGCGTTTGTGCTGTTTTCCACGGCGTCGTCTCAGAAGCTGTTCAAAGATGACCAGATGGCGCTGCTGCTGGTGACGGTTACGCTGTCGATGATGACCACCCCGCTGCTGATGAAGCTGGTGGACAAACTGCTGTCGCGCCGCCTGAATCCCGCAGACGATGAAGACGAAGCGCCGTGGGTGGAAGATGATAAACCGCAGGTGATCGTTGTGGGCTTTGGTCGCTTCGGACAGGTGATTGGTCGCCTGTTGATGGCAAATAAAATGCGCATTACGGTGCTGGAGCGCGATATCAGCGCCGTCAACCTGATGCGCAAATATGGTTATAAGGTGTACTACGGCGATGCGACGCAGCTTGAGCTGTTGCGCTCGGCGGGCGCAGAGGCTGCGGAGTCCATCGTCATCACCTGCAACGATCCGGAAGACACGATGAAGCTGGTGGAGCTGTGCCAGCAGCATTTCCCGCATCTGCATATTCTGGCGCGTGCGCGTGGACGTGTGGAGGCTCACGAACTTTTGCAGGCGGGTGTGAAACACTTCTCCCGCGAAACCTTCTCCAGCGCGCTGGAGCTGGGACGCAAGGCGCTGGTTTCGCTGGGTATGCATCCTCATCAGGCGCAACGCGCCCAGATGCATTTCCGCAGGCTGGATATGCGAATGCTGCGTGAACTGATGCCCGTGCACAGCGACACGGCGCAGATCTCCCGCGTGCGGGAAGCGCGTCGCGAACTGGAGGAGATCTTCCAGCGTGAGATGCAACAGGAACGACGCCAGCTCGACGGCTGGGATGAATTTGAATAAAGGGTAACGAAAGATGGCTGTACGTAAACGCTTTATCGCGGGCGCAAAATGCCCATCCTGCCAGGCGCAAGATACGCTGGCCATGTGGCGTGAAAATAATATCGATATCGTTGAATGTGTTAAGTGCGGCCACCAGATGCGTGAGGCCGACAAAGAAGCCCGCGATCATGTTCGCAAAGAAGAGCAAGTGATCGGCATTTTTCATCCAGACTAGCGATATGCTCTGAGTTTTTTTAAGCTTAAGGGTACACGGGTGCAGATTTCCGCTACAATCTGCGCCAGCAATTTTCCCACGCTCAGGAGATATCATGAAAGTAGCAAAAGACCTGGTGGTCAGCCTGGCCTATCAGGTACGTACAGAAGACGGTGTGTTGGTTGATGAGTCTCCGGTGAGTGCGCCGCTGGACTACCTGCATGGTCACGGTTCCCTGATTTCCGGCCTGGAAACGGCGCTGGAAGGCCATGAAGTTGGCGACAAATTCGACGTTGCTGTAGGCGCGAACGACGCTTACGGTCAGTATGACGACAACCTGGTTCAGCGCGTTCCTAAAGACGTATTCATGGGCGTTGACGAGTTGCAGGTTGGCATGCGCTTCCTGGCGGAAACTGACCAGGGTCCGGTTCCGGTTGAAATCACTGAAGTTGAAGACGACCACGTTGTGGTTGACGGCAACCACATGCTGGCGGGTCAGAACCTGAAGTTCAACGTAGAAGTTGTTGCGATCCGTGAAGCGACTGAAGAAGAGCTGGCTCATGGCCACGTTCACGGTGCGCACGGTCACGACCATGACCACGATCACGGCCATGACGGCTGCTGCGGTGGTCACGGCCACGACCATGGTCATGACCACGGCCACGGTAAAGGTGGTTGCGGTAACGGCGGCTGCGGTTGCCACTGATTCCGTACTGCGGAAAATAAAAAAGCGGGATAATCCCGCTTTTTTTACGCCTCAATAATGAGGTGGTGGCGTCTCTTCTGACTGAGAGGCAATGTTTGACGGCTGCGTGGCCTTCAGCTTTTCCGTCAGCAGGCGCATGTGATCGCGCAGTTTTGCCATTTCAAGCTCATGGGCCGTCACGGTCTGGTTCAGTTCTTCGATGGTGATGTCCTGAAAAGCCAGGCGGCTTTCCAGCTCAGCCAGTCTCGCTTCGATCGTTGTATCCTTCATCATTCACCTCGTTTATCTGTCGTTCGCCATAATGGACCAGCGGCGGCGAAGTTTAGCTGACTTTTTCCTTAAGTACAGTATCCATCTCCCTGACAAGAAACTTATTTAAACAAAAATAGTCTGAAAAGAAGCGACATTCGGGGGAGTCTGTCTGTAGATTTCTTCCACAACGTTTTATAGTACGTCACTCATTTACGTTTAACACTGGGGTGAGAGACCTCAGGTCCTGGAGATATGGATGAAATCACTGTTTAAAGTTACGCTGCTGGCGACCACTATGGCTGTAGCGCTCAATGCGCCGCTGTCTTTCGCTGCTGATACTGCTGCGAAGCCTGCTGCGACTACAGACAGCAAAGCGGCATTCAAAAATGACGACCAGAAATCCGCCTACGCACTTGGCGCGTCTCTGGGTCGTTACATGGAAAACTCTCTGAAAGAACAAGAGAAACTGGGCATCAAACTGGACAAAAACCAGCTGATCGCAGGGGTCCAGGATGCGTTCGCAGACAAGAGCAAACTGTCTGACCAGGAAATCGAGCAGACTCTGCAAGCGTTTGAAGCGCGCGTGAAAGGCGCCGCTCAGACCAAGATGGAAGCAGATGCTAAAGATAACGAAGCGAAAGGCAAAGCCTACCGCGACAAGTTCGCTAAAGAGAAAGGCGTTAAAACGTCTTCTACTGGCCTGATCTATAAGGTTGAGAAAGAAGGTACTGGCGACGCGCCTAAAGACAGCGACACCGTTGTGGTGAACTACAAAGGTACGCTGATCGACGGTAAAGAGTTCGATAACTCTTATACCCGTGGTGAGCCTCTCTCCTTCCGTCTGGATGGTGTGATCCCGGGCTGGACCGAAGGCCTGAAGAACATCAAGAAAGGCGGTAAAATCAAGCTGGTCATCCCACCGGATCTGGCTTACGGCAAAACCGGCGTTCCGGGTATCCCGGCTAACTCCACGCTGGTATTTGATGTAGAACTGCTGGACATCAAACCGGCGCCGAAAGCGGATGCGAAAACAGACGCACCGGCTGACGATAAAGCCGCAGCAGCTAAGAAGTAATGCTGAAAAAAACCGCCGCCTTTACAGGCGGCGGTTTTTTTATTGTGGGGCAGATATAATTAACACTGGAAAGCGTTATACACGCTGTATTAATTTAGTTGTCCGTGTAGATAATGAGCCTGCCCTGAAAACCTAACGACAGGCTCCTGAAAAGGAGTGTTTTTTTCATGTCCAGGTCGCTTTTAACCAACGAAACCAGTGAACTTGATTTGCTGGATCAACGTCCATTTGATCAGACCGACTTCGATATTCTGAAATCCTACGAAGCGGTAGTGGACGGGTTAGCGATGCTCATTGGTTCCCACTGCGAAATCGTATTGCATTCCCTGCAAGATCTTAAGTGTTCCGCTATCCGCATTGCGAATGGTGAGCACACTGGCCGTAAAATTGGTTCGCCAATCACCGACCTTGCATTGCGTATGTTGCATGACATGACCGGCGCGGACAGCAGCGTCTCAAAATGCTATTTCACCCGCGCCAAAAGCGGCGTGCTGATGAAATCAGAAACGATCGCGATTAGAAACCGCGAACACCGGGTAATCGGTTTGCTGTGCATCAACATGAACCTTGATGTGCCATTCTCGCAAATCATGAGCACCTTCATCCCGCCAGAAACGCCGGACGTGGGCTCATCGGTGAACTTTGCTTCTTCGGTTGAGGATCTCGTGACCCAGACGCTGGAGTTCACCATTGAAGAGGTGAATGCCGATCGCAACGTATCCAACAACGCCAAGAATCGTCAGATCGTCCTGAACCTCTATGAGAAAGGGATTTTTGATATCAAAGATGCCATCAACCAGGTGGCCGATCGCCTGAATATTTCCAAACACACGGTTTACCTCTATATTCGCCAGTTCAAAAGCGGCGACTTTCTGGGACAAGACAAGTAATGCGTTTTGCGTTAATGGTAACGGGCCCGGCGTACGGTACCCAGCAGGCCAGCAGCGCGCTACAGTTTGCCCATGCGCTGCTTGATGCCGGTCATGAACTCGCAAGCGTCTTCTTCTATCGTGAAGGGGTCTATAACGCGAACCAGTTTACGTCCCCGGCGAGCGATGAGTTTGACCTTGTGCGCGCCTGGCAAAAATTAAACGAAACGCAGGGCGTTGACCTGCATATCTGCGTCGCGGCGGCACTGCGTCGCGGCGTGACGGATGCGACCGAAGCCGAACGCCTTGGTCTGGCGGGGGTTAACCTGCAACCGGGCTTTTCCCTCAGTGGTCTAGGTGCCCTGGCACAGGCGGCGTTGACCTGCGACAGAGTGGTGCAATTTTGATGAAGCGCGTAGCGTTTGTTTTTACTTCTGCGCCGCATGGCAGCGCTTCAGGCCGGGAAGGGCTGGATGCATTGCTCGCGACATCGGCATTAACCGAAGATATCGGCGTCTTCTTTTTAGGCGATGGCGTATTCCAGCTTCTGGCAGGCCAACAACCGCAGGCCATTCTTGCGCGCGACTACATTGCGACCTTTAAAGTTCTGCCGCTCTATGACATTGAAACCTTCTATGTGTGCGCCGACTCGCTGGCCGCGCGTGGGTTAAACGAGATAACACCGTTCGTGCTGGACGTGACGATCCTGACATCTGCTGCGCTGCGCGAACAACTCTCTCACTACGATACCGTTCTGACTTTCTGAGGCTGTCATGCTCCATACCCTGAGCCGTTCACCGTGGCAATGTGATATCGACACGTTACTGAGCATGCTGCGCGAAGGTGATGATCTGCTGCTGATTCAGGATGGCGTGCTCGCGGCGCTTGAAGGCAGCCGTTTTGTTGAAATCCTCGCGAATGCCCCCATTACAGTCTCTGCGCTGAAAGAGGATCTGGATGCGCGGGGTCTTTCTGGTCAAATTTCAGCCAAAATTGACGTGGTTGGCTATACTGATTTCGTCAATCTTACTGTGACGCACGCCAGTCAAATGAACTGGTGATTTGAGATCGCTGTATATTTCTTGACACCTTTTCGACGTAGCCCTAAAATTTCGCGTCCTCATATTGTATGAGGTCGTTTTATTACGTGTTTACGAAGCAAAAGCTAAAACCAGGAGCTATTTAATGGCAACAGTTAACCAGCTGGTACGCAAACCACGTGCACGCAAAGTTGCAAAAAGCAACGTGCCTGCGCTGGAAGCCTGCCCGCAGAAACGTGGCGTATGTACTCGTGTATATACCACCACTCCTAAAAAACCAAACTCCGCACTGCGTAAAGTATGCCGTGTGCGTTTGACTAACGGTTTTGAAGTGACTTCCTACATCGGTGGTGAAGGTCACAACCTTCAGGAGCACTCCGTGATCCTGATCCGTGGCGGTCGTGTTAAAGACCTTCCGGGTGTTCGTTACCACACCGTTCGTGGTGCGCTGGACTGCTCAGGTGTTAAAGACCGTAAGCAGGCTCGCTCCAAGTACGGCGTGAAGCGTCCTAAGGCTTAATGGTTCTCCGTTAAGTAAGGCCAAACTGATTTATCTTAATGTCAAACTAAACTCGTAGAGTTTTGGACAATCCTGAATTAACAACGGAGTAATCCCATGCCACGTCGTCGCGTCATTGGTCAGCGTAAAATTCTTCCAGATCCGAAATTCGGATCAGAACTGCTGGCAAAATTTGTAAATATCCTGATGGTAGATGGTAAAAAATCTACCGCAGAAGCAATCGTATACAGCGCGCTGGAGACCCTGGCTCAGCGTTCTGGTAAAAATGAACTGGAAGCCTTCGAAGTCGCTCTCGACAACGTGCGCCCGACTGTAGAAGTTAAGTCTCGCCGCGTTGGTGGTTCTACTTATCAGGTTCCAGTTGAAGTTCGTCCGGTTCGTCGTAATGCTCTGGCAATGCGTTGGATCGTTGAAGCTGCTCGTAAACGCGGTGATAAATCCATGGCTCTGCGTCTGGCGAACGAACTTTCTGATGCTGCGGAAAACAAAGGTACCGCAGTTAAGAAACGTGAAGACGTTCACCGTATGGCAGAAGCCAACAAGGCGTTCGCACACTACCGTTGGTAATCCCTTCGGAGTCGTAGTCACCAGGCGGGCGCTTCAGAGAAGCCGCCCGCTCTGGGTAACTTAACTGAACGCCTAAAGATATAAACGAGGAATCAAATGGCTCGTACAACACCCATCGCACGCTACCGTAACATCGGTATCAGTGCGCACATCGACGCCGGTAAAACCACTACTACCGAACGTATTCTGTTCTACACCGGTGTAAACCATAAAATCGGTGAAGTTCATGACGGCGCAGCCACCATGGACTGGATGGAACAGGAGCAGGAGCGTGGTATTACTATCACCTCCGCAGCGACTACTGCATTCTGGTCAGGTATGGCTAAGCAGTACGAACCGCATCGCGTAAACATCATCGACACCCCAGGGCACGTTGACTTCACCATCGAAGTAGAACGTTCCATGCGTGTTCTTGACGGCGCGGTAATGGTTTATTGCGCAGTTGGTGGTGTTCAGCCACAGTCTGAAACCGTATGGCGTCAGGCAAACAAATATAAAGTTCCACGCATCGCGTTCGTTAACAAAATGGACCGTATGGGTGCTAACTTCCTGAAAGTTGTTGGCCAGATCAAAACCCGTCTGGGCGCGAACCCTGTTCCGCTTCAGCTGGCAATTGGTGCTGAAGAAGGCTTCACCGGCGTTATCGACCTGGTGAAAATGAAAGCCATCAACTGGAACGAAGCAGATGCGGGCGTTACCTTCGAATACGAAGATATCCCGGCAGAGATGCAGGACCTGGCTGACGAATGGCACCAGAACCTGATCGAATCCGCAGCAGAAGCTTCTGAAGAGCTGATGGAAAAATACCTGGGTGGTGAAGAACTGTCTGAGCAAGAGATCAAATCTGCTCTGCGTCAGCGCGTTCTGAACAACGAAATCATCCTGGTAACCTGTGGTTCTGCGTTCAAGAACAAAGGTGTTCAGGCGATGCTGGATGCGGTAGTTGACTACCTGCCATCCCCGATTGACGTTCCTGCGATCAACGGCATCCTGGACGACGGTAAAGATACTCCGGCTGAGCGTCACGCAAGTGATGAAGAGCCATTCTCTGCACTGGCGTTCAAAATTGCTACCGACCCATTCGTGGGTAACCTGACCTTCTTCCGCGTTTACTCTGGTGTGGTTAACTCCGGTGACACCATCCTGAACTCCGTGAAAGCGGCGCGTGAACGTTTTGGCCGTATCGTACAGATGCACGCTAACAAACGTGAAGAGATCAAAGAAGTTCGTGCGGGCGACATCGCTGCTGCTATCGGTCTGAAAGACGTGACCACTGGTGACACTCTGTGTGATCCGGATCACCCGATCATTCTGGAGCGTATGGAATTCCCTGAGCCGGTAATCTCCATCGCAGTTGAACCAAAAACCAAAGCTGACCAGGAAAAAATGGGTCTGGCTCTGGGCCGTCTGGCGAAAGAAGACCCATCATTCCGTGTATGGACTGATGAAGAATCTAACCAGACCATCATCGCTGGTATGGGTGAACTGCACCTGGACATCATCGTTGACCGTATGAAGCGTGAATTCAACGTTGAAGCGAACGTGGGTAAACCTCAGGTTGCTTACCGCGAAGCGATTCGCGCGAAAGTTACCGACGTTGAAGGTAAACACGCTAAGCAGTCTGGTGGTCGCGGTCAGTACGGTCACGTTGTGATCGACATGTACCCACTGGAGCCGGGCTCTAACCCGAAAGGTTACGAGTTCATCAACGACATCAAAGGTGGTGTAATTCCTGGCGAATACATCCCTGCCGTTGATAAAGGCATCCAGGAGCAGCTGAAAGCTGGTCCTCTGGCTGGTTACCCGGTTGTAGACATGGGTGTTCGTCTGCACTTCGGTTCTTACCACGACGTTGACTCCTCTGAACTGGCGTTTAAACTGGCTGCGTCTATTGCCTTTAAAGAAGGCTTTAAGAAAGCAAAACCAGTTCTGCTTGAGCCGATCATGAAGGTTGAAGTAGAAACTCCTGAAGAGAACACCGGTGACGTTATCGGTGACTTGAGCCGTCGTCGCGGTATGCTGCGTGGTCAGGAATCCGAAGTAACTGGCGTTAAGATCCACGCTGAAGTTCCGCTGTCTGAAATGTTCGGATATGCAACTCAGCTGCGTTCACTGACCAAAGGTCGTGCATCATACACTATGGAATTCCTGAAGTATGATGATGCGCCGAACAACGTTGCTCAGGCCGTTATCGAAGCCCGTGGTAAGTAATCCACAGGATTAAAACCTAAGTCCCGTGCTCTCTCCGAAGGGGAGAGCACTATAGTAAGGAATATAGCCGTGTCTAAAGAAAAATTTGAACGTACAAAACCGCACGTCAACGTTGGTACTATCGGCCACGTTGACCATGGTAAAACTACCCTGACTGCTGCAATCACTACCGTACTGGCTAAAACCTACGGCGGTGCTGCTCGTGCTTTCGATCAGATCGATAACGCACCAGAAGAAAAAGCTCGTGGTATCACCATCAACACCTCTCACGTTGAGTATGACACCCCGACTCGCCACTACGCACACGTAGACTGCCCAGGCCACGCCGACTATGTTAAAAACATGATCACCGGTGCTGCGCAGATGGACGGCGCGATCCTGGTTGTTGCTGCGACTGACGGCCCTATGCCTCAGACTCGTGAACACATCCTGCTGGGTCGTCAGGTAGGCGTTCCTTACATCATCGTGTTCCTGAACAAGTGCGACATGGTTGATGACGAAGAGCTGCTGGAACTGGTAGAGATGGAAGTTCGTGAACTGCTGTCTCAGTACGATTTCCCAGGCGACGACACTCCAATCGTTCGTGGTTCCGCGCTGAAAGCGCTGGAAGGCGAAGCAGAGTGGGAAGAGAAAATCATCGAACTGGCTGGCTACCTGGATTCTTACATCCCAGAACCAGAGCGTGCGATTGACAAGCCATTCCTGCTGCCAATCGAAGACGTAT
>NZ_JBMKJH010000008.1:0-295479 GCF_049237785.1 Enterobacter cloacae complex sp. SHL022 | reverse complement strand
CTGGACCGTGACCATCGATACCGATGCGCCGGTGAAGCCGACCATCGACGCGGCGCTGGACGACGTGGGCAGCGTGCAGGGTAACCTGGCGAACGGCGGCAGCACCGACGACCCGACGCCGACCCTGAGCGGCAAGGCGGAAGCGGGCAGCACCGTGAAGATCTACGATCAGAACGGCCTGCTGGGCGAAGTGACGGCGAAGGCCGACGGCACCTGGAGCTTCTCACCGACGGCGAAACTGCCGGAAGGTGAGCACCGCTTCCACGTGACGGCGACGGACAGGGCGGGTAATACCAGCGCAGCGTCCGACGATTTCGTGCTGAACCTGGACTACACCGCACCAGATGCAAGCAAAGTGAGCATCACTGACGTGGTGGATGACTTTGGTTCTGTGACCGGCTCCGTGACGTCAGGCGGTAAGACTGACGATAACACGCCGCTGATCAAAGGCACCGGCGCGGAAGCGGGCAACACCATCACCGTGTACAACGGCGACAAGGTGATTGGCACCGCCAAAGTACAGGCTGACGGCACCTGGGAGCTTCAGGTCACGAAAGCCCTGCCTGACGGGACTTACAACCTGACGGTGAAAGAGACCGACAGCGTGGGTAACACCACGGCGGCTTCACCGGAATACATTATTCAGATCGATGCAGGCGGTCAGCCGCTGCCACCGACCCTGAGCAGTGTCGAAGATGACGTCGCGCCGCATACCGGTCCATTGCAGAAGGATGCGACAACCAACGACAACACCCTGCTTCTGACCGGTACTGCGGAAGCCAACGTGACGGTTCGCATTTATGGCGGCCCGAACGGTACCACCCTGCTGGGTGAAACCAAGGCCGATGCCCAGGGCAAATGGAGCTTCAACACGCCGAAACTGGCGGACGGCGTTCATACGTTTGTCGCGGAAGCGATTAACGACATTGGTCAGGTAAGCCCGCAGACTGGCGGCTTCCCAATCACGGTTGATACCAGCGCGCCGGGTGAGGTCACAGGCTTTATCGTGAGCGATAACGAAGGTCCGAAGACCGGCGTATTGGCTAATGGCGACACCACTGACGATGCGACGCCGACCATCAGCGGTAAGGCAGAGCCAGGCAGCGTTGTTCACGTCTACGTGAACGGCCAGGAAAACGGTACTGCGGTTGCAGACGCGAACGGTAACTGGACCTACACCACCGGTTCTCTGGCGGATGGAGAATACACCTTCACCGCGCGTGCTGAAGATTCAGCAGGCAACCTGGGAGCTGAAAATGCCGGTGTTACCGTCACGCTTGATACCTCCAGCGTTCCGGTCACCATCGTTCGCGTGATGGACGATAAAGGCAGCGTCACGGGTGAAATGAAGGCGAACGACGTCACTGACGACGCGCGTCCGGAAATTATCGGTAAGGCGAAAGCAGGCAGCACTGTCACCATCATGGATGGCAACGTGGTGTTGGGCAGCGTCAAGGCCGATGCCAGCGGCAACTGGGTATTTACGCCTACCAGCGATCTGGGCGATGGCGTACACAACATTACGGCAACCGCGAAAGATCTGACGGGTAAAGAGGATACCTCCAGCACCTTCAGCTTCGAAATTGACAGTAAAGCACCGAATCGTCCGAGCATTGATTACGCGGAGGATCAGGTGGGTACCGTTAAGGACGACCTGAACAGCAACGATGTCACTGACGATCCGCAGCCGATCCTGCACGGTACGGCTGAAGCGGGCACCACCGTCAATATTTACACCGTTGACGGCACCCTGCTGGGTTCAGTCACCGCGAACAGCAACGGGGCATGGAACTTCAAGCCGGGCAGCAAGTTACCTGAAGGGAAAAACACCTTCTACGTGACGGCCACGGATGAAGCCGGCAACGTCAGCGACAAGTCTGCGGACTTTATTCTGACTACCGACTACACCGCGCCGGATGCGAGCAAAGTGACCATTGATTCCGTCACGGATAACGTGGGTAACGTTCAGGGGATTGTTGCAGATGGCGGCGTTCTGGACGATACACGTCCGGTAATTCGCGGCTCTGGTGCGGAAGTAGGCAACGTTATTACCGTGTACACCACGGATAAAGACGGCAACACCAAAGTACTGGGCACCACCACGGTCGATCAGAACGGCAAATGGGAACTGACGCCATCTGAATCGCTGTACGGTGATTCCATCAACCAACTGACCGTGACGGAAACCGATCGCGTTGGCAACGTGGCGAAACCGGCTGACAGCTATGACGTCATTATGTCCGACACGCCGGATGCGCCAGCGATCCTTAACGTTCTGGACGATACCGGCACAACCGTTATCAACCTGGCCAACAATGCGTTGACCAAAGACGATACGCCAACCCTGAAAGGAACGGCGGACGGTGCTGCGGGCGATACTATCACCATTTACAACGGCAGTCAGGTTGTAGGTAAAACAACGCTGAACAGCGATGGCACCTGGAGCTTCACGCCATCTCCGGCACTGGCTGACGGTAGCTACACCTTTACGGTGACCAATACCAACAGCGCGGGTCAGGAGAGCGATCGCAGCGGTTCGTTTACGGTAACCATTGATTCAACAGCGCCGAATCCGGTTTCCGGACTGCAGGTGTCTGACGATCAGGGTGCCTGGAAAGGTCAGTTGACCGACGGTATGACCACCGACGACAACAAGCCAACCTTCACCGGTAAAGCGGAGCAGGGCAGCACGGTTACTATCTATGATAATGGCCAGGCGATGGGTACCGTCACCGTCACCAACCCAGACGGTAGCTGGCAGTTCACGCCGTCCACGCCGCTGGTTGATGGCGAACACCAGTTCGCGACCCAGGTAACGGATCCGGCAGGTAACGCCAGCGCGATCGTTGACGATATCACCGTTAACGTCTCTACGGGCGCAAGCTATCTGCAGCTGCTACAGGTGGTGGATGATGTCCAGGAAGCGGGTGGTTCTCGCGTGCTTCGCGATGGTGAAGTCACCAACGACAGCCAGGTACAGCTGGTCGGTAAGGCGACGGCGGGCAGTACCATTATCATCACCGACGTGGGTGGCGTTCAGCTGGGCACCGTGAAAGCGGATGCCAACGGTAACTGGGAATTCACGCCGACGAGCAGCCTGAGTGATGGCGCGCACACGCTGCGCATCACCGGGACCGACCCGTCCAATAACCCGCTCACGCCGATCGACTTTGATCTGGTTGTGGATACGGTTGCGCCTGTCGCACCGGCTATCACCGATGTGCTGGACGACGTCAACCCGGTTCAGGGTTCCGTTGCTCACGGCAAGCCGACCAACGACACCACGCCGGAAATCACCGGTACGGCAGAGAAGGGAAGCACGGTGAATGTGTACCATCAGGTGGATGCGACAACCCGCATTCTGCTGGGTACCGCCGTTGCCGATAGCACAACGGGTCAGTGGACGCTACAAATCACTGACGCGAACAAGCTGGCTGAAGGCACCTGGAATCTGGTCGCAACCTCCACGGACGCGGCGGGCAACGTCAGTACGCCGAGCAACACCTGGACAATTGTTGTCGATACCACCGTGTCTGACGCGGTTATCAACATCAGCTCTGTCTCGGAAGACCGTGGCGCTTCAGATACTGACTTCATTACCAGCGATAACACGCTGTTGATTAACGGTGAGCTGAACAAAGCCCTGCAGGCGGACGAGTGGGTTGAGATTAGCCTCGACAACGGTGTGACCTGGACGCGTGCCTCAACGGTAACCGGCACATCCTGGACTGTGGATATGCAGAGCACGCCGCTGAACGATGGTGCTTACACCATTCAGGCGCGCGTGGTGGATAACGCCGGTAACGTCGGCAGCACCGATTCTCAGGCGCTGCAGGTGGCATCGGGCGGCAGTGACATGAACGGTCTGTCTACGACAACCAAAGTGACTACCGATACCAGCCATGGTCTGACGACCGGGGATCACTTCAGCCACGCGGCAACGGCAACCAACGGCGACATGGTCACCCGTGACCGTACGGTGACCATCAGCGGCAACCTGAGCGCGGCGCTGCAGGCGGGCGAACATCTGCAGATCTCTCTGGATAACGGAAAGACCTGGAAAACGCTGGCGCTCAACGGCCAGAGCTGGAGCTATGAACTGCCGGAAGCGACGGCAAGCACCACCCACAGCTTCAAGCTGCAGGTGATTGACGTTGCGGGTAACCCGGGTACGAACACGAACTTTGCCGATAGCTACAACGTGGTTATCGATCTGGATTCTCCGAACGGTATTACCGGGGCGCCGGATGTGCCGCAGCACACCACCACAGGAGATTCGTTCACCTTCTCCAGCGGTCAATACGGTCGTGTTGAAGCGGGGGCGATTATCTCGCTGGTGAGTGACGTCAACAACAACGGGACATATCAGGAAGGTCTGGATCAGGTCATTGGCTTCGTGAAGGCTAACGCTGACGGCTCCTGGAGTCTGAATACGTCGCTGCCTTCTGGCGCACATAACCTGGCCTTTGTGGTCTGGGATGAAGCGGGTAACCGCTCAAGCATGAGCGCCAGCACCAGTACAGGTGTCACCGAAGGTGGCGGCAGTACGCTGATTGAACAAACCTGGGGGGGAACGACCGATGCGGATAGCCGCGGTTTGAACGCCGCTGCGGTGACCATCAGTCAGGACGGTTTGTGGTCATTCTTCCAGAGTGCTCGCGGCACTTCTGGTACAGCAACCGCTAACGCCGGACGTGTCTATGACTCCGTCACGCGTGAAGACTACGATTCAACGTACCTTGCCCAACCGTCAACTGAAAACGGTGCGGGTTACGACGTAGATAGCACGTCATACAGCCGTTATGTTAACTCCGCAGCCTTTGCGGACATTAACCGCGATGGCTATGCCGACGTCATGTCTCAGATCAGTAGCTATAGTAACGCGGGTCGTACCGCCTACTGGCTGCAGAACGCAGACGGTAGTTACTCCGCGAAGGCGCTGGATCAGGGCACCCTGAACCACCTCGGCGGCGTGATTTCCTATGACCGTGAAGGTGATGGCTATCTGGACTTTGTGCTGGGTGACTCCGAAGCAGACTCCATTTCGTTCATCAAAAATACGCAGGGCACGCTGAGTTACGAGGATAATTCCGGCTTCTCTGACGGACATCCTGGCGGGGCACTGCCAACGTCGCTGAGTGTGCTGCACGAAGTAGGGGCTGTGGATATCGATAACAACGGTACCGTAGATATTACGGCACATATCGACTACAACGGCGCTGGCAACCTCGTCGGCAACAACTCCCGCGGTCTGGGTATCTTGTATAACCAGACTACCGGGACGTCGAAGACCAACTTCGGTGAAGTTGGCTACTACGCGAACGTGTTCCGTGACGATGGCCATGAAGACTACGGTAACTTGTCTATCTCCATGACCTATGCGGATTACAACAACGATGGTTGGCTGGATCTGTTCCTGAGCCGTGGTTCGAAGGGGGGCAGTAACAGCGACGAGAGCCGTATCTATCTGAACGATGGTACCGGTAAGCTCAATGCAACGGACAGCCAGGCGCAGTGGTTTGGCGATAACGTTGATGGCGGCACGTCGCTGGCAGTGGACTGGAACCACGACGGTAAGATGGACATCATCGAAGTGCCACGCTCTGGCGTGACTGGCTCGCCAATGTTGTATACCAATACCGGTAGTAACAACTGGGGCGCCAATAAAGTCAGCCTGACAGGTAGCACGACGTTCAACAACATGACGGGTGCCGTCGCACTCGACTATGACTGGGACGGTTCGATGGACCTGGTGCTGTACCGCTCTGGCGCGGATGCTGATGTCGTGGCAAGAGACGACGCGGGACGCACGATGCTGGTGAAAAACACCAATATCGCGGCGGACGGCACGAGCCTGCAGATCCGTATTGTTGACGGCAACGGCATCAATACCTTCTACAGCAACACCGTGAAGTTATACAACTCAGCGGGCGAGCTTGTGGCAACCCAGTTGATTAACCCGCAGTCCTCTGGTTCCAGCAACAGCATGGGTCTGGTGAGCTTCTTCGGGCTGGATCCGAATGAAGTTTACTCCGTGCAGATGCTGCGCATTACCGACGGTGAAGCGGATCACGTTGGCGCAACGAGCAGCATTGGTGGTTACACCAACGGTACGGTAAATGAGAGCTGGGGTGGCCTGACAACAGGTAAAGCCCATGACTCCTACGTACTGACGGCGGAAAGCGGCAATGCGGCAAACAACACCTCTGGCAACAGCGGGATCGTCGGGACGGGCTATAACGACACCTTCTTCGGTTCTGCAGGCAACGACACCTACAACGGTGGCGGCGGCTGGAACCAGATTGTGAGCGGTAAGCCGGTCTGGAGCGAAACTGCCGGTATGGACGTTGTTGACTATAGCCGTTCAACTACTGCGATCAACGCGAACCTGTGGACAGGTACTGCAACCGGTAACGGCACCGATAAACTCCTCAATATCGAGGGTCTCTTAGGTTCCAGCCAGCAGGATACGTTTACGGATAACTCCGCAAATAACCTGTTCGATGGTCGCGGTGGCAATGACGCCTTCTACCTGGTCAACGGCGGTAACGACACGCTGATGTACAACGTGCTGGAAGGAATGACCAACGACAGCACCGGCGGCAACGGGCACGACACTATCCACGGCTTCAAGGTGGGTAATCTGGTGAAAGACAGTGATGCAGACCTGCTCGATATGAGCGAGCTGCTTGACTATAAGGGCTCTATCTCCTTCTTCGAGGACGATGGAAAACTGGAGCTGGATTACTCCTCCCGCGGCGTGCTGGATTACGTCAAGGTGGAAGTTGTCGGAAGCGATACCGTGATCAGTATCGACCGTGACGGTCAGGGCGGACAGCATGGATTTACTCAGGTTGTCACGCTGGCTGATGTTCAAACCGATCTGGTTACGCTGCTGCAGAATAACCAAATAATGATGTAACCCAGTAAAACCCGCCATCTTCGGATGGCGGGATTTCTGCGCATCTCTGTTGTTTTACGATCAATCACTGGGTTAATCGGGAATTTGATAAATGAAAGTAACCCCTCGGAATTTTAAAAAAATTAATCTGGCGTTCTGTGTCGCTGCTGCCTTAAGTGCATTTATGGCTAATCCCGCTTATTCAGCCGAAAAAGTGGAAAAGGCCATCGATTTACCGGTAGTGATTAAACCAGCGCCAAAAAATACGGCACCGCAGCCTTATCGTCCGGTAGCTGGCGTAACGCCTGAACTGGCGCAGGTTGTCGTCTATTATCCGCAGGGCACCGTTCCTGCGACAGTCTATGTGGACCGCGAGCTGCAGTCGGTGCTGTTGCCAGGCCAGTTTACCGTCCTGTGTGCCGCACCCGGTGCACACACGGTGGAATCCTGGTTCAACGACCAGCCGACCTATCAGGGCAAACAAAACCCGCAGCAGCAGCTCAATACCGAAAGTGCTCAAACCTATTTTATTCAGGTGAACCCAGGCACTACGGGAAATACGGCGGCGCTGGAGGAACGCGCGCGCGCGGAATCACTTCTGAAAAATATGCATAAGCAGACCAGGATTATTAATCGAGCCTCGCAGGTCACACCCTGTGATTACGTTAATAATACCGGTATAGTGCTTATTCAGGAGCAGGTACTGTTCCGCTTTGCCGCAAGCAACACGGTGGGCATTTTTGCGGAATCTCGCCAGAAGTTGGATGAGGTAGTGAAATTTATCCGCCAGGCGAATAACGTTCGTGAAATTCAGATTATTGGTTATACCGATGCGATTGGTAGCCGTGAAGCCAACCAGCGTCTCTCTGAAGCGCGTGCGAATACGGTTCGTTCGTTATTGATTGAGAAAGGTATTAAGCCAGAGCTTATTAATAACACAGTTGGACAGGGGGTAGCACAAACCGCTGAAGGTTGTGGAACCAGTGCCACCCAGCAAGCGGCGGGTTGTAACGTTAATAGCCGTCGTGTAGAAATTTTAGTGAAAAGCCACTAATTATGCCTAAAGAAAATACGGATCGCAGCGATGCTTTCCGTATTTTTTTGCAGAAGCGAGGAAGGGTTAACGGCGATTATGCACACTGGGGTTCGAAAGCAAGAGGGCTGGCGCTGCTGTAGTATTTTTTCTTCTCCCTGATAATCTCGTTCTCGATTGACTCCCGGATGATCTCGCCACAGGAATATATTTTTTTCAACGAGTTAAAACCCAGTTGCTTCATAATATTATTGGTATAGGTGTAGGTTGTTTTAGGTTTAATGTTGTGCACGAGGCTAATGTCATCAATGGTGTAACCCGCAATCATCAGCTTCAACACACAAAACTCCATATGCGTCAGTTCGATGTATTTGTTAACTACCTTGCTTTTGCTGGGGTGACGCTGGGCATGCATTTTTTTGATGATCTCATCGTTCGTAAGATTATTTATGTTTACAAGACGATGCCTGAAATGGGAACAAATGCAGGAAAACAGTGTGGGGAAAATATCCGAATGATAGGCGATAATAACTTCTGATATGGTTGCATTATGCGCTTTTTTTCGAAGAGAGATCAGCCAGTGGAAGTAAATGATATTACTGTATATCGAGTCAGGTAAAACTAAATATAGGGTAAAAAAAGAGCCCCTCCTGACCTCTTTAGTCCAGGAAAAAAGATTCTGTTGATTGTCAAAAGAGATGACTTTCTCTTTCCTGAATGTTTCTGAAAGCAAATGATGTAGACCGATATTGCTAAACTGACATCGTGATAAAATAACTTTAGACGTATCCATTGGTATTCCTTTGGTTAACTTGAATGGAAGGAGTCCATCTTCGTAATGTTGCATACCGACAGACAGGTACTACGGTATGAATATATTTATATTTTACACGACATGAATAAACTATTAATTAAGAACACTCCTTCAGTAAATGGGAATTGTTAACCTCGCAGGAATGTAATTTCACGCTGACATTAATGTAAGAAAGCGATGTTTTCAACCAGGAATAATCCACATATCCAGGACAGGCAAAACATGTGATGGTTATAATTTTATAAATAATGGCTTGCTGGATTTCTTCCTTACGGGAAGCATGTCGTTTGGCCGATTAATTAAAGAGAGTGTCGTTGTACAGGGATGACATTGTGAAAAGCATGAAAAAAATCGCGGTTCTGTTTATTTTAAGTTCTACCTTACTTCTTGCCGGCTGCCAGATCGCGCCGGGCAGCCATATCGATACCTCCGGAAAAAAAGTGGTTCATTCGCAGGAGAATAAGCAGAGCGAGCTGGATATTCATGTTTATCCCGTCACACCTGCGCTGATAGCGCAGCTGCGGGAAAACGTGGCTGTTGCCCAGGGCAATGCAGAGCTAAACAAGCGCCTGGAGGCGTATGAATACCGTATTGGTGTTGGCGACATTATTATGGTGACCGTTTGGGAACATCCGGAACTCACCACTCCATCAGGACAGTATCGAAGCGCCAGCGATACGGGAAACTGGGTACATTCAGACGGAACTATTTTTTATCCCTACATCGGGAAAGTTGTCGTGAAGGATAAAACGGTGACGGAAGTCAGAGAGATGATTACCGGGCATCTGGCGAAATATATTGAGTCTCCTCAGGTGGAAGTGGGGATTGCTGCGTTCCGTTCACAGAAGGTCACGGTATCGGGTGAGGTAAACCAGTCTGGCCAGCAGCCTATTACTAACGTGCCGCTGACGATTATTGATGCAGTAAACCAGGCCGGTGGCCTGACGGAAAATGCCGACTGGAGCAATGTGGTATTAACCCAGGGGGGCAAAAAGTCGACAATTTCGCTTCAGGCCCTCATGCAGTATGGCGATTTACAGCAGAATAAATTGCTTTATCCGGGCGATATTCTCTATGTCCCACGCAATGACGATTTAAAAGTGTTTGTCATGGGGGATGTTGTTAAGCAGAGCACCATGAAAATGGATCGCTCAGGCATGACGCTGACGGAAGCGCTGGGAAATGCTGAGGGGATGAATCAGCTAACCAGCGATGCCAGTGGGATATTCGTGATCCGTTCTGAGGCCAAATCAGAAGACGTAAACGAGAAACGTGCGGCGATCTACCAGCTCGACGCGCGAGATGCTACTGCACTGGTACTTGGAACAGAATTTAAGCTCAAGCCTTACGACATTGTCTATGTGACATCCGCACCAGTTGCGCGCTGGAACAGGGTCATTAACCAGCTAATGCCGACCATTACGGGTATCTACAGCCTGACGGAAACGACTCGCTTTGTGAGAAACTGGGGAAATTAATCGTGAAGGGGCACTATAACGCCATCCTGGTGGTTTGCACGGGCAATATATGTCGTTCTCCGGCGGGAGAACGAATATTGCGTTCCTGCTTGCCGGAAATGACGGTGGACTCCGCCGGGATTTCAGCACAATCGGGTGAATGTGCCGATCCCGTTATTCTGCAAACCGCCCGGAATTATGGATTTTCTCTGGAAGGGCATATCGCACGTCAGCTCACCCCAGCGATGTGCCGTGAGTACGATCTTATCCTGACGATGGAGAAGAATCATATTGAAGCGGTAACCCGGATGGCCATGGAGGCCAGGGGGAAAACGTTTTTATTCGGCTACTGGCTTCAGCAGCTCGAAATTGCCGACCCGTACCGCCGGGGACGTGAAATATCAGATTTGATTTTTAAACAACTTTTATCCTCTGCTGAAGAATGGGTAAAGGTTTTTCAGCAGATTGAATAAGTAAGGCTGATTACCGTATGAATAACAGATACGTTAGCAACGATCCTCCCGATTATCTCCAGCGCGGGGAGGTGATTGATCTTGTCCATATCCTCAAGGTTTTATTTTATAGCAAAGTGTGGATAGCGGCCACGACTCTCCTGTTTATTGTGTGCGGCATTATTATTGCTAACACTTTGACGCCCATTTACAAAAGTGATGCGTTAATTCAGGTTGAGAAAAACCCTTCTCTGGGAATATTAAGCAAGCTGTCCCCTGTGCTACCTGAGGGGGCAGGGGTAAGTTCTGAATCAGAAGTGTCGTTAATAAAATCACGCCTGGTGATTGGAAAAACGGTGCGCGATTTAGGGCTGGATATCGTCACGACTGAAAAAACCTATCCTGTAGCCAACGGCCTATTGCAACGTCTGTTCGGTCATCAACCGGCGAAAATTGCGATTGCCTATCTTTCCGTACCGGAACCGTATATCAATCAGCCCCTGAAGCTGGACATGGTTCAGTCTGGAGGCTTCGTATTATATGTCGGAGAGTCCATTGTTGAGGGCAAAGTCGGTGTGCCTGTCCACACTGACGACGTTGATTTCCTGATTGACAGCGCTCAGCTCACTGAAAATACTTCATTTATTATTATAAAGCGCAACGAGTATTCTGTCATCGAAGAAATAAAGGAGAGACTCTCCATTGATACCAAATCGGGTGGGAACGGCATGTTACATTTGAGCATGACTGGCCCCGAACCGGTGATTATCAGCAAAATACTCGATAATATAGCACATAACTACCTGGCTCAGGACGTTGCGCGGAAGTCAGAAGAGGCCAGTAAAAGCCTGGCTTTTTTAAATAAACAGTTACTGCAAATCAAAAGTAATTTGATAGAGGCTGAAAGTAAACTTAATGAATTTCGGAAGAATAATGAGTCTGTTGACTTATCATTAGAAGCGAAATTTATTCTGGATAATGTTGTTGCTATTGACACTCAACTTAATGAACTGACGTTCAAGGAAGCAGAAATCTCCAAGCTGTATAAACGAACGC
Organism: Enterobacter cloacae complex sp. SHL022; assembly: GCF_049237785.1. NCBI lineage: Bacteria > Pseudomonadati > Pseudomonadota > Gammaproteobacteria > Enterobacterales > Enterobacteriaceae > Enterobacter > Enterobacter cloacae complex sp. SHL022. Next base: position 283,766 of record NZ_JBMKJH010000008.1, on the reverse strand, counting down.
ACCCTGCGTATAAAGCATTGTCAGAGAAAAAAGCGATTCTTGTTGCAGAAAAAGAGAAGCTCAACCAGCGAATTAGCGCGATGCCCAGCACGCAGCAAGAGATCCTGAGTATGACCCGCGATGTGCAGATGGGTAATGACATTTATCTGGTTTTACTGAATAAACAGCATGAATTAAATATCAGTAAGGCCAGTACGCTGGGCAACGTGCGTATTATCGATCGCGCGGTAACGCAGCTGAAGCCGGTCAAACCTAAAAAGCTGCTGATTGTTATTCTGTCAGCCATGCTCGGTTTCCTTTTCTCATCGGGGATCATCCTTGTTCGCAACATGCTGATAAAAGGGATCAGGCAGCCGGCGGAACTTGAGATGCGCGATATTCCAGTGTATGCGGTTGTTCCCCTCGCTCCGGAGTTGACGAAGCGCAGACGGTGCCGTGCGATCCCGACGTATCAGTCTGATGAGCTGCTGGCAAATTCAGCCCCAACGTCGCTTGCGATAGAGGCGCTGAGAGGGCTTCGTACCAGTCTCCATTTCGCCATGCTTAAAGCCGGTAATAACATATTAATGATCTCCGGCACCTCTCCTGGGGTAGGGAAGTCATTTGTCTGCTCCAACCTGGCTGTCCTGATGGCTCAGGCGGGAACACGGGTATTGTTGATTGACTGCGATTTACGCAGAGGATATTTGCATCGCATTTTCTCAAAGACCGAGAGCGGAGCCGGCCTGGCTGATTTCTTAACGGAAGGCGGCAATATCGAAAGCGTTATTCAGAAAACCGAATATTCAGGAGTGGATTTTATCGGCCGCGGGCTCATGGTCACTCACCCGGCGGAACTCATCATGACGGATAATTTTGCAGAGTTGATAAGGGCATGCTCAACGTTGTACGACGTGGTAATCGTTGATACCCCTCCCATCCTGAGCGTAACGGACGCAGCGATTATAGGAAGATATGCATCGACTTCCCTGATGGTGGTGCGGTTCGAACAAAACTCGATAAAAGAAGTGGAGGCGGGACTGCGCCGCTTTGAACAAAATGATGTTGCCATTCAGGGTACGATATTTAACGGTGTAGAAAAAAGGGCTGCTGAGTCTTACACCTATGGTGATTATTCTTATCAGGATTAGCGCATTGTTTTTAATAAAGGATGAGTCATTAAGGCAACAGGAAGTCTACTATTCCTAATGTCAAATGACTTGTTCCTAATCAAAAGTGCCGAATAAGTGGTGCAGTCTGAATGCCATTCCAGATCAAAAATGACAAAATTAATCTTAATTACGCGCTTGAGTCTAAATTAACGAAAAGGTAGGGAACCCCAGGAGGTCAATGATCATAGGAAGTGAAGATTTTATTTAGAGTGGCGAAATTATAATTCCTAGAGAATGTAATGATTCCGTAATAAAGAGTAGGTAATAATGAAAAGTAATAAGAATAATGTCTTTCAATTAGAACTGAAGTGGCACCCTGTTGCCGCTTCAGTTCTGCTCGCTCTGCCGTTTGTTGCGCACACTGCAGAGATCAGCATGAAGAACGGTGTCGTTTCTTCTGTCGGCAACGTGCCTGTTATCAACATTAATAAAGCCAACGATAAGGGGCTTTCACATAATGTGTATGACAAGCTAAACGTAGATAAGAACGGTCTTATCTTTAATAACAGCGTTGGGGGTGCGAATACAACCCTGGCGGGCCAGATTCAGGGGAACAGCAACCTGACCTCCGGTGCAGCAAAAGTTATTCTGAACGAAGTCACTTCTAAAAATGCCTCTGCAATTAACGGCATGATGGAAGTTGCGGGTGATAAAGCCGATTTAATCATTGCCAACCCGAACGGAATTACCGTTAACGGCGGTGGTTCTATTAACACCAGTAAGCTGACCCTGACTACCGGTACGCCAGATATTCAGAACGATGCGTTAGCCGGTTATTCTGTGAATGGTGGAACCATTACGCTGGGTAAACTGAACAACTCCAGCCCGACCGAAATTCTGTCCCGCAACGTTGTGGTGAACGGTAAAGTCACCGCCAACGAGCTGAACGTTGTTGCCGGCAATAACTACGTTGATGCAGCAGGCCAGGTGACCGGTTCGGTAACGGCCGCCGGAACGCGCAATGCTAACAGCATTGACGTTGCTGCTCTGGGCGGTATGTATGCCAATAAAATTAACCTCATCAGCACCGAGAGCGGTGTGGGCGTGCGTAACCAGGGCGTTATTGCTGGCGGCATCGGCGGCGTAAATATTGACGCTAACGGTCAGCTGCTGAATAACAATGCGCGCATTGAATCCTCTGGTCAGATCAATATTAAAACCAAGGGTGCACTGAACAACACCACCGGGGATATTACTTCCGTCGGTACCATTGCGCTGGACACCAATAAAAATAGCCTCAACAACAGCCGTTCGGGCAATATTTCGACCATGGCAGACCTCTATGTAAATAGCGGTGCTATCGACAATACCAACGGAAAGATTGCGGCTGCAGGCATGCTGGCGGTAGATACCAATAACAATACCTTAACCAACTATGGAAAAGGTGTTGCTGTAGGGATTGAAGCCGGAATTGTTGCGTTAAAAACCGGCACCCTGAATAACAGCAACGGTCAGATCCTCGGCGGATACGTTGGCCTTGAGTCTGCTTCGGTAAATAACAACAGCGGTATGGTTGACTCTCTGGGCGATGTTAACGTCGTCAGCGGCGGTAACGTTGATAACAACCGCGGCATGCTCCGTTCTGCCGGTGGTTTCACCAAGATTGCAGCCAAAGGTACCGTTAATAACGGTTCAACCAAAACGGCAGATACCGCCAGCGATGACTCTTTAGGCATTATTGCCGAGAAGGGCGTGCAGATTGCAGCGAACAGCATCAACAACAACGGTGGGCAGATGGCGTCGAATGGCGATATCTCCCTGGAAAGCGCCGGCGCTATTGATAACTACTCTGGCAAGCTTAACTCCAACAGCAAAGTGATTGCTAAAGCGGCCTCCCTGCGTAACGACAACGGCGGTGTTGCAGGCCGTACCGGCGTGAGCGCGGCGGTTGGCGGCAATATCACCAACTACATCGGCGTCTTCAGCTCTGAAGAAGGTGATGTTGCCCTGGCGTCGAATGCCCTGAACAACCGCGGTGGCTTCATTATGGGACAGAACGTCTCCATTAATACCAACGCTGGTGTGAACAACAACACGGCATTTATTGTAGCCAATAAGGTTCTGTCCGTAACGGCCGGCGACAATATTGAAAACCGCTACGCTGATGATTTCGGCACTGCCTTCGGTACCTACTTCGGTATGCCGCAGCAAAATGGTGGAATGGTCGGCAAGCAGGGCGTTTCGCTGTCTGGCAACTACATCTACAACAGCCAAAGCCGTATCGTTTCGGAGGACGGTCCGCTCACAATTCTGGCGAAAGGTACCATCGACAACAGCCGCGCGTTACTGGTGAGCGGTGGAGATGCAACCATCAAAGCTGGCGGTACGTTGAACAACAACTACTCGACCATCTACAGCATGGGTAATATGGCGATCGACGCCAACAGCCTGAGCAACTACAGCGATGGCGCGCTCGAAGATAACGATGCAACGGGCGTTATTGCGGCTGATAAAAACCTGACCATGAACGTGAAGGGCAGCCTGACCAACTACGGCTGGATCAGCAGTCTGGGTGATGCCATCGTCAACATTCTGAACGGCTCTTTCACTAACCGTAATACCGTTTCTGCCGAGAAATCACTGACGGTTTCCGCGCTGACCGGTATCGACAACCTGAAAGATATCGCTGCTGGCGAGCATCTGGTGGTGAACAGCCAGCGTGGCGTGACCAACAGCTCCAACAGCAACATGGTTGGCGATAAGGTTACGATCTCCGCGGGCTATGACATCAATAACCGTGGGAATATCGTTGCTGACAGCAGCCTGGCAATGAGCGCGAAAGGCAATATCTATAACGATCTGAATATGATCAGCTATGGCGATGCGACCTTAAGTGCCAATACCATTGATAACAACTCGCGCAAAATCAAAGCGGTCGGTGATTTAACGCTGACTGCCGCAGGGAATGTTAACAACAGCCGCGGTGAAATCAGCGCTGAGGCTGGCGACGTGACCATTACTGCTGGTGGTACGGTTGATAACTACTACGGTCAGATCCTGTCCGGTAGCGACATTGCCCTGAAAGCCAACCGACTGAACAACGATTACGGTCAGGTTGCCGCCTACGGCAATATCGATCTGGCTCTGACGGGTAATTTCGACAGCAACCGTGGCTCTGTCCTTTCTCAGACTGGTGACATCAAACTGGCTGCCAACACCGTTGACAACAATAACGGTTTGATTGCTGGTAAGAACGTTACCGTCGATGCAAAAGGCACCGTGTACAACAACACCGCCATGATCGTAGCTGATAAGAAGCTCTCTGTTACTGCGGCAGGGAATATTGAAAACCGTGACGGTAACAACTTTGTTCGTAATCACGGCGAAACCTTCGGTGTGACGGGCGATGTTGGCGGCATGATTGGTCGTCAAGGCGCGTCGCTTTCCGGTCAGAACGTCTACAACAACAACAGCAGCATCATCGCGGATGAAGGTGCGCTGAGCGTACTGTCTAATGGGACGCTGGATAATACGCGTGCAATGCTGGTGAGCGGCGCGGATGCCGTCATCAAAGCAGCGGGAACGTTCTATAACAACTATGCAACCACCTGGAGTGCGGGCAACCTTGACGTCACCGCAGGTACGCTGAATAACTACAGCGACGGCAGCATGGAGAACAACACCGCGACCGGCGTTATCGCGTCAGATAAGACTCTGAATCTGACCGTTGATAACAACGTCACCAACTATGGCTGGATCAGCGGTAAAGGCGATCTGAACTTCAACGTCCTGAAAGGTGCACTGACTAACCGCAATGCCATCTCTTCAGGTAATGCACTGGCAATTAATGCCGCAAACGGTGTTGAGAACTATAAAGACATCGTAGGCGTCACCAGCGCAAAAATTGATACTCAGCGTCATGTCACCAATAACGCCAACAGCAATATCCTCGCGCAGAATATCGCGATTAATGCCGGTACCGACATTAACAACCGCGGTAATATCGTGAGCGATTATACCCTGCTGGTGAAAACGGCAGGCAATATTTATAACTACCTGAATATGGTGAGTTATGGTGTTGCCGGTATCACCGTCAACAACTTGACTAACAGCGGTAGCAGCGCCGTGTTCGGCGGTCTGTCTGGTATGGAACTTAATGCAAATAAAGTCACTAATACCGGCGACGTTGTAGGTCTGTAATTTATAAGGTGTAACAAAAGGCAGCAGCTATCGCCTGATAGCGCAAAGTCAGAACGAGACCCTGCTGCCTTTTTTTCTGAGAAAGTTAATGGAATCGCGATTTAAATTTTTACCGCTATTGTTGCTGTTGAGTTTTCACGCCTTCGCTGAAGATGGCATAAACAATCTTATCAAACAGCAGCAAAATGCCGATCTGAATACTTTCAAAGAGCAAAAGGTTTATCGGCAGGACGTTTATTCCAGCACCGAGCGTAAAGTATTCAGGCTGAATGATTTACCGCAAGAAGAGAACTGCTTTACGATTACGTCGCTCGTTCTTAAAAATGATTTTCTACAGCGTAAGACCGACAGGGCCATTAAAAAAGAGATCCTGGGCCGCTGTGTAGGCAGTATTGGCGTGGTAAAAATTGCCGCGGCGCTGCAGGACTTTTATATTGATGCGGGTTACATCACGACCCGAATTACGATCCCAACGCAAAACATTTCGTCCGGCACGCTGAAGCTTGACGTGAGCGCAGGGAAAATTGAAAAGATTATTGTCGACAGTAGCGACATTAATCCGTGGATGCTGCCTTTTGCGAAAGAAGACATCCTGAATATTCGCGATATCGAGCAAGGGCTGGAAAACCTCCAGCAGGAGCCGGGCGTTGACGTCAAAATCAACATCGAACCGGGTACAAGGCAGGGCTATAGCACGATTCACATCCGCACCAACCGCGTGAAAAACTGGAGCGTGCGCGCGAGCTATAACAACTGGGGGGTTAAAGAGACGGGGCAATACCTGACCTCTGCGGTGGGCTACCTGTATAACATCGCCCGGTTCAGTGACCTGTTTTATCTGGCGGGAACAAAAAGCACAAACGGCCGCTATGAAAGTGTGAGTGGTTACTACGCGCTGCCGGTAGGCTACTGGAACTATTCTCTGTTCTACAGCACCAGCAGGTCGCGTCAGACCATACCGCTTTTCTACACCAGCGTAGACTATGCGGGTAAAAGCGATTACGCAAACGTCAAAGCATCGCGCACGCTGTATCGGGATAAAACCCGTAAGGTGAGCGGCAGTGCAGAGCTGATACGCCGGAAATCAGGCTATACCGTTGATGGCGAAGCGCTGGTCTTACAGAAGCGTGATATGGATAACGTTAAGGTTGGCGTTAACTATAAGCAACAGTTAGTGAATGCTCACTGGGACTCCTCACTCTCTTGGCAGCGTTTTTTAACCTGGTTCGGGGCAGAACATACGCCCGATATGGTCTACGGCGACGTCAGTCCCGTTAGCCAGCTGGTGAACGTTGAAAGCAACTACACCCGCCAGCTCGGCAGCAGCGTGTATAGCGCCTTTTTTTTGGCGCAATACGCACCGCGTGAGCTGACGCTTCAGGATCAGATGACGATAGGCGATCGCTGGAGCGTGCGCGGGTTTGAAAACAGCGTTGGCCTTACCGGAAACAGCGGATACTTTCTGCAAAATACGTTTTATCATCCGGTGCGTGGAATTGACGCTAATTATTATTTAGGCGTTGACGCGGGTCACATAAGACGAGACAGCCAGTATGGCCAGGAAATTATCATCGGCAGCACGCTCGGTATTCAGGGGAACGTGAAGAGCCTGGCATATGATTCGTCCATCTCAATGCCGATAAAATTCCCCGGCAGCATGGACGTGAACAAATTTAATTTTAATCTGAATATTTCTTATCAGCTCTGAACAGGGAAGCATGACACATGCGTATCGGCACGGACATCGTGGAGGTTTCGCGAATAAAGCGGGCGATAACAAACTGGCAAAATGATTTTTTACAGCGCGTCTTTACCCAGCAGGAAAATATAAAAATTAACCGGGAAGATCCGAACTATGAACGCGCCTCGGGCTTCTGGGCGGCAAAAGAGGCGATGGTTAAAGCGCTTGGTTGTGGATATCGCGACGGGATTACGTTTAAAGATATTGAAATTAGCCATGACGAACTGGGCTGCCCCCATTTCATTTTTTCCGGGCGAGTCAAAGAGATGCTTGACGACAAGCAGCTCAAGAATGCCTCGCTCAGTATTTCGCATTGTCAGAATTATGCGACTGCCGTTGTCATACTTTATTAACCTAATTATTTGTGAATATTATGTATCAATATAACGATCTGAAGGCAAAGACGGTTCTGGTTACCGGAGCCAGCGGTGATATTGGTCTGGCGATCTGTGCGAAGTTTCTCGATCAGGACTGCGATGTGTATGCGCTGTACAAATCGAATGCCGTGCAGTTAACGGAGCTGAAAGAGACGCATCCTGCCGGGAACAAGCTGTCGATTATTCAGTGCGATCTTGCCGATCCGCAGAGCGTTTCTGCGCTCTGTGCTCATCTGACGCAAGCTGCCGGAAAGCTGGACGTGCTGGTCAACAATGCCGGCATTGTCAAAGACAGCCTCTTCGCCTCGATGAGCTTTGATGATTTTAGTCAGGTAGTAGACACCAACCTGTTCAGTATTTTCCGCCTGACCAAAGAGGCACTAATGCTGCTGCGTTCGGCGGAAAGCCCGGCCATCATCAACGTGGCGTCCATTGCGGCCATTATCCCAAGCGTCGGGCAGGCGAACTACAGTGCCTCAAAAGGGGCGATCCTCGGATTTACCCGTACGCTGGCAGCCGAGCTGGCGCCGTACGGCGTGCGCGTTAACGCCATTGCGCCGGGAATGATTGAATCCAAAATGGTCAAAAAAGTTTCCCGCACGGTAGTGCGCGGCGTTACCGCGTCTATTCCATTGCGCCGGCTGGGTAAATGCGACGAGGTGGCGAACACCGTCGTTTACTTAGGATCGACAGCGTCCAGTTACATTGTGGGCCAAACCATCGTTATCGATGGCGGCCTGGTGATGCGGTGAGTTATGTCTAAATACGTTATCCCCTCGAAGATCTTTCTGGAAATGGGCGGCTGGCGTCAGCCGCTGCTGATGGTCGACAGAATTGATGACTTCAAATACGGCGAAAATGGCTTTGTGAAGGTGACGAAGCACATCACCTATAACGAACCTTATCTGCTCGGGCACTTCCCGGACGATCCGATCATGCCCGGGGTGATTATTTCTGAAATCTTTGGGCAGGCCAGCGAATACCTCTCGTTCCTCACCGATATCTGCGACATCTACGGCGAGACGTACGGTGGCGAACTCAAATCGTTACGCGATATCCATGCGCTCATTCAGCGTGATGAAATGCGGGAGATCATCCGCACCCGCCGCGCGCAGGTGCGCGGCGTACTGGCTGCCCAGAATTTAAAATTTAAGGATATTGCCTACCCTGGCGACTCGATTGAAGTCACCAGCAAGCTGGCATTTTCTGATGCTCATGGCTTTAAGCACTACTCCGTGACGGCAAACGTCGGAAAGCGATTAATCAGCCACGGCACAATTATTAATTACCGCGAAAGTAAGTAAACCCCTGAGAGAGTTAATACCATGTCTACAATGAAAAACGAAATTGACCAGCGCAAGGATGTGCTGATAACAATTAAAACTGAGATTATTCAGCGTTTGAATATTCAGCGCGATGAATCTCAAATTGATGATGATACTGCCCTGTTTGGTAATGGCTTAAAACTGGATTCCGTTGATGCAACGGAAATCGTGGTCATGCTGGATAAAGTTTTCGATATTAAAGTCAGCGAAAGCGACGATCCTTCTTATATGAGAAGTATCAACAATCTGGCGACATTTATCATCCAGAAGAAAAAAGCGTAATTCACCATTGCGAATAACAGGATCCCGTTATGACGTCTCTTTATGATTTTCATTTAAAAAACAATGCGAAAATGGGCATTTATAACAATGCCAACGTGCCTTCTGCCTACCACGACCCGATGGTGGAATATAAAGCCGTGCGTGAAAATGCTCTGCTGGTGGACTATTCCCACATGTCCATCGTCAGCGTGATGGGCGATGATGCCTGGGCTCTGGTGAATTACTATGTCTCTGCGGACGTTTCTATTATCCGTGACGAGCAGGGGATTTACTCTCTGGTACTGAATGAAGACGGTACCGTGCGCGGTGACGTGTATGTCCTTTGCGCTTCAGACGGCTACTACATCATGTCTGAAAACATTCCGGCAGCGGAAATTATCGCTGTCCTGAATGCCCTTCTGGTAAAAGCGGACGAACTGGATATTCAGGAAACCCCGGACATTGCTGATATGCGCGAGCAGAACTGGGGGGCCATCATGGTTGAAGGGCCATACTCCTGGGAACTGATGTCTGAGATCCACGGTTTCGACGTTATCGGCCTGCCTTACTATGAGTATATGAATACCGACGACGAGCTGATGGTATTCCGCTGCGGCAAGCACGGCGAGTTCGCCTATATGGTTGTGGGCCAGCAGGAACAGCTGCTGGAGCAGTGGCAGCAGCTGCTGGAGCGGGGGGATAAATATCAGCTGAAGACCGGCGGTCTGGACTACCAGAAAATCGTGCGTATCGAAAACCCTGGCTGGGACGAGGCGCTGTGGGCTGGCTACCGCCTCAACCCGGTAGAGCTCCAGATGCAGTGGGCCGTACAGTACGACAAAGAAGGCTTTGTGGGTAAAGAGGCAGCGGAAGCGTTGTCCCATAGCGAAGGCTCTCGCAAGGTAATCGGCATGATTGTCGAAGGGGAATGTGCGGGTATTGCCTCAGGCGACAGCGTACTGGTTGACGGTCAGGAAGTCGGTAAAGTGGCGAAGGCTATTTTCTCTCCAGCCCTGCAGTGCGTTATTGCGCTGGCACTGATTGAGAATGAATTTGCCTGGTCTGATATTAGCGGCTTTGATATTCAAACCGCTTCTGAAAACGTCGCCGCGAAAACCAAAGGGATGCCTTTCATCTATAACCTGAGCATGCTGGTTAATCCGACCGAGAACAGCTTTGTTGATGCATCTAAAGCAAAAAGCGCGCTGTAGTTAATTATTCACTGAAACAGTGAGGGAGAGTCGTGGATTAATTAATGCCACGGCTCCTCTCATGCTGTTACTTGTCTGTACACGGTGGTACATAGTTATGAAGACAAACCGGAAACGCGTTGTTATTACCGGGATTGGGATCCTCTCCTCGCTGGCGGATAACCTGCAGGATTTCAGAGACGCATTATTAAATAAAAAAAATGGCGTGACCGACAGCGTGCGTTTTTCAAAATGGTTTGAAAACGCCAGAGCGGCTGAAGTTTTGCATGATATTGATTATTCAGAATTGCCTGATGATGTGATTGCATCTCTGGATAATGCTGCACTCTGGGCCTACAAGGTCGGAAAAGATGCGCTGAACCAGGCGAGCTTGGCCGAAAATAAGGCTCACCTGAAAGACACCGGCCTGATTGTGGGCGTTTCTTCCGCCGGCACCGAGGCGTTCTTACCGCTGTTCGAACAACGTATGGAAGATTTCTCCCTGCGTAAAGCCTTATTCTCAGGCGGTTTCTCTTCCTGCTGTTCCAGCGTTTCTACGCTGCTCGGGCTGCAGGGCGGGGTTGAGCTGGTGGCGACCGCCTGTACGGCCAGCCCGAATGCGGTCGGGATGGCGTTTGACTATATCCAGAACGGCAAAAGCAAAACGATGCTGGCCGTTGGGACAGAGCCAATCTACCTGCCAACCTTCGCTGGGTTTTACGCCCTCAACGTGATGCATCCCGAAGCCTGCACGCCGTTTTCCGGCAACTCCGGCATGTCGATTGGCGAAGGCGCGGGTGCCGTGGTGCTGGAAGAATATGAGCACGCCGTTGCGCGCGGTGCCACCATTTACGGTGAAATTCTCTCCTATGCCACCTCCTGCGATGCGTTCCATGAAACCGGACCGGATCCGCGCGCCAGCGGCGCTGTGCAGGTAATGCATAAGGCGATGGAAAACGCGGGCGTCACCCCAGAGCAGATTGAGTACGTCAACGCCCACGGTACCGGCACTGAAGCGAACGACCGCATCGAAACGCTGGCGATGAAAAAGGTGTTCGCTAACAACGAAAAGCTGCTGGTTAGCTCTACCAAGTCTTACTTCGGCCACAACATCGGTGCGGCGGGGATCGTCGAACTGATCGCCTGCCTGGTTACGCTACCGGATAACCGCGTGCTGCCGACGCTGAACTTCAATAACGCGCGTCCTAACTGCGATCTGGACTACGTGCCGAACGACTTCCGCGATCGGAAAATCAACCTCTTCATGAAGAACAATTATGCGTTCGGCGGTAATAACTGCAGCATGATTATCAGCATGGATCCGTGTTCCGTTCCGGTCAGCGTCTACGACGAAAAGCGCGTCGCGATCTCCGGTCTCGGTGCCGTCTCCGCGATTGGCCACACCGTTAACGAGATCCTCGACAACGTCTGGAAGCAAAGCCAAAGCGTAGAGCTGGGGGGCGTCACCTTCCCGGAAGACACGCTGGAAGAAGCGAAAGAGCTGCTGGATGTTCTCGAAACGACCCGTCAGTTTGAGGACCTGTTCGGTGAAGCGTTTAGCGATCTCACGGCAACCCGTCCGGAAGCGAACGAGCACTTCAAAACCTTCCAGGTCACCGGCCTTGAGCCGCGTAAACATCTGCGTCGCTTCGATCCGCGAAAAGCCACCCGTGGCGGTACGTTTGCGCTAATCGCGTTGTCCGAAGCGCTGGAGCAGGCGAAGCGTAAAATTAAACGTGATGGCGATGCGCTGGGTATGGTGATGGGAATGTCCAGCGGCCCGCAGGAAACCACCTACAAATATCTGCAAAGCCTGAAGCCCGATCCGCGCAAGGTCAGAACCTCTGAATTCCCGGGCTCGCTGATGAACTCTATCCCAACGTTCTGCGGCATTTCCGAAGGGATCAAGGGCTATACCACCACGCTGGCGACCGGGGAAAACGCGGCACTCGGCGCATTAACCTACGGCTACGAAATTGTGCGTCAGGATCTGCAGCCGCAGGTGCTGGTGGGCGGTGCGGACGAGTATTTCCCCTCAATGTCTCTCTACATGGATGCGGTCACCCGGAAGCTCCATATGACCTCTGACGCGCGGGATTATCACATCTACGGTAACGATCCGAAGGGTTATATCCCAGGCGAAGGTGCGTGCATGCTGCTGCTGGAAGATCCGCAGCGCGCGGCGGAGCGTGGCGCCGAGGTGCTGGCAGAAGTGGTTGGTTACGGCAAATCCTGTAGCAATAGCTATTTTGACGCCTCACAGCAGGGCGAGAAATCTGCCTCTATGGCGCTGGCCATCGCCCGCGCGCTGAAGGATGCCGGCATGACGGCGCAGGAGATCGACCTGGTCTGCGGCACCAGCAAAGGCAGCGATGAAAGTTCACGCATTGAAATCGATGCGATCGCTGAAGCCTTCGCGCAGGCAAAACCGGACGTGCCTGTGGTGAACTATAACGCCTGCTTTGGTTTTGTCGCGTCTGCTGCCGGGCTGCTTAACCTGGCGGTCATCATTGACTGTATTAAGAAGCAGGCGGTTCCCGCTATTCCTCATACCGTTGAGTTCTTCGATAAGCGAATTAACTTCGTTCGTGAACCGTTGAAATTGGCCCTTAAGCACGTGCTGCTGGTGGGCGCGACGGAAGGCGGCAACTACTACGCGTTTGTGATTAAAGGATAATATTGTGGATAATGCCGCTATTATTTCGGGGTTCAGTTCCTGCCTGCCGTTTGCCGAAGACAGCCTTCAGCTTATGCAAAACCTGAAGCTGGGCAAACGCGTTGAAAGAAAGCCCTGGTTTAAATCCGACGACGAGGCAATTAAGTGTGGGTTCGATGGCAATAAGCATATTGCCACGCTGGATCATACGGATGATAGCGCATTAGATCTGCTTTATCGTCTGATTAACGATGCACTCGCCCAGGCCGGGCTGGATGTCCAGTGGCTGGGCGGGTGTAACGCTCGCGTTTATTTAACCGGCATCGGCCCTCGGGTCGATGGTATGGCCTTCAAGAATTTTTATAACAAAAATGATGTTGAAGATATTTATCTTTCAAAATCATTAATGACGCTGCACGTCGACAATATGTCGCAGGACAAGATTGCAGGACATATTGCGCGTAAATATCACCTGCAGTATCTCCCCCCCAATATGAACTGCACCAGTAATTCAGCGATGACGGCGGTGCATTTAGGCTGTCAGGCCATCGAGCATGGCGGCGTTGATATTGTGCTGGTGGTGAATTGCTCAAAAATTAAAACCCAGGATATCTGGTTCCTCGATACCCAATCGATGCTGGATACGCACCTGGTTCAGCCTTTCGGTGAGAACAGTAAAGGTGTTCTTTTTGCGGAAGGATACAGCGCGATTCTGCTCGAAAATGCGCGTCACCGCCGCGCAAGGAAGGCAGGCTCCGGCGTGCGGCTGCAAACCACCTACACGCAGATTAGCGCCGGAAGAAGCAATGACAGCTCATGGCTCAGCACCAATATCCTGAAGGTGATGCAGGCTGCGATGAAAAAAGCGGACCTGAGTGCGGAAGAACTGTGCGCAATCATGCCGCACGGTAACGGCTCATCCATCAGTGACAAAGCGGAAGCTAAAGCAATAGCGGTCTTCGCTGAGGAAAATACCATTCCGGTTCTCGCCTACAAAGGCCAGATTGGCTATACCGCCACCGGTTCAGGAATTGTCGATTTAATTATTGGACACCATACGTTATCGCAGCAAGAGCTTATTTCCCCGGTGGGGAATGACACCATTATTGAAAGCGTTGCGCAGCATGTCCTTATTGACCAGGGCATTATTGGGCACCACAAAAAACATCTTCTTAAAGTCGGCGTTGGCGTGGATGGTTCAATCATTGGTGCCGTGATGTCTGATATTCACCGGGGCCTTTGAAGGAGCGTGGAGAGCCATATGTATTTATCCTCATTTTCGCTTGTTGAGCCGGAAGATAAATTTTATTTCTATCAACCCAGCTGGTTAAACGCCTGGGAAGCACATTTATTTAATAAGGCGCTTAAATCTACCCACGCCAATGGATGGGGATTAAAACGTTTTGGTACGCAGCCGGACCTCTACCCGGGAGAGATGATCCGTAACCCTCACTATCAAAAATATCTTGAGGCGATGGAGAAGGCGGCTGATGACGCGCTGATGGCGCTGCCGACCAAAGAGCGTATGAAGCTATTAAAGCAGCGTACGGCATTTATCTACGTCGATTCCTGGGGCGAATCCGGGCCGTTTGAGAATATTTCCAGCGCGTTGCACATATCAACGATCGATACGCTGCCGAAAAACCTGGTCAAGAAATTCTCGGTTAACGCACCTACGTTCAAGCTGCGAAGCGAGAAGCAATCTTTCGTGCAGGCCATCGCTCTGGCGAACGATTACCTGAGCTGGGATGTTTTTGATTTTGTGGTGATTTGTACGGCTTACCGGGCGATCCCCATCCTGGTGTTTTCTGATGAAGATATTTCCCTAAAGTGGGGGGAGAAACGCAGGGACAAGGCCGAAGACGTGAATTTAACGGTTGAACGCGCCGGATGTTTCATCTTCAGCCAGCAGGAGAGCGCTATTCGGGTGAAGGGGGGGCAATACGTCATGGCCGATGCCATCGAGCACACCCAGGTTCCTGAACAGATTGCGTTTTCGGGCCTGCGCAAAGACCTGCTGTCTCGCTCGGCGCTGCCCGCGAATAACACGCTGGATCTGGTTGATCTCTACGGTGCCAGCGGCTGCCTGACTCCAGCGTTAAGTTTCGCCTGGCTCAAACAACATGCTGATTTTTCGGGGCGATTAAGAACCATCGTTCCCGACAAGCAGTTTGGCTACAGCTATTTCGACATTGAATATTGCAAGGAATAACGACATCTCCATGAGCGGAATAATTAAAGAACTCCCAATGATATCGTTGAACAATATCTATAAGAGTTATGGCTCGGGCGAAGGCAAAGTCGATGCCCTGAAAAATATCAATCTGGAAATAGAAAAAGGTGAATTTCTGGCGCTTTGCGGCCCGTCCGGCAGCGGTAAAAGTACCTTGTTAAATATCCTCTCGGGAATTGATAAACCCACCGTGGGAACGGTGATGTTTCTGAAAAAATTACTCAACCATCTGCCGGAAGAACAGCTCGCGGCGATCCGCGGTAGACACCTGGGTTTTATTTTTCAGTTTTTCAATCTGATACCCGTATTGAGCGTATTCGATAACGTCTTTTTCCCGCTGGTGTTAAACGGCCATGTCGGAAAAAAAGAAGCCAGAGAGCGGGCGCTGCATTTTATTGAGAGCGTGGGGCTTGCGGGATTTACCGAACGTAAACCGGGCCAGCTTTCGGGCGGGCAGCAGCAGCGCGTGGCCATCGCCCGGGCGCTGGCACACGACCCGCAGGTTGTCATTGCCGATGAACCGACCGGAAATCTCGATCTGGTCACCGGGGAAGCCATTCTGGATCTCCTGCTGAAAATTAATCAGGAGACACGCACCACTTTTATTATTTCCACGCACTCCAGCCAGCTTAAAGAGCGTGCACGGCGCGTGGTTGAAATTAAGGACGGAGTTTTAGTTCATGATTCACAAACGTAATTTTTTCCTTCTCTGCTGGTTTCTGCTGTGCCTGGCCTATGCCGGAAACATCAAAGCTGCACCGGCACCGGTAGCCGAGCACGTCATAAAAAGCGGTTTCCCGATGGAGGCAGACATGCTCGCCGAGATGACGCAGTCGCTCTTCAAGGAATACAAAGCCAACGACAATCCTCTGTCTCTGGTTTTCTATGCCTACGGTACGCTGCGTCAGGCCGACTATTTCCTTAAAACCAATGACTTTATTCGGGCATCTGAGTTCGGCAAAACGGGCTTTTTCTACCTGGATGAGGCGGTCGATCTCTATGCAGAGAACCCGCTGGTGCGCTACATGCGCGCGCGAGTCGATGCGTATTTGCCTGCGGCTATCGGACGCTGTGTGGTGACGTTAAACGATACGGAACAGATGCTGAAAACCCCTGGCATATTCAATGCCGGTTTAGTGGAACACATTAACGAAATGCGCTATCGCGCGCTGTTGAGTTGTAAACGCAAGAAGCAGGCGGACGCGTTACTGGCTGAAATAGAGCTGCGTAATGCCAGTACCGCATCGTCTCTGGCATCGGGCAATGCGCCAGAGTGGGATATCAACGAAGTGACAGAAGTCCTGTTACCGCTGGTGAAAGGGAAATAAATGTCCGGGGAAATGGTGTTCGCGATAAGCGTTGTTGTGTTGATCCTGCTTTTTGTCCTCTGGTGTGTATTATTTCGTTCGCGGGACGTAAAGTTTGCTTTCTTAAATCTGTTTCGCCACAAAAGGCGCTCGTTTTCAACGATTGCCGCCATTATGTTAGGTGGCGTGTCGATTTTTCTGTACGGCGGTTTTATTGATTACTCCTTTTGGATCCTGAAAGAGCAAACCATCCGTACTAACATTGGTCATGTTCAGATTTATAATAAAAACTATTTCGAAACATCCAATAAAAACAAAAGTCTGATCGAAGATTACCCGGCATTAAAGAAAGCGATCCTCAACGATCCGACTCTGGCCGAGAGTATCTCGACGCTCTCCGGCCAGCTGGAGTTCACCGGTGTTATTTCGCAGTATGAGAGCGAAACCTCCAGCTATTTCTCCGCGCTGGGCGTAGAGCCGCTGCCGGCACTGAAGCTGGGCTCGTTTGATAAATTAATCATCGGCAGCGATCTGTCCCGCATCCGTACGGATGAAATCACGCTTGGGAGCGGGCTGGCGAAAACGCTCAATGCCCACTATGACGACTGGCTGGACGTGCTGGTGGTCAACACGCAGGGAGGACAGGGCGCGCTGTCAATGAAGCTTCGCGGCATCTTTGAATCGGGCATCAAAGATTACGATGACGTAGCGATGAAAATTCCGCTGGATACTGCGCAACGTATTATGGGCACCGCTAGCGTGAGTAAGGTGCTGATCCTGTTAAAAGAGGACGATACTGCCGCGTTCACGGCGAAACTGCGTCAATTTATTGCCGACCACAAATTACCGTTAATCGTCAAAGACTGGAAAGAGGCCTCGATATTTTATCAGCAGGTCGAGGGGCTTTTATCAGGGATCTACTTCTTCATTAAGCTCATCGTTGGTCTGATTGTCATCTTTATGATCGGTAACTCGATGACGATGAATATTATCGAGCGCACCCGGGAAATTACCACGCTCAGGGCGATTGGCCTGAAGCCGCTACACGTGACTCGCCTGTTTTTGCTGGAGGGCATTTTCATCGGCATTATCGGCGCGTTGGGCAGCCTGGCGATTGGTTATGCCATTGCTGCCGTGATTAACCTCTACGGTATCGCGATGCCGCCGTCGCCAGGGCAATCGCAGGGCTACACGGCATTTATCAAAACCGACAGCGCCGCGCTTAACTGGATAACCCTGGTATTGCCGATCCTGGCCGCGACGGGAGCTTCAGTACTGCCCGCGCTGCGTGCTTCACGTCTCAATATTTCGGATGCATTTAAATTCTCGTAAGGAAACGATATGAAAGTTCGTGTTATTGCTCATCTCCTGATGGGGGCGTGCCTCTTTTCAGCAGCGGCTTATTCTGCCGCGGCTGACGAACGCGCGCTGGAAATTATTCGCCGTGCGGATGAAGTCCGTTCGCCAAATAAGCCGTTTCGCTACACCCTCACTATTCATGAATTTAAAGCGGGCGCCACACGGCCCGAAAATAAACAGGTGCTGGATATTTCCATGCGCTTTATGAAACCAGAGGGGGAAATCAAAGCGGATGCCCGCTCCCTGGCGCGCTTTGTTTATCCCCCGCGCGACAAGGGCAAAGTGCTGCTCTCAGACTGGTACGATCTATGGTTCTACACCCCTGAACTGCGCCGTCCGGTTCCCGTCTCACGCCAGCAGCGGCTGATTGGGCAAATATCCAATGGCGACGTGATTGTCACCAACTTTGAATATGCCTACGACGCCTCGCTTAAGGGAGAAACTGCCTGCGGTGAGGCGCGGTGTTACATGCTGGAGCTGGTCCGCAAATCTGCGGAGGTCACCTGGCCGAAGGTGATGTATTACGTCGAAAGCATGGGAGATAACCGTCCGTATAAGGCGGCCTATTTCTCTCTGGATAATAAGTTAATTAAAGAAGTTTTATATCAGGATTTCCAAATGGTATTAGGCAAGATGCGGCCGATGAAAATTACAGTGAAAGAGGTGCGTCACGGTAACAGTTATTCCGTCATGGAGTACAGCGACGTCCGTCTGGAGTCGTTACCTGAATCGGCGTTCACTCGCGAGTCTATTCAGCGAGGTGTGAAATGAAGCGCACGTTGACCGGATTAACCCTCGTGCTTTCTGCTCTGCCGGTAAGCGTGTTTGCTGACTGCCTCTCGGGTAATGACGTCGCAAAAAACACGTCCGTGACGTTATATGAGCAGGTGTCCGCCGTTAAAAAACAGATTTCAGACTGGCGAATCAATGGTCGAAACCCATATACCAGACACAATATCTATAACGATGCCGGAGTGAATGTTTCAAGTCGCTGCTCGTTGATTGATAATGCGCTTGATCTGGACTTTTCCGTCTATGGGCTGACCTGGTACACGCCGCGCAAGCTCGGGGCATTTGAAGAGGACGATCGCCGCTCGCGTCTGCTAATTGAGCGGCTCAAGCTTGCCTATACCGTGTCGGACAGCCTGCAGCTTGAGGTTGGCAAACTCCAGGCCAGGCAAGGGCTCTTCTTCCTGCGCTCGCCTTCCGATCTCACGCCGCATTATTACGACGGAGCAAAACCAACGCGGATTTACGATCCCGAGCTCCGTACGGCTTATCAGTCCTCTTCATGGGCGGCAACGCTGTCGATGGACAACCGGGATGAGTCGTTCTCGCTGACGGTGATTCCGAAGCTGGCCTCAATTGATAAATATTATCTGACCTCCGGAAACTGGTCTGCAAACCAGCGCGGCAACAGCAGTGAGTCATGGCTGCTGGGCTATACCTCTCACGCCTTCCGTGACCATACGCCGGGTATGCGCGTTCTGATGGGCGATTCGCATTCGGTTGCGCTTTCAGACAGTTACCACTACACCCCGCAGCTCACCATCAGTGCCGAAGTGGCGTGGCATGCGGAGCAGCGCTGGCGCCATCTGTCGGACGAAAAAACTGCTGAGCTGGCGCGATATGAATTCCCCGACTCGCTGTATGAAACAGAGGATAAACAGGGCGTGGAGGTGGCCGTTGGTGCGCAATACACCTCCGATACCTTCAACGTGTTTGGACTGGAATATTACTACCAGAGCGAAGGCTATTCGCGCTCTGAGTGGAATAAACAGCGTGACCTGATGACCTTTTTGAACACCGCGACAGGCTATGCGCCGCTCGACAGGGCATTTGATTCCTACAAGTACCTGATGGCCTCCGAGATAAGCAATACGGGCAATAAAGGCATGCTGCAGGGGAAACACTATCTCAACGCCTGGTCCAGCGTGCAGTTCACGCATCAGATCGCCGCGCAACCCTATTTGATCCTCAACCTGATGGATCAAAGCACCCTGACGGGGCTACACCTCAGCGCACCGCTGACCTTTATTGATGACCAGCTGGAGGCCTATACCGGCGTCTATTCAGCACTGGGTAGCGCAAATTCTGAGTTTGCCTTCTTCGGCGATGTCGCCGGTGGCTATGTTGGCTTTAAGTATTATTTATAAGGAAATGACAATGACGCTTAATAACGCATCGCAGCCTGTCGTGCTGCTGTTTTCCGGGCAAGGGAATCCAGTGATTGGGATGGGTAGCGATCTCTGGGATCTGAATTCAACGACGAAACAGATTTGGGATTGTGCCAGCGATATTTCTGGGCTTGATTTGCGCCGACTCTGCCTAAAGGGGCCGATGAACAGACTGATTCAGACTACAGTGCAACAGCTGGCCGTCACGGCAATTAACGTATCGCTGTATACCCTTTGCCGCGAGCGTTTTCCGGCGCTTCGGGTGACGGGAGCCTGTGGCCACAGCGTGGGGGAATACAGTGCGCTTTACGCTGCGGGTGCGATCTCGCTGGAGACGCTTTTCCGCACCCTCCATTTTCGCGCCAGCACCATGGATGCGGTCAGCAAAAGGCAGAAGGGCGCGATGATTGCGCTGAAGGGGGCGGATTTTGCCGCCCTGAGCAACATCATCACCCGCTACGGGTTTGAGCTGGATATTAGCTGTGATAATACCCCGCGTCAGCAAGTTATCGGCGGGACACCGGCTGCGCTTAGCGAGTTCGCTAAGGTGCTGGTGGACGAAGGCTATGAGCCGATTAAGCTCGGCGTCAGCGGCGCGTGGCACAAGCGTTTGATGGAAGAGGGCGTACAGCTGATGCGCGATTTTCTCGCCGGACAGCCTTTCACCTCACCCGCGTACGACGTGCTGATGAACGTGACGGGCAAAATAGAAATCGTTCCGGAGGCCATTAAGGAAAACCTCTCGCTGCACCTGACCCACACGGTCAAATGGCGTGAATCCATGACGCGGTTTATCGAACAGCCAGGCAGCCCGCTGTTCCTGGAGATGAGTAACAAACCTTATCTTGGCCAAATGCTGAATGATTTCGTCGGTTTTAATGCCGAACGCGTTCTGCACTGTAGAAAAGCATTAGAGATGTAAAGGTCGAGATATGATTCCAGATTATTTAACGTTCATTCGCTTTCAGGATAAAAGGAACCTTCTTTTTATCTATATCGTGACGTTTGTGCTGCTGGGCTTTTACTGGAAAAATGCCGGGTTCTCCTTTACCCGACAGGATGTCTGGCTGGCGAGCGCTATTTTTGCGCTGATACTGTATAGCTTCACTGCCGACCTCAAGGCGTTCTGGGCGTACAAGTGCGTGGTTAAGAATGTCGACTTGTCCATTTTTCTCAAGAAAGAGGCCCGGCCGACGGCTCCGATTGTTTACGATCCTCTCGTTGCTATGGTTATCGCCACGCTGGTTTTCGCTGGCATTAGTGCACTGATGCTTACCCTGGCTCAGCCGGACATCGTGCTGCTGACGCTGACCATCGTTGCCCCGCTGATTATCTGGGGAATGTTCGCCGCGATGCGCACGATCTACATTCGACAGGTCATCGCATCGACAAGGGATAAAGGGAAATATAAGCGTTTGTCCCAGTATCTGGCCATCGCCATTACCCTGTCCATCGTGATGAACCTGCTGACAATAAGTCCCTTACGTAACAGTGAGCAATTTGAGCGCTATGGCCGGTACTTCACCCTCGAGTCCATCATTACCATGCTGGTGCTTTGTGCGGTGGTGCTGGCAATCAATCTTCTGTTTTTACGGTTCACGAAGCGATATATCTTTTTGGGGCACCTTTTCCTTAACGAGATCGATCTCTTTTTCTCTCCGGCGATCCCCTGGCGGGCTTTGTCTGAGAAACCGCTGTGGCTGAGGCTGGTGATGCTGTTGTGTGTGGAGTTTGCCTGGTCGGCGATTGTCGGATTGCTGCTTACCCTGCTCGGATGGAAGGTATGGTTTGAAGTGTACTTCCTGCTCAGCTACCTCCCTTGCCTGGCCTATTACGCTCTCCATACGTGGTGGAAATGGCATAACGATTTCATGATGTCGAGCGATATGTATCTGCGCTGGGCGGAGATCGATAAAGAAAACCCGCTGTGGTAAGACGTCAGAGGCAATAAAAAAGCCAGACCGTCATTACTGACGGTCTGGCTTTTTATCAGGTCGATACGATTCAGGTTATTCGCATCCAGGACAGCATCATCGCGGCGCTGGCAATAACATTTACGTTGGAAATGTATCCGTCATAGCGATTATTAATGGCGGAGAGCTGGTTGTTAAAGTGGTCGTTTTCAGCGGTCAAAACGTCAAGCAGCGTTCGTTTGCCCAGGTGATACCACTGCTGGTAGAACATCTGACGCACGCGGTCTGTTTCGCCTGAGAGACGATCGTAGTCATCGGCGCGCAGGAATGACGAATCACGGACCTGCACCTGATAGTTGATTTGATATTCCAGGTCGCGGTAACTCACCTCATACTGCTGCTGCGCGACGTTAGCTTTGGCGCGGGCCGTCATCTGAGCGGCACGCTGAGAGCCGCCGCTAAACGCTTCCCATTCGACGTTAAGGCCGGTATACCAGCCGCTTTCGTTGCCGTTGCTGTCTTTGGCTGTGCTTTTAGATACCACCCAGTTGACCTGCGGCAGCGCCGCGGCCTTAATGCTCTCCGCTTCATATTCCGCAGCGCGGACTTTTGCTTGCAGGTTCAGCATCATCGGGTTCTTATCCAGCGACGCAATGGCGACCGATGCCGGAATAATCGTATCCTGCCAGTTGAGATCGTCTGGTAGCGATGGCTCTGCGCCAAGCAGGCGCACCAGCTTAATTTTACTCGCGCTCAGCTGATGTTCGATATTGTCCATGCTCGCTTGTGCAGACATCAGTTTCGCTTTTGCCTGTACCAGTTCGCTCTCTCTGCCGCGGTCCGCCTGGGTAATTTGCGACAGCATATTAACCAGCTCTTTCATCCGACCAACGTAATGCTTCGCCACTATTCGGCTTTGCTCATAGCGGCTCATATTCATCAGTTCAGACACGGTGTTATAGGCCAGCTGCTCCCGGGAATACTCTTTTGAATAACGAGCGGCCTTGGCCGTCTCCAGCGAGTTATCCACCTGATTACCGATCCTGCCCCAGTCGATGATCGGGGTATTAACGGATACGGTTCCGCTGGAGTCGCTAAAATGCGTGTTGTTGGAAGAAGCCTGCCGATCTCCACCCATCGTCGTCAACGGCGAGGTTACGCCCAGCCGCACCTGGGGCAAACGCTGGCCTTTGACCTGATCCACCATATAATCCGAGGCCAGAACCTCAGAGGAGGCTGCACGAAGTTCGGGGCTGTACGCCAGCGCTCTTGCGACCATGCTGCGAAGAAACTCCCGCGAATCACTGGTGCTGGTGCCGTTGAAGTTGCCTTGCACCATGCCGCTGGTGGCGCGACTATTTGCCGACGCGCTGTGGCGACGAACTGTGGCATAGGCCGGATCGGGCTCATAGTATTCGGTGACGGCCGGGAAGAAGTCGTAATTCTTTTTCAGTGCTGCCCTGTTACCCGCCGTGCTTTGCGGCTTCGACATTGGCGCTGCGGCCTGCTGTGCGGTGGCATAACGCTCAGGTTGCGGCGCGGAGAAGGCCCGAGTCGGCACGGCTTTGGACGTACTGGCATATTGCGACTGCGTGCGCATAGAAGGCAAGGATGTGGCAGGCGCGGCATTCTGAGAACGCGCGCGTGCTACCGGCTGCGTTTGCGATGCGCGGTTTAGTTCTGACTGCGTGCGCATAGGTGGCAGCGAGGCCGGGATGTTTTTGATCTGCGCCGCGTCAGCCGCGTGAAGCGGGGTGACAAAAGAAGAGCAGGGCAAACAGAGTGCAACCGCGGCTGCAACCCTGGCCCAACGGCGCTCTTTACGTGCCTTAACCATAAATTATCTCTCCCTGAATGCTTCACGCGCTTTCAGTATTGGTTTGAGGATGTAAGACAAAATGGTCTTCTCCCCGGTTCTGATTTCAACGTTTGCCACCATCCCCGGAATGATCGGGAACGCTTTATCTTTAACCTGTAGCGCCGCCCGGTTTGTACGGACAAAGACCCGGTAATAGGTCGAATCACCACGTCCCTGACGGGCTTTCTCTTCATCAATTAGCGTGTCTGAACTCAGGTGTTCGACGACGCCGGTCAGGCCGCCGTAAATGGCGTAGTCGTAGGCGGTAATTTTTACCGTCGCGGGAAGACCCGGATGAATAAATGCCACATCAGAGGGTTTAATTTTGGCTTCGACCAGCAGGTTATCTTCGAGCGGAATAATGGTCATGATCTCCGCTCCCTGCTGTATAACTCCGCCGCGCGTGGTCACGCGGATATTGTTTACCGTGCCGCGCACGGGGGCGACAACGGTAGTACGGTTCATCACGTCCTGACGTCCGCGCAGGATCTCCTCCGCCTGCGCCAGTTCAGATTCCAGACGGTTTAGCTCGCTGTTGGCATCAGAGCGGAAGCGGTTGGTCCGTTCGGCAATTTGCAGGCTGAACTCGTTGGCCTGACGCTTGAGGCGCAGGATCTCCACATCGGACATCAGCCCTTTGCGAGCCAGCGGCTCGGAAAGGCTGACCTCGTTTTGCGCCAGTGCCAGGCTGCGCTGCAATGCCTGTACGCTTTCATTCAGGGTTTTGAGGCGCGCGTTATAGGCCTGCGTCTCATCACGCACGATGGACTCAATTCCTGCAATTTCCGGCGGGAAGGTCAGGGGAGTGTCATAGGCTTCAGCCCTGAGACGAGCAATGCTGCCCTTCAGCCCCTGAACTTTTGAAAGCGATTCACCGTAGCTGGCGCCGGCACGCGTGGGGTCGATTTTCAGCAGGATTTGTCCTTTCTCGACAATATCGCCCTCCTGAACGTTCAGCTCCTCAAGAATGCCCCCCTCCAGGCTCTGAATAAGCTGCTCACGGCTGGCCGGGATGACTTTTCCATCGCCACGCGTAATCTCTTCAACGCGAGCGAAATGTGCCCACACCAGCGCGACGACGACAACCATCGTGATGGTATAGAGCATGATCATGCTGAAAGGGGTTTTCTGCGCGATCAGGGCGCCCTGCAGGTCATGCATGAATTTCAGATCGTCCGCTTTTACCTTTCCTGTCGGCTGCGGTTTTTGCTCCGCCAGCGCTGTTTTTCCGGCGCCGCCCTCAATTTTTCTCAACGCCGTGGAGGAAGCTCCCGCTCCGCTATCGGCCTCTCCTTTTGAGGCGTTCTGATTCACATCGTCCTCGTTCATCATCCCTTCACACCTTGTTCCTGTTGCTTTTCTTCAACCGAATGCATCGTTTGTTTTTTCTTCAGCACGTTCTCATTCAGGCTTTCCATGACCCGATCTTTTGCCCCGTCTTTCACAACGTGCCCGTCTTCCAGCACAATCAGGCGTTCAACCAGACTGAGTACGGACATGCGATGCGTGACAATGATCAGCGTTTGCCCCTTTGTGGCCTCTTTTAACCGCCGCAGGAATAACGTCTCCGTCATCGCATCCATGGAGCTGGTCGGTTCATCCATCAGTAAAATCTTCGGCCTTAGCAACAGGCAGCGGGCCAGTGCAACGAGCTGCTTTTGTCCACCCGACAGGCAGTTCCCCATTTCACCAATGGGCATGTCAAAACCCAGCGGGTGTCTGGCTGCGACCTGATCCAGCCCGGTCAGGCGAACCACGCGCAGAAACTCTTCCGTGCTTACGCCCGGGTTGCCAATAATGATGTTATGACGCAGCGTGCCGTAAAAAAGACGGCAGTCTTGCCCGACATAGCCTACGGCCGCACGCCAGTCCGCCGGATCAACCTGGGTTGCATCAACTTCATCAATGAATATCTGCCCGCTGCTCTGCTGATACAGGCGCGCCATCACCCGCAGCAGGGTAGACTTCCCGCTGCCGATCCTGCCCAGAATCGCAATCTGCTCACCGGCTTCAATATTGATATTGATATTCTCGAGAATGCGCGGGGCTACCATCATTCCCGGCACTGGATAGGTGAACCCCACTTTGTGCAGGCGCATGCTGCCCGTGAAATTCGGCGTTGGTAGATAGGTAATTAAGGAATCGCGTTCAGTGGGGGTATCCATCAGCTGGTTAAGCGATTTCAGGGCCGTTTTGGCATGCTGATAACGCAACGCCAGCCCGACAACGGATGCCAGCGGGGCGAGAGAACGGCTGGAAAGGATCACTACGCCAATCATGGCGCCCATCGTGAGCTCGCCCGCGTGGATCAAATACACACCCAGCACAACAATACAGACCGTGGTAATTTGCTGAACGAAGGAGACAAAATTGGTTGTCAGCATGGAAAGGTTGCGGGTTTTCATGGAGGAAGCGGCAGCCAGCGCGCTGAAATCATCCCAGCGCTTTTGCATAACGCCTTCACCCTGCGCAGCTTTCAGGGCTTCAAGTCCCTCAATGCTTTCAATCAGCAGGCCTTGCTTAAGCGAAATCTCGCGAACGTTTTCTTCCATATAGCGACCCAGCGGCCACTGAATAACGATGCTGGCAATTAAAATGAGCGGCATTGCCACCAGGGGCACCACGGCAAGCGGACCGCCAATCATATAAATGATGAACATGAACAGCACGCAGAAGGGCAGGTCGGACAGCGTGGCGAGCGTCGCAGAGGTAATAAAATCCCGTACTGCCTCAAAATCGCGCAGCTGGTTAGCGAAGGTCCCGGAAGACTGTGGTTTATATTCCATGCGCATAGACATCACCTGGCGAAAAAGCTTCGCGCCCAGGATCAGGTCTGCCTTTTTCCCCGCGATATCGATCAGGTATGCGCGGATCTGGCGGCTGGAAAACTCAAATATATTGGCAATCACGACGCCAATAGCCAGCGACCAGAGGGTGACATAGGCCTGCGTCGGGATCACCCGGTCATAGACGTTCATCGTAAAGAAGGTGCCAGCCAGCGTAAGTATATTTGCCAGCAGTGCCGCCAGCGCAGCGCTGTAAAAATAGTGGCGGTAGCGCCACAGCGTAGAATAAAGCCAGTGACCTTCATTCTGCGCTTTCGGTAAGAGAAGATCGTCGGCACGCGCATCCAGACTGGGTTTTGGCGTGGTGACAAGGGCATAGCCGCCGTAAACTTCCAGCAAATCAGCCGCTGAAACGGTAAGTATTCCTTCGTTTTCAGGCACCACGATCTGATAGGTGAATTGTCCGCGTTTACCGTTACGCGCGGTAATAATGCAATACGTTCCATCTTTGCGGGCGATCAGCAGCGGAAAGAGCCAGGACGATATTGAATTAAGATCGCGTTTTACCCAGCCAGCAGATATCCCCATCTGGTCGAGCATACGCAAAGCCATTTCCGGCTCAAGCTTGTCGCTTTTCGGCAAGCCAGCGTAAAGAACTTCTTTGCTGGCATACTTAGCGTGATGTGCACAAAGCCATTCAACACCCCACAGAAGAGAATCTTTTCTGGGTTCTTCAATATTATTGAAATCGTGCTCTGAATTAAATTTTACGGTGGAAAGATGCGTATTCATTATCGAATCCAGACCTGTAGTTACGTTCCTTACTTTAAAAATAAAGTGAAGGCATGCTATTAAAATTGACCAAGAACATCCGTAAGTACGAAGTTTATGGCTGATGGTTATAGTGAAATTACAAGCGCTGGCAATATCGTAGTGTAAAGTTAGCCGTATATGTACACAATAAAGATAAACCACTGCATGATTAAGAATATTATATGTGGATTGATCCAGGTTTATGTTTTTTCAGGTTTTTTGAACTGAGGGTTAACTGGCGAGCCTTGAAATAGGTACGCCCAGCTTGTTCTCGATTCTTATCTTCATGGCGTAAATGTTTTTAACATTTGTAGCATTCTTCATGGCTATCTTTTTCGGGAGTTGTCCCTTATACAATTCAGAAAACAGGGCGTATTCATTTGCACTAAGTTTGGCTTTCTTCTCCGAAGGTCGCGTTATCTTGCCAAGGAACGACTGGCGAATTTTAAATTTTATATCATCAATAATATCATCATGAAAAATGACGGTGCTGATTATTGTTTCGCTTGTGTCGTTATAAAACCAGTAATGGGCAATCGCGGCCATCTTTTTATCAGTTATCAGGATCAGTCTTGCGTTTTTAAAACGATCTAACCAGCTGTTTGTTAAGAAAAAATTTATATTCTTATAGTTAAAATCAATGACTACAATGGGTTGAGAAATGATTTTAACCGTAATGTTGTTAAAGTATTGTAATATACCTTCTATCAAAAAAGAGTTATTTTCAGGCCAGATATAAAATTCAGAACCATTACACTCGCCCTGTTGTTCAGTACGAAAAGAAGGAAAAACACATTTATTCATACACCCATAGCAGCGCATAGTGTTGTCGTTGTGCTCAATATGTCTAATAGTAACGATATCCATGTGATAAAACTCTATGCGTTAAAATTATAAATGTTAAATCTACTATAATATATCAATATTTATATTAATAATGCATTAAGGAAAAAAACGAGTTGTGATGAGATAAAGCATCGTTTATCCAGGAATTTTCTACAGAAATTAATCCCCATCCGTGATTGTCGATTTTTTTACGCAATACCATTTAAGGCTAATTCACCAGGCGGGTGATTGAAACTCCCAGTTTGCGCTCAATTCTGTTTTTCATGGCATAGGTGTTTTTGACGCTAGTACCGTTCTGATACGCGATTTTTTTAGGTGTCCATCCATTGAACAAGAACGAAAACAGGCTGAATTCATTCTGGCTCAGTTTTGGCCTACTCCCGGATGGTTTGATCGTTTTTGCCAGGAACGTTTTCTTCAGTTTCGTGGCAACCTCCTCAGCGGAATCATCATAAAAGATAATAGAGCTGATGGTGGTCTCTAACGTATCGTTATAGAACCAGTAATGGGCAATCGCCGTCATCTTTTTGTCAGTGACGAGGATAAGGCGCATATTTTTGAATTGTTCGAGCCAGCTATCGTTCAGAAAATAGGTGATATTTTTATGGCTAAAATCAATAATCACGACTGGCTGAGAAATATATTTGTCGCTCACACATTCAAAATAGTGCCGGATACCTTCTACAAGGTAAGAATTGTTATCAGGCCAAATATAGCATTCAAGTCCTGTGCAGGTTTTACGAGCGCACGCTTCAGCGTCACCAAACAGGCATTTTTTCACACAACCATAGCAATGCATCGACGGCGTGTGGCTCACCTGCTGACCATCATTATGAGATAAATAAATAGAGTTATTATTGTGAAATAACATATTACACCTTATACGCGATGATTAAGCACGATATTAGTTTTGGACGAAGCATCAACCTCGTCGTTTGATGTGAGGCATCATACTGAATACCTGGTATAAGTCTTAATTAAATAGTCTGAACACACCTTTTCAGGCTGCATTTAAGATTTAAGTCTATATTTTTCAAGTGGTTACATGTTTTCTTAAATGGCCGATTTACGGGTTTTTGGGTTGTTGTTCTTCTGTTTTGTTAATGGGTGGTTATTTTTTTTCACTTGGTAATGCTATTGCAATTAACATAATGTTAAACATTGAAGGACTAAACTTTATAAGGTTGGAATAGAATGTTTCGATAAAAAGAAAATAGGGGGTGGGCGGGAACGTCAGATTCAGTGTGAATGTAAATATTGCTTATTTACCAGGTCGCGCATTAGGTTCTCGTACGAACTGGCTAAAGTAAACGACGATGTCCTTTATTTATTTTCTATGCTAAAACGATCGGCATCCTGCCAGGCCGGAAACTTCTCGCGATATTCCGTTAGCGCAGTTAACGAAAGCTCGGCGTCAATTCGCGTGGCCTGATGCGGCTCGGCTGTAGCAATAATTTCTCCCTGCGGGCTTATTACCCGGCTGTCGCCGCGATAATGGTGTCCGTTACCATCCGTGCCTACGCGGTTACATCCCACAATATAAGCCTGGTTTTCAATTGCCCGCGCCGTTAATAACGCCTGCCAGTGAAGTGAACGTGGCGCAGGCCAGTTGGCAACATACAGCGCCAGGTCGTAATCGTTGCGGTTGCGGGACCAGACGGGGAAGCGCAGGTCATAACAGACCAGCGGCAAAATACGCCAGCCGCGCCATTCAAACACCACGCGTTCGTTTCCGGCTACATAATGTTGATGCTCATCCGCCATGCGGAACAGGTGGCGCTTATCGTAGAAATGCACCTTTCCCTCTGGCTCGACCAGCAGGAAGCGGTTAACCGGCCCGCGTTCGGTCTGGAGGGCGACGCTACCGGCAATCAGCGCGTTTGTCTCCTGCGCTTTGGCGTGCATCCAGGCCACAACCTCGTCCTGCGGCATCGACTGTTTTGCAGCCTCCATCGCAAAACCCGTGGTGAACATCTCCGGCAGGACAATCACATCGCGACCGCTAATCTCTTCGAGCTGGCGATCGAAATGGCGAAGGTTGGCTGGACCGTCCATCCAAACTAAAGGCTGCTGCAAAACAGAAATCTTCAAACCAGGCACGATACCGACTCCTTAAAAGATCGCTTTTTGACACTGTAGCACGTCATTACGAGAAAATGTGGCATTAAAAAACCCCGCACGGAGCGGGGTTGATGGACGCTGAACGTCTTATGCGGCTTCAGGTTTGCGGTGCTTCTCCGGCAGCTTTACCGGCTGTGTCGCCAGCTCTTCTGGTTCGAAATCATCCACGTTAATACTGCGCAGACGGCTCTCTTCGGCTTTCACCAGAATCGCAGCTTCGCTGTTGTCGATGATGCCACCCGCCAGCGCCTGTTTTGCCAGCTCATCCAGTCGTGTAAACGGCAGATTTTTGCCCAGCTGTTTGCAGATCTTCTGGTGAATCGGGTCGGCGGCCATCACGTCAAGCAGCGCCTCTTCCAGCAAACCTACCGGGTTATGCGGGGTAGGTGCCAGATATTGACCCCGACCAATACGAGAGCGGGTTGCGCTCGGTACCTGGAGGATCTTCGCTACCTTGTGATCCAGCTTGTCGGACGGCGCCAGGTGATGACGACCGGTCGGGAAGATCACGACGCGCAGGGCACCTGCCACGAAGCGGTTCGGGAAGTTCGCCAGCAGATCGTCAATTGCCTGTTCGGCCTGATACATCGCATCCTGCACGCCCCAGTGCACCAGCGGCAGATCCGCTTCCTGACGGCCTTCATCGTCGTAGCGTTTCAGCACCGCAGAGGCCAGGAAGATCTGGCTCAGCACATCACCCAGACGGGCGGAGATGCGCTCGCGACGCTTCAGGCTACCGCCCAGCACCGCCATGGAAACGTCAGACAGCAGAGCCAGGTTGGCGCTCAGACGGTTAAGGTGCTGGTAGTAACGTTTGGTCGCATCACCGGTTGGCGTCGCGCTGGTCAGCCCGCGCGTCAGGCCCAGCCAGAAGCTGCGCACCTTGTTGCTGCCGACGTGACCGATATGTTTGAACAGCAGCTTGTCGAAGGCATCCACATCATTATTCTGCGCGGCAGCCATCTCTTCCAGCACGTACGGATGGCAACGAATCGCACCCTGGCCGAAGATCATCATGCTACGGGTCAGGATGTTTGCCCCTTCTACGGTGATGGCAATCGGCGCACCCTGATAGCTGCGTGCCAGGAAGTTGCCTTCACCGAGCATGATCCCTTTACCGCCTGCGATATCCATTGCATCAATAATTGACTGCTGTGCACGGTGGGTACAGTGGTATTTCACAATTGCCGACAGCACGGCGGGTTTTTCGCCCAGCATAATTCCGTAGGTAATCAGCGAGGCTGCGGCGTCCATCACGTAGGCATTGCCCGCAATACGCGCCAGCGGCTCTTCGATACCTTCCATCTTGCCGATGGAGATTTTGAACTGACGGCGGATATGCGCGTAAGCCCCAATCCCCATCGCCACCGATTTCAGACCGCCGGTTGAGTTCGACGGCAGGGTAATGCCGCGGCCCACAGACAGACATTCTACCAGCATACGCCAGCCCTGACCGGCCATTTTCGGGCCACCGATGATGTAATCAATCGGGACAAAGATATCCTGACCGCGGGTAGGACCGTTCTGGAACGGTACGTTCAGCGGGAAGTGACGGCGACCAATCTCAACACCTGGGGTCGAGGTTGGGATCAGCGCACAGGTAATGCCCAGATCTTCTTCACCGCCCAGCAGTTTTTCCGGGTCAGAGAGTTTGAACGCCAGGCCCAGCACCGTGGCGATAGGCGCGAGGGTGATATAACGTTTGTTCCAGGTCAGGCGCATGCCCAGCACCTGCTGGCCCTGCCACTCGCCCATGCAAACCACGCCGGTATCGGGGATCGCGCCGGCATCAGAGCCCGCCTCCGGGCTGGTCAGCGCGAAGCACGGAATTTCCTGGCCACGCGCCAGACGCGGCAGGTAGTGATCTTTCTGCTCTTCTGTACCGTAATGCTGTAACAGCTCGCCCGGGCCTAAGGAGTTTGGCACGCCAACGGTAATCGCCAGGATCCCGGAGACACCCGCCAGTTTTTGCAGCACGCGAGCCTGAGCGTAAGCGGAGAATTCCAGACCGCCATACTCTTTCTTAATGATCATCGCGAAGAAGCGATGCTCTTTCAGGTATGCCCACAGCTCAGGCGGCAGGTCGGCCATTTCGTGAGTGATGGCAAAGTCGTTTGCCATGCGGCACGCTTCTTCTACCGGACCATCAATAAAGGCCTGTTCTTCGGCGGTCAGACGCGGCTGTGGATAGTTGTGAAGCTTTTTCCAGTCCGGGTTGCCCTGGAACAGATCGCCTTCCCACCAGGTCGTACCGGCGTCAATCGCTTCTTTCTCTGTACGCGACATCGGCGGCATCACTTTACGGAATCCCCTGAACACCGGCACAGAGATCATCGACTTACGCATCGGCGTCAGGTTAAACGGCAGTAAAATGATGGCCAGGGGAACAAGAACCCAGATATTCCACAGGCCAGCGACGCCAAGTGCAGCCGTCCAGGCCAGAAGAATCAGGCTACTCAGGAATAAACTGACACGGTGATAGAACAACACACCGAGCAGTACAACGGTTGCGAGAATGCTCAAAATCATCATAAAGAAAAGCTCCCTTGCTTGTAGGAGGTCTGACCACTTGTGATGATATGGTTGTAGTTGATGTCATTTCCTTTAGCAATGTGTTTACAAAATAATTACAACCTGGTTCACATTGTTCGCGTTTTAGCCGGCACAAAAAATCAAAACGCCGGACGATTCGCATGGCTTTAGCTTCTCGCTTTTACTGCTATCCGGTACACTCCACTGTGTTATTTCATCAATACTAAAGGATTATCCTCATGTACCAGGATCTTATTCGTAACGAACTGAACGAAGCGGCGGAAACGCTGGCGAACTTTCTGAAAGATGATGCCAATATTCACGCTATTCAGCGCGCGGCGGTCCTGCTTGCCGACAGCTTCAAAGCCGGCGGTAAAGTGCTCTCCTGCGGTAACGGCGGTTCCCACTGTGACGCCATGCACTTCGCCGAGGAGCTGACCGGACGCTATCGCGAAAACCGTCCGGGCTACCCGGCGATTGCGATTTCCGACGTGAGCCACATCTCCTGTGTAGGCAACGACTTTGGTTACGACCACATCTTTTCCCGCTACGTTGAAGCCGTAGGCCGTGAAGGCGATGTGCTTCTCGGTATCTCCACGTCCGGTAACTCCGCTAACGTGATCAAAGCGATCGCCGCCGCGCGTGAGAAGGGCATGAAAGTGATCACCCTGACCGGGAAAGATGGCGGTAAGATGGACGGTACAGCGGACATTGAAATCCGCGTTCCACACTTCGGTTATGCCGATCGCGTTCAGGAAATTCACATCAAAGTGATCCACATCCTGATCCAATTGATCGAAAAAGAGATGGTTAAGTAAGACTTCGCTGGGGGGCGCCGGTGCCCCCCGCTGTTGTGGAGGTGATCTATGTGCGAACTGCTCGGGATGAGCGCCAATGTGCCAACCGATATCTGCTTTAGTTTTACCGGGCTGGTTCAGCGCGGTGGAGGAACCGGGCCGCATAAAGACGGCTGGGGCATTACCTTCTACGAAGGCAAAGGATGCCGCACGTTTAAAGATCCACAGCCCAGCTTTAACTCACCCATTGCCAGACTGGTGCAGGACTATCCTATTAAATCCTGTTCGGTGATCGCCCATATCCGCCAGGCCAATCGCGGCGAAGTGGCGCTGGAAAATACCCATCCGTTTACCCGTGAACTGTGGGGCCGTAACTGGACCTATGCGCACAACGGGCAGCTCTCGGGCTATAAATCACTGGAAACCGGCAATTTTCGTCCTGTCGGTGAAACGGACAGCGAAAAAGCATTTTGCTGGCTGCTGCACAAGCTGACCGAGCGCTATCCCCGTACGCCCGGCAACATGACCGCCGTTTTTAAGTACATAGCGTCACTGGCGTCTGAGTTACGCGCGAAAGGCGTCTTTAATATGCTGCTGTCTGACGGGCGCTACGTGATGGCGTTCTGCTCGACAAATCTGTTCTGGATCACCCGACGTGCGCCGTTTGGCGTCGCCACGCTGCTCGATCAGGATGTGGAAATTGATTTTCAGAAGGAGACCACACCGAACGATGTGGTCACTGTCATTGCAACGCAGCCACTGACGGGCAACGAAACCTGGCAAAAGATCATGCCAGGCGAGTGGGCGCTATTTTGTCTCGGGGACCGCGTAATTTGACGCCAGCTGCGGCTGAACCACTTCATGGCTGAGCGGTTTACTCACCACGTAACGGCCATTGACGATGGACACCACCGGCGGCTTATGGGTCTGCTCGAAGTAGTCATAGCCCGGTTTTAGCTGTTTCCAGAAATCTGTGTAAACAGAGTACTTATGGCGTGCCATGTTCGCATCCGTCATACGGAACGGATAGATGCTGACCTGAACATTCGGCTGACCGAAGACCAGTGCGCCCGTGACAAACTGGAAGATTTCATCAATGCCGGAATCCGTCATCGCATAACAGCCGACAGACACGCAGGCGCCGTGGATCATCAGGTATTTCCCTTCGTAACCGTGCGCACGGTCGAAGGCATTGGGGAAACCGATGTTAATCGCTTTATAGAAGCGGCTGTCCGGTTTTAGCTGGTTACGCTGAACGTTGTAAAACCCTTCCGGACTTTTGAAGTCACCCTGCCGCTGTTTCGGCCCCAGCCCGCCAGAATAGTTACAGATTTTGTAGCTATCGAGCAGCTGATACGTCTCGCCCATTTTGACAAACAGATCGAGTGTGCGCTCTTCCTTGAAGATTTGAATATAAACCGGGGATCCCATCAACTGCTGTTTATACTCTTTACTGATCGGCGTCGTTGAACTATTACTGCCAAGCAGCCCGGCAAACGACATGCACGGTATCAGAAGCATCGCAATGAACAATGCGATTTTACGCATACTACTGGTTCCTTGATAAAACAATGACCAACTTGCCAGAACGGCAAAAGACACCCGAAATCAGACTAATCTGGACAGGAGCGCTCACATTAGCACCGATGGAGATTTTCGCAAGAGCCAACCTTTGCGTTTACAAATTAGTTTTACTTTATAACCCATTCACATTGTCCTGACTCCAGGAACTTTGCGCAATAGCTCGCATTTCGGCGCGCCAGACGGCGGATTTGCTGCCCCTGGCAGGGCCGAAAATGGTACACTCCGGCCTCTCTGGATTGTTGTTCATGGATACCTGCTAACCACATGTTTAGAATCAGAAAAGGACTCGATCTGCCAATCTCTGGCGTGCCTGAACAGCACGTTACCACCGGCGCAAGTATTCATCATGTCGCCATTGTAGGTGATGATTACGTGGGCATGCGTCCTGCGATGCTGGTACAGGAAGGCGATCGCGTAATAAAAGGCCAGGCACTCTTCGAGGATAAAAAAAATCCTGGCGTTATGTTTACAGCCCCAGCCAGCGGCACCGTTGTTGCCATCCATCGTGGTGAGCGTCGCGTCCTGCAATCGGTTGTTATTCAAATTGAAGGTGATGAGAAACGCGAATTTGCGCGTTTTGACGCCGCCGATCTCGCCACCCTCAGCCACGACGTGGTGCAGACGCAACTGCTGGAGTCGGGACTGTGGACGGCGCTTCGCACGCGGCCCTATAGCAAAACGCCCGTGCCAGGCACTGTGCCGGCCGCTATCTTCGTTACGGCCATCGACACCAACCCGCTCAGCGCAGATCCGCAGCCTCTTATCCTGGCGGAACGAAAAGCTTTCGATGCCGGCCTCACCGTGTTAACACGCCTGACGCCGGGCAAAGTGCATGTCTGCCAGGCCAGCGGCGGTAAGCTGGGCGGTCATCCGCAAGGGCAGGTGGCCTTTAATGAATTTGCCGGCCCGCATCCGGCGGGACTGGTGGGAACGCATATTCATTTCCTGGAGCCGGTAAGCCTGACGAAACAGGTCTGGCATCTTAATTATCAGGACGTGATCGCTATCGGTAAGCTGTTCACCACGGGTGAGCTGTGCGCAGAACGCATTATTGCCATCGGCGGCCCTCAGGCAACCCAACCGCGTCTGGTTCGCACGCTGCTTGGGGCTGACCTGACGGCGCTGTTGGCTGGCGAAACGAAAGAGGGTGAAAACCGTATTATTTCCGGTTCGGTGCTGAGCGGCAGGCACGCGACAGGCCCGATGGCCTGGCTGGGTCGTTTCCATCTTCAGGTGAGTGTGGTGCTTGAAGGACGCGAGAAAGAGCTGTTCGGCTGGGTACTGCCTGGCGCAGAAAAATACTCGGTAACCCGCACCACGCTCGGCCACTTCCTGCGTCATAAGCTGTTTAACTTCTCCACCAGCACCAACGGCGGTGAGCGCGCCATGGTTCCGATTGGCAACTACGAACGCGTGATGCCGCTGGATATTCTGCCCACCGTGCTGCTGCGGGATCTCCTGGCCGGTGATACCGACGGTGCCCAGGCGCTGGGCTGTCTGGAGCTGGACGAAGAAGATCTGGCGCTGTGTACCTATGTGTGTCCAGGTAAATACGAATATGGACCCGTATTGCGCGAGGTGTTAACCCGCATTGAGCAGGAAGGATAAACATGGGCTTAAAACACCTCTTTGAAAAAATTGAGCCGCACTTTACCGAAGGGAAGCTCAAAAAGTACTACCCGCTGTATGAAGCGACAACGACCATTTTCTACACGCCGGGTCTGGTAACGAAAGGCGCGGCGCACGTTCGCGACGCCATCGACCTCAAGCGAATGATGATTCTGGTCTGGTTTGCGGTCTTCCCGGCCATGTTCTGGGGGATGTATAACGTTGGGTTGCAAACTATTCCGGCGCTGCACCATATGTATGATGCAGAGCAGCTGGCGCAGGTGATTCAGTCTGACTGGCACTATCGTCTGGCACAGTCGCTGGGGGTGAGCTTTGCGGCAGATGCCGGCTGGATCAGCATGATGACGCTGGGCGCTGTCTTCTTCCTCCCCATCTATATGACTGTCTTTATCGTGGGCGGTTTCTGGGAGGTGCTGTTCGCCATTATTCGCAAACATGAGATCAACGAGGGCTTCTTTGTTACCTCTATTCTGTTTGCGCTGATTGTTCCGCCAACGCTGCCGCTCTGGCAGGCGGCGATGGGGATCAGCTTTGGCGTGGTGATTGCCAAGGAGATCTTCGGCGGGACCGGACGCAACTTCCTCAACCCGGCGCTGGCAGGACGCGCGTTCCTGTTCTTTGCTTATCCGGCGCAAATCTCGGGCGACCTGGTGTGGACGGCAGCAGACGGATTCTCCGGCGCGACGCCACTTTCACAGTGGGCGGCAGGCGGCGGCGAAACGCTGGTCAATAATGCAACCGGACAGCCTGTCACCTGGTTTGATGCGTTTATCGGCAATATTCCAGGCTCCATCGGTGAAGTGTCTACCCTGATGATTTTGATCGGCGGAGCCATCATCCTCTTTGGCCGCGTGGCGTCCTGGCGCATTGTCGCTGGCGTCATGCTCGGGATGGTACTCACCGCCACGCTTTTCAACTTCATTGGTTCAGACACAAACCCGATGTTCTCCATGCCGTGGTACTGGCACCTCGTGCTGGGAGGCTTTGCGTTTGGCATGATGTTCATGGCCACCGATCCGGTCTCGGCTTCGTTTACCGACAGAGGTAAATGGTGTTACGGCGCGCTCATTGGGGTGATGTGTGTACTGATTCGCGTGGTCAACCCGGCTTATCCGGAAGGGATGATGTTGGCCATTCTGTTTGCCAATCTGTTTGCGCCGCTGTTCGACTACCTGGTTGTGCGCGCCAACATTAAACGGAGGAAGGCGCGTGGCTGAGATCAAAAATAACGACAGCATCAGCAAAACGCTGCTGGTGGTGCTGGTACTGTGTCTGGTTTGTTCCATTGTCGTGGCCGGTTCTGCCGTAGGGTTGAAACCGCTACAGCAGGAGCAACGTGCGCTGGATAAACAGCGTAACATCCTGGCCGTTGCCGGGCTGATGCAGGAAGGCATGACGAAGGATGACGTCGCAGCGGTGTTTGCCGAACGTATTACCGCACGGCTGGTGGATTTAAAAACCGGGGAGTTAATGGATAAAGACCCGGCGAAATACAACCAGGCGCTGGCGCTAAAAGATCCGCAAATGAGCACCACGCTTGACGCCTCGCAGGATCCGGCAGGCATTAAGCGCCGCAGCAATGTCGCGGAGATTTACCTCGTCCGTGACGAGCAAAAACGCATTCAGAAAATCGTGTTGCCCATCTATGGCAACGGTTTATGGTCAATGATGTACGCCTTTGTGGCGCTGGATACCGACGGCCGTACGGTTAAAGGCATTACTTATTACGATCAGGGCGAAACGCCGGGGCTGGGGGGCGAAGTTGAGAACCCTAACTGGCGGGCACAGTTTGTTGGTAAAAAAGTGCTCGACGACAACGGCCAGCCTGCGCTGAAGGTGGTAAAAGGGGGCGCGCGTCCCGGCGATGAATTTGCCGTTGATGGCCTTTCCGGCGCCACGCTCACCTCAAACGGTGTGCAGCACAGCTTTGATTTCTGGATGGGTGAACTGGGCTTTGGTCCCTTCCTGAAGAATGTACGTGAAGGAGCGCTGAATAATGGCTGATACGGGTGAACTGAAAGAAGTTAAAAAGGTGCTGATTGGCCCGCTGTTAGCCAATAACCCGATAACGCTTCAGGTGCTGGGGGTGTGCTCGGCGCTGGCGGTCACCACCAAGCTGGAAACGGCGGTGGTCATGACGCTGGCGGTAACGCTGGTGACAGCTTTTTCCAGCATGTTTATCTCAATGATCCGCCACCACATACCCAACAGCGTAAGGATCATCGTGCAGATGGCGATCATCGCCTCGCTGGTGATCGTGGTCGATCAGCTCCTGCGCGCCTTCGCCTATGAAACCTCGAAGCAGCTTTCGGTGTTTGTCGGCCTGATTATCACCAACTGTATCGTGATGGGGCGTGCTGAAGCCTATGCGATGAAAATGCCGCCGCTGGCGAGCTTTATGGACGGTATCGGCAACGGCCTGGGTTACGGCGTAATCCTGTTGACGGTTGGTTTCCTGCGCGAACTTATTGGCAGCGGCAAGCTGTTTGGCATTCCGGTGCTGGATACGGTACAGAACGGCGGCTGGTATCTGCCGAACGGCCTGTTCCTGCTGGCCCCAAGCGCATTTTTCATTATCGGTTTGCTGATCTGGCTGATTC
Organism: Enterobacter cloacae complex sp. SHL022; assembly: GCF_049237785.1. Taxonomy (NCBI): domain Bacteria; kingdom Pseudomonadati; phylum Pseudomonadota; class Gammaproteobacteria; order Enterobacterales; family Enterobacteriaceae; genus Enterobacter; species Enterobacter cloacae complex sp. SHL022. The sequence continues at coordinate 244,370 of NZ_JBMKJH010000008.1, read as the reverse complement.
GTACGTTGAAGCCTGAACAGCAGGAAAAGGAGTAACCGACAATGGCTCATTACCTGAGTTTATTTGTGCGCGCGGTGTTTGTTGAAAACATGGCGCTCGCTTTCTTCCTGGGCATGTGTACGTTCCTTGCCGTTTCTAAAAAGGTATCGACGGCATTTGGTCTGGGCGTGGCAGTTACCGTTGTGCTGGGGCTTTCCGTTCCAATTAACAACCTGGTATTCAACTTCGTGCTGCGCGATGGCGCGCTGGTGGAGGGGGTTGATCTTAGCTTCCTGAACTTCATCACCTTTATCGGAGTGATTGCGGCGCTTGTTCAGATCCTGGAGATGATCCTCGATAAATACTTCCCGTCGCTGTACAACGCGCTGGGGATCTTCCTGCCGCTGATCGCCGTGAACTGCGCCATTTTTGGCGGTGTTTCCTTTATGGTTCAGCGTGATTACAACTTCAGTGAATCGGTTGTGTATGGCTTCGGTTCCGGTATCGGCTGGATGCTGGCGATTGTTACCATGGCGGGGATCCGTGAAAAAATGAAATATGCCAACGTACCTGCGGGGCTTCGTGGCTTAGGGATCACCTTTATCACCACCGGCCTGATGGCGTTGGGCTTTATGTCCTTCTCCGGTGTGCAGCTATAAGGGCTAACAAATGGAAATTATTCTTGGCGTGGTGATGTTCACGCTGATAGTACTGGTGCTGTCAGGGCTGATCCTGGCGGCGCGTGCGAAGCTGGTCAATTCCGGGGATGTGATCATTGATATCAATGACGATCCGCAGAATCAGATCCGTACCCCGGCAGGGGATAAGCTGCTTAACACGCTCTCCGGCAACGGGATTTTTGTCTCGTCTGCCTGTGGCGGCGGTGGCTCCTGTGGCCAGTGCCGTGTGACGGTGAAAGAGGGCGGCGGTGATATTCTGCCAACGGAACTGTCGCATATTACGAAGCGTGAAGCGAAAGAGGGATGCCGTCTGGCGTGTCAGGTCGCTGTGCGCCAGAACATGAAGATTGAGCTGCCGGAGGAGATCTTCGGCGTGAAAAAATGGGAGTGCGAAGTTATCTCTAACGATAACAAAGCCACGTTCATTAAAGAGCTCAAGCTGCGTGTCCCTGAAGGGGAGAGCGTCCCGTTCCGTGCGGGTGGGTATATCCAGATTGAATGTCCGGCACACACCGTCGCGTATGCTGACTTCGACGTGCCCGAAGAGTACCGGGCCGACTGGGATAAATTTAACCTCTTCCGCTTTGTTTCCGAGGTAAAAGAGCCCGCGCTCCGCGCCTATTCCATGGCTAACTACCCGGAAGAGAAGGGCATTATTATGCTCAACGTGCGTATCGCCACGCCGCCACCGAATGTGCCTGATGCCCCCCCTGGCGTCATGTCATCCTATATCTGGTCCCTCAAGCCTGGCGACAAAGTGACGATTTCCGGCCCGTTCGGCGAATTCTTTGCCAAAGATACTGACGCGGAGATGGTCTTTATCGGCGGCGGAGCGGGTATGGCGCCGATGCGTTCGCATATCTTTGACCAGCTCAAACGACTTGGCAGCAAGCGCAAGATCAGCTTCTGGTACGGAGCGCGTTCACTGCGCGAAATGTTCTATGACGATGAGTTTGAACAACTGGCACGTGATAACCCTAACTTTACCTTCCATGTGGCGTTATCCGATCCGCAGCCGGAAGATAACTGGACAGGCTATACGGGCTTCATCCACAACGTGCTGTATGAAAATTACCTCAAACAGCACCCGGCACCGGAAGACTGCGAGTTCTATATGTGTGGTCCACCAATGATGAACGCGGCCGTGATTAAGATGCTAAAAGATCTTGGCGTGGAAGATGAGAACATCATGCTCGATGATTTCGGAGGCTGATTATGCTGACCTTTCTGGCGACCTTTGCGGTGTTTGTGCTGGTGATCTTCGGCATGTCCTTAGGCTGGATCATCAAGCGTAAAAGCATTCAGGGCAGTTGCGGAGGCATCTCTTCCATCGGAATGGAAAAAGTGTGCGATTGTCCGGAACCGTGCGATGCGCGGAAAAAGCGGATGGCTCGCGAGCAGCAACGCATTATTTAGTCTTCCTGGTCGGGTAAGGCAACGCCGCCACCCGACAATTCCCATGCACACTTCTCAACCCTCATTTGTTTACTGTATACTTATCCAGTAACGAGTGAGGGCTTACTATGCGCAAAATAATCCATGTCGATATGGACTGCTTTTTTGCCGCAGTGGAGATGCGTGACAACCCGGCGCTGCGGGATATTCCCATTGCCATTGGCGGCAGCCGGGTACAGCGCGGTGTCATCAGCACCGCCAACTATCCTGCTCGCAAATACGGCGTGCGCAGCGCCATGCCGACAGCGATGGCGCTGAAACTGTGCCCGCATCTCACTCTTTTGCCCGGACGTTTTGATGCCTATAAAGAAGCATCGAGCCACATTCGGGAGATCTTTTCCCGCTACACCTCACTTATCGAACCGTTATCGCTGGATGAAGCCTATCTTGATGTCACCCACAGCGTGCACTGCCACGGCTCCGCCACCCTGATGGCGCAGGAGATCCGCCAGACTATTTTTAACGAGCTGAACCTGACGGCATCGGCGGGTGTCGCGCCGGTCAAATTTCTCGCCAAAATCGCCTCCGATTTAAATAAGCCCAACGGCCAGTACGTTATCACTCCGGAAGAGGTTTCGGCGTTTTTAAAGACGCTGCCGCTCAGCAAAATCCCCGGAGTGGGCAAAGTCTCCGCCGCGAAGCTGGAAAGTATGGGGCTACGCACCTGCGAAGACGTTCAGCGCAGCGATCTGGCGCTGCTGCTTAAGCGTTTTGGCAAGTTTGGCCGCGTACTGTGGGAACGCAGTCAGGGCATTGATGACCGGGATGTGAACAACGAACGGCTGCGTAAATCGGTCGGCGTTGAACGCACGCTGAGCGAAGATATCCATGACTGGACCGAATGTGAAACCATTATTACGGAACAACTCTATCCTGAACTTGAACGACGCTTACTGAAGGTCAAACCGGATCTGCTTATTGCCCGGCAGGGCATCAAACTGAAATTTAACGATTTTCAGCAGACGACGCAGGAACACGTCTGGCCACGCCTCAACAAAGAGGATCTTATCGCGACGGCAAAAAAGGCATGGGAAGAACGGCGGGGCGGGCGAGGGGTGAGGCTGGTGGGGCTGCACGTCACCTTGCTGGATCCGCAGCTGGAGCGTCAGCTGGTGTTGGGGCTGTAGATTACGCTAATTGTAGGCCCGGTAAGCGTAGCGCCACCGGGCAACAGACGACGAATTACTTCGCAGGGATTGCTTTCAGCAGCTCAGTCAGCAGCGTCCAGTAGTGACCGACGCTTTCAATATGAACCTGTTCATCCGGGGAGTGTGGACCCGTGATGGTCGGCCCAATGGAGACCATGTCCATATCCGGATACGGTTTCTTGAACAGACCACACTCCAGACCCGCGTGAATAACCTGAATGTTCGGGGTGCTGTTGAACAGTCGCTGATAAGTTTCACGCACCAGTGCCATGACCGGAGAACTTGCATCCGGCTGCCAGCCCGGGTAGCTGCCTTTTGCAGACGTTTTCGCGCCCGCCAGGGTACCCAGAGATTCCAGCATGCTCACAACGTACTCTTTACCGCTGTCGATCAGGGAACGGATCAGGCAGATGATCTCTGCGCTGTCGTCACCCATGGTCACCACGCCCACGTTCAGGGAGGTTTCCACCACGCCTTTCGCCACGTCAGAGTTGCGAATAACGCCGTTTGGCGTTGCGTTCAGCAGCTGGACGAACGTGTCACGAGACTGTGCGGTCAGCGCGGCTTTATCCGTCGTAACGGACTCCAGCACCACCGTCAGGTTTTTCTCTTTTGCAGACAGTTCGTTTTTCAGGATCTCCAGATACACGCTGGAGAGTTTTTTCAGTTCGTCCGCTTTCGACGCAGGCACTGCCAAGGTAGCGAAGGCTTCGCGAGGGATCGCGTTACGCAGAGTACCGCCGTTGAAGTCCACCAGACGCAGATCCAGTTCAGCGGCATTGCCCGCCAGGAAACGCGCCAGCAGTTTGTTGGCGTTGCCCAGGCCCAGGTGAATATCCCCGCCGGAGTGACCGCCTTTCAGCCCTTTCAGCGTCAGCTTAAAGGTCTCGAATCCGGCAGGGATCGCTTCGCGGGACAGCGGCAGGGTAGAGATAAAATCGATCCCGCCCGCGCAGCCCATGTAGATCTCACCTTCTTCTTCGGAGTCGGTGTTGATCAGAATGTCCGCTTGCAGCCAGTTTGCCTGGAGACCGAACGCGCCATCCATGCCCGCTTCTTCAGTCATGGTCAGCAGCACTTCCAGCGGACCGTGTTCAACGCTGTCGTCAGCCAGCACGGCCAGCGCGGAAGCCATACCAATGCCGTTATCTGCGCCCAGGGTCGTGCCCCGCGCCTTCACCCACTCGCCGTCGATGTACGGCTGAATCGGGTCTTTCGTGAAGTCGTGAACGGTGTCGTTGTTTTTCTGCGGAACCATGTCCAGGTGCGCCTGCAATACCACTGGCTTACGGTTTTCCATACCTGCGGTGGCAGGTTTGCGGATAAGAATATTGCCAACCTGGTCGCGTTCAGCGTGCAGACCTTTTTCCTTTGCCCAGCCCATAATATGTTCGGCAAGCTGTTCTTCGTGATAGGAAGGGTGCGGAATGGAGCAGATTTTGGCAAAAATATCCCACAGCGGCTGTGGAGATAATTGAGACAGTTCAGACACGATAGGTCTCCTTGTCGTTGCGCTGCAAAACAATGTTGCAGGTCACAGGGTTAGCAGGTTAATCGTTACCACAAGTCAGGCTTGCGAGATGCAACTGAGAATACCACTTTCTCCCGTGGCTGGTAGCATTAAGCATGTAAAAACTCAGGCTCATGGCGCGTAACACTGGTTTTTAGTGCGTCAGATCTCTATAATCTCGCGCAACCTGGTTCACCCTCATTTTTTTTAAGCCGTATATAAACAGGCTGGGACACTTCACATGAGCGAAAAATACGTCGTCACCTGGGACATGTTGCAGATTCACGCACGCAAACTGGCTGCGCGTCTGATGCCTTCCGAACAGTGGAAAGGCATTATTGCCGTCAGCCGTGGCGGTCTGGTACCGGGGGCGCTGCTGGCACGTGAGCTGGGTATTCGTCATGTCGATACCGTATGTATCTCCAGCTACGATCACGACAACCAGCGCGAACTGAAAGTGCTGAAACGCGCGGAAGGCGACGGTGAAGGCTTTATCGTTATCGACGATCTGGTGGATACCGGCGGTACTGCGGTGGCTATCCGCGAAATGTATCCAAAAGCGCACTTCGTCACTATCTTCGCGAAACCAGCGGGTCGCCCACTGGTTGATGATTACGTCATTGATATCCCGCAGGATACCTGGATTGAACAGCCATGGGATATGGGCGTGGTCTTCGTACCGCCTATCTCTGGCCGTTAATTTCAATACGTAACTTTACACGCCCGGTTATGCCGGGCGTTGTTCTTTTTACCCTGCCACGCGTTACAATGGTCTTCATATGACGTATCCATGGAGGCAACGCAATGACGCAGGCGAATCTCACCGAAACTCTCTTCAAACCCCGTTTCAAGCACCCTGAAACGTCGACGCTGGTGCGTCGGTTTAATCCGGGGACAATGCCTGCCGTTCAGTCAGCGTTAGACGGTAAAAACGTGCCCCACTGGTATCGAATGATTAACCGCCTGATGTGGATCTGGCGCGGCATCGATCCGCGTGAAATCCTCGACGTGCAGGCGCGTATCGTGATGAGCGAGTCCGAGCGTACCGACAGCGATCTCTACGATACGGTAGTGGGCTACCGTGGTGGAAACTGGATCTACGAATGGTCAAAGCAGGCCATGCTCTGGCAGCAAAAAGCGAGCCAGGAAGAAGATGCCACTCTCAGCGGCAAGCACTGGCTGCATGCGGCAAACCTTTACAGCATCGCTGCATATCCGCATCTTAAAGGCGACGAACTGGCAGAGCAGGCGCAGGCGCTGGCAAACCGGGCTTATGAAGAGGCTGCGCAGCGGTTGCCTGGCCGGATGCGTGAAATTGAGTTCGCCATTCCCGGCGGCAGCCCGGTGACCGGATTCCTGCATATGCCGGAGGGGGAAGGGCCGTTCCCGACGGTTCTGATGTGCGGTGGACTGGACTCGTTACAAATTGACTATTACAGCCTGTATGAGCGCTACTTTGCCCCAAACGGAATCGCCATGCTGACGCTTGATATGCCTTCCATTGGTTTTTCATCCAAATGGAAACTTACGCAAGACTCCAGCCTGCTGCACCAGCATGCATTAAAAGCGCTGGAGAATATCCCCTGGGTTGATCACACCCGGGTTGGCGCGTTTGGCTTCCGCTTCGGCGCTAACGTCGCGGTACGGCTTGCCTACCTTGAATCTTCACGCCTGAAGGCCGTCGCCTGTCTTGGTCCGGTGGTGCATGCTCTGTTAAGCGATCCTGCGCGTCAGGGTAGCGTTCCTGAGATGTATCTGGACGTACTGGCGAGCCGACTTGGCATGCATGATGCTTCAGACGAAGCGTTGCGCATTGAACTTAATCGTTATTCATTAAAAACGCAGGGCTTACTCGGCCGCCGCTGCCCAACCCCGATGATGTCCGGTTTCTGGAAGAACGATCCGTTTAGCCCGGAAGAGGAGTCACGCTTAATCACGTCGTCATCTTCTGATGGTAAATTGCTGGAGGTGCCCTTCAGCCCGGTGTACCAGAATTTTGACAAAGCGCTGAAAGAGATCACACGCTGGATCACGCAGAGATTGTGTTAATAGTTTGCTAAATTTCGTTGGTTTGGTAAAACAGTGCTTCACAAAAGGAGATCGCAATGACGTTACCGAGTGGACACCCGAAAAGTAGACTGATTAAGAAGTTCATGGCTCTTGGCCCGTATATTCGAGAAGAGCAGTGTGAAGAGAATCGCTTTTTTTTCGACTGCCTGGCTGTTTGCGTCAACGTGAAGCCTGCACCCGAAAAACGTGAGTTCTGGGGCTGGTGGATGGAAATGGAAGCGCAGGAAAACCGTTTTACCTATACCTATCAGTTTGGCCTGTTTAATAAAGACGGGCACTGGCAGGCGACGAGCATCAAAGATCAGGAAGTGATCGATCGCCTGGAGCATACGCTAAAAGAATTTCACGGCAGAGCTCGCGACCTGCTGGCAACATTGGATCTGAAGCTGGAGCCTGCGGACGATTTTTCCAGCGAAGCGGTGAAACTGAGAGCCTGATGATGTCCCAGCGCCGGGTGGCGGCTACGCCTTACCCGGTCTGAAAAATGTACTATCCCGTACGCCCGGTAAGCACAGCGTCACCGGGCACAAAAAAACCGGCTCAGCGCCGGTTTTTTTATTACCACAACATCAGAACTGGTAGGTCATGCCCAGCGCAACGATATCATCGCTGCTTACGCCCAGTTTATTATCGTCATCAATCTGATTGATCTTATAATCAACAAACGCAGACATATTTTTGTTGAAATAATATGTCGCACCTACGTCGATGTATTTCACGATATCTTCATCGCCGATACCTTCGATATCTTTGCCTTTAGACTGCACGTAACCCAGAGATGGACGCAGACCAAAGTCAAACTGATATTGCGCGACCACTTCGAAGTTTTGCGCTTTATTTGCAAAGCCACCGGAAATAGGGGCCATATTGCGGGTTTCGGAATAGATAGTGGCCAGATAAATATCATTGGCATCATATTTCAAACCGGTTGCCCAGCCTTCTGCTTTTTTACCTTCGCCGCGTGCCTGAAGGTTTTGCTCGTTGGTGCGGTCGGAGCTGGCATACGCACCAATCACAGAAAAATCGCTGCCGCCGAAGTCATAGCTCAGGGAGGTACCGAAGCCGTCACCGTTTTGCTTCTTCACGTCGCGGTTTTCATTTTTGCCCTGGTATTGCAGGGTCATATTCAGGCCGTCAACCAGGCCAAAGAAATCGGTATTACGGTATGTGGCCAGACCGGAGGCGCGTTTCGTCATGAAGTTATCGGTCTGTGCCAGGCCGTCACCGCCGAACTCCGGGAACATATCGGTGTATGCGGCGACGTCATACAGCGCGCCCAGGTTACGGCCATAATCCAGTGAGCCGAAGTCTTTCAGTTTCAGCCCGGCAAATGCCAGACGTGTTTTTTGAGAAGAGTCGCTTTCAGCTTTGTTACCCGCGAACTCAGCTTCCCAACGTCCGTAGCCCGTCAGCTGATCGTTAATCTGCGTTTCACCCTTAAAGCCGAAACGAACATAAGTCTGGTCACCATCCTTAGCGTCATCATCACTGATGTAGTGCATTGCTTTTACTTTGCCGTACACGTCCAGTTTATTCCCGTTTTTATTATAAACTTCTGCTGCCTGAACAGATGCGGAAGCAACTACGCCCATTACCACTAATGCCAGAGTGCTCTTTTTCATTTTCAATCCTGATTTTATAAAAACGCGCTAATATTCGCTGAGTAATAAGATTCGGCTTATTACCCCGTGAAAAACAGGAAGGGTTTTATCGTTCGTGGGTGAAAGTTTTATGACAAAGTAAGAATATGTCTAAAAAAGTATGTTTTAATTTTTCGGTAATAAAATTGTCAAAATCTGCCGCTACGCTTCCTGATCCCGCGCAACAAAGTGACGGGTCATGCGCTAAGGCAGTTGGCAACGGGGCTGACACCTGTTAAAACGTCTGACTGACATCATTTTCCCTTATTGTTGAACGGCAGAGAATCATGAGTGACAGCCAGACGCTGGTGGTAAAACTCGGTACCAGTGTGTTAACAGGCGGATCGCGCCGCCTGAATCGTGCCCATATCGTTGAGCTTGTACGTCAGTGCGCTCAGTTGCATGCCGCAGGGCATCGTATTGTAATTGTGACATCCGGGGCGATTGCCGCCGGGCGTGAACACCTGGGCTACCCCGAACTCCCCGCGACGATCGCTTCCAAACAGCTGCTGGCCGCCGTGGGACAAAGCCGACTCATACAGCTCTGGGAACAACTGTTCTCCATCTACGGCATTCACGTCGGGCAGATGCTGCTGACGCGTGCGGATATGGAAGACAGAGAACGTTTCCTGAATGCCCGCGATACGCTGCGTGCGCTGCTGGATAACCATATCGTTCCGGTCATTAACGAAAACGACGCTGTTGCCACCGCTGAAATCAAAGTGGGCGACAACGATAACCTCTCTGCGCTGGCGGCGATCCTGGCAGGGGCCGATAAGCTGCTGCTTCTGACCGATCAGCAGGGGCTGTTTACCGCTGATCCGCGCTCTAATCCACAGGCTGAACTGATCAAAGACGTTCACGGCATTGACGATGCGCTGCGCGCCATCGCGGGTGACAGCGTTTCTGGTCTGGGGACCGGCGGCATGGGCACCAAGCTCCAGGCCGCGGACGTGGCGTGCCGGGCCGGTATCGACACCATCATCGCCGCGGGCAGCCGTCCGGGCGTAATCGGTGATGTGATGGAAGGCATCTCTGTGGGTACTCGCTTCCACGCCCAGGCGACCCCGCTGGAAAACCGAAAACGCTGGATCTTTGGTGCGCCCCCGGCTGGCGAACTGACCGTGGATGAAGGCGCGACCGCCGCTATTCTGGAAAGAGGAAGCTCGTTACTTCCAAAAGGAATTAAAAGCGTGACAGGCAACTTCTCGCGTGGTGAAGTGATCCGAATCCGTAACCTTGAAGGTCGCGACATCGCTCATGGCGTAAGCCGTTATAACAGCGACGCGCTGCGTCGGATTGCTGGCCACCATTCCCAGCAGATCGACGCCATCCTGGGCTATGAATATGGCCCGGTTGCCGTGCATCGCGACGACATGATTATTCGTTAAGGAGCCAGAACATGCTGGAACAAATGGGCGCAGCCGCGAAAGCCGCCTCGTATAAACTGGCGCTCCTTTCCAGCCGCGAGAAAAACCGCGTGCTGGAAAAAATCGCTGATTATCTGGAATCGCAGTCGCAGGAAATTTTGCTCGCCAACGAGCAGGATCTGCTGGAAGCGCGTCGCAACGGCTTGAGCGAAGCGATGCTCGACCGTCTGGCGCTGACCCCGGCGCGTTTGAAAGGTATTGCCGACGACGTCCGTCAGGTGTGCAACCTCGCCGACCCGGTAGGGCAGGTGATTGACGGTGGGGTGCTCGACAGCGGGTTACGCCTTGAACGTCGTCGCGTGCCGCTTGGCGTCATTGGGGTGATTTACGAAGCGCGTCCAAACGTGACGGTGGATGTCGCCTCCCTGTGCCTGAAGACCGGTAACGCCGCGATCCTGCGTGGCGGGAAAGAGACCTGGCGCACCAACGCCGCGACGGTAAATGTCATTCAGCAGGCGCTGGAGGAGTGTGGTTTACCGGCGGGTGCCGTGCAGGCGATTGAAAGCCCCGACCGTGCTCTGGTTAACGAGATGCTGCGCATGGACAAATACATCGACATGCTCATCCCACGCGGCGGTGCGGGCCTGCACAAGCTGTGCCGCGAGCAATCTACCATTCCGGTGATCACCGGTGGTATTGGCGTATGCCATATCGTGGTGGATGACACCGCGGAGGTAGAACCTGCGCTGAAGATTATCGTCAACGCTAAAACCCAGCGTCCAAGCACCTGTAATACGGTAGAAACGCTGCTGGTGCATCAGGGCATCGCCAGTACCTTCCTGCCAGCGCTGAGCAAGCAGATGGCGGAAAGTGGCGTCACGCTGCATGCGGACGAGAGCGCTTTCGCCCTGCTGAAAGACGGTCCGGCGAAGGTCGTTCCGGTTAATGCGGAGCAGTACGACGATGAGTATTTGTCGCTGGATCTGAACGTGAAGGTAGTTGCGGATCTCGATGACGCTATTGCGCACATTCGTGAACACGGAACCCAGCATTCTGACGCGATCCTGACGCGCACCCTGCGCAATGCCGATCGGTTTGTGAATGAAGTGGATTCGTCTGCGGTTTACGTCAATGCCTCGACGCGCTTTACCGATGGCGGCCAGTTTGGTCTGGGCGCGGAGGTGGCGGTGAGCACACAGAAGCTGCACGCCCGCGGTCCGATGGGGCTGGAAGCGCTGACCACCTACAAGTGGATCGGCTTTGGTGATGATACCATTCGTGCGTAAATAATCGCGGGTGATGCAAAAATAGCCGTTTGATTCAAAAGGGCATTGACGCATCACCCGGTTAGATCTACTCTTTTGCCCCGTGGTTACGCTCGTAACCGGCCTTTCAGGGCCGATATAGCTCAGTTGGTAGAGCAGCGCATTCGTAATGCGAAGGTCGTAGGTTCGACTCCTATTATCGGCACCATCTAAGAAAATCAATCACTTATCGTCAAAAACCTAAAGGATTGTATCTTTCATTATCATCCTTGATAACACTTGGTAAACGCCTTTCCGTTGTATCGGCTCAAGGATTGTACAACGTACTGGCGGGTAGTTACCAGGCTCAAGCCCGAACAGCATTAGAAATTTTGCCATCCCTTGAAGCTGAAAGAGTTGCCGGACTCTCTAAACACATCACTTGAACCATTAGCGATACGTTCCGCGCTTCGTGCGGCGCTCAATGATGCTACACCTTGTGAAAGGTCACAGAGAATAAACAGGCGTAATGTTGGGAAGACTAACCGGATCGGGAAAGAATCCGGCTCTGCCACGGTTTCGATCACCGGAGTATAACGATCACCTGATAAGAGAACGTGCTAAGGCTTTATCCTCCCTGCGAAGGGATTACACCCTGCGGTAGCGCTATGCGCCGCCTTTTCTTATGTGCCCAACACGGCACGTAATGATCATCTATTATCTGCACCATTGTAACTTTCGTTGTACTGTCTCTCTGCTGTACGTTGAACGCTGGCAGATTCAGCGGAGGGGATACCATGTCAAAAGCCACGAATACAGCAGCCACTAAGCGCAACAACCGTAAGATTCACGCCCGTAAATTCCTGGCAACACCAGAGGGGAAAGCCTGGCTTGCTAAGAAGCAGGAAGAGCGAGAGGAAATCAAGTTGGCGCGAGCGGCTAACAACATGTTTTAAACTACCGAACACGCCGCTAATTGGCTTCTATTGTCCAAAATCTGTTAGTTGCGCATTTCCTGCTCTCTGGATACCCTGATATAAATCATACAAGGAGGACAGTTTATGAGCGCACAGGCAGAGGAAGGAACATTACGCCGGATGACCTTAGGCGAGATTGCAATGGCTCGCAGAGTGTTCGGTGATTCGATAGTGTATAGCCGTGTCTGGATTCATTGCGACAGCTATTTACCGTTCGGCCTCCAGAAACAGAACTACGCGATGACTCCCAACGGGGAGTTGTGGTACAGAAAACAGATGTACAGGGAAGACTTTTCCGCAAACTCAGTTTTCGTTGAAGATAAATATGTTTTCATCCATGAATTGGGGCATGTGTGGCAACACCAGCACGGGCAATGGGTGAGAATGCGGGGTGCGTTTAGCTGGGCTGCTGAATATACCTACAGGCTGGATAAAGAAAAGCTCACTGATTACTCTCTTGAGCAGCAAGCCTCTATTTTAGCTGATTACTGGTTACTGCTGGTTTATGGGATCAGTAAGTGGTCTTACTATCAGAGACCAGGGCGCATGGGGATGTACAGGGGCGTAGACAAATTGCAGGATGCCCCTTCGCTTTACCAGAAAATCGTAACAGGGAAGGGGCGTTAAACATGAAAAACAAAATGTTGCTGGGTGTTGTATTCCTCTTAACGGGATGCCCTGGGCCTGGTGATCGAATGGTAGATCGTGAATCTACAACGGCATTTATCAAAGATAATCAAGTTTGTGTGGTGTCACCACTGGAGCCACAGGAACGGATCACTGCTATCCAAATCAACAGTGATAATAGCGACTCTCTTCACAATATTTTTGATGACAAGCCTGTTTATGTACCGAAGGGTGAGTGTCTTCCTGTATTCGGATTTAAGTTTACACCTGGAGAGCGGTATAACTTCGCGTATGACGTCCAATCTGCTAAATCAGGGGCGTATTTAGTCACTGCTGAATTTTCTTATCCCAAAGAATAAGGGGGCATTCTGCCCCCAAATCTTATTTCTTCAAGTCACCAGTACATAGATATTCCATTGTGACCATTGTTTCCATACATCCGCTTGAGGATGGTTGAGAACAAACAGAAGTTGAACCACCGAAAGGCTCAGCACCAGAATAGCCCCATGCAGCGCAACGCTGTGTGAAGTGGTTTACTGAATTTGGCCACCTGAACAGAGGTGATATGCTCATCTCAGAACAATACAGGTGTCCCAATGAAAAAAGAAATTTCAGCGCAGAGTTTAAACGCGAATCCGCTCAACTGGTCCTTGATCAGAACTACACCGTTGCAGCTGCGGCCAGTGCTATGGACGTGGGGCTTTCTACCATGACGCGATGGGTAAAGCAGTTACGGGATGAACGACAGGGTAAAATACCTAAAGCCTCCCCTATAACCCCGGAACAGATTGAAATACGTGAGCTAAAGAAAAAGCTACAACGCATTGAAATGGAAAACGACATATTAAAAAAGGCTACCGCGCTTTTGATGTCAGACTCCCTGAACAGTTCTCGTTAATCGAAAAACTCAGAGCGCAGTATCCTGTGGTCACACTCTGCCAGGTGTTCGGGGTTCATCGCAGCAGCTACAAATACTGGGTGAAAAGCCCCGAAAAGCCAGACGGCAAGCGGGCTGTATTACGTAGCCAGGTTCTGGAGCTGCATAACATTAGCCATGGCTCTGCTGGCGCGAGGAGTATCGCCATTATGGCAACCCTGAGAGGTTTCAGAATGGGACGCTGGCTTGCCGGCAGACTCATGAAAGAACTGGGACTGGTTAGTTGTCAGCAACCCACCCACCGGTATAAACGTGGTGGCCATGAACACATTGCTATCCCAAACCACCTTGAGCGACAGTTCGCAGTGACAGAGCCTAATCAGGTGTGGTGCGGCGATGTGACGTATATCTGGACAGGCAGGCGCTGGGCTTACCTCGCCATTGTTCTCGATTTGTTCGCCAGGAAACCGGTAGGCTGGGCAATGTCATTCTCACCGGACAGCAAGCTAACCATCAAAGCGCTGGAAATGGCGTGGGAAACCCGAGGTAAACCAGCGGGAGTGATGTTCCCCAGTGACCAGAGTAGCCACTACACAAGCAGGCAGATCCGGCAGTTATTGTGGCGTTACCGGATCAGGCAAAGTATGAGCCGACGCGGAAACTGCTGGGATAACAGCCCGATGGAACGCTTCTTCAGAAGTCTGAAAAACGAGTGGGTGCCAGTGACAGGCTATATAAACTTTAGCGAAGCAGCTCATGCGATCACAGACTATATCGTCGGGTATTACAGTTCGGTAAGGCCGCATGACTATAACGGTGGGTTACCCCCAAACGAATCGGAAAACCGATACTGGAAAAACTCTAAAGCCGTGGCCAGTTTTGGTTGACCACTTCAAACAACTCAACCCATCTATGCTGCACTTTCTGGCTGAATGCTTAACCCTGTCTGTTGAACGGCGGCATAACCCTAAAGGCTATACCGCCAGCGTTATGTTATCGCGCCATTAACGCAAACACTCCCCAGCCAAAGTACTCCCGCGTGTACGTCACATGACGTTCAGGCGCTATCGTCAGCTCCGCCCGAACCTCCTGCGCGAAGTCATCGTCTGGGTTTTCCTCCAGCCAGCGCCGCATGGTCATCCATTTTGCGGCTTCGTACCTGTCCCAGCCTTCCTGGTCAGCCAGCACCATTTCAACCAGGTCATAGCCCTGTTGATCGAAAGACGCAACCAGACCGGGCAGAGTGAGAAAGTCTGCAATCGACGAGACGCCGCAGGCCTGGGCTGTCTCCTCCGTCGCGGGTACCTGACGCCAGTACGGTTCGCCGATGAGCATTATTCCCCCGGGCTTGAGGCTTTTTGCCAGCAGATCCATTGTCCCGGCTACGCCCCCCGCAATCCAGGTTGCGCCAACGCAGGCCGCCACGTCACATTTTTCATTCGCGACGTAGCCGGCCGCGTCGTTATGAATGAAATGGACGCGTTCGCTGACGCCAAGTTCCTCTGCGCGCAGTGTGGCCTGCGCGGTGAAGAGCGGGCTCATGTCGATGCCGGTACCGGTAATACCGTAATCACGTGCCCAGGTACAAAGCATCTCTCCCGAGCCGCTGCCAAGATCGAGAATGCGTGTGCCTGGCTTCATGCGTAACACGCGGCCCAGCGTCGCGTACTTCTCTGGCGTAAAGGGGTTATGAATGCGGTGTTCGCTTTCGCTAACAGTAAAAATACGTGGGATATCCATCATCCTCTCCTCAACGATTATCAGGCTGAGCGCGAACGTTGTTCAGCCCCGTAGTGTTAATGCGGTAGGGCTGACCGTTAACGGATTTGATCAGCTTTTTGGTTTTGAGCTTTTTGAAAACGGCGAGCGTGCAGTCAGCCAGCAGTATTCCTTCGCGGCTATAGCATTCAACGGCGGTGACGCGGCCGGAGGTATCGCGGACGTGCACAATACGGCCACCTTTGGCGAGAACGTGTAAGGTACGTTGTTCCTGACGGGATAAATTCATACTGGAAAACCTGTTTAATCATCATGGGCAAAACGTGCAAACACACAGCGGTGTCCGCATACGGTTTCAGCGCATTGATAATCAGTCCGGCCTGGAATGGTCGGGAAGCTGATTATCGGATGATTACATTCTCCAGCATCAAAGCCTCGGATTGAGTTGATAGATATTTACGGGGTGAATGATAACACCTGTTTATTGTCAGTGAATACCCAGGGGTGAAAAATGTGATCCCGGTTGGTATCGGGCTGAGGAGAGGGAATCATTCCGGGCCGCTCTTGATTTTGCTGTCGACCTGAGGCTGTGGTTTGCTGAAAAGATATCCCTGCACAAGCTCGCAACCCAGAGCCTGAAGCCGCTCAAGCTGCTCTTCGGTCTCAACGCCCTCAGCTATGACGCCCATATTAAGGCTTTTAGCCATACCGGTAATCAGCTTCACAATATTAAGCGCATCTTCCTGCGTAGATATCGGATTGACAAAAGATTTATCGATCTTGATTTTATCAAAATTCAGTTCGCTGAGTCTGGAGAGCGACGAATAGCCCGTGCCAAAATCATCAATGGAGATTCTTACGCCCAGTGCGCGGAGTTTTTTCAGAATCGCAATGGGGTTATTTCTGTCACTGAAGAGGGAGGACTCCGTGACCTCTAACTCAAGACGGTTAGCCGGGAGCCCGGTTTCAGCCAGAACGGACTGCACCGTATTAATAAATGATTTGCTGCCCAATTGAACAGGCGAGACGTTGACGGAGATCCTGGCCGGAACAGTCCAGGAGACCGCTTCCCTACAGGCCAGTTTAAGTACGGTTTTACCTATCTCGTTGATCATGCCTGTTTTTTCAGCGGCGAAAATAAAGCTATCCGGGGCAAGCATTCCCTTTACAGGATGCATCCAGCGAATAAGCGCTTCATAGCCGTAAATTTCCTTGCTGACGGAATTCACAATAGGCTGGTAATAAACAACAAATTCATCATTCTCTATTGCTCTTGCCATATCATTTTCAAGGGTTCTGCTTTCCTGCAACTTCTGTAGCATTCGCTGGCGGAAGACTTTGATTTGCTGAGAACCTTCTTTCTTGGCTTCATAGAGCGCCAGATCGGCAAACTTATAAAGGTAATCTGAACGTCGTTCGTTATCCGATAAAACAATACCTACACAGGTGGCTATTTTTATGAGTTGATTATTGATTGTATAGGGCTTGCTGATGCTATCACTGATTTCTCGCGCGCGTGAGACGGCTGCGGTTTCGGTTAAGCCACTGGAGAGAAACGCAAATTCGTCGCCGCCCAAACGATAAAATGTCTCTGAAAAGCGGCCCAAAGCATTAAGGCGCGTGGATACCTCACGTAACAGTAAATCCCCGGTATCATGACCGTAGGTATCATTCACCTCTTTGAATCGGTCTAAATCGAATAACATCACCGTGACCGAAATATGTTTTTTCTCAGCCTGTAGATTAAGTTTATTGAGATCATCCCAAAAGAAAAGACGGTTTTTCATTCCGGTAAGGGAGTCATGATAAACATCGTATTCCAGTTTTGTATTCTGGATTTGCAGGGTTTCTTTGGATAGCTGAAGTTCTTCAGCCAGCGTTTTCACCTGCATATGGGCTTTCAGGATATTTTTATTTTGATAGATAATCAAAAAGCCCAGTATGAAGCTTAAAATAACCAGCAACAGCGAAAGTGCCGAATAAATATAATACAGAACCTGTATTTTAAGGTTGGTTTCATTGATTGTATTAACATCTTTTGTTAAAGCCGTGGATGAAAGCTGGCTTAGCGGGGCATCCAGTGAATGCATATTTTTCAGATAGAGCTTTAACTCTGAACGGCTCATTTTCTCAAGATGACCATCCAGATAGTTCAGTATATTTTCCAGGCGTAAGGCGAGCGCCTGATGCGCTTTTTCGCTGTTTATATAACGACCCAGGCCGCCCTCTTTCAATAAATCATTCTGGCTCAGCATGATTTCCAGGCGCATGCGAACCTGGTCTACCGTAACGTCATCAGTCTCGGTTGCGTACAGTCCAATCCATGATTCAAATCGGTAATATTCAGATACCAGTTGGGCTACAGACCAGGACTCAGTGTAGTGAGTCAATTTTTGCAACTCTTGCTGACGATCGTAAACAAGAAATGCTATATATCCCGTAGTGATAAAAAGAGAAAAAATGATACCAACCAGTATCCTGTTCATTATGTTCTCCTGAACTACTATTCAATCTTCATTTTGCTGACCTGCCATGCCGATCGCGAGTAATAAATCTGATTATTGAGTTCAGGAAGACTGTCATAAGGGTAGACGATGAATGACGGACCTTTATCGCGGATGCGCATATATTCGCCATTGACCTTTAAAGCCAGGATGGCGTTGTATTTCTGGAAGTCGCTGAGAGGGATGACGGTAGTGTAATCATTGAGTGCAATCACATTCAGGACAGAACCCTTTGCACCCACATACTCCATGAGTTTGCGCATCGGGATACCCTCAAACTTCGTGCGGCCATTATACCAGGGAGAGGTCGTCTGGAAACTCACCATGCCCAGTTTTTCAAGGCTGGCAATATCAAAAACGGCATTTCCATTTTCGTTCGTATTTTCTATATTACCGCTAATGGTTAAGATGGGTTTGCCCACAGGCTTTGGCAGTTCGCCAGCCCAGCTTAAACTTTGTACCAAAAAGCAGCACAGCATTAGGATTATTCGCATATTGGCCTCCTCTTTTTAACAGAAGTATAAGAATTATAAGTTATTTATCCTATAAGTTTGTCTATTTTGTTGAACGCCACGCCTTTTTGCAAACGCTACTTGATTAAAATCATAAAAATCAAAATGATAGCTGTATTTTGCCCCATGATTGCAGACCGCTGGCTGAAGCTTACGTTTTTTAAAACATAAAAACTTAGTGTAATAAACCACCCGAGTTTAAAAAATGATCGCTTTGATTTATTGATATATTTACGCACCCCCATTTTTTATCAATGGTGGCATCGTTAAGATGAATTTATTTGTACAAAGAATGATAACGCACCCTCAATGTGAGGGAATAAGAGAGTGCGCGTACCTCTGACGTCGTTGGCACTGAGTTTCGCTTAACCCGCCTCCAGCATACTGAAACTGACGATCCGCGAGCGCCCCAGCTCTTTCGCCCGGTAGAGCGCCACGTCTGCCGCGCGCAGCAGGTCGTCGCTTTGGGCGTGCTGCGGGTAACTGGCGATCCCGATCGACACATCTACCGGGCCAATCTCAGCAAGCCCATAACGTAGCGACAGTGTATGGACGCCGTTATAAATCTCCGTTGCGCAGGCGTGAGCCGCGTCCTCATCCGCACCCGTAAGTAGCACCAGAAACTCTTCACCACCAAAGCGGAAGGCCAGGCCGGCATCGTGCACGGCACGCTGAACAATTGTCGCCACGCTCTTAATCACATGATCGCCAGCCTCATGGCCGAAGCGATCGTTAATGCTTTTAAAGTGATCGATGTCGATCATCATGCAGCTCACCGGTTCATCATTGCGCATCGCCTGAGCTATCTGAGTGCGCAGGGTATCTTCAAGGTGGTGGCGGTTACGCAAGCCGGTGAGCGGGTCGAATAGCGCTTTTTCCAGCAGGGCATCGCGCAGACGCTGGTTGGCCAGCGCCAGACCCAGGGCTTCCGCCATTAATTCGAGATAGGCGCGGGACGGTGCCGTTTCAGGCGTGATGTTCTGAAACGACAGCAAACCAATGGCTTCCCCCTGCGCAATGAGCGGCACGCAGAATGAACTGTCTTTTTGTGATTCAGGCAGATGCTGGCAACCGATATCCGGCTCGCCGTTGACCGGTGGGTGGCTCTGACCACGGCGTATGGCCCAGCATTGATCGGGGTGGAAAGCATTTTTTTCTCCCTGGGGAGATAACCATTCCGCCGCACAGCGCATCTCCCACGGGTTTCGATCCAGAATATACAGACGCCCGGCGACACCCGGCGCAATGTTGGGAGCAAACAGCTCTGCCACCTCAATCACGTCGCTAACGTTCTCGCAGCCCTGCAAGCGCTGGGTCATTCGCGCGAGCAGCTCGCGGATGGCCCAGTCTGCGTCGCGTTCTTTTTCAAGCCGCTGCCTTGCCAGCCCGTTCTCGCGGAAAATGCGAATGGCCTGCGCCATATCGCCTATCTCATCGACCTGGTTGAAATTTGGCGTTTCGACGGCGTAATCCTGTGAGGCCAGCCGGTGAACCACATCACTGAGGCGCACCACCGGGCGCAGCACGCGGTGCTTGAGAATAAAACCCATCACGAATAAGAAGAGCAGGGCGGTCAGACCGACCATCATTTCAGAGGCGGTACGCAGGGTTTTTGACGTGTTGGTCGCTGCCTGGACATCGGCGATAATGCGCTTATCCAGAAGCACACGAAAATGGTCAATCTTGCTTTGGGCGCGTTCCATTTCAAGTTCGTAGATTTTGCCGAAGAGTAACGCAATGGCCTGTTGTTCCTCACCCCGGGCGACGCTGGCAATTGCTGCCTGCTGTTCATCCTGTAGGTCATCGACAATCTTCAGCCCTTCATACAGCAGCGCCAGCTCTTCGCCCGTTGCGCCCGTATCTTTTAACTGGCCCAGCTTGCGCTCGATATTCTTCAGTTCGCCTTCTTTCGCCTGGTACGTTTTCAGCACATCGGGCTCTTTTTTGATGGCGTAAAGGCGCGCTAAGTCGGAGAGCATCCAGGTTTCTGCTTCAATCTCTTCCGTAAGCTGGTCAAAAATTTGTCGTTGCTTAACAGCCTGACGTTCTACGTTGTCGGCATGGGAAGCCATCAGCATGACGATACCGGAGGCAATGGTCAGGCACACCGTGACACCATAAGCCCAGTTTGTGATCGTGGCGATTCGCACCTGTTGGATCCTTCTACGACAAATGTGGAAGAGCGTTCATTAAAGATTATAGAAAACCCCTGATTTATCGCGAAAAAAAAGGCGGCACCGGGCCGCCTGTCAAAACGCGTTTAGTTATAGGTCCGGAGGATTTTTTCCTTCTTCGATAAAATCTGCGTCCAGCTCCTCGGCGTTGCCTGCGTGGTCGCGGCCGGAGAAGAGGTTCCAGCAGGCGATAAACAGGGCGGCAATCAGCGGCCCAATCACAAAGCCGTTAATGCCGTACAGCTCCATACCGCCGAGCGTGGTGATCAGTATCAGGTAGTCCGGCATTTTGGTGTCTTTGCCCACCAGCAGCGGACGTAAAAGGTTGTCCACCAGCCCGACGATAATGACAAAGAAGCCCACAATGAAGAGACCCTGCCACAGTTGGTGAGTGGCAAACAGGAAGATGGCGGCGGGAACCCAGACGATAGCCGAGCCGACGGCGGGCACCAGGGAGAGGAACGCCATCAGCGCTCCCCACAGTACGCTACCGTCAATACCGACGATGGCAAAGGCGATACCGCCAAGCGTACCCTGAACCACCGCCACGACCGCCGTACCTTTTACCGTAGCTCGCGAGACGCCGACAAACTTCGCGAACAGGTGCTGTTTGACGAAGTCAGACAGCGGCAGCGAGTCGAGGATCTGGCGCACCAGATAGGGCCCGTCTTTGAGCAGGAAAAACAGCAGGTACAGCATAATGCCGAAGCTAATAGCAAAGCCGAACGTCCCTTTACCAATCAGGAACGCGCTACCCGCCAGATACTGTCCGCCCTGTAACGCGACATCGGAAAGCTTTTTCTGGATCTGCGCGGCGTTGGTCAGGTTGTGATCCGCCAGGAAGCCGCTGGCCCAGTCCGGCAGGCGGTTGAAGATACCGGCGATGACTTCCGGGAACTGCGTGTTGTTCTGTTGCAGCTTGGTGTAAACCATGTTCAGTTCCACCGCGAGCGAGGAAAGGATCACCATCAACGGAATAAACACGATCAGGCAGATAATGCCGAGTGTGAGGAGGGAAGCCAGCCCGTTGCGATCGCCCAGCGCGGTACGCAGTTTGTTTTTCACCGGGTTGAAAATGATGGTCAGGATCGCGGCCCACAGAATCGCCGAGAAATAGGGTGACAGCACGTCAAAGAAAGCCCAGGTTACAAGGGCCAGGATGAGAATAAAGAAACCTTTGGTCAGTCCGTTAAATCGCATAGTGAGTCCTGGTGAAGAAGAAACTGTGTCGACTATAGAACTGATTTAAGGATTTACCAATAATTGCGCCGATGTCGTGCCGGGTGGCTTTTTGTTAACAATCGCGGTATAACACCCTTCTTTGGATGTTTAGATGTCCATACGTTTAGAAGGTAATATGCAAACAGAACAACAAAACGGGCAGCTTAAGCGCACCATGAAAACCCGCCACCTGATTATGCTCTCGCTGGGTGGCGTTATCGGCACAGGGTTATTCTTCAATACCGGATACATCATTTCGACAACTGGCGCGGCGGGCACGCTGCTGGCGTATCTTATCGGTGCGCTGGTGGTCTGGCTGGTTATGCAGTGTCTGGGCGAGCTCTCCGTGGCGATGCCGGAAACCGGGGCGTTCCACGTCTACGCCGCTCGTTATCTCGGCCCGGCGACAGGGTATACCGTGGCGTGGCTGTACTGGCTTACGTGGACAGTGGCGCTGGGATCGAGCTTTACCGCAGCCGGGTTCTGTATGCAGTACTGGTTCCCGCAGGTTCCCGTCTGGACGTGGTGCGTCGTCTTTTGCGTGGTGATTTTTGCTCTTAATGTGATTTCCACGCGTTTCTTCGCCGAAGGGGAATTCTGGTTCTCGCTGGTGAAAGTCATCACCATCATCGCCTTCATTATTCTCGGCGGAGCGGCGATCTTCGGTTTTATCCCGATGCAGGATGGTTCACCGGCGCCGGGCTTGAGCAACATTACTGCCGAAGGCTGGTTCCCGCACGGCGGTCTGCCGATCCTGATGACCATGGTGGCGGTCAACTTTGCCTTCTCAGGTACAGAGCTTATCGGCATCGCGGCAGGGGAAACGGAAAACCCACACAAGGTTATTCCGGTTGCTATTCGCACCACCATCGCCCGGCTCATCATCTTCTTTATTGGCACCGTGTTTGTGCTGGCGGCGCTGATCCCGATGCAGCAGGCTGGCGTGGAGAAAAGTCCGTTTGTGCTGGTGTTTGAAAAGGTCGGCATTCCGTATGCGGCGGATATCTTTAACTTCGTGATCCTGACGGCGATCCTCTCGGCGGCGAACTCGGGCCTGTACGCCTCTGGCCGTATGCTGTGGTCTCTGTCTAACGAGAAAACGCTGCCGCGCTGCTTTGCCCGCGTCAACAAAAACGGCGTGCCGCTGACGGCGCTCTCCGTTTCCATGCTGGGCGGCGTGCTGGCGCTGTTCTCCAGCGTGGTCGCGCCGGATACGGTGTTTGTGGCGCTGTCAGCCATTTCCGGTTTTGCGGTGGTGGCAGTGTGGATCAGCATCTGCGCGTCGCACTTTGTGTTTCGTCGCCGTCACGTGCAGTCCGGGCAACCGCTTTCGGCGTTGCAGTATCGCGCGCCATGGTATCCGCTGGTGCCCGTGCTTGGATTTATCCTCTGCCTGGTGGCCTGCGTCGGCCTGTGGTTTGACCCCAGCCAGCGTATTGCCCTTTATTGCGGGCTTCCGTTTGTCGCCCTGTGTTATGGTGCGTACTATCTGACCCGAAACCTGACCACGCAGGAGCCTGAACATGTCGCAGAATAATCCGCTTACCGCCCTCCTTGAAAACCAGCCGTTTGTCGTGCTGGATGGGGCAATGGCAACGGAGCTGGAAGCGCGCGGTTGTAACCTTGCCGACAGCCTCTGGTCGGCTAAAGTGCTGATGGAAAACCCGGAGCTGATCCGTGACGTACACCTCGACTACTACCGCGCGGGGGCACAGGTGGCGATCACCGCCAGCTATCAGGCGACACCCGCGGGCTTTGCCGCTCGCGGGCTGGACGAGTCGCAATCCCGGGCGTTGATTGGCAAAAGCGTAGAGCTGGCACGCAAAGCGCGGGAAGCGTACCTGGCTGAGAACGCAAATGCAGGCACGCTGCTGGTGGCGGGATCTGTGGGCCCTTACGGCGCGTATCTGGCCGATGGTTCCGAGTATCGCGGCGATTACGTGCGTAGCGCTGAAGAATTCACCGCCTTCCACCGCCCGCGTGTAGAGGCGCTATTGGATGCGGGCGCGGATTTGCTGGCCTGTGAAACGCTGCCTTCGTTCACTGAGATTAAGGCGCTGGCGGCGTTGCTGACGGCGTATCCCCGCGCCCGGGCATGGTTCTCATTTACCCTGCGTGACAGCGAGCACCTGAGTGACGGAACGCCGCTGCGGGATGTCGTTTCTGCGCTGGAAAACTACCCGCAGGTTGTCGCGCTGGGGATCAACTGTATCGCGCTGGAAAACACCACCTCGGCGCTGACGCATCTGCACAGCCTGACATCGCTGCCGCTGGTGGTCTATCCGAATTCCGGCGAGCATTATGATGCGGTGAGCAAAACCTGGCATCACCACGGTGAAGCGTGCGAGACGCTGGCGGGGTATTTACCGCAGTGGCTGGCGGCTGGCGCTAAATTAATCGGGGGATGTTGCCGGACCACGCCGAAAGATATTGCTGCGCTGACGGTTCAGCGCTGAGGTCTTTGCCGGGTGGCGGCTGCGCCTTACCCGGCGAAACAACCGCACAAAATTCACTATCCTTTCCCGCTTTTTTTCTAAAAACGAATCGTCATTAGCGATTCTTTTTTATTCCTTTATCAAAATTCTCGCGCCGGAAATACTGCTCTCATAACAACAAGGGAGCAGACATTATGGCAATTTCATCGCGGATCACACTTCTCGGCGCACTGGCGCTGTGGGCATTTCAGGCGCAGGCGGTGGACGTCACCGTCGCGTATCAGACTTCCGCTGAGCCGGCGAAAGTCGCGCAGGCGGATAACACCTTCGCCAAAGCGAGCGGGGCGAACGTCGACTGGCGCAAGTTCGACAGCGGCGCGGCGATTGTGCGGGCGTTAGCCTCGGGCGACGTGCAGATTGGCAACCTGGGCTCCAGCCCGCTGGCGGTGGCCGCCAGCCAGCAGGTGCCGATTGAAGTTTTCCTGCTGGCGTCGCAGCTCGGAAATTCCGAAGCGCTGGTGGTGAAGAAAAGCATCACGAAACCCGAAGATTTGATCGGCAAACGCATCGCGGTGCCGTTTATCTCCACCACGCATTACAGCCTGCTGGCAGCGCTGAAACACTGGGGCATTAAGCCCGGCCAGGTGCAGATCATCAACCTGCAACCTCCGGCCATTATTGCCGCCTGGCAGCGTGGCGACATCGACGGAGCATACGTCTGGGCGCCCGCCGTCAACGAACTGGAAAAAGAGGGCACCGTGCTGACCGACTCCGAAAAAGTGGGGCAGTGGGGCGCGCCAACCCTTGATGTCTGGGTGGTACGTAAGGACTTTGCCGAGAAACACCCTGAAGTGGTGAAAGCCTTCGCCAAAAGCGCCATCGACGCACAGCAGCCATACATCAGCAACCCGGATGAATGGCTGAAACAGCCCACCAACCTGGAGAAACTCTCACGTCTGAGCGGCGTGCCGGAAGCTGACGTGCCGGGGCTGGTAAAAGGCAACACCTATCTGACGCCTGCTCAGCAGGTCCAGCAGCTGAACGGGCCGGTAAGCAAAGCGATTGTTGACACTGCGACGTTCCTGAAAGAGCAGGGCAAAGTGCCTGCGGTGGCGGCGGATTACAGCCAGTTCGTGACCGATCGCTTTGTGAAATAAGGGGGCTGCAATGCTGAACATTACAAACCTGTCTGCCGATTACGGCGGCAAACCCGCCCTGGAAGCGATCAACCTGACGCTGGACAGCGGTGAACTGCTGGTGGTGCTGGGACCGTCCGGCTGCGGGAAAACGACGCTGCTGAACCTGATCGCCGGGTTTGTACCGTATCAGCACGGCTCGATCCAACTGGAAGGGAAACGGGTCAGGGGGCCGGGCGCAGAGCGCGGCGTGGTTTTCCAGAACGAAGGGTTACTCCCGTGGCGAAACGTTCAGGAAAACGTTGCGTTTGGTCTGCAACTGGCCGGTGTAGCGCGTGAACAGCGCCTGAATACGGCGCGCGATATGCTGAAAAAGGTCGGGCTGGAGGGGGCTGAAAAACGCTTTATCTGGCAGCTTTCAGGCGGGCAGCGTCAGCGCGTCGGGATCGCCCGTGCGCTGGCGGCTAACCCACAGCTGCTGTTGCTGGACGAACCTTTCGGGGCGCTGGACGCCTTCACCCGCGAGCAGATGCAAACCCTGCTGCTGCGCCTGTGGCACGAAACCGGCAAGCAGGTGCTGTTAATCACCCACGATATCGAAGAGGCCGTGTTTATGGCGACGGAGCTGGTGCTGCTCTCACCGGGGCCGGGACGCGTGCTGGAGCGCCTGCCGCTTGAGTTTGCCCGGCGCTATGTGGCGGGAGAACCGGTACGCAGCATCAAATCCGATCCGCTGTTTATTGAACAGCGTGAATACGTCTTAAGCCGCGTGTTTGAGCAACGGGAGGCGTTCTCATGAGCATTGTTTTCAGTGAAAAAACGTGGCGGACGCGCCTTGCCTTACGCTGGCCGTTCTCTCGCCAGCTCACTTTAAGCGTCAGCACGCTGGTGGTGTTGCTGGCGGTATGGTGGGCGGTTGCCGCGCAGCAGTGGGTCAGCCCGCTGTTTCTGCCCCCGCCAGGCCAGGTTCTGGAAAAACTGATTACTATCGCCGGGCCGCAGGGCTTTATGGATGCCACGCTCTGGCAGCATTTAGGCGCCAGTCTGACGCGTATTCTGGTGGCGCTGCTGGCGGCGGTCATTATTGGCGTTCCGGTGGGGATCGCGATGGGACTGAGCCCGACGGTACGCGGCATTCTCGACCCGCTGATAGAGCTTTACCGTCCCGTCCCGCCGCTGGCTTACTTGCCCCTGATGGTGATCTGGTTTGGCATCGGCGAGACGTCAAAGATCTTACTGATATACCTGGCGATTTTTGCGCCGGTCGCGATGTCGGCCCTGGCTGGCGTAAAGAGTGCACAGCAGGTACGCATACGTGCGGCGCAGTCGCTCGGCGCCAGCCGCGCGCAGGTCCTGCTGTTCGTCATTTTACCGGGCGCGCTGCCGGAGATATTGACCGGGCTGCGCATCGGCCTTGGGGTGGGCTGGTCTACGCTGGTGGCGGCAGAGCTGATAGCCGCCACGCGCGGCCTTGGGTTTATGGTGCAGTCGGCGGGAGAGTTCCTGGCGACCGATGTGGTACTGGCAGGGATCGCAGTGATCGCCGCGATCGCCTTTGGATTAGAACTGGGACTGCGCGCGCTACAGCGTCGCCTGACGCCCTGGCATGGAGAAATACAATGAGTGAACGTCTGACGATTATCCCGTTGGGGCCGTACATTGGCGCGCAAGTGTCGGGCCTGGACGTAACCCGTCCGCTGAGCGATAACCAGTTCGAGCAGCTGTACCACGCGGTGCTGCGTCATCAGGTGGTGTTCCTGCGCGAACAGGCGATCACCCCGCATCAGCAGCGCGCGCTGGCCCTGCGTTTTGGCGACCTGCATATCCACCCCGTCTATCCGCATGCGGAAGGGGTGGAGGAGATTATCGTCCTCGACACCCACAACGATAACCCGCCGGATAACGATAACTGGCATACCGATGTGACCTTTATCGACACACCGCCAGCCGGGGCGATTCTTGCGGCGAAGCTGTTGCCTGAGACGGGGGGCGATACGCTGTGGGCCAGCGGGATCGCAGCGTTTGAGGCGCTCTCCGCGCCGCTCCAGACCCTACTGAGCGGCCTGCGGGCGGAGCATGACTTCAAAAAATCATTCCAGGAATATAAGTACCGTAAAACGGAAGAGGAGCACCAGCGCTGGCTGGATGCGGTCGAAAAACATCCCCCGCTGCTGCACCCGGTGGTGCGTACGCATCCGGTGACCGGAAAGCAGGCGCTGTTTGTGAATGAAGGGTTTACCACGCGTATCGTGGACGTAGCGGAGAAAGAGAGTGAGGCGCTGCTCGGCTTCTTGTTCGCGCATATCACCAAACCGGAGTTTCAGGTGCGCTGGCGCTGGCAGGAGAACGATCTGGCGATCTGGGATAACCGCGTCACGCAGCATTACGCCAATGCGGATTATCTGCCGCAGCGAAGGATTATGCAGCGGGCGACGATTTTGGGGGATAAGCCGTTCTACCGTGCGGTTTGAGCCCCTCACCCTAACCCTCTCCCCAAAGGGGCGAGGGGACTGACCGGTGCGGTTTTCACCCTCTCCCTTTTAGGGAGAGGGCAGGGGGGAGGGTATTAAGTGCGCCTCTATATACCGCTGATAGCGGTTCGCCTTCAGATAACACAAATCCACCAGCACCAGCCCGTCGATACAGTTATTGAACGCCGGATCGCTGCCGAAATCGACAAACTGCACGCCGCCGGGTTCGCATAGCTCGGAATACTGTTTGTAGAGCGGCGGGATGCCGCAGCCCAGGTTGCCGAGCAGGGATTTGAGCTTTGTCAGGTCATCCACGTAATCCACCCCGCCAAATTGCGCCAGCACGTCTGGCAGGGATGCGGGATAGGGCTGGCGCGAGGCGGCTAGAGGATGCGTCGCCGGGAACCACAAGCGGTAAAAGGCGACCAGCAGATCCCGCGCGGCAGGCGGTAACCCCCCGGAGATGGAGACCGGGCCAAACAGGTAACGGTAATGAGGATAGCGTGCCAGATAGGCGCCAATACCTGACCACAGATAGTCCAGACCGCGACGCCCCCAGTAGCGCGGCTGTATAAAGCTACGCCCCAGCTCAATGCCGTGCTCCAGTATGTCCTGCATTTTTTCGTCGTAGTGGAACAGGCTGTAGCTGTACAACCCCTCGACGCCGCGCTTTTCCACCTGCATGGCCGTTGGCATAAAGCGGTACGCGCCGACAATCTCCAGGTCATCGTCATCCCACAAAATGAGGTGCAGATAGTCATCATCGTAGCTGTCCGTATCCCGCCGCTTCCCGCTGCCTTCCTCCACGGCACGAAAGGCAATCTCGCGCAGCCGCCCCAGCTCGCGCAGCAGAGGCGCCTCTTCCTGCCCGTTGCGCTGCCAAAGATAGATGGCCTTACCATCGCTCGTTTTTCCCAGACACTCGGCCTGCGCCAGTTCGCGCTTCAGCGTGGCCCTGTCTTCCGGGCGGGCAATGGCGCACTGGGTTTTAAAGACGCCAGGCAATCCCTTGCCAAGACGTATCACGTGCTGACGACACTGCTCGGCCATCTCACGCGATGAAAGGGTAGAACTAAACCGGTCATTCCAGGCAATCTGCTGGCCGATTTTGATCGGCAACTGACTGTGACGGCGGCGAAACATCTGTTGCATCAACAGCAGCATGGATACCGTTGGCGAGACCAGGGTACTGGCATAAAACAGCAGGCTGTTGTGCGCCTGGATATGTACCGGAAGTAGCGGCACCCGTAATTTGCCAGCCAGCTTGATAAAGCCCGGATGCCATTTTTTATCGCGTATGCCTTTGCGCGTTGGGCGGGAAACTTCGCCCGCCGGAAAGAAGATCAGCACACCGGCGTTTTGCAGGTGCTGCTCCATCTGTATCAGCGAAGCTTTTGCGGTTCTGCCGCCCATATTATCCACGGGAATAAACAATGAACTGAGGGGCTCAAGGTGGGACAGCATCCTGTTGGTAACAACCCTGACGTCGCGGCGCACGCGGGAAACGGCGTACAGCAACGCCAGCCCATCCAGCGTGCCAGTGGGGTGGTTCGCTATCACAATGAGTGGGCCGTGTTCGGGGATTTGTTCGAGATCGCGGGCGGAAACGGAGCAGTGAATATCAAGGTGTTCCAGAACCTGATCCACCATATCCAGCCCTTTCAGGTGACGGTGGCTGGCGGCAAACTGCTGAAATTCGTCTTCGTGAAGCAGTCTTTTTAACAGACTTTTTTGCCAGGGTGCGGGCCTCGCCTGAGGCCAAAGGTCATCAAGAACGCTGTCGAGACTAAACATTGATCACTCCTCCTGCCGTCTTGCCCAGACAGTAGAAGGAGGAGATGTCGTTTGTATTGCAGTTTGGTGAAGATTAGCGCAGAGAGCAGGCCGGGTAAGGCGAAGTCGCCACCCGGCGCTAAAGCGGATTAACGCAGAATTTTCTTCTCGGCCAGATCCAGCGCGAAATAGCTGAAGATCAGATCCGCGCCCGCACGTTTGATCGCCCCCAGGCTTTCGAGGATCACTTTCTCTTCGTCGATGGCACCCGCCTGCGCGGCGAATTTGATCATCGCGTACTCACCGCTCACCTGGTAGGCGCCCAGCGGCAGTTCGGTGCGTTCGCGAATGTCGCGCAGGATATCCAGGTACGCGCCAGCCGGTTTCACCATCAGGCAGTCAGCGCCCTGGGCTTCATCAAGCAGAGATTCACGAATCGCTTCGCGGCGGTTAAGCGGGTTCATCTGATAGGTTTTACGATCGCCTTTCAGCGCCGTGCCCGCTGCTTCACGGAACGGGCCGTAGAAAGAGGAGGCGAATTTGGTGGAGTAGGACATGATGGCGGTGTCGGTGAAGCCCGCGGCATCCAGCGCATGGCGAATCGCCTGTACCTGCCCATCCATTGCCGCAGAAGGCGCAATGAAATCCGCACCCGCGGCGGCGGCAACCACCGCCTGCTTGCCCAGATTCAGCAGGGTCGCATCGTTGTCCACGCCGTGATCGCACAGCACACCACAGTGGCCATGAGAGGTGTATTCGCAGAAGCAGGTATCGGACATGACGATCATCTCCGGCACACTCTCTTTGCAGATGCGCGACATGCGTGCCACGAGGCCGTCTTCTTTCCAGGCATCGCTGCCGGTCGCGTCAGTGTGGTGGGAGATACCGAACGTCATCACCGAGCGGATGCCCGCATTCGCAATGCGTTCGATCTCGCGGGCCAGATGCTTTTCAGGAATGCGCATCACGCCCGGCATCGCGTCGATGGCTTTGTAGTCATCGATCTCTTCTTCAACAAAAATCGGCAACACCAGATCGTTTAAGGTCAGTGTTGTCTCTTCAAACATGGCGCGCAGTGCGGGTGACTTGCGCAGGCGACGGGGACGTGCAATTAAATCGGTCATGGTATGCCTGATGTTTGTGGAACAAAGAGGTATAGTGTACCTGAAAGCAGGGAGCGGTGTTTTACTAAAGTTGTCTTTTAGATTTTCGAAATCGACTAATATACGCAGCATGTATTTAGTCTATATTATAACTCTTATTCTGATGTTCAGCGTGGCGTGTAATATTGGTGAGGCTTCTATATTGGTTTGGGATTATAAATATAAATGATTAATTGCTTTTTATTATATGTGTCGAAGCAACTAAAGTAGTTTGCAATCAGTTGAATTTATAATATTTATTCATAATGATTGATATTGCCGTGGGTTTATAAGCTTATTTGTCTGAATACGGACTTAATGGAATCATTCATTGAACCTTTTCGAAGTGAAACTGCATAATTCCTTCCGCAATTTAATGTTGCTAAATGATTTGATGGACAAACTTGCTTACGTCCCTGAGGAGGGATGACCCAATGCAAACATGGAAAAAGAAACTGGTTGTATCACAACTTGCATTAGCCTGCACACTGGCTATCGCTTCTCAGGCCAATGCGAAAGATATATCCGGCACGACATATAATACTTTTGGATATGACAATACTGCGTCCACGCCCTGGTATTATGGTTATGCTGACTGGAATTATTCAGATGCCACACATGATGGTGACATTTATCCGGTCGTCAATAAATCAACCGTAAACGGAGTTATTTCGACATACTATCTGGATGATGGTGTCAATGGCCGTGCGAATGCGTTGAGTATTTCTAACAGCACCATTAATGGCATGATCACCTCAGAGTGTATGACCACGACGTGTGCAGATGGCGTAGATACTGACGGCACCGCTCATACCCAGTATGATCGTTTTAGCCTGACCGTTGATAACTCCACCATCAACGATACCTACGAGCATTACGCGTATGATGTCGTCAATGGCGAAACCACTGAAACGCATTATCTGGACACCTATGATCTGGGTAACGCCATCACGCTGGACGTTGAATCTGATATCGTTATTCAGAACAATTCCCACGTTGCGGGTATCACGCTGACGCAGGGTTACCAGGATCTGGATAACACGCCATACGACGGTGTTGAAGGCGTTGCTAACAGCAGCAATGTCTTTACCGATACGCTGGTGGTGAAAGACTCTGTGCTGACCTCCGGTGCGTACAGCGATCTGGGTACCAGCGGCTTCTACGGTCAAACGGCGAAGCCGAGCGACTACGGTGAAACCAACGCCACGGCTGCGGATGATGCGGCGCTGATCGTTGTGGCTGGCGCGTCTGATAACGCTATGCAGACCACCGCTACCTTCGATCACTCTACCATTACCGGCGACATTCTTTTCTCCAGCACCTTTGATAACAACTTCTACGAGAATGGCGATCCGGCAACGGATACCACCGATGACGGCATCTATAACCCAACTACCAACGGCTGGGATGATACTGACAAGCTGGATGTCACGCTGACCAACGGCAGTAAATGGGTGGGTGCCGCGCAGTCCAGCGTTGAGGTCATCGGCACGGCGCAGATGTATGGTGAAGGCTACAGCAATGTAGACTGGCATGCACTTTCTCCAAACAGCATCTGGCCTGATTCTACCTTTGATAGCAACGGTCACGTTGCAGGTGAAGAGGTTTATCAGAGCGGCCTGTTCAACGTGGCGCTGGATAACGGTTCCGAGTGGGATACCCGTAAGATCTCCAACATCGACGCGCTGACGGTGAACAACCAGTCTCAGGTCAATGTTGAAAACTCCGGCCTGCTGGCGGATTCCATCACCCTGACCAATGCGTCTAGCCTGAACATCGGCGACAACGGCGCGGTAGCAACCGATAGCCTGTATCTGGATAGCTACAGCCGTGCGGCACTGACTGAAGAGACAGCTGAGCTGTATGCCAACACCATTACCGTGGACAACGGTGCAGAGCTGGCGCTGGGTCTGGGTCAGGTTGATACGCACAATATGGTGCTGACCGATGGCGGTGTACTCAACGTTGCCAGCCGCGATTATGTGCTGAACAGCGACCTGAACAACGCACGGTATATCACCAACGATCGCAATAAAGCGGACTACGACTATGGTGTTGTCGCGCTGAACTCTGACGGTCATCTGGCGGTGAACGGTGACGTTGCCGGTAACTATAAAGTGCGCATCGACGATGCGACCGGCGCAGGCTCCGTAGCTGACTACAAAAACAAAGAGATCATTCGCGTCTATGACAATAACGCGGATACCGCTGCCAGCTTTACTGCGGCAAACAAAGCTGATTTAGGTGCATACACCTATCAGGCGCAGCAGAAGGGCGACACCGTTGTTCTCCAGCAGGAAGAGCTGACTGACTACGCCAACATGGCGCTGAGCATTCCTTCTGCTAATACCAACATCTGGAATCTGCAACAGGATACCGTGGGTACCCGTCTGACCAACAGCCGTCATGGCCTGGCAGATAACGGCGGCGCATGGGTGAGCTATTTCGGCGGCAACTTTGACGCGGATAATGGCACCGTTAGCTACGATCAGGACGTAAGCGGCATTATGGTAGGTCTGGATACTCAGATCGACGGTAATAACGCGAAGTGGATTGTCGGTGGTGCGGCTGGTTTCGCGAAGGGTGATATCAGCGATCGTACGGGTCAGGTCGATCAGGACAGCCAGACTGCGATGATCTACGCGTCGGCGAAGTTCATGAACGATATCTTCCTCGACAGCTCACTGAGTTACACCCGCTTCAACAACGACCTCTCTGCCACCATGAGCAATGGTCA
The DNA here is from genome assembly GCF_049237785.1 of Enterobacter cloacae complex sp. SHL022. NCBI lineage: Bacteria > Pseudomonadati > Pseudomonadota > Gammaproteobacteria > Enterobacterales > Enterobacteriaceae > Enterobacter > Enterobacter cloacae complex sp. SHL022. The sequence continues at coordinate 210,969 of NZ_JBMKJH010000008.1, read as the reverse complement.
GTATGTTGACGGTAATACCACGACTGACGCCGTTGGTTTCGGGATGAAACTGGGCTATGACTGGAAACCAAACCTGTCTGGCTACGTCACGCCTTACGCGGCGATTTCTGGCCTGTTCCAGTCCGGTGATGACTACCAGTTAAGCAACGACATGCGTATCGATGGTCAGTCTTACGACAGTATGCGTTATGAACTCGGCGTGGATGCAGGTTATACCTTCAACTACGGCGGCGAGCAGGCATTAACGCCTTACTTCAAACTGGCTTACGTGTATGACGATGCTGACAACAATGCTGATATCAACAACGACAGCATTGATAACGGCGTAGAAGGCTCTGCGGTTCGCGTGGGACTGGGTACTCAGTTCAGCTTCACGAAAAACTTCAGTGCTTACACTGATGCGACTTATCTGGGCGGCGGCGACGTTGACCAGAACTGGGGAGCAAACCTGGGTGTGAAATATACCTGGTAAGAAAAAAACGCGGGGGATTTTGCCCCCGCTTTTTTATGTGCTTTAAAAATAATAAAGAACCGACAGATACAGATGACTTGAGGTATGCATGAACGTTAATGCGAAACCACTTTCTGAATTAAGCCGGCTCATTAAGTGTCTGGAAATCGCCGGTACCCCATTTAAGACCGAACCACAACAATTAATAACTACCGGCAATAATGATGATGAACCATTGACCGTTGTCATACAATCCGGTCTGACTGCCGTCCACCGTAAATCAGACGAATTACTTATGGGTATTGCGCGGGCACCGTATATCCACGGTTTAAGCGCATGGATAAATGACAACTATCTTGAATATTCTCTGATTGCACAAACACCTTGTACCGGATTTTATTTGCCTGCCTCTACTGCATGCGAACTTATTCAAGAAGCGCATGTTTGGCAAGAAGCTTTCTGCTGGCTGTCATGGCTAAACCATTTACTGGGAAAACGTGATATACAGCTGATTGGAAATAATTCCTATAGCCAAATTCGGGCGATGCTGTTGAATATGGCCGAGTGGGATGACGCGCTACGTTCAAAAATTGGTGTTATGAATCATATTCAGCGTAGCACGCGTATTTCTCGTTCGGTCGTTGCGGAGGTTCTGGCGGCGCTGCGTCAGGGGAACTACATCAATATGAGCCGGGGCAAACTGGTCAGTATCAACCGTTTGCCCACGGACTATTGAGATCAGTTAGAGGCCGTAAGCACCTGCGCTTTATTGGCGCTCAGCTCGGCCACCAGATTATTTACGCCATCACTCATATTCACGAAGCGTGTATTTGGCGACCGGGTGACCACCACAAAAGCACCTACGTTTGATTGCGGAATCATCGCCATATAGGTGATGAATCCGCCACCTCCACCGGTTTTTTGAATAATCCCCGGTCGGCCATCTTTTGGCGCCATATACACCCAGCCCATGCCGAGGGCATCGGCTTTACCGGGTACATCCATGCCAATGACGCGACGTAACTGAGCACGCTGGTAGATGAGCGTCTGCATGCGGTCGGCCTGATTGCTGCGCGCGTAAAAATCCGATGAGAGGAACTGTTGCATCCAGCGCATCATGTCGCCAGGCGTAGAGTAAACTCCACCGCTGCCAATGGCGGCCAGCGTGTTATTGCACGGGCTGGCCCCTTTTTCCGCCACCATCAGACGCTTGCACTGGTCCGGGGAGGGGGTGTAAGTGGTATCTTTCATCCCGAGCGGACGCGTGATCTGCTCTTCAAACAGTTGAGGGTAGGGCTTACCCGAGGCCGTCGCTAAAGCGTCGGCCAGCAGATCAAACGCCAGGTTAGAATAGCCAGCCTGCGAGCCCGGGGCCGATTTCAGGGTTGCTGTGCTCAGGTAGTTCCAGCGTTGCTCACGGGTTGGCCAGACAAAGACAGGGCGATGCGCAGCGCCACCGGGCTGTTCTCGCGGCAGGGCGCTGGTATGGGTCGCCAGATTCACCAGTCTGATCGGCGTTCCCTGATATGTCGGAACGCGAGCGCCGGGCGGCGCATATTTGCTGAGCGGATCGTCGAGTTTCACCACGCCCTGATCGAGCAGTTTCACCAGCATTTCGCTGGTCATCAGCTTGGTTATCGACGCGACACGGATAACGGAATCCAGCTGCGGACGAACGTTATTTCCCGGTCGTGTTTCACCGAAGCTGCGAAACACCCGCTGGTTACCGTCGATCACGACCAGCGCCATTCCCGTCGCACCGCTGCCGTAATAAATAAGGTTCGCGTAGCGATCGGCAATGTCAGAGGCCAGAACCGGGGCCGTCAGAGGCTGGGCTGCCTGGGCGGTGGACAGGCTCACCGCACACAGCGCGGCGATAGAGAGCAGACAACGTTTCAACGAAAAGCATCCATCAAGTGAATAAGGAAAGTTACGGGTAGTTATACTACTAATCGGCGTCGGGCAATGGTCCGATTTGCATAACGATAGCGAGAAAAACGTAACCGTGGGTAAATTTGAACAATTTACTTGCAGCGTGGCTCCCATTTTGTGACATCGACCGTATGATAGACGCTACGATCGCTGTTGCGAATGAAACGCACCGAAACAATTCTTGAAAACTGGGAAGCGAACTAATAATTCACCCGCAGGTCTCACTTTTTTGCCTGAGCCGGGAGGCTGGTACAGGCAAGGTTTCGTGTGGCGATATGTTGAACACAGCAACAGCCATAACAACAAGAAGGAAGCACAATGTTTAAGTCTTTTTTCCCAAAGCCGGGGCCCTTTTTCCTGTCGGCATTTATTTGGGCACTGCTGGCTGTCATTTTCTGGCAGGCCGGTGGCGGCGCGTGGCTGACCCGTCTTACGGGGGCAACGGGCGATATTCCCATTAGCGCAGCGCGCTTCTGGTCCATGAGCTATCTGCTTTTCTATGCTTATTACGTGCTCTGCGTAGGGCTTTTTGCCATGTTCTGGTTTGTCTATTCTCCTCACCGCTGGCAATACTGGTCGATTCTCGGCACGTCGTTAATCATCTTTGTCACCTGGTTCCTGGTTGAGGTGGGCGTAGCGGTCAACGCCTGGTATGCGCCGTTTTACGATCTGATCCAGACGGCGCTGAGTTCGCCGCATAAAGTGACCATTAACCAGTTCTACCATGAGGTGGGGATCTTCCTCGGCATCGCCCTCATCGCTGTGGTGATCGGCGTGATGAATAACTTTTTCGTCAGCCACTATGTGTTCCGCTGGCGTACCGCGATGAACGAACACTATATGGCGCACTGGCAGCACCTGCGACATATCGAAGGTGCCGCACAGCGTGTGCAGGAAGACACCATGCGTTTTGCCTCTACTCTGGAAGATATGGGCGTGAGCTTTATCAACGCCATCATGACGCTGATCGCCTTCCTGCCGGTGCTGGTGACGCTCTCGTCGCACGTTCCGGAGCTGCCGATTGTCGGCCATCTGCCCTACGGCCTGGTGATTGCCGCGATTGTCTGGTCGCTGATGGGAACGGGGCTGCTGGCGGTGGTAGGGATCAAGTTGCCGGGGCTGGAGTTTAAAAACCAGCGCGTGGAAGCGGCCTACCGTAAAGAGCTGGTGTATGGTGAAGACGATGCCAACCGTGCGTCACCGCCTACCGTGCGTGAGCTGTTTGGCGCCGTACGTCGTAACTACTTCCGCCTCTATTTCCATTACATGTATTTCAATATCGCGCGCATTCTTTATCTTCAGGTTGATAACGTTTTCGGGTTGTTCCTGCTGTTCCCGTCCATCGTTGCGGGTACGATTACGCTCGGTCTGATGACCCAAATCACCAACGTCTTTGGTCAGGTTCGCGGTTCGTTCCAGTATCTGATTAGCTCCTGGACTACGCTTGTGGAGCTGATGTCCATCTACAAACGTTTACGCAGTTTCGAGCGTGAGCTGGACGATAAGGACGTGCAGGAAGTCACCCATACATTAGGTTAAAAAGGAATTGCTATGCCATTTGCCGTACCACGTGCATTACCTCTGACGTTACTCGCCGCTTTCGTGCTGGCGGGCTGTGCCGAAAAAGGGGCTGCCCCGCTCAAAGAAGGGGAGAAGCCTGTGGATGTGGCGAGCGTGGTGCGGCAGAAGATGCCCGCCAGCGTGAAGGATCGCAGTGAGTGGGCTGATGCGCTGGCAACGACCTTCAAAAGCCAGAAGATCGCGCCTACCGAAGAGAATATCTGCTCGGTGCTCGCGGTGGCGCAGCAGGAATCGATGTATCAGTCAGATCCTGTTGTGCCTGGCCTGAACAAAATCGCCTGGAAAGAGATCGACCGCCGGGCCGAATCGATGCATATCCCGGTTTTCCTGGTACATACCGCCCTTAAAATCACCTCGCCAAACGGTAAAAGCTATAGCGAACGGCTGGATACGGTGAAAACCGAGAAGCAGCTTAGCGCCATTTTCGATGATTTCATCAATATGGTGCCGATGGGGCAGAAGCTGTTTGGATCGCTGAATCCGGTGCATACCGGCGGTCCGATGCAGGTGAGTATCGCATTTGCGGAAAAGCATACCGACGGCTATCCGTGGGATATCGATGGTACGGTGCGTCAGGAGGTCTTCTCCCTGCGCGGTGGGCTGTGGTTTGGGACGTATCACCTGCTGAATTATCCGGCCAACTACGATAAACCGCTGTATCGCTTTGCCGACTTTAATGCGGGCTGGTATGCCAGCCGAAATGCAGCCTTCCAGAATGCGGTAAGCCGCGCCAGCGGTGTGAAGCTCGCTTTGGATGGCGATCTCATTGCATACGGCAGCAGTGAGGCTGGGACCACCGAACGTGCGGTGCGAAAACTCTCGACGAAGCTGGAAATGAGCAACAGCGACATTCGCCGACAGCTGGAGAAGGGCGACAGCCTGGCGTTTGAGAAAACGGATCTCTATAAGCAGGTCTTTGCGCTGGCCGAGAAGAAAAGTGGAAAGGCATTACCCAGAGCCATTCTGCCAGGGATTCAGCTGGAAAGCCCGAAGATCACGCGTAACCTGACGACCGCCTGGTTCGCGAAACGCGTGGACGATCGTCGGGCACGCTGTATGAGACTGTAATCAGTGGCGATTGCGCCAGCGCAGGACGAGGGCAATCACGCCCAGAACCATGCTGCCCGCGAGGAAGGGAATGAGTCCAAATACGGTGCTCACGCCTAAACCGATTTCAACGCGTGGGCGGCCTGTATCCTGCACCTGCATCAGATGCTCATACACGCCAGGAGCATGCACCAGCATATTCAGCAGTTGGGTTCCTGCCCAGAAACAAAACAGAACAAACAGGGCATAGGCAATATTCCCCGCCGTGGAGGTTTTTGGTTGTTTTCCGCCAAAAATCGGTTTCGACAATGTAAAGTCTGCCATAAGACCTCCCGAAAATATCACTCTGTTTTAATACGCGTCGTACAGGGTGAGTGTGACAGGTCATAGCATTTGTCAATATCAGAATCGTGGGAAATTCGGTTCAGGATTTCTCCTGGATTGTCGAATTCTGCATCACGTCACAAATTGATAACATAAGTGAAACTGCGCTGCTTTTCAGAATTTACGTATCCGCCACAGACGCCTTTATCAAACTGTGAGAGGATAGTTTTTTTTCTGCCGGAGTTGTCATGAAGCTCACTTCCAAACTACGCCGTGACTGGCATTACTACGCCTTTGCGATCGGGCTGATCTTTATTCTCAACGGTGTTGTCGGGCTGCTGGGATTTGAAGCGAAAGGCTGGCAAACCTATGCGGTTGGGCTGGTGACCTGGGTAATCAGTTTCTGGCTGGCGGGATTCATTATCCGCCGTCGCCCCGATGAGACGACGACGGCAGAGAAAACCGACTAACCGTTAGTTAACGGAGCTTTTCAGGGCGCTGTCAGCGGCGTGACGCTCCAGCGCCAGTTCAATCAGGCGGGTGATCAGTTCCGGATAGCTTATCCCGCTGGCCTGCCACAGTTTCGGGTACATGCTGATATTGGTAAAGCCCGGCAGGGTGTTGATTTCGTTAATCACCACCTCGTTATCCGGCGTCAGAAACACGTCGACGCGCGCCATCCCACAGCATCCCAGCGCCTGATAGGCTTCAACGGCGATCGCGCGGATCTTGTCGTTAACGTCAGGATCGAGCGCGGCGGGGACCACAACCTGGGCACCTTTGTCGTCAATATATTTGGTGTCGTAGGAATAGAAGTCGCTGTTCAGCACTACTTCACCGCAGGTACTCGCCTGCGGGAAGTCGTTGCCCAGTACGGCGCACTCAATTTCGCGTCCGTTAATTCCCTGCTCAACCACCACCTTATGGTCAAACTCAAAGGCCAGACGAACGGCTTCGTTAAACTGCGCTTCGCTGGTGACTTTGCTGACGCCAACGGACGAGCCCTGATTTGCTGGTTTCACAAATAGCGGCAGGCCGAGTTGCGCCTGGATCTGCGCGAAGCTATGTTTATCGCGGTTGGCACGAGTAAGCGTCACGAACGGCGCAATATTCAGACCGGCGTCGCGCAGGAGACGTTTTGTGACGTCTTTATCCATGCAGGCGGCAGAGCCCAGCACATCGGAACCGACAAACGGCAGGTTCGCCATCCGCAGCATGCCTTGCAGGGAGCCGTCTTCGCCCAGCGTGCCGTGAACGATAGGAAACACCACGTCAATCTGTGCCAGCGCCTGCGCGTTCCCGGCATCGATAAGCTGTCCCTGTACCACGCCTGGAACCGTTGCGACGCTGATATCAGAAGGATTAAGGGCGATGTGCGCCGGATCGTCAGCGTGTAACAGATACTGGCTGGCATCGTTAACATGCCACTGGCCCTGTTTATCTATGCCCAGCAGCACCACGTCAAAACGGCTTTTATCAATCGCATCAACGATATTTTTAGCCGATTGCAATGACACCTCGTGCTCTGCCGATTTTCCCCCAAAGACAATACCTACGCGCTGCTTTGCCATCTCACTCTCTTCCAGTCTGACGAAAAGCCAATAACATACCACGATGCCCGGCGGGTTTCGCGGCCTTCTGCCATAATGTTTTGAGGGATGCTGAAGGGGGGCGCGTGAAAGGAAAAGGTCTGTTTATTCTTATTGTTATTGCCGGGATCGTCACGGTGGGCTACCGCTGGTTGCCGTCGCAGTACAACCCTTTCGTGCCGCTTACGCTTGACGATCCGCCCGGAAAAATAACCCAGTTTAAACTTCGGCGTTTAACCCCCCAGGCGTGCGAAAGCCTGTTAACGCAGGCGAACCAACGTCGGCTTATCCGTACCCAGGCGGTCGCTGACAGCGCCGGGGAGTGTCCACTGAGTAACGTGGTGCGCGTACGTGATTTTGGCCCGGTCAGCCTGAACAGCAGCTTTCTTGCCAGTTGCCCGCTAGCGTTAAGTTCGGCGCTGTTTGTCAGCCAGCAGGCCCGGCCGCTCACCAAAACCTGGACGGGAAGCGAGCTTGCGCGTATTGAACATCTGGGCAGCTTTGCCTGCCGCAATATCTACAGCCGCCCGGATGCGCGGCGCAGCGAACATGCTACGGCGGATGCGCTGGATATCAGCGCTTTCAGGCTGGCAAACGGACAGCGTGTTACCGTTCTAAACGGTTGGAAAGCGGAAAAGACGCAGCCCTGGCTACAGGCGCTGCTCTCGGCAAGCTGTGGTTATTACGGTAACAGTCTGGGACCGGACTATAATGCCGCCCATGCCAACCATTTACATCTGGGAATGCGCGGATATGGATTATGTCGATGAAGCATAATCTTCCGCCGAAATTTGGATGAATTGTGACTTATTTCACAAATATGATGACTGGGAAGATAAAACACCAAAGTCTGCAAGGCCGCATCTCTGGCGCTATGTCATTGCGCGTAACTTGCTAATCTGTCGGCGAATTCGCCTAAAAATGAAGACTATTTCTGTTATGGAATCCTGGAAAGTTAACCTCATTTCAGTCTGGTTCGGCTGCTTCTTCACCGGACTGGCTATCAGCCAGATATTGCCCTTCCTGCCGCTGTATGTGTCGCAGCTGGGGGTCACTTCCCATGAAGCGCTCTCCATGTGGTCCGGCCTGACGTTCAGCGTGACGTTTCTGGTCTCCGCCATTGTGTCGCCGATGTGGGGTAGCCTGGCAGATCGCAAGGGGCGCAAGTTGATGCTGCTCCGCGCCTCGCTGGGGATGGCGATAGCCATTTTGCTCCAGGCCTTCGCCACCAACGTCTGGCAGCTATTTATTCTGCGGGCGATAATGGGGCTGACCTCTGGGTACATTCCGAATGCCATGGCGCTGGTGGCCTCACAGGTACCGCGTGAGCGAAGCGGCTGGGCGCTCAGCACGCTTTCCACCGCCCAGATCAGCGGGGTCATTGGCGGCCCGCTGCTCGGCGGCTTCCTGGCGGACCATGTCGGGCTGCGTGCGGTCTTTATCATTACTGCGATCCTGCTGACGATTAGCTTTCTGGTCACCCTTTTTCTGATTAAAGAGGGCGGGCGGCCTGTTGTCAGCAAATCCGAACGCCTGAGCGGAAAAGCGGTTTTCGCCTCGCTGCCTTATCCTGGCCTGATGATTAGCCTCTTTGTGACGACGATGGTGATCCAGCTCTGTAACGGCTCGGTGGGGCCGATTCTGGCGCTGTTTATCAAGTCGATGGCGCCGGACAGCAGCAACATTGCGTTTCTGAGCGGGATGATTGCCGCCGTGCCGGGCGTGTCGGCGCTGATGTCTGCTCCGCGCCTGGGGAAACTGGGCGACAGGATCGGTACGGCACGTATTCTGATGGCAACGCTCATCATTGCGGTGATCCTTTTCTTTGCCATGTCATTCGTCACCACACCTCTTCAGTTGGGCATCCTGCGCTTCCTGCTTGGCTTCGCGGATGGCGCCATGCTGCCCGCTGCTCAGACGCTGCTGGTGAAATATTCCAGTGACCAGGTAACCGGCCGCATTTTTGGCTACAACCAGTCGTTCATGTATTTAGGCAACGTAGCGGGTCCGCTTATTGGCGCCTCGGTCTCGGCGATGGCGGGTTTCCGCTGGGTATTTGCCGCGACGGCGGTGGTGGTACTGCTGAATATTATTCAACTGGCCTTTGCCTTACGCCGTCGCAGGCGAATCGCTGAGGCAAAGTCGGCCCGGTAAACACGATAATATATTATTTATTCTTATGAACGCCGCATTTTTATATAACGAAATGCGGCGCCTTTCTTTTAGAAAAACGTTTCGCTTTCTCCACGAAATATCTTTTTTGGCAGCGATGTCACTTTTGCATAAGATAAAGCCAATCCATGCTTTTCATTATTCAGTGAGGGTGTTAATTTCAGGGGAAATCACATAAGGAAATAGCACCATGAAAAATCTCATTGCTGAGTTGTTGGTTAAGCTTGCCCAAAAGGAAGAAGAGTCGAAAGAGCTGGTTGCCCAGGTCGAGGCGCTGGAAATCGTTGTGACGGCGCTGCTGCGACAGATGGCAAAACCAGAGCAGGAGGCGTTGATCGACAACGTTGAAGGCGCGCTGGAAAAAGCTCGCCCTGATTCACAGGTTCCCGCAGAGGATGCGGAGCTGCTTCAGCAATACGTAAAAAAGCTTTTGAGGCATCCTCGCAGTTAACCGGCCAGAGGTGAAATGACATGTCACAGAATTGTCATGCAGGATGCCTGGCGTCGCTCTGTTTTTATTTTTACACATTTTTCAGGGTAAATTAAATTGAGACAGAGCACAGTTTTCACCGCATAATTTCTGCTATTAATTACCGCCTCCCTGCCGGCAAAACCGGATAATGATCATTGTGCCGCTACAGGGCTGAAATAACCGCGGAGCCCGGCGAAAATCAGGTGCGCAGGGTGGTTTTTTTTCCGTAACGAACCAGACTTAACGTGGAACTTCACATAAAGGATGGTGCAATGAAAACAACAATACTGATTACCCTGCTCTCTGGCCTGTGTCTGATGGCATCAGCACATGCGGAAGAGAAAACGTTGACGCCCCAGCAGCAACGCATGACGACCTGTAACCAACAGGCGACATCGCAAAGCCTGAAAGGGGATGCCCGTAAAACGTACATGAGCGACTGCCTAAAAAATGGTGCGACAAAACCCGGTGAAAAAAGCCTGACCCCGCAGCAGCAAAAAATGCGCGAGTGCAATGCCCAGGCGACACAGCAGATGCTGAAAGGCGACGATCGCAGCAAGTTCATGAGCGCGTGCCTGAAAAAACAGGCGTAGTGCTAACGGGTGAGTCACGGCTGTGGCTCACCCAAAATTTCATACTTTCCCCGCTACCCCCCTCTCTATAATTTGGGAAAATGTTTCAGAATATTCCCAAAGATGATGAATGATGAGTTTTATGACAGTCACGAGAACATTCGGGAAGCGTGGCACCAGCAGCTTTCTCAGGATGATTCATACCGTTCCGGTCTGCGATTTGCCCGGCGAATACGGCTGGCACGCATCGTTGGTCTGGCGGCGCTATTTGTTCCGCTTGCCAGCGTTCTGGTGAGCCAGTTTCTTTCCGGCGTTTGGTGGTTATTGCTGGTGGGCTGGGTCTTTGTCTGGCCCCATCTGGCCTGGCAGCTGGCTTTTCGTTCGGCTGAACCCCACAGAAGTGAAATTGTTAATCTGAAAATCGATGCCATTCTTGCCGGTGTCTGGATGGGGCTAACAGGGTTCAATGCGCTACCAACGGCGGCGCTGATCATGATGATCGGCATGAATATGATGGGATCGGGGGGATGTCGCTTATTTCTGACAGGACTGGCGCTGCTTGCCCTGTCTGCTCTGCTCACCGTGCAATCCACGGGTACTCCTGTGCTATTGACCTCTGAACCGCTGGCGTTGTGGCTGACGCTCCCCGTGCTGGTGGTCTACCCCATGCTGTTTGCATGGCTCAGCCACCGCACGGCGATCCGGCTGGCAGAGCATAAGCGTCGGCTTGAGCTGATGAGTACCCGCGACGGAATGACCGGCGTGTTCAATCGCCGTCACTGGGAAACGCTGCTGCGTTACGAATTTGAGGCCTGCCGTCGCAGCCATCGACAGGCGACGATACTGCTCATTGATATCGATCACTTCAAGACGATCAACGACACCTGGGGGCATGACGTGGGAGATGAAGCGATTGTTGCCATTACGCGCCAGCTTCAGCTGACTCTGCGCTCAGGCGATTATATTGGCCGCTTTGGTGGGGATGAGTTCGCGGTGATCATGTCCGGCACGCCTGCCGACAGCGCGATTGCAGCGATGTCGCGCGTCCATGAACGGCTGGTCAACATGCCGCTGCACGGAGCACCAACGGCGAGGTTGTGTATCAGCGTTGGGGTTGCCCCCTGGGGAGCGCAGTTCACCCACTATCGTGAATGGCTAAAGGCGGCGGACGTGGCCCTCTATAAAGCCAAAAATGCCGGACGGGGCCGCACCGAAGTGGCCGCCTGACGCCCGGCGTAGCGCATCAGGACTTACTGAGCTTCTCTGATTTTTCCATGCATTTTTCCATCGCCTCGATCACGGCGGAGCGGAATCCGCGATCTTCCAGCACGCGCACGGCTTCAATGGTTGTGCCCCCCGGCGAGCACACCATATCTTTCAATTCGCCCGGATGCTTACCCGTTTCCAGCACCATTTTGGCCGAGCCCATCACCGCCTGCGCTGCAAATTTGTAGGCCTGCGCGCGCGGCATTCCGCCCAATACGGCGGCATCGGCCATGGCTTCGATAAACATAAAGACATACGCCGGGGCAGAGCCGCTCACGCCGACCACCGGGTGGATCATCGGTTCGGCAATCACTTCCGCTTCGCCGAAGCAGCGGAAGATATTCAGTACATCTGCCACGTCTTCAGATGTGACCAGTGCGTTCGGGGTAACGGAGGTCATACCGGCATTCACCAGCGACGGGGTGTTTGGCATGGCGCGAACAATCTTACGGTCGTGACCCAGCGCGCGGGCGAGCTGATCGAGGGTCACGCCTGCGGCAATCGACACCACCAGGGTCTCTTTGTTAAGGCTGGAGGTGATCTCGCTCAGGACTTTAATCATGATATTCGGCTTAACGGCGCCAAAGACAATATCCGCCACCTGAGCCACTTCCTGCGCGCTTTCGGCAGCGTTGACACCATACTCATCACGCAGCGCCGCGACTTTATCCGGGGATGGGGTATAGACCCAAATCTGCCCCGGCAGCACCTGCCCGCTGGCAATCAGTCCGCCGAGGATAGCTTTGCCCATGTTTCCGCAGCCGATAAACCCGATTTTCTTATCCATCACGTCTCTCCGTTATTATGCGTTGTTATCTCTCATTGATAGCTTAACAACGAAATGCAGGCGACAATAGTCGCCAGAATCATAATGGGGAGAGACGATGGCGATTTGGGTTGATGCGGACGCGTGTCCGAATGTGATTAAAGAGATTTTATTTCGTGCTGCCGAGCGCGTGCAGATGCCGCTAACGCTGGTGGCGAACCAGAATATCCGCGTGCCGCCCTCCAGATACATCCGATCTCTGCGCGTTCCGGCCGGGTTTGACGTGGCGGATAACGAGATAGTACGCCTGTGTGACGCAGGAGATCTGGTGATCACGGCGGATATCCCGCTGGCTGCCGACGTGCTGGCGAAGGGGGCCGCGGCGCTTAACCCGCGCGGCGAGCGCTACTCTCCGGCAACGATCCGGGAGAAGCTCACCATGCGTGATTTTATGGATACGCTGCGTTCCAGCGGCGTGCAAACCGGTGGGCCGGACAGCCTGTCGCAGCGCGATCGCCAGCAGTTTGCCGCCGAGCTGGATAAATGGCTGCTGGAAGTGAAGCGCCGCCCGGCGTAGCCCACCTCCGGGCGGTTTTGTGGTACAGTGTGGCTTCCACAGGCTTGTCATTCCGTACCGCTTTGCAGTAAAGTTAGCGCAACATCTACTGCAATCATTTCTTTACAGCCTTCAGTTATCCGGCAGCAAGGGGAACACCTGGTTATGAACCCACCCATCTTTTTAGTTGGCCCTCGCGGCTGTGGGAAAACCACCGTTGGTCTGGAGCTGGCGCGTTTGTGCCAGAGTCAGTTTGTCGATACTGACCACTGGCTTCAGGAGAATGCGGGTAAGACTATCGCCGATATCGTTGAAGATGAGGGTTGGGAGAGCTTTCGTGCGCGTGAAACGGCCACGCTGGAAGCGGTGACCGCGCCGTCAACCGTGATTGCGACCGGTGGGGGCATTATCCTGGCGTCGTATAACCGCCAGTTTATGCGCGAAAAGGGTGTCGTGATCTACCTCTGTGCCCCGGTCTCTACGCTGGTGGGGCGGCTGGAGGCGTTTCCGGAAGAGGGGCAGCGCCCGGCGCTGACCGCGAAACCGCTGAGTGAAGAGGTCAGCGAGGTCCTCGCCGAACGCGATGCACTGTACCGCGAGGCGGCACACCACGTTGTGGATGCGTCGGCGTCATCCGAAAAAGTTGCGATTCAGATTATTACCGCCCTGCGTTTGGCTTGCGCCAGCTAACAGCCGTCTATACTCATAGCTCAGACATAAAAAAAGGATGAGCTATGCCAACCAGACCTCCCTATCCACGTGAAGCCCGCATCGTTACCGTTGAAAAAGGTAATGGTGATCAAACCGTAACCTGGTACCAGCTGCGTGCCGCTCACCCTAAACCTGATTCGCTGATCAGCGAACATGAAACCGAACAGGAAGCGCTGGATGCGAAACGGCGCTATGAGGATCCTGAGAAGTCCTGACAGGAATCCGAATTCGTTACAACCGTGCCTGAATCACACTTTTAACTTATCGCTGATGTTAAGCAGCAGTTAATATTTAGTTATTACAGGTGGATTCGGAAAGGCCAGTCGATCTTTACACTACGGTGTTGAGATCCCCTGCTACGCTTGGTGCTGTTTTGTTGAATAAATGAACAGTGCAGCGTAGTGAGCCTGCACCTGTGTGGCAGTTGTGGTAGTAACGGAAGGCGATCAAAATGAAGGCGACGTTGGCGATCCTCACGATTGGTGTGGTGCCTGTAAGCGAAGTATTACCGCTCTTAACCGAGCATGTCTCTGAACAACAAATTACGCATCTCAGTCTGTTAGGGAAGCTCAGTCGGGAAGAGGTCATGGAAGACTACGCGGTCGGAGAGGGGGAAGATCCCCTGGCAACGTTACTCAGTGACGGTAAACTGGCGCATGTGTCGCGCCAGAAAATCGAGCGCGCGCTACAGGGCGTGATCGAAGTGCTCGACAATCAGGACTATGACGTCATTTTGCTGATGAGCACGGCACCCGTTAAAGGACTCAGCGCGCGTAATGCCATTCTGCTCGAACCGATGCGGATTATCCCCCCGCTGGTGGCCTCTATTGTTGATGGTCATCAGGTTGGGGTCATCGTTCCCGTTGAGGAACTGCTGGATAACCAGACGGTGAAGTGGGCTGCGCTGGAGCACACCCCGCTGTACGCGCTGGCTAACCCGTTCTGGGACAGCGAAGCGAAGCTGATTGCGGCTGGGCAGGAATTGATCGACAGAGGGGCGGATGTCCTGATGCTCGACTGCCTGGGCTTCCATCAGCGGCATCGTGATTTATTGCAAAAGGCGCTGGATGTTCCGGTGCTGCTCTCTAACGTCCTGATGGCGCGTCTGGCGTCAGAATTACTGGTGTAATGATTTTGCGTGACAGGTCATGAGCATGGCCCCTATAGTGGATTTTTCTCTATAAATATAAGGGCCAGTTCATGCTTCAAAGTAACGAATACTTTTCCGGTAAAGTGAAATCCATTGGTTTTACCAGCAGCAGCACTGGCCGCGCCAGTGTCGGCGTAATGGCGGAAGGGGAATACACCTTTGGCACCGCAGAAGCGGAAGAGATGACGGTGGTCAGCGGCGCGCTGAACGTCCTGCTGCCGGGTGAAACGGAGTGGAAAGTATATAGTGCCGGGCAGGTCTTCAACGTGCCGGGCCACAGCGAGTTCCATTTACAGGTTGCAGAGCCAACCTCTTATCTGTGCCGCTATCTGAAATAAAAGCATGCCGGGTGGCGCATTCGCTTACCCGGCCTACGTTTTGCCTGTCAGCGCTGCGCTTCGCCGCCGAGACCTTCCACCAGGTTCTGAATCAGCGCCGCCAGCTCGCCGGTCATCAGGATAAAGTCTGCGTCAAAGCGCTGAGCATAATCTTCGCGGTCGATATCTTCGTTCTGATCGCGCAGTTCATCGCAGAATTTCAGGCGCTTCACGGAGCCGTCATCACACATCACAAACTGAATGCGCTGCTGCCAGTCGAGTGCCAGTTTGGTCACCACTTTGCCCGCTTCAATGTGCACGGCGATTTCGTCGCTCACCAGTTCCTGTTTCTTCGCGCGGATCACGCCGCCATCTTCCAGCAACGCTTTCAGCTCTGCTTCATCAAGGATCTGGAAGCCCTGCGCGGCAGTCCCGCTGCGCACCCACTCGGTCAGGGTCAGCTCAATCGGCGTTTCCAGCGCCAGCGGTACCACCGGTAATGAGCCAAGGCTCTTACGCAGCAGCGCCAGCGTATCTTCGGCTTTTTTGGCGCTGGCGCAGTCCACCATGATCAGCCCGTTAACGGTGTCGATCCACATCATGGTCTGGCTAAAGCGGCTAAAGGCGCGCGGCAGCAGCGAGTGCAGCACTTCATCCTTCAGCGAATCTTTTTCGGTTTTTTTAAGCTTACGGCCCTGTTCAGCTTCCAGCTTGAAGATCTTCGCTTCGAGTGCCTGCTTAACCACGGGCGTCGGCAGGATCTTCTCTTCTTTGCGGGCGCAAACGATGATTTGCCCCGTGCTGCTGGCGTGGGTCAGCGCATCGCTTTGAGAACCCATTGGCGGAACCCAGCCGGTTTTTGCCATATCCTGGCTACCGCAAGGGGTAAAGGAGTAAGCGGCTAACTGTTTTTCCATCTCTTCTGCACGCAGCGAAACGTCGCGGCTGAGACGGTAAACCATCAAATTTTTGAACCACAGCATGATAATTTCCACGGCCTTGTCGTTAAATCAGCGGGCATGATAACGAATTGTCGCATCGCTTGCATTGCTAATCGGGAAGCGGGCTTCTACTCTGTTGATAATCAAAATAATGAGGAGTGTCTTGTGCGTATTGGGATTGATTTGGGCGGCACCAAAACAGAAGTCATCGCGTTGAGCGAGCAGGGGGAGCAACTGTTTCGCCACCGTCTGCCTACGCCGCGCGATGATTATCACCAGACCATAGAGACGATTGCCCGCCTGGTCGATATGGCAGAGCAGGCAACGGGCGAGACGGGCACAGTCGGGATGGGGATCCCTGGCTCCATTTCGCCGTATACCGGCGTGGTGAAAAACGCCAACTCCACCTGGCTCAACGGTCAGCCGTTTGATAAAGACTTAAGTCAACGCCTGAACCGGGAAGTGCGTCTGGCGAATGACGCAAACTGCCTGGCGGTGTCTGAGGCCGTGGATGGCGCAGCGGCTGGCGCGCAGACCGTATTTGCCGTAATTATCGGCACCGGCTGCGGGGCGGGCGTGGCCTTCGGAGGGCGCTCGCATATTGGCGGCAACGGCACCGCGGGCGAGTGGGGGCACAACCCGCTGCCGTGGATGGATGAAGATGAACTCAAATACCGCGCCGAAGTGCCGTGCTACTGTGGCAAGCAGGGCTGTATAGAGACCTTTATCTCCGGTACGGGGTTTGCCACCGATTATCATCGTCTGAGCGGCCAGCCGCTGAAAGGTAACGAGATTATGCGTCTGGTTGAGGAGCAGGATCCGGTGGCTGAACTGGCGCTCAGCCGCTACGAAATGCGGCTGGCTAAGTCACTGGCGCATGTGATCAATATCCTCGATCCGGACGTGATTGTGCTGGGCGGCGGCATGAGCAACGTCGACCGACTTTACGCCACGGTGCCAACGCTGGTGAAACAGTGGGTATTTGGCGGCGAGTGCGAAACGCCGATCCGCAAAGCCGTCCACGGTGACTCCAGCGGCGTGCGAGGCGCGGCGTGGCTGTGGCCGGAATAAACGCAAAACGGCAACTTGCGTTGCCGTTTTTGATGTTTGTACCCTCTCCCACAGGGAGAGGGCCAGGGTGAGGGCATCAGACCGCACCGTCCCCCATTCAATTCACCGCAAACTCCCTGTCCAGCCTGCTATACCCCAGCCCGTTGATCTTCTTCACCTTGATCTGCACCGAAATACGCTCTTTCATTGCCTCTACGTGGCTGATCACGCCGATGGTTTTCCCGGTGGCGTTCAGTGCGTCGAGCGCATCCAGCGCGGTGTCCAGCGTTTCACTGTCGAGCGTGCCGAACCCTTCATCCAGGAACAGCGAATCAATGCGCGTTTTGTGACTGACCAGATCGGAAAGCGCTAAAGCCAGCGCCAGACTGACCAGGAAACTCTCCCCGCCGGAAAGGGTACGGGTATCGCGTATCGCATCGGCCTGCCAGGTATCGACCACTTCCAGCTCCAGCGCGTCGCTGGCTTTACGCTGAAGCAGATAGCGGCCATGCAGACGGTTGAGCTGCTGGTTGGCAAGCCACACCAGATTATCCAGCGTTAGCCCCTGGGCGAATTTACGGAATTTATCGCCGGTGCTGGAGCCTATCAGCGCATTGAGATAGCCCCAGTCGTCGGCCTGACGCGCCGCCTCCTCAATCTGCTGCATAAGCGCCTGCTGGTGCAGACGGTTATCGGCGTCCTGTTTGAGCTGCTGGCGGATCTCCCCCTGATGCGTGGTATTGTCCCGAAGCTGTTGCGCCAGCTGATGTAACTGCGCCTGAAGCGTTGCGGCATCGGTTTCCAGCCCCTCGGGGCGCTGTGCCTGATGCGCCTGAAGCTGCTGGCTTGCCTGCACCGAAAGCGCCGTGGTCTGCTGGAGCTGGTTTTCCAGCGTCTGCTTTTGCTGTTCAAGCTGGCGGATCGACGCTTCATCCAGCAGGGCGGAGAGAAATGCCTCCCGATCGGCAAAGCAGCTCGCGGTCAGCGCGGCGTTGAACTGAGCCTGTGATTGCTGGAGCCGTTCACGCTCAAGCGTCTCCTGCTGCTGGAGGGTGGTGAGCTGGCTTTGCAGCGACACGCATTCGTCGTGGATGCCGCGCCAGTTCTCAGGTATAACCGCGTCGGCTTCTGTATCATCGGTAACCGGCAGCGTCTCCAGGATTGGCATCAGGGCGTTAATACGTTCCTGAATCGTACCGTGCTGGGCCTGTTTTTCCTGCCACAGGGTATATTCAGCTTCGCGTGCGCTCAGCCAGGCGCTTTCGGCCCCTTCATCGGGCACGCTAAGCGACAGCGACTCTAGCGAGGCCGCCAGCGCCTGACGCGTCGCCGTCAGCTGCTGCTGGTACTGGCGCGCCTGATCTTCCTGTTCATTGAGCTGGTTTTGCAGCGTCAGACGCTGGCTAAGCTGATACAGCTGGCGTTCATACTGCTCCTGTTCGCTCATCCAGGGGGCAATATCATCCTGAATATTCAGCGCTATGTTCAGGGAGGCACAGACCTCCAGCCACTCTTTAGTGAGTGCTTGCTCTTCCTCAGAGAGAGCCTGTGCTTCCTCTGTCTCGCGCTGGATCTGTTGGGTCAGCGCATTCACCTGCCCGAGCACCAGCAATCCTTCCTCTTTTAGCGCAGCAACCTCTTTCTCCAGCGCGTCGCGGCGGCGCTGATTGTCAGTCAGTTCAAGCGCCTGATACTGCACAACTGCCGGGTGTTCGCGTGAACCGCAGAGCGGGCAAGGCTTACCCGCTTCCAGCTGAGCACGATAATTCTCAAGATCCTTGATTGTCGCCTCACGCTCACAGAGCGCTTTCAGGTCGGCATAGTGCTGATTTTTTTCTTTGAACTGCTGACGCCGCAGGATCAGCGTTTCATTGAGCTTACCCTGCTCAGCCTGCGCTTTCTGCACGCTTTCCGCATTCTGGCGCAGTCGTTTTTGCAGCGGCTGATAGCGAGCGTGAAGCGCAGTCAGACGCTGGCGGAGCGCCCGCGATTGTGCCTGTTGCTCCATTGCCGTCGCGAGATCCTCAGCCGTCAGCGTCAGCGTACTCTCCGGCAGCTCAGCCAGCTTCTGACGAAGCTCAGCCATGCGCGCTGCCTGGGCAACAAGCTGATTTTTATCGCGATTCAGCTGCGTAAAATGCGCCCGCCAGCCGGCAATTTCCTGTCCCCACTGACGGAAACGATCGTGTTCGGTTAGCCACTGCGTCAGCGCCGTGTGCTCTGTCTGCAACTGTTCACGGTTGCGCTGCGCACCGTTGCGGATACGCGCGCGCTGTGCCGCTCTGTCGAGTAAGCGAGTATTTACTTCGACAATTCGCTCTGCGGTTTGCGACAGGCGGGCGGTCTGCTCCTGCTGGTGCTGCCATAGCGGACGTAGCTGGGCGGCGGGCTGCGCCAGCTGGAGCTTAGCCAGTTGCGGCGCGGCGTCCGTCAGAGCCTGTTGCGCCTGCTGCTGCGAAGCGGCTGCGCGCTGCTGCTCACGTATCAGTTCGTCGTTACGCGTAAGCCACTGAAAATCTTTCTGTTGGCTCTGCTGCTGTGCCAGCAGGATTTTCTCTTCGTCAGTAAGTGCCTGCAAACTTTGCTGCAAGTGCTGCTGCTGTTCCTCGCTCAACAGCACAACCCCTGCGGCCTGCGCTTCGCACATCTCCAGCGCGTTACGTGCCGCTTTGTGTTTTTCAAAAACCATGGCGGAAATCTGGCCGTAAATTTCCGTGCCGGTCAGTTCCTCCAGCAGCTCAGCGCGATCGCTCGGTTTAGCATTCAGGAAGGCGGCAAACTGCCCCTGCGAGAGCAACATCGAGCGGGTAAAGCGACCATAGTCCAGCCCGGTGAGTGCGGCGGTTTGTTCCAGCTTATCCGTGACTTTGTCGGCCAGAATTTTGCCGTCTTCGCAGCGGGCCAGCTCTACGCGCGGTGCCTGTAAGTTCCCGTCCGGCTGGTTGCGGGCGCGGTTCTGGCTCCAGAAAGCGCGATAAGCAACGCCTTTGACCTCAAATTCCACTTCCGCCAGGCATTCGGCGGTATCGCGCGTCATCAGGTCGTTTTGCGCCTGAGAGACCTTATTAAGACGCGGCGTTTCGTGGTACAGCGCCAGGCAGATGGCATCCAGCAGCGTGGTTTTACCAGCGCCGGTTGCGCCGGTGATGGCAAACAGCCCGTTGCTGGCGAACGGCTCCGCGGTGAAATCAATTTTCCACTCACCCTTTAGCGAATTCAGATTTTTCAGACGCAGGCTCAGAATTTTCATGCGTTTTCGTCCTCGTCATGGAGGGAGTGCAGGGTCTGGGCAAACAGCTCGTTAAGCCTGGTGCGTCTGGCCTCGTCCACCTCTTCATGCGCAAGCCGCCGCGCGAACACCTCTTCAACCCGAAGTTCGCTAAGCGTTTCACGCTGGGCGTTGAGCAGTATTTTCTCGCGCTGCTCGCGGCTGCGGCGTACCAGCAGTACTTCCACGGGAAGGTCTTCCGTCAGCGTCTGAATTTTACGCTGCATATCGTACAGGTAGTCGTCGGTGGTGATTTCGATATCGAGCCAGACGGGGGGATTAAGCGCTGCGTCGCGCCACTGCTCAAGCTGAGCGGTAATGGCGGCCAGATCGCCTTTCAGCACCGCCAGCGGCTGGGTGACCGGCACCTCGAGCGTCTCAACGGCGCTAAGTTTGCCTTCGGTGAAGCTCACCAGATGGACGGATTTGGCTTTGCCCGTTTCGTCAAAACTGAGCGAAATGGGCGAGCCGCAGTAGCGGATATGCTCGCAGCCGCCGATGATCTGCGCCCGGTGAATATGCCCGAGGGCAATGTAGTCGGCGGGGGGGAAGTTTTGCGCCGGAAACGCGTCCAGCGTACCGATATAGATCTCGCGCACCGCATCACTCTTACTGGCTCCGACGGTGGTGAGGTGTCCGGTGGCAATGATCGGAATGGCCTGATCGCCGCGCAGGGCGCAGGCTTCCGTATGCTGCTGGTGATAATAGCGGGTGATGGCCTGCAACAGATGCTGCTGTTTTTCGCTGCCGGACAGACCCGCCTGGCTTTGCACGATATCGCGCGGGCGTAAAAACGGGATTGGGCACAGCACCGCGCCCGGCGTGCCGTCGCGTTTTTTCAGGATCTGCGGCGCGTGCCCGACGCTGGCCACCACGGTGGTATTGAGGAACGCCAGAATATCGCGGGATTCATTCAGCGTCGCCACCGAGTCATGATTTCCGGCGACAATCACCAGGTGACAACCGGTTTGCTGGAGGTTGACCACAAAACGGTTGTATAGCTCACGCGCATAGCTCGGCGGCGATCCGGTATCAAAAATGTCGCCCGCCACAATAATCGCGTCCACCTCGTGAGCCTGAGCCGTCTCCAGCAGCCAGTTCAGGAACGCTTCATGTTCCGCGGCGCGGCTTTTGCTGTAAAAATTTTGACCCAGGTGCCAGTCTGAGGTGTGAAGTATGCGCATAAAAGATCCGTGGCAATAATAAGAAAGCAGGATTATAAACGTTCGGGGAACGGAAAATAACCGCTGTAATAAAACAACAGTTTGCCATTTATAGTGGTAATGTTTTTCATAAATCTGTCATAAATCTGACGCATAATGACGCCGCATTACAGACTTGTAACTTAAATACGATAAGACAGGGCAAAGTATGGCGAGACGTATTCTGGTCGTAGAAGATGAAGCTCCGATCCGTGAAATGGTGTGCTTCGTGCTTGAACAAAATGGCTTCCAGCCGGTTGAAGCGGAAGATTATGACAGCGCGGTGAACCAGCTGAATGAACCCTGGCCCGATCTGATCCTGCTGGACTGGATGCTGCCTGGCGGTTCCGGATTACAGTTTATCAAGCATATCAAACGCGAGGCGATGACCCGTGATATCCCGGTGGTGATGCTGACGGCGCGCGGCGAGGAAGAGGATCGCGTGCGCGGTCTGGAAACCGGCGCGGACGATTACATCACCAAACCGTTCTCCCCGAAAGAGCTGGTGGCGCGTATCAAAGCCGTGATGCGCCGTATTTCACCGATGGCGGTGGAAGAGGTGATTGAGATGCAGGGGCTGAGCCTGGATCCTACCTCACACCGGGTCATGACCGGTGAAAATCCCCTCGATATGGGCCCCACCGAATTTAAACTCCTGCACTTCTTTATGACACACCCGGAGCGCGTTTACAGCCGCGAACAGTTGCTGAATAACGTCTGGGGAACTAACGTCTATGTCGAAGACCGAACGGTTGACGTCCATATTCGCCGCCTGCGTAAAGCACTGGAACTGAGCGGCCACGATCGCATGGTACAGACGGTCCGCGGCACGGGTTATCGCTTCTCGACCCGTTTCTGAACAATGACAGGAGTGTGACGCGTGCTGGAACGTCTGTCATGGAAAAGGCTCGTCTTTGAACTGATCTTATGCTGTATTCCGGCCCTCATTCTGGGGGCTATCTTTGGCTATCTGCCGTGGTTTTTACTGGTGGCCGTGACGGGATTGCTCGTCTGGCATTTCTGGAATTTACTGCGTCTTTCCTGGTGGCTGTGGGTCGACAGAAGTATGACACCTCCGCCGGGAAGCGGGAGCTGGGAACCGCTACTCTACGGCCTGCACCAGATGCAGATGCGTAATAAAAAGCGCCGTCGTGAGCTGGGAAGCCTGATCAAACGCTTTCGTAGCGGTGCGGAGTCGCTGCCGGACGCGGTGATCCTGACGACGGAAGAAGGGACCATCTTCTGGTGCAATGGCCTCGCACAGCAGCTGTTGGGCCTGCGCTGGCCGGATGATAACGGTCAGAACATCCTCAACCTTCTGCGCTATCCCGAGTTCACGCTGTATCTGAAAAAGCGGGATTTTTCGCGCCCGCACAATCTGAAGCTCAATAACGGTCGCCATCTGGAGATCCGCGTGATGCCCTACAGCGATCGGCAGTGGCTGATGGTGGCGAGGGACGTTACCCAGATGCACCAGCTTGAGGGCGCGAGACGTAACTTCTTTGCCAACGTCAGCCACGAGCTGCGTACGCCGTTGACGGTGCTTCAGGGCTACCTGGAGATGATGCAGGAGCAAACGCTTGAGGGGGCGCCGCGTGAGAAAGCGCTGCATACCATGAGGGAGCAGACGTTCCGCATGGAAGGGCTGGTCAAACAGCTGCTGACGCTTTCAAAAATTGAGGCTGCCCCGTCGCTGGCGCTAAATGACATCATTGATGTGCCGATGATGTTGCGGGTGGTGGAGCGCGAAGCCCAAACGCTGAGTCATAATCAGCACACCCTGAGTTTTGACGTTGATAACACGCTGAAAGTGCTCGGCAGTGAAGATGAGCTGCGAAGCGCTATCTCAAACCTGGTCTATAACGCCGTGAATCACACCCCGAAAGGGACGCATATCGCGGTGCGCTGGCAGCATACCCCGGCGGGCGCTGAGTTTAGCGTCGAGGACAACGGGCCGGGGATTGGGCCTGAACACCTCCCGCGTCTCACCGAACGGTTCTACCGGGTGGATAAGGCGCGCTCGCGGCAGACCGGCGGAAGCGGACTGGGGCTGGCAATTGTGAAGCATGCCGTCAGCCACCACGAAAGCCGGCTCAATATCGAAAGCACCCTCGGTAAGGGCACGCGCTTTAGCTTCGTGATTCCGGAACGATTAATTGCCAAAAAAAGCGCCTGACAGCGTGTGTGTCAGGCTACCTTTCCACGGGCCAGCGTTGCTGGCCCGTTTGCTTTGCAGTCAAGCGAAACGCGGATGAATATTATACGGCTGGTGCTTTTTTGTTCGCATGATTAGCCATGAGTTTTTCTTATACATGGCATATTATGTTGGTCTGGATTTTCATGCTGGCATATTGTTCTGGTTTTACGATCCCTTCTTGCCTTTAAACGTTATAAGCGTTTAAATTGCCCCCCATATACTGTCAGACCGACTGTATTTGCGTGGTAAATCGAAAAACTATTCTTCGCCACGCCAGGACGGGAGCATATCCCGCTGAAATTGAGCAAATTTTCCGCTGTATCGTCCCATCAGGGATGGCGAAAATCTCAACGTATTCAACACCACATCCACAGGCAGTAAGGTTTTATGACCCATCACTTGAAATCGCGTGACATTATCGCGCTGGGCTTTATGACATTTGCGCTGTTCGTTGGCGCAGGTAATATCATTTTTCCTCCAATGGTTGGCTTACAGGCGGGTGAACACGTCTGGACGGCTGCGTTTGGCTTCCTGCTTACTGCCGTGGGCCTGCCGGTACTGACCGTTATCGCGCTGGCGAAAGTCGGTGGCGGTGTGGACAGCCTCAGCACCCCGATTGGCAAAGTGGCTGGCGTTCTGCTGGCAACCGTCTGCTATCTGGCCGTTGGCCCGCTGTTCGCGACCCCGCGCACGGCGACCGTCTCCTTTGAAGTGGGTATCGCCCCGCTGACCGGTGACGGCGCGATGCCACTGTTTATTTACAGCCTCATTTACTTCGCCATCGTGATTCTGGTTTCTCTCTATCCGGGCAAACTGCTGGATACCGTAGGTAACTTCCTGGCACCGCTGAAAATTGTGGCGCTGATTGTGCTGGCGGTTGCGGCCATTGTCTGGCCTGCGGGGCCCATCAGCTCCGCGATGGACGCCTACCAGAACGCGGCGTTCTCAAACGGTTTCGTGAACGGCTATCTGACGATGGATACGCTTGGCGCGATGGTGTTTGGTATCGTTATCGTTAACGCCGCGCGTTCCCGTGGGGTGACCGAAGCGCGCCTGCTGACTCGTTACACTATCTGGGCTGGCCTGATGGCCGGTGTCGGCCTGACGCTGCTGTATCTGGCGCTGTTCCGTCTGGGTTCAGATAGCGCAACGCTGGTCGATCAGAGCGCAAACGGCGCGGCGATCCTGCATGCTTACGTGCAGCACACCTTTGGTGGTGCAGGCAGCATGCTGCTGGCAGCGCTGATTTTCCTGGCCTGTCTGGTGACGGCGGTGGGTCTGACCTGCGCCTGCGCGGAGTTCTTCGCTCAGTATCTGCCGCTCTCTTACCGCACGCTGGTGTTTATCCTCGGCATCTTCTCCATGGCGGTTTCAAACCTCGGTCTGAGCCACCTGATCCAGGTGTCAATTCCGGTGCTGACGGCTATCTATCCGCCATGTATCGTGCTGGTGGTGCTGAGCTTCACCCGCCCGTGGTGGCATAACTCGACGCGAATTATTGCGCCGGCCATGTTTATCAGCCTGATTTTTGGTATCCTTGACGGGATCAAAGCATCAGCATTTGCAGAAATCCTGCCAGCCTGGACACAGCGTCTGCCGCTGTCCGAGCAGGGCCTGGCCTGGCTGATGCCTTCCGTTGTAGCGCTGGTTCTTGCGATTATCTGGGACCGTGCGGCCGGGCGTCAGGTGACATCCAACGCCCATTAATCAACGGCAACAAATTGTTTAACCACGGGGCTTAAGGCCCCGTGGTTTTTTGTTTTTTTCGTGTTGAATGGCAAGATTTTAATGGAAAGCACTAACAAACTTAAACGTGGATTGAGCACCCGCCACATCCGCTTTATGGCGCTGGGCTCGGCTATCGGCACCGGTCTTTTTTATGGCTCGGCAGATGCCATCAAAATGGCCGGTCCAAGCGTTCTGCTGGCCTACATCATCGGCGGTGCCGCGGCCTATATCATCATGCGTGCGCTGGGGGAGATGTCGGTTCACAACCCGTCTGCCAGCTCGTTTTCACGCTATGCACAAGAGAACTTAGGCCCGCTGGCCGGGTTTATCACTGGCTGGACTTATTGCTTTGAAATCCTGATTGTCGCCATTGCCGATGTGACGGCGTTTGGCATCTATATGGGGGTCTGGTTCCCTGCCGTGCCGCACTGGATCTGGGTGCTGAGCGTGGTGCTGATTATCTGCGCCGTTAACCTGATGAGCGTGAAGGTGTTTGGCGAGCTGGAGTTCTGGTTCTCCTTCTTCAAGGTCGCGACCATTATCATCATGATCCTCGCCGGTTTCGGCATCATCATCTGGGGTATCGGCAACGGTGGGCAGCCAACCGGCATCCATAACCTGTGGAGCAACGGCGGCTTCTTTAGCAACGGCTGGCTCGGGATGGTCATGTCGCTCCAGATGGTCATGTTCGCCTATGGCGGAATCGAGATTATCGGCATCACCGCCGGGGAAGCGAAAGATCCGGAGAAGTCTATTCCGCGCGCCATCAACTCGGTGCCGATGCGTATCCTGGTGTTCTACGTGGGCACGCTGTTTGTGATTATGTCCATCTACCCGTGGAACCAGGTGGGCACCAACGGCAGCCCGTTTGTCCTGACTTTCCAGCATATGGGCATTGCGTTTGCCGCCAGCATTCTCAACTTTGTGGTGCTGACCGCCTCGCTGTCGGCCATCAACAGTGACGTGTTCGGCGTGGGCCGTATGCTGCACGGCATGGCGGAGCAGGGCAGTGCGCCGAAGGTGTTTGCCAAAACGTCGCGTCGCGGCACCCCGTGGGTAACGGTGCTGGTCATGACCGTGGCGCTGCTGTTCTCGGTCTACCTGAACTACATCATGCCGGAGAACGTCTTCCTGGTGATTGCGTCACTGGCGACCTTCGCCACCGTGTGGGTATGGATCATGATCCTGCTGTCGCAGATTGCGTTCCGTCGCCGCCTGTCGCCAGAAGAGGCCAAAGCGCTGAAGTTTAAAGTGCCGGGCGGCGTGCCAACGACCATTGTCGGTCTGATCTTCCTGGTCTTCATCATTGGCCTGATTGGTTATCACCCGGATACCCGTATTTCCCTGTACGTGGGCTTCGCGTGGATCGTCCTGCTGCTGGTGGGCTGGATGTTTAAATGTCGCCGCGATCGTCAGCTGGCGGAAGCACAGTAACATTCTTTTCCCCTCTCCCCGTGGGAGAGGGTTAGGGTGAGGGCATCAGGCTGCACTGATGCCTCCTCCCCCGTCCTCCTCCCCCAATAAATCCCATCATGGTGAGCTATCCTTAATCACCCTGTGGCAAGGTGACGTCAATTTCATCAAAGGGGATTCGTGATGTTAAACGCCTGGCACCTTCCGGTTGCCCCATTTGTTAAGCAAAACAAAGACAACCTTGTGATTACGCTCTGGCTGGCAGGGGACAATCAGCCTGAACGTGTGACCCTGCGCGCCGAAGTGGATAACGAAGAAACGTCGCTGAAAATGCACAAAGTGCGCAGCCAGCCGCAGCCGGGCGTCACGGCGTGGCGGGCAAATATCGATTTGCGCAGCGGGCAACCGCGTCGCCGCTACGGCTTCAAGCTGCTGTGGAACAACCGCCAGCTGTGGTTTACCCCGCAGGGTTTCAGCCGTTTCCCTCCGGCCAGGCTGGAGCAGTTTGCCGTGGATCACCCGGATAACGGCCCGCAGTGGGTTAACGATCAGGTCTTTTACCAGATTTTCCCGGACCGCTTTGCGCGCAGTGAAAAGCGCACCGTCGATCAGGACAAGGTTTATTACCATCATGCGGTCGGTCACGACATCATTCTGAAAAAATGGGACGAGCCGCTGACCGCCCAGGCGGGGGGATCGACCTTTTACGGCGGCGATCTCGACGGTATCAGCGAAAAACTGCCGTACCTGAAAAAGCTCGGCGTGACGGCGCTGTACCTGAACCCGGTGTTTAAAGCGCCAAGCGTGCACAAATACGATACGCAGGACTACCGCCACGTTGACGAGCAGTTTGGCGGTGACGAAGCGCTGCTGCGGCTGCGGCACAACACGCAAAAAGAGGGTATGCGCCTGATCCTTGATGGCGTGTTCAATCACAGCGGTGATTCTCATGCGTGGTTTGACCGTCACAATCAGTCGATGGGCGGCGCATGCCATAATCCGGACTCACCGCAGCGTGACTGGTACAGTTTTGACGAGAATGGCCGCGCCCTGGACTGGCTGGGCTACCCGAGCCTGCCGAAGCTCGATTTCCAGTCGCCATCGCTGGTGAATGAGATCTACGGCGGCGACGACAGCATCGTGCGCCACTGGCTGAAAGCGCCGTGGAACATGGACGGCTGGCGGCTGGACGTGGTGCATATGCTGGGTGAAGCAGGCGGGGCGCGGAATAACCTTCAGCATGTCGCCGCCATTACCCGGTCGGCAAAAGCGGCCCGGTCGGAAGCATTCGTCTTCGGGGAGCACTTTGGCGACGCGCGTCATTGGTTGCAGGCTGATGCAGAAGACGCGGCGATGAACTATCGCGGCTTCACCTTCCCGCTGTGGGGTTTCCTCGCTAACACCGATATCTCTTACGATCCGCAGCATATTGACGCCGAAACCTGCATGGCGTGGATGGAAAACTATCGCGCTGGCCTGTCGCATCAGCAGCAGCTGCGGATGTTTAACCAGCTCGACAGCCACGATACCGCACGCTTTAAATCGTTGCTGGGTAAGGATGTGGCGCGTCTGCCGCTGGCGGTGACCTGGCTCTTTACCTGGCCGGGCGTACCCTGCATCTACTATGGCGATGAAGTCGGGCTGGACGGCAACAACGATCCGTTCTGCCGTAAAACCTTCCCGTGGGAGCCTGAAAAGCAGGCTCAGGATCTGTTCAGCCTCTACCAGCGCATGGCGACGCTGCGCAAGCAGAGCCAGGCCCTGCGATACGGGGGCTGTCAGGTGATGTACGCCCACGATAACGTGGTGGTGTTTGTCCGCGTCTATAACCAGCAGCGCGTGCTGGTGGCGATCAACCGGGGCGAGGCGTGTGAAGTCGTGCTGGAAGATTCACCGCTGCTGGCTGGTAAAATGTGGAAGAGCAAAGAGGGTAAAGCGACGTTCCAGGGGAGCGTGCTCACGCTGCCAGCGATCTCCGCTGCGGTCTGGTTCGGCAGCTAAGCGCAGGCAGAATGGTTTTCACCTTTTAAGATGGCGCAAATGCAACGATTTGTGTCAATCTTAACGGATCGTTTACGGTGAAGGTGGAAACATGGACGAGCTTTACATCCTTGGCTGTTTGTTCCTGGTTTTTGCGCTGGTCGTGGCACCCGTGCTCGCGGTGATAGGCTTTAACCGAAGCACGGCGGCGCGGCAGGAGATCGCCCGGCTTCGCCAGCGCATTGAGGCGCTCGAGCAGCGTAGTGTGGCTGAGAAAGCACCGGAGCAGGTGCATACCGCCGCGCCGGTGAAGACGCCAGCGCCGGTGTCAGAGGCCGTTAACGCACCTGTCGATCTCTGGCGTCCCGAACCGCCCGTCACTGAAGCAGAGCCTGTGCCTGTACCGGCGGCAAAACGTCCTTCCGCCTTTGGCGGCATCCTGTCCTCGCTGACGCGCTGGTTTATGCAGGGCAATCCGCTGGCAAAACTGGGGATTGTACTGCTCTTCCTCGGCCTCTCTTTCCTGCTGCGCTATACCGTTGAACATTCACTGTTTCCGCTTGAGCTGCGTCTTGCCGCCACGGCGCTGTTTGCCATGGTTCTGCTGGCCGTTGGATGGCGGCTGCGGCACAGGCAGCGGATCTACGCGCTGATCCTCCAGGGCGGAGCGACCGGCGTGCTTTATCTGACCGTCTTTGGCGCATTCCGGCTGTGGCAGATGCTGCCGATGACGCTGGCGTTTGCGCTGCTGGTGGTGATTTGCGCGGCGAGCGTCGGGCTGGCCGTGTTGCAAAAGGCGCTGAGCCTTGCCATGCTGGCGAGCCTCGGCGGATATCTTGCGCCGCTGCTCCTGTCTACCGGGGGCGGTAGCTTTGTGGCGCTATTCTCCTTCTATCTCCTGCTGTCCATCGGCATTCTCGTCATCAGCATCTGGCAGCACTGGCGCGAGCTCAACCTGCTCGGGCTGCTCTTCACGTTTGGCGTTGGCGGGGTGTGGGGACTGAGCGACTACCAGCCGGAAGACTATGTTATTTGTCAGCTGTTCCTGATTGCCAATACGCTTATTTTTGGCGTGTTTAGCGTGGCGCTGTCGCTGCGGGCGCAGGAAAAAGGCAAACAGATTATTGACGGCGTACTGCTGTTTGCTCCGCCGCTGATTGGTTTTGGGATGCAGTATGGCATGACGTCTCACTGGACGTACGGCCCGGCGCTAAGCGCGCTGGGCTATGGTGCGTTTTACCTCTCGCTGGCGTTTCTCGCGCTGCGGCGTTACCCCTCCATCGGACGACCGCTGGTTATGGCGGCGCTGGCGATCGGCGGCGGGTTTGCCACGCTTGCCATTCCGCTGGCGCTTTCAGCGCGCTGGACGGCGATGGCCTGGGCGCTGGAAGGGCTGGGTATTCTTTGGTTGGGCGTGCAACAGCAGCAGCGGCGCATGAGCTATAGCGGGACGGCGTTGCTGGTGCTGGCGCTCGGCAGCGCGATATGGGCGCAAATGGACGGCGTCACTTCGCTGAGCCTCCTGCTTATTTTCGCAGTGCTCAGTCTTTGCTGGCTGGCTGCGGCCTGGCTGTGGCAGAAAATCGCGCTGCCGGGCAGCTGGGCATTGCTGGCCGGTGGGTTGCTGTTCTGGTTAGTGGCGTTGCTGGGCGCGTCGCAGTTGTTCCTGAAGCAGGAGTTATCGCTTCTGGCAGGCGTGCTGGCGCTGACGGCGGCGTCGACCTGGGGATGGCGGCAGGCTGCCGCTCGTCTGGCATGGTGGGAGCTGGATGCCAGCAAATGGCTGCTGTGGCCGGTGATGCTGCTGATGGTGCTGTATCAGGTCTCGCACCAGCAGATTCTGGCGGCCGGCTGGGCAAATCTGGCCTGGGCTATCGCGCTGCCTGCCGCCCTGATGCTGCTGCGGCGCGACGAAGATAAACTTCTGCCGCGCATCTCAGTGGGGCTGCATCTGTCGCTGTTGTGGATGATTTTACTCGCCCTTGCCGCCGAGCTTTACTGGTTTGCCCGCTCCCTGCCATGGGGCATGGCGGCCTGGGGAAGCGGCATTGCGATGGCTGTCGGCGGTGGGGTGATTATGGCGCTCTCCGCGGCCGTACGGCGTCGCGGGTGGCCTTTCCGGGTATGGCCTGCGCTCTACGCCTGCCTTGCCGCGATCCCTGTGGTTGTGGCGCTGGTGGTATTGCTGGTCGTGACCAATTTCCAGGACGGTGTGGTCTATCGAAAGACCTGGCTGCCGCTGGTGAACCCGCTTGAGGAAGGGGCGGCGTTCGCGCTGCTGGGGCTGGTAGTATTTTATCGGGCAGTGGATCGCTACTATCCGGCATCGCTTGCGCAGTCCCGACCTTGGCCCGCCGTTGTGCTGATGGCGCTTGGCTTCTGGTGGCTCAACGGCGCGTTGCTGCGTGCGCTGGCGTGGTACGGCGAGGTGGCCTGGAACATGGAATCGCTGTGGCATTCGCGGCTTATTCAGACCACCTTTGCCCTGTTCTGGATGTTCTGCGCGCTGGTGGTGATGATCCGCGCCACCCGTCAGGCCTCCCGTCATCAGTGGCTTGGCGGTGCGGCGCTGCTGGGGGTGGTGATGCTCAAACTGATGCTGGTGGACAGCGCGGGCGGTGGCGGCCTGGCGCGCGCCGTCGCGTTTATTGGCGTGGCGATCCTGGTCCTGATTGTGGGCTATTTCTCGCCGCTACCGCCTAAAGCAGGAGAAGAAAAATGAAATGGATGAATGCGGTTGTTTATGCAGCACTGCTGGCCATGGCCGGTCCGGCATTCAGCGAGGGCGCGCCAGCGGAATCCCCGCGGGATTATGCCTACGGCCTGTCCCTTGATACCTCTGCCTCTTCGCCGTGGTATCGGGTCATGCTGCCGCTGGCGATTTATCAGCAGAGCACATCGCCCGATCTGCGCGACGTGCGCGTGTTTAATCAGTCGGGAGAGCCTGTACCGTTCAGCCTGGTTACTACGACGCGTCCGCAGCCGGCACCGACCACCACGGCGCTGCGCCTTTTTGCGCTTAACGCCTCGCCGGGCGGGGAAGAGGACAGCGGCGATAAAATTATGCTACGGGCCAGAAACGGTGTGGAAATTGTGCTGGAAGGGCAACACGCTGCGGCTGCCGGACAGCACTATCTGCTGACCCTGCCGGAAAACGCGACGGAGGTTCCGCTCTCTCAGCTCCAGCTTTTCTGGGACACGCCGCAGGGCTCGTGGCAGGGAACGGCATCGGTCTATTACAGCGAGGATCTGAAAAACTGGTATACCTTGCGCGAAGAGATGCCCCTGCTGGACGTGATGAGTGGACAGGATCGCCTGAAGCTCGACCGCATCGATACCGATCTGGTGTTATCACCTGAGGCGAATCGCTATCTGCTGCTGGTGCTGAACACGGGACGTTCTGCCCTGACGTTAACCGGCGTCAACGCGATTAACGCGCCTGCGCAGCCGGAATCAGAGCACATTAGCCTGGCGGGAGAGGGGGAGCGGTTATCCGAAAGTGAAGCCGTGTGGCGCTGGAAACATCCGCAGCCTCTGAGTGCGATCGCCTTCATGCTGAATGGCGACGGCGTTCTCCCGGCAGAAATAGCCTGGCGGGGGGCGGATAAGGATCGGTGGCATACGCTGAAAAAAGAGGTGATCTACCAGCTCGGCGGCAAAACGTCTGAACCTGTTCCGCTCCCTGGCGGGCTGGTCGAGGCGGTAAAAATCAAGACCCTCAATGCGCGTTTGCCCGAGAACCTGCCGGGCGTGATAGGGCAGCGCGTGCGCTACGATCTGGTGTTTAACGCGCAGGGGAAGGGGCCGTACCTGCTCGCGTGGGGGAACGGGGCTGCGAAACCGGCGAGCGTGGAGACGGATATGCTGATCCCGACCGAACTGCGTAAAACCTACGATCTGGCAGCCTTGCCGATGGCGGATACGCTGGAACCTGTCCCGCTGGGGGGCGAGGCGCGTTTAACCGCGACGTCTGCGGCTGAGCAGGAAAGCAGAATGAAAACGCTGATGGTCTGGGGCGTACTGATTGCGGGGGTGATGGTGCTTGCGGGTATGGCATGGCGCATCTGGCGCGAGGTAAAAAAAGACGGCGCAGCATAAGCCATAAAAAAACCCGCGTATTCGCGGGTTTTTTCGTAAACCGTGCCGATTACAGGCTGGATACGTTCTCAGACAGGTATTTAGCTACGCCGTCTGGGGAAGCCGCCATACCTTCTTTACCTTTTTCCCACTGAGCCGGGCACACTTCACCGTGCTCTTCGTGGAACTGGAGCGCGTCAACCATGCGCAGCATTTCGTCGATGTTACGACCCAGCGGCAGATCGTTCACAACCTGGTGACGAACGATGCCGTTTGCATCGATCAGGAAAGAACCACGCAGTGCAACGCCAGCGTCCGGATGTTCGATACCGTAAGCCTGCTGGATTTCGCGTTTGATGTCCGCAACCATCGCGTATTTCACCGCACCGATGCCGCCGTTTTCGACAGGGGTGTTACGCCATGCGTTGTGTACAAATTCAGAGTCGAAGGAGACGCCAACCACTTCCACGCCACGCTTCTGGAATTCTTCGTAACGTTTGTCGAACGCGATCAGCTCAGACGGGCAAACGAAAGTGAAGTCCATTGGCCAGAAGAACAGAACGGTCGCTTTACCGTTGGTATGCTGTTTGAAGTTGAAGTTTTCAACGATTTCACCATTGCCCAGAACGGCGGCAGCTGTAAAATCCGGAGCCGGACGAGTTACCAGAACCATATGATTCTCCTGTAGATACTAAGGTTATTTGGAACGCAACGCGGGCCAGTATAGAGGCAGTACGGGAATAAGACAAAGAGGTGGTAACAATCGTTCCACCAGCTTTTACCTATCAATCATACCGGCATCACAGTTCTTTATTTTTCGCCTGCGTCATCATACGCGGGTAGAACTGCCAGAAGCGGGTTTCCAGCGCATCGTAATGTTCATCCAGGTCATGCCATGAGTCGCGCAGCGCGTCCAGACGCGGTCGACGGCTCGCCATGCCGTTCAGGACGTTCTGAATGAAATCCATCTCGCGGTATCGCTCCAGCCAGCGTTCAGACCAGAGATAGTTATTCAGATTTACAAAGCGCGGCGGGGAGTCCGGCAAAATGATCGACACCTGCGCGTGGGCGTAGCGCACAAACTCAGGCAGCGACATATCAGGCGACAGCTGCGACCAGTGGCGCGACAGGAAATGATCCCACATGACGTCGAGCGTGATCGGCGCCACCCGTCGCGTTTCGGGGCGGAACCAGGTTTTGGCTTCCGTCACTTCCGGCAGGTTATCGGTCAGCACGTCGATGCGGCGGTGCATAAAAATTCCGTCGACAACCTCAGGGGAATACGCTTCCGCCGGGTTGCCGCGTACAAAATCGGCCAGCAAATTGCCGGAGAGGGAGCTGTCCGCGAGGTGAGCGAGATGCAGGTGAGCGAGAAAATTCATGCGTTTTCGTTGTCCGGTGGCGGCTAGTTGTTGCAGCAAAAGGGTGTGAGCACTAGACTATGCCGCCTGTTTTTAAGTCACGAGTATACGTCATGCGCGTCGCCGATTTCTCCTTTGAACTACCTGAATCCCTGATTGCTCACTACCCCATGCCTGAGCGTAGCAGCTGTCGCTTGCTGTCACTGGACGGGCCAACGGGCGCGCTGACGCACGGTACTTTCACCGATCTGCTCGACAAGCTCAACCCTGGCGATCTGCTGGTCTTTAATAATACCCGCGTGATCCCGGCGCGTCTGTTTGGCCGTAAAGCCAGCGGCGGCAAGATTGAGGTGCTGGTCGAACGTATGCTCGATGATAAACGTATTCTGGCACATATTCGCGCCTCCAAAGCGCCTAAGCCGGGCGCGGAGCTGCTGCTGGGGGATGACGAGAGCATCAAAGCGACCATGACCGCGCGTCACGACGCGCTGTTCGAGGTGGAGTTCAACGACGAACGCACGGTGCTTGATATCCTCAACGCCATCGGCCACATGCCGCTGCCGCCGTACATTGAACGCCCGGACGAAGAGGCCGACCGCGAGCTGTATCAGACCGTCTACAGCCAGAAGCCGGGTGCGGTGGCGGCGCCAACGGCGGGCCTGCACTTTGATGAACCGCTGCTGGAAAAGCTGCGCGCCAAGGGCGTTGAGATGGCCTTCGTGACGCTGCACGTCGGCGCGGGGACGTTCCAGCCGGTACGCGTGGACAGCATCGAAGATCACATCATGCACTCTGAGTACGCCGAAGTGCCGCAGGAGGTGGTGGATGCGGTGCTGGCGGCGAAAGCGCGCGGAAGCCGCGTCGTGGCCGTCGGTACAACGTCGGTACGTTCCCTTGAGAGCGCCGCGCAGGCCGCGAAAAGCGAGCTGATTGAACCGTTCTTTGGCGATACGCAGATTTTTATCTACCCGGGCTATCAGTACAAAGTCATTGATGCGCTGGTGACCAACTTCCATCTGCCTGAATCGACGCTGATTATGCTGGTTTCCGCGTTTGCGGGGTATCAGCATACGATGAACGCCTACAAGTCTGCGGTAGAACAAAAATATCGCTTTTTTAGCTACGGTGACGCGATGTTTATCACGTACAATCCGCAGGCTTTGAATGAGCGTGTCGGGGAATAAGTCCGCGGCACTGTGTTACAACGTTGGACTGTTTTTCTGACGTCGGAGAAAAAATGAAATTTGAACTCGATACCACCGATGGTCGCGCGCGTCGCGGTCGTCTGGTGTTTGATCGCGGCGTGGTAGAAACCCCCGCGTTTATGCCTGTGGGCACGTACGGCACCGTAAAAGGAATGACGCCGGAAGAAGTTGAAGCCACTGGCGCACAGATTATCCTCGGCAACACCTTCCACCTGTGGCTGCGTCCAGGCCAGGAGATCATGAAGCTCCACGGCGATCTGCACGACTTCATGCAGTGGAAAGGCCCCATCCTCACCGACTCCGGCGGTTTCCAGGTCTTCAGCCTGGGCGATATCCGTAAGATCACTGAGCAGGGCGTACACTTCCGTAACCCGATCAACGGCGATCCAATCTTCCTCGATCCAGAAAAATCCATGGAGATTCAGTACGATCTCGGCTCCGATATCGTAATGATCTTCGACGAATGTACGCCATACCCGGCGGACTGGGACTACGCCAAGCGTTCTATGGAGATGTCCCTGCGTTGGGCGAAGCGTAGCCGCGACCGTTTTGACTCCCTGCAAAACAAAAATGCGCTGTTCGGCATTATCCAGGGCAGCGTTTACGAAGATTTACGCGATATCTCGGTTAAAGGTCTGGTAGAGATAGGCTTTGATGGCTACGCTGTCGGCGGTTTGGCTGTGGGTGAGCCGAAGGAAGATATGCACCGCATTCTGGAGCATGTCTGCCCGCAAATCCCGGCGGATAAACCACGATACCTGATGGGTGTGGGTAAACCAGAAGATCTGGTGGAAGGCGTACGTCGCGGCATTGATATGTTCGACTGCGTTATGCCAACCCGAAACGCGCGTAACGGTCATCTGTTCGTTACCGATGGCGTGGTGAAAATCCGTAACGCGAAGCATAAGAGTGACACCAGCCCGCTCGATTCCGAGTGCGATTGCTATACCTGTCGCAATTATTCTCGCGCGTACCTGCATCATCTCGATCGTTGCAACGAGATTTTGGGGGCGCGTCTCAATACCATTCATAATCTTCGTTATTATCAGCGCTTAATGGCTGGTTTACGTAAGGCTATCGAAGAGGGTAAATTAGAGAGCTTCGTGACCGATTTCTACCAACGTCAGGGGCGGGATGTTCCACCGTTGAACGTTGATTAATTTTAATAATGAGGGAATTTGAATGAGCTTTTTTATTTCTGATGCGGTAGCAGCAACGGGTGCACCAGCGCAGGGCAGCCCGATGTCTCTGATTCTGATGCTGGTTGTGTTCGGTCTGATCTTCTACTTCATGATCCTGCGTCCACAGCAGAAGCGTACTAAAGAGCACAAAAACCTGATGAACTCCATCGCGAAGGGCGATGAAGTCCTGACCAATGGTGGCCTGGTGGGTCGCGTAACCAAAGTAGCGGAAAACGGCTACATTGCTATCGCCCTCAACGACACCACTGAAGTGGTTATCAAACGTGACTTCGTAGCTGCCGTTCTGCCGAAAGGCACCATGAAGGCGCTGTAATCCCAACTTTTCCCAAAGGGAACTGCCGTGTTAAACCGTTATCCTTTGTGGAAGTACATCATGCTGGTCGTCGTGATTATCGTCGGCCTGCTGTACGCGCTTCCCAACCTGTATGGTGAGGATCCGGCCGTTCAAATCACTGGCGCGCGCGGTGTCGCCGCCAGTGAGCAAACGCTGATCCAGGTCCAGAAAACGTTACAAGAAGAAAAAATTACCGCTAAGTCTGTGGCACTGGAAGAGGGCGCAATTCTTGCTCGCTTCGACACCACCGACACGCAGCTCCGCGCACGTGAAGCGCTGATGGGCGTGCTGGGTGATAAATATGTCGTGGCGCTTAACCTTGCTCCTGCAACCCCACGCTGGCTGGCTGCGCTGAACGCAGAGCCAATGAAACTGGGTCTTGACCTGCGTGGCGGCGTTCACTTCCTGATGGAAGTGGATATGGATACCGCGCTCGGCAAGTTACAGGAACAGAATATCGACAGCCTGCGCAGCGATCTGCGCGATAAGGGCATTCCGTACACCACCGTACGTAAAGAAGATAACTACGGCATGAGCATCACGTTCCGCGACAGCGCGGCACGCGATCAGGCTGTGACCTATCTGTCTCAGCGTCACCGCGATCTGGTTATCACCTCTCAGGGCAGCAATCAGCTGCGTGCGGTAATGACCGACGCGCGTCTGAGTGAAGCACGTGAATACGCCGTTCAGCAGAACATTAACATTCTGCGTAACCGTGTAAACCAGCTGGGCGTGGCTGAGCCACTGGTACAGCGTCAGGGTGCAGACCGTATCGTGGTCGAACTGCCGGGTATCCAGGATACCGCCCGTGCGAAAGAGATTCTGGGCGCGACGGCGACCCTGGAGTTCCGTCTGGTTAACTCCAACGTTGACCAGGCTGCTGCGGCTTCAGGCCGTGTGCCGGGCGATTCCGAAGTGAAGCAGACCCGCGAAGGCCAGCCGGTTGTGCTGTACAAACGCGTGATCCTGACCGGTGACCATATCACCGACTCCACTTCAAGCCAGGATGAGTACAACCAGCCGCAGGTTAACATCTCGCTGGATAGCGCAGGTGGCAACATCATGTCTAACTTCACCAAGGACAACATCGGCAAGCCGATGGCGACCCTGTTCGTGGAGTACAAAGACAGCGGTAAGAAAGACGCCAATGGCCGTGCCGTGCTGGTGAAAGAGGAAGAGGTGATTAACATCGCCAACATCCAGTCTCGTCTGGGTAACAGCTTCCGTATTACCGGTATCAGCAACCCGAACGAAGCGCGTCAGCTCTCTCTGCTGCTGCGTGCCGGTGCGCTGATTGCGCCAATTCAGATTGTTGAAGAACGTACCATCGGTCCAACCCTGGGTATGCAGAACATCAAACAGGGTCTGGAAGCGTGTCTGGCCGGTCTGGCGGTGTCCATCATCTTCATGATCTTCTTCTATAAGAAGTTCGGCCTGATTGCGACCTCCGCGCTGATTGCCAACCTGGTGCTGATCATCGGTATCATGTCCCTGCTGCCGGGGGCGACGCTAACCATGCCAGGTATCGCGGGTATCGTTCTAACCCTTGCGGTGGCGGTCGACGCCAACGTACTGATAAACGAACGTATCAAAGAAGAGCTGAGCAACGGTCGTTCTGTACAGCAGGCGATTGAAGAAGGCTACAAAGGGGCGTTCAGCTCCATCTTCGATGCGAACGTAACAACACTGATTAAGGTTCTTATCCTGTATGCAGTGGGTACTGGCGCGATCAAAGGCTTTGCGATTACTACCGGTATCGGTGTCGCAACGTCGATGTTTACCGCTATTGTCGGCACCCGTGCCATCGTGAACCTGCTGTACGGCGGCAAGCGCGTCAAAAAGCTGTCTATCTGAGGAGTGCGTTGTGGCACAGGAATATACTGTTGAACAATTGAACCACGGCCGTAAAGTCTGGGACTTTATGCGCTGGGACTACTGGGCCTTCGGCATTTCAGGTTTTCTGCTGATCTTGTCCATCGTCATTATGGGCGTGAAAGGCTTTAACTGGGGCCTGGATTTCACCGGTGGTACGGTGATCGAAATTACCCTGGAAAAACCGGTCGATATGGACCAGATGCGTGAGTCTCTGCAAAAAGCGGGCTTTGAAGAGCCGCTGCTACAGAACTTCGGCAGCAGCCGCGACATCATGGTGCGTATGCCGCCGGTACACGATGCCAACGGCAGCCAGGAGTTGGGCAGCAAGGTCGTTCAGGTTATTAACGAAACGACCAGCCAGGATGCAACGGTTAAGCGTATTGAGTTTGTCGGCCCGAGCGTTGGTGCTGACCTGGCGCAGACCGGTGCGATGGCGCTGCTTGTGGCGCTGATCTCGATCCTGATTTACGTCGGTTTCCGCTTTGAGTGGCGACTGGCGGCAGGCGTGGTTATCGCCCTGGCGCACGACGTGGTGATCACCATGGGCATACTGTCTCTCTTCCACATTGAGATTGACCTGACGATTGTGGCATCCCTGATGTCCGTTATCGGTTACTCACTGAACGACAGTATCGTGGTATCTGACCGTATTCGTGAAAACTTCCGTAAGATCCGTCGCGGCACGCCGTACGAAATCTTTAACGTGTCGTTGACCCAGACGCTGCACCGTACGTTGATCACCTCCGGCACCACCCTGATGGTGATCCTGATGCTGTTCCTGTTCGGTGGCCCGGTGCTGGAAGGCTTCTCGCTGACCATGCTGATCGGTGTGTCTATCGGTACGGCCTCGTCTATCTACGTCGCGTCCGCGCTGGCGCTGAAGCTGGGCATGAAGCGCGAGCATCTGATCCAGCAGAAAGTCGAGAAAGAAGGGGCGGATCAGCCGTCCATTCTGCCGTAAGCGTCTTATGCGGTATCGAAATCCCGGCCTGCTGGCCGGGATTTTTTTGTCTGCATCTCACAAACACTCCTGACAGTATGCTGTCAGGAGCCCTGTCGTAGACTCCTTCTGAACCCTAACAACAGGCAGGAGGACGTATGAAAAGTGTCATTAACTGGTTTGAAATTCCGGTCGCCGATATGGATCGCGCCACCAAATTTTATGAGTCGGTGATGCAGGTCGCGCTGCGGCGCGAGAAGATGGACGTGGCTGAGCTGGCGGTTTTCCCGCACGAGGATCCGGCCACCGGCGGCGCGCTGGCGAAATTTGACGGCGTTACACCCTCTTCGCAGGGCGCTATTATTTACCTGCATACTGACAATCTGGCGGCCACGCTCGATCGTATTGCTTCTGCGGGCGGTGAGTGCGTGTTTGGCCCGCTGGAACTGCCGCAAGGCATTGGCACTATAGCCCTGTTTACCGACAGCGAAGGTAATCGCGTCGGCCTCCATCAACCGGTATGAGAGTAAACCGATGACCCGACGCGCTGACCGTTTGTTCCAGATTGTGCAGATCCTGCGGGGCAGGCGTCTGACAACGGCAGCGCATCTGGCGGAAAGGCTTGGCGTGTCCGAGCGCACGGTGTACCGCGATATCCGCGACCTGTCGCTTTCCGGCGTGCCGGTGGAAGGCGAGGCGGGAAGCGGATATCGGCTAATGTCGGGTTTTGATTTACCCCCGTTGATGCTGACCAACAAGGAGTCCGAGGCGCTGATGGTGGCGATCCGTCTGCTCAAAACCTGGGGCGGGGAATCGCTGTCGCGCGAGCTGGAGTCGGCCCAGGAAAAAGTGCTGGCGATCCTGCCAGAAGAGAGCCGCCGCAAAGCTGAACAGACGCGAATTTACGCGCCGGATATTGCCCTTCAGCCACACTCCCGTAGTGGTTTCGACGTGATCCACCAGGCAATTTCTGCCCTGCGTGTGCTGGCGCTGCACTATCGCGATGAAGCCGGGCAGTTAACCTGGCGTGAGGTTCAGCCGCTGGGGCTGTTCTTCTGGGGTGAGCACTGGCTGCTGGCCGCGTGGTGTGAACGGCGCGATGACTATCGCTGCTTCCGTCTCGACCGGTGTTTGCATATTACGCTGACGGAAAGACACTTTAGCGAAAGCGCGGACAGGTCGCTGGCGGATTTTTTGCGCAAGGTGAAGCAGTAAAAAGCCGGGTGGCGAGGTAAAAGCAAAACGGCAACGATGTTGCCGTTTTTTGTGTTTGCGCCCTCTCCCGTGGGAGAGGGAAGGGGTGAGGGCACCAGCCCGCACAATCCCGCACTGATTAGAAGTTGTAA
Organism: Enterobacter cloacae complex sp. SHL022; assembly: GCF_049237785.1. Classification (NCBI taxonomy): domain Bacteria; kingdom Pseudomonadati; phylum Pseudomonadota; class Gammaproteobacteria; order Enterobacterales; family Enterobacteriaceae; genus Enterobacter; species Enterobacter cloacae complex sp. SHL022. The sequence goes on along the minus strand of NZ_JBMKJH010000008.1, from coordinate 169,944 downwards.
CCCACGACCAGGTAACCGCCCCAACCGGTAGAACGAACGCTGAAGTCGCCGTTGCCGAAGTTCAGGCTGGCGTCGTCGTTCCACTGACCACCGTTGTGCCAGTAACGCGCAACAACAGAGTAGTGCCAGTGATCGTAGTTCAGCGCCAGGATGTGGCTGGACGCGATGGAGTCGTTAGTGCGCGCTTTTCTGCCGTTCAGGTCGCGGAAATCGTTATCGCCCAGGTCTGAACCCCAGTCAAAGTTGGTGAAGCCGATATAGCTCAGGTTGCCGCCCCACAGTTGGGTAATTGGCACAAAGTATTTCACTTTGAAACGGTAGCCATCCCACTCGTTCTCGTTCGCAGCGCCGTAGTTCTGCCACTGGTATTTTGCGTAGACGTTCATGGACAGGCTCATCGGCAGGCCAGTCTCAATGTCTGTACCCAGACCCATATACCAGGTGCTCTGGCGACCGGACTTGTTGCGGCCCATGTCGTAGATGTAGTTGTTTGCGAAATACCACTCTTTGAACGGACCAAACGCCAGACTGGTACCAGTCAGTTTATCAATGGAGAAGCGTGGTTCGATCTCCATGAACAGTGGGGAACCGTGGTTCCAGATACCTTTCGCGTCGGTGTTACCGCCGAAGAATACCGGTGCGTCCATGTAGCCATAGAAATCAAACCAGTCTTTTTTTGCGAATGCTTCGTACTCGAGGTAAGTATCGTTACGGATCTGCGGTCCGAAACGGGTATGGTAGCTGCCTACCACGTTAACGCTCTGGTGCCACCAGTCGGAGAGGTATTGTGGTTTGTCGTTTTCCGCTGCGTTAACAGTGAAAGAGGAGGACAGAGCCAGAACTGCACCGGCTGCGAGTAATGTTTTTTTCATAATCATGCCACTGATTGAAATTCCCTTCCGGGAGTGAAAAATGCGCGAATTGCGTTTCTAAATATTTCGTGTTTCTGCGGAGCCTATTATAGGAATCCTTGCTCACAAAAATATGTGTTGTTTCACATATCTCTCACATACGTAATCGATTGCGTTCACGTTTGCGTACTTTAGACGGGCGCGATTGTAGCGGCAATCATTTATGTTGCCAATCCATACGAAATGTAAATGTTAGCGGAGTGACATTTCACTCCGCTAAAAGGGCGGGTTATTGCGCGGCGGGTTGAATGTCGTGAATACGGATAAAGCCCAGCTGTTCTGGCGTCAGTCCGCTCAGCTGGAGCGGGATGTCAACATCGCTCGGCGCCAGCGTGCTGGCGGGGGCGGTGAAGAGCTGATTCTTCACGTTCACTTCCTGATAGCTCTCCGTGGTGCCCTGAATCTGGCCCCACTCTACGGTGCCGCTGAACGCGGGCAGCGGATCGTTGGACTCACCCTGAATGCGTAATGTTGCGCGAGTACCATCGGCATTCGCTGCAACATTCACCAGAGACATCTTTAGCGTGCCAATCTGGCTGTTCAGACGCGCGGGCGTGTTTGCACCTGGCAATAAATAAACGCCATTGCTGGATTTGGCATTCAGCGCGTTCTGCTGGGTGATCTTCACGGTTTCTTTATTAAGTTTGTCCATCGCCACGTTAAGCGTATTCACGCTTTGTTTCATCTCGCGGACTTCGCTTTGCTGTGCGCAGGCGCTAAGCGTGAACAGGCTCCCCACCAGCACTATTTTCAGGTAACGTCTTGTCATTGCGTTTAATTCCTTGAAATCACAGATTGCTGCAATGGTAGACAGGATAGTGCCGTCAGGCATAGATCCTTTGTCTCAAAAAGCTCTTCCTTTGTTGTCGGGCCAGTTCAGGGTAAAATAGAAATCAGTTAACCAGATAACAGGGACATCGTATGCATTGCCCATTTTGCTCCGCTGTGGATACCAAAGTCATCGACTCACGTCTTGTAGGCGAAGGGTCTTCCGTGCGTCGTCGTCGGCAGTGTCTGGTGTGCAACGAGCGTTTTACCACCTTCGAGGTGGCAGAGCTGGTAATGCCGCGCGTGGTAAAAAGTAACGATGTGCGCGAACCGTTCAATGAAGAAAAACTGCGTAGCGGGATGCTCAAGGCGCTGGAAAAACGGCCCGTCAGCTCCGATGACGTCGAAATGGCGTTAAACCACATTAAATCTTATCTGCGGGGGTTAGGTGAGCGCGAAGTGCCGAGCAAAATGATCGGCAATCTGGTGATGGAACAGCTGAAAAAGCTCGATAAAGTCGCCTATATCCGCTTTGCCTCCGTTTACCGCAGCTTCGAAGACATCAAAGAGTTTGGCGAAGAGATCGCCCGCTTACAGGATTAAGACCATGCACGACGAGATGTACATGGCGCGAGCCATGAAGCTGGCGCAGCGCGGTCGGTTTACCACTCACCCTAACCCCAATGTCGGGTGCGTCATTGTTAAAGATGGTGAGATCGTGGGGGAAGGTTTTCACTATCGCGCAGGCGAGCCGCATGCTGAAGTGCATGCCTTGCGCATGGCGGGGGAGAAAGCGCGTGGCGCGACGGCCTATGTGACGCTGGAGCCATGCAGCCACCATGGGCGTACGCCGCCGTGCTGTGAAGCGCTGATTGCGGCGGGCGTCTCGCGCGTTGTCGCCGCCATGCAGGATCCTAACCCGCAGGTAGCGGGCCGCGGACTGTATCGTCTGCAACAGGAAGGCATCGACGTCAGCCACGGCCTGATGATGCAGGATGCGGAAGCCCTGAATAAAGGCTTCCTGAAGCGTATGCGCACCGGCTTCCCGTTTATCCAGCTTAAGCTTGGCGCGTCACTGGATGGCCGCACGGCGATGGCGAACGGCGAGAGCCAGTGGATCACCTCGCCACAGGCAAGGCGCGATGTGCAACGTCTGCGCGCGCAAAGCCATGCTATTCTCACCAGCAGTGAAACGGTACTGGCTGACGATCCGGCCATGACCGTACGCTGGGAAGAGCTGAATGCAGATACGCAGGCGCTCTATCCGCAGGAGAACCTGCGTCAGCCGCTGCGCATTATTATTGATAGCCAGAACCGCGTGACGCCGGAGCACCGCATCGTGCAGCAGCCGGGGGAAACCTGGATTGCACGCACCAAAGAAGATACGCGCGAATGGCCGCAAGGCGTGCGCAGCATTACGGTGCCGGAACATAACGGGCATCTGGATCTGGTGGTGCTGATGATGTTGCTCGGCAAACAGCAGGTCAACAGCATCTGGGTTGAAGCCGGTCCGACGCTCGCCGGCGCACTGCTCCAGGCGGGGCTGGTGGATGAGCTTCTCGTCTACGTTGCGCCTAAACTGTTAGGTAACGACGCGCGCGGCCTGTTTGTGCTGCCCGGCCTTGAAAAACTGGCCGATGCGCCGCAACTCTCATTCAGTGAGATTCGTCCGGTAGGCCCGGATGTCTGCCTCCATTTAACGACAGCGTAATTGCTCCTGAAATAGGGAAGCAGTACGCAAAGTATTATGATAAAATCCGCCCCCCTGCGGGGCCAAATGAACCCGTAAAGGAAGAGTATGAACATTATTGAAGCTGCTGTAGCTACCCCGGACGCTCGCGTCGCCATCACCATTGCGCGTTTCAACAACTTCATCAATGATAGCCTGCTGGAAGGTGCGGTTGACGCCCTGAAACGTATCGGCCAGGTTAAAGATGACAACATTACCGTCGTTTGGGTACCAGGTGCTTACGAACTGCCACTGGCAGCGGGCGCGCTGGCGAAAACCGGTAAATACGACGCGGTGATTGCGCTGGGTACTGTTATTCGTGGCGGCACTGCGCACTTCGAATACGTTGCGGGCGGTGCAAGCAATGGTCTGGCGCACGTTGCGCAGGATGCTGAAATTCCTGTCGCGTTCGGCGTGCTGACCACCGAAAGTATTGAACAAGCCATCGAACGTGCTGGCACCAAAGCCGGTAACAAAGGTGCAGAAGCTGCACTGACCGCGCTTGAAATGATCAATGTATTGAAAGCCATCAAGGCCTGATTTTTTTGTAAGGGGAATTCCGTGAAACCTGCTGCTCGTCGCCGCGCCCGTGAATGTGCCGTCCAGGCACTTTACTCCTGGCAGTTGTCCCAGAACGACATCGCTGATGTTGAATACCAGTTCCTGTCAGAACAGGACGTGAAAGACGTTGACGTTCTGTACTTCCGTGAACTGCTGTCGGGAGTGGCGACTAATAGCGCGTATCTCGATGGTCTGATGAAGCCATACCTGTCCCGTCTGCTCGAAGAGCTGGGCCAGGTCGAAAAAGCAGTGTTGCGTATCGCGCTGTTTGAGCTGTCTAAACGTGATGATGTGCCGTACAAAGTGGCCATCAACGAAGCGATCGAACTGGCGAAAACCTTCGGCGCTGAAGACAGCCACAAGTTTGTTAACGGCGTGCTGGATAAAGCCGCACCTGCGATCCGTCCCCACAAAAAGTGATCCGCAAACCGGAGTTCTGCATTGCCTGACGGGCAGTGTGGCTCCGGTTTTTTCTTTTATTTGCTGAGGCATAACGTATGGCATGCGGCGAATTCTCCCTGATTGCCCGTTATTTCGACCGTGTCAGAACCTCTCGTCTTGATGTTGAAACCGGCATTGGCGATGACTGCGCACTTCTCAATATTCCCGAAAAACAGACGCTGGCAATCAGCACCGACACCTTAGTGTGTGGGCGACATTTCCTGCCCGACATCGATCCTGCCGATCTGGCGTATAAAGCGCTGGCGGTGAACGTCAGCGATCTGGCGGCAATGGGCGCCGACCCGGCCTGGCTGACGCTGGCTCTGACCTTGCCAGAGGTGGATGAAGCCTGGCTTGAAGCCTTCAGCGATGCCCTGTTTGAGCAGCTGAATTATTACGATATGCAGCTGATTGGCGGTGATACCACTGCCGGTCCGCTGTCGATGACCCTGGCAATCCACGGCTATGTGCCTGCCGGGCGCGCGCTGAAACGTTCGGGCGCAAAACCGGGCGACTGGATCTACGTGACCGGTACGCCGGGGGATAGCGCGGCAGGGCTGGCAATCCTTCAGAACCGTTTAACGGTTGAAGATGCTGACGATGCGGCGTACCTGGTGAAGCGCCATCTCCGGCCCACGCCGCGTATTTTGCACGGCCAGGCGCTGCGCGAGCGGGCCAGTTCGGCTATCGATTTGTCTGACGGGCTGATCTCCGATCTCGGCCATATCCTTAAAGCCAGCGGCGTGGGCGCGCGGATCGATCTGGATCTGTTTCCTCTGTCAGAGCCGTTGCGTCGCCATGCCGAGCCTGAGCAGGCGCTGCGATGGGCGTTATCCGGTGGAGAAGATTATGAGCTGTGCTTCACGGTGCCTGAGCTGAATCGCGGAACACTGGATGTGGCGTTAGCGCATCTGGGGGCGAAATTTACCTGCATCGGGCAGGTGATGCCGGAAAGTGAAGGGCTGCTGTTTGTCCGCGACGGCGCCCCGGTTACGCTTGACTGGAAAGGGTACGATCACTTCGCGTAATTTTGTGCGCTCTGTATTGCCGGGTGGCGCTGCGCTTACCCGGCCTACGGATTTTGTTCCCTGAATTGTTTATTTAAACCCTACCACCGGATGTTGCTGATACGGCGTCTCCAGCTCGGCAATCTGCTCCGGCGTCAACGATAAGTCCACCGCACTTAACAACTCATCCAGCTGTTCTTCCCGCGATGTGCCCACAATCGGCGCGGCGACACCGCGCTTGCTCAGCAGCCACGCCAGTGCCACCTGCGCGCGCGTTGCACCGATATCGTCGGCGATCCCGGCTAAGCGTTCGGCAATTAACGCATCGCTGGCTTCTGTATCGTCATACAGGTTTTTACCCACTTCGTCCGATACCAGCCGGGCGGTGGTTTCGCCCCACGGACGGGTTAACCTTCCGCGCGCCAGCGGGCTCCACGGGATCACCGCCACGCCTTCCTGGTAGCAGAGCGGCAGCATCTCGCGCTCTTCTTCCCGGTAAATCAGGTTGTAGTGATCCTGCATGGTGACAAAGCGCGCCCAGCCGTGCTGTGCCTGGAGATCGAGCGCCTGGGCAAACTGTGAGGCATGCATGGACGATGCGCCGATGTAGCGCGCTTTACCGGCTTTCACGACGTCGTTCAACGCTTCAAGCGTCTCTTCGATCGGGGTGTTGTAATCCCAGCGGTGGATTTGCAGCAGGTCGACGTAATCCATGTTCAGGCGTCTGAGGCTGTCATCAATAGAACGCAGGATCTGCGCGCGAGAAAGGCCTTCCGCCAGGTCGCCTGACGGGTAGTACACCTTAGTGGCGACCACAACGTCATCACGACGGGCAAAATCTCGCAGGGCGCGGCCAACAATCTCTTCGCTGCTGCCGTCGGAGTAGCTGTTGGCGGTATCGAAGAAGTTGATGCCGCCGTCAATGGCGCGCTTGATGATGGGGCGGCTGCTCTCTTCCGGCAGCGTCCAGGCATGATTTCCCCGGTCAGGCTCGCCAAACGTCATGCATCCCAGGCAAAGCCGGGACACCTTAAGGTCCGTTTTTCCTAATGTCGTGTATTGCATGGTTCCGCTCCTGCTGTTTAAACAATACGTTTAAGCATAGCAGGAGCAGAAAAGGGGAGGGATCAGGCCAGCCAGGTGCGGATTTTGGCTTCGATACCGGCGGCGTCCAGACCAATGTCGGCGCGCGCCTCATCCTGAGTGCCTTGCGGGATGAAGTGGTCCGGCAGGCCGAGATTAAGCACCGGAACGGCTTTATGGTTCGCCATCAGCACTTCGTTCACGCCGCTACCCGCGCCACCCATGATGGCGTTCTCTTCCAGCGTGACCAGCACGTCATGGCTTTCCGCCATGCTCAGAATCAGAGATTCATCGAGCGGCTTCACGAAGCGCATATCGACCAGCGTCGCATTCAGGTTTTCAGCGACTTTTGCCGCTTCCGGCATCAGCGTACCAAAGTTCAGGATCGCCACTTTTTCACCGCGACGTTTCACCAGACCTTTACCGATGTCCAGTTTTTCCAGCGGCTGTAATTCAACGCCAAGGGCATTACCGCGTGGATAGCGTACCGCGCAGGGACCGTCCTGATAGTGGTAACCGGTATACAGCATCTGACGACACTCATTTTCGTCGCTTGGCGTCATGATCACCATGTCCGGGATACAGCGCAGGAAGGAGAGATCAAACGCGCCCTGGTGCGTCTGGCCGTCAGCCCCCACAATGCCCGCGCGATCGATAGCAAACAGCACCGGCAGCTTCTGGATGGCAACGTCATGGATAACCTGATCGTAGGCGCGTTGCAGGAAGGTAGAGTAGATCGCTACCACCGGCTTGTAGCCGCCAATCGCCAGGCCCGCAGCAAAGGTTACCGCGTGTTGCTCGGCAATGGCGACGTCGAAATACTGGTCCGGGTATTTTTTGGAAAATTCCACCATGCCGGAGCCTTCACGCATGGCAGGCGTCACCGCCATCAGCATGTTGTCTTTCGCCGCCGTTTCGCACAGCCAGTCGCCGAAGATTTTTGAGTAGCTTGGCATCCCGCCGCTGCTTTTCGGCAGGCAGCCGCTGGTATGGTCGAACTTAGGCACTGCGTGGAAGGTGATCGGATCTTTCTCCGCCGGTTCGTAACCACGCCCTTTTTTGGTCATGATATGCAGGAACTGAGGGCCTTTCAGGTCGCGCATGTTTTTAAGCGTCGTCACCAGACCCAGCACATCGTGGCCGTCCACCGGGCCGATATAATTAAAGCCCAGCTCTTCGAACAGCGTACCCGGTACGACCATGCCTTTGATGTGTTCTTCGGTACGCTTAAGCAGCTCTTTGATCGGCGGTACGCCGGAGAAGACTTTTTTACCGCCTTCACGCAGTGAGGAGTAAAGCTTGCCGGACAGCAGCTGCGCCAGATGGTTATTCAGCGCGCCGACGTTCTCGGAGATCGACATTTCGTTATCGTTGAGGATCACCAGCATGTCCGGTTTGATATCGCCCGCGTGGTTCATGGCCTCAAAGGCCATCCCGGCGGTGATCGCCCCGTCGCCAATCACGCAGACAGTGCGACGTTGTTTATTCTCTTTTTCGGCGGCAACGGCAATACCAATGCCCGCAGAAATGGAGGTGGAAGAGTGGCCGACGCTTAACACGTCATATTCACTCTCGCCGCGCCACGGGAACGGGTGCAGGCCCCCTTTCTGGCGAATGGTGCCAATTTTATCGCGACGTCCGGTCAGAATTTTGTGCGGATAGGCCTGGTGGCCGACATCCCAGATCAGCTGATCGAACGGCGTGTTATAGACGTAATGCAACGCCACGGTCAGCTCAACCGTGCCAAGTCCGGAGGCGAAGTGGCCGCTGGAGCGGCTAACGCTGTCGAGCAGGTAGCGACGCAGCTCGTCACACAGCTTCGGCAGACTCTCTTTCGGCAACAGACGTAACTCCTGAGTGGAGTCAACTAACGCCAGTGTCGGGTATTTGGCAATATCAAAACTCATCAAAGGCTCATCGAGATTTATAGTTTATTTATCACGCTGGATTATGTAGTCCGCTAGCGCTTCCAGTGCCGAGGTATCCAGCGATTGCGCGGCCAGCTCATTCAGCGACTGGCGGGCATCGTCTATCAGATCCCGGGCTTTACGTTGGGCATGCTCAAGGCCCAACAGGGCGGGATAGGTACTTTTGCCAAGCTGCTGATCCGCACCCTGACGTTTTCCCAATGTTGCAGTATCGCCCACCACATCCAGAATGTCATCCTGAACCTGGAATGCCAGACCGATACTTTCTGCGTATCTGTCCAGAATCGGCAGGGCTTTACGCCCGCGTTCACCCGCGCTCAGCGCGCCCAGGCGAACGGCTGCACGAATCAGTGCGCCCGTTTTGTGACGGTGGATGCGCTCCAGCTGTTCCAGAGTAACCTGACGACCTTCAGCCTCTAAATCCAGCGCCTGGCCGCCGCACATCCCGGCGACGCCGCTGGCCATTGCCAGTTCGGACACCATTGCCAGACGATCGCGATCGCTCACTTCAACCATCGGCGCATCGCTCAGAATGGAGAAGGCCAGAGTTTGCAGCGCATCACCCGCCAGAATGGCATTCGCTTCGCCAAATTTGATATGGCAGGTTGGCTGACCGCGACGCAGATCGTCATCGTCCATGGCTGGCAAATCATCGTGGATCAGGGAATAGGCGTGGATACACTCCACGGCGGCTGCCGGGGCGTCCAGCGTGTTATCGCTGATACCGAACATGTTGCCCGTGGCATACACCAGGAATGGACGCAGGCGTTTACCCCCCAAGAGTGCGCCATAGTGCATGGCTTCAACCAGTGGAGTGTTCTGAAAAGGCTGCGGCTCAATGAAACGGCGCAGCGCGTCGTTGGCGCGGATGACGCGCGCCTGAAGCGCGTTGGAAAAATCCATTTACTCGGCGTCCGGTGTGAATGGCGTGGTTTTAGCGTCTTCGCTGTCGGAAAGCAGGATCTGCACACGCTGCTCGGCCTGCTGAAGCTTTACCTGCCCCTGGCGCGCAAGCTGCACACCGCGTTCAAATTCGTTGAGGGCATCTTCCAGCGGTAAATCGCCGCTCTCGAGGCGGGTAACAATCTGCTCAAGCTCACTCAGCGCAGTTTCAAAACTGGCCGGTGCGTCGTTCTTCTTCGGCATAGTGAATTAACTCTTATATTCTTCGCCCCAACATGGTAACGGACTCGGGGCAATTATCAAATAACGCGAGTGGCGCGATGGTGGTATACTTGCGCGCCTGGATGCAGCCACGGGTGTGGGCTGCTGTATCATTTTCCACTACAAGCCTTTATAAGCTTGCCTAAGAAACATTGCCGCCATGAAGTTTATCATTAAATTGTTCCCCGAAATCACCATCAAAAGCCAATCTGTGCGTTTGCGCTTTATTAAAATTCTCACCGGGAACATTCGTAACGTATTAAAACACTACGACGAAACGCTCGCTGTGGTGCGTCACTGGGACCACGTTGAAGTCCGCGCGAAAGACGAAAGCAAACGTCTTGATATTCGCGACGCGCTGACCCGTATCCCGGGTATTCACCATATTCTGGAAGTGGAAGACGTTCCGTTCAGCGATATGCACGATATCTTCGAAAAGGCGCTGGTACAGTACCGCGACCAGATCGAAGGCAAAACCTTCTGCGTGCGCGTGAAGCGTCGTGGTAAACACGAGTTCAGCTCGATTGAAGTCGAGCGCTACGTCGGCGGCGGTCTGAACCAGCACGTTGAGACGGCGCGCGTGCGCCTGACTAACCCGGACGTCACCGTTAACCTTGAGATCGAGAACGATCGTCTGCTGCTGGTTAAGGGTCGTTATGAAGGTATTGGTGGTTTCCCGATCGGCACGCAGGAAGATGTGCTGTCGCTGATCTCGGGCGGCTTCGACTCCGGCGTCTCCAGCTACATGCTGATGCGTCGCGGCTGCCGCGTGCACTACTGCTTCTTCAACCTGGGCGGGGCGGCGCATGAAATCGGCGTACGTCAGGTGGCGCATTACCTGTGGAACCGCTTCGGCAGCTCTCACCGCGTGCGTTTTGTGGCGATCAACTTTGAGCCGGTGGTCGGCGAAATCCTCGAAAAAGTGGACGACGGCCAGATGGGCGTGGTCCTGAAACGTATGATGGTGCGCGCGGCGTCCAAAGTGGCTGAGCGCTACGGCGTGCAGGCGCTGGTCACCGGTGAAGCGCTGGGGCAGGTCTCCAGCCAGACGCTGACCAACCTGCGTCTTATCGACAACGTGTCTGATACGCTGATCCTGCGCCCGCTGATCTCTCACGATAAAGAGCACATCATCGATCTGGCGCGTAAAATCGGTACTGAAGATTTTGCCCGTACCATGCCGGAATATTGCGGTGTGATCTCAAAAAGTCCAACCATTAAAGCGGTGAAGGCGAAGATCGAAGCGGAAGAAGAGAACTTCGATTTCAGCATCCTGGAAAAAGTGGTGGCGGAAGCGTCCAACATCGATATCCGTGAGATCGCCCAGCAGACCGAGCAGGAAGTGGTTGAGGTGGAGACGGTCAGCGGCTTTGGTGCTAACGATACGATTCTGGATATCCGTTCTGTTGATGAGCAGGATGACAAGCCGTTGCAGGTGGAAGGCGTGGAGGTGGTTTCGCTGCCGTTCTACAAGCTGAGCACCCAGTTTGGCGATCTCGACCAGAGCAAAACGTATCTGCTGTGGTGTGAGCGTGGGGTCATGAGCCGTTTGCAGGCGCTGTATCTGCGTGAGCAGGGCTTCGCGAACGTGAAGGTGTATCGCCCGTAGTTTATTGTCGAGGAGTGCGGCCTGATGCCCTCACCCCGTCCTTCTCCCGCAGGGAGAGGCCGCAAACATTAAAAACGGCAACCTCGGGTTGCCGTTTTGCTTTTACCTGGCGCCACCCGGCTTTTTTATTCGTAGTAGTTATAAATCCCCGCCGCCATCACCAGTGATGACGCGACTTCGTACGCTTTTTCGCGCCCAACCAGCAGGTCAATAATCTTCAGGCCAAAATCAATGGCGGTGCCCGGCCCCTGGCTGGTGAGCAGGTTAACGCGCGGATCCCAGACCACGCGTTTATCCACCCACTGGTCTTCCGGAATTGTATCCTTCAGACCAGGGAAGCCGGTCATATTGCCGATGGGGAAAATGTCGTGCGGAACCAGCACCGTACCTGCGGCTGCACAGATTGCCGCGACGATACGCCCGGAAAGATGAAACTGACGAACGGTTTCAACCAGCAGCGGGCTGTCGCGGAAACACTCAGCCCCCTTCAGACCACCCGGCAGAACGATAATGTCGTAATCACCGTCCGCCACCTGTACAAGCGGTGCATCCGCCAGAATCTTCACCCCACGCGAGCAGGTAATCGCCAGGCTTCCGTCGCTGGCGACGCTGGCGGTAGTAACCTTAATACCACCACGTACCAGCAAATCAATGGTGGTGACCGCTTCTGTCTCTTCGCTACCAGGGGCGAGGCATACCAGTGCCGATGCGCTCATACTCACTCTCCTTTCGTTTTACTAACTCAAACAGACGGCTATTTTCCGCAACGGTAATGCCATGTGCCCGGGCGCGTTTTAACAGATAACCGGTAATGTAATCAATTTCGGTATGCCGCATAGCCCGGATATCCTGCAACATTGAGGAGATATTTTCTGCCGTACTCTCAATGACCTGGTCGACATAATAACGTAAATCGGACTCTGAGGTGTGGTAGCCTTCGCGTTCAATGACGGCGGCAACTTCCCGGCAAATCAGCGCTACCCGATCAGGATGCTGGCGCAGTTCACCGTTAGGGCAATCCAGCAGGGCGGTCAGCGGATTAATCGCGCAGTTCACCGCCAGTTTGCGCCACAGTTCCGCGCGAATGTTATTGTGCCAGGCGACGTCAGGCAGCGTGCTTTGCAGGGTATCCGCAAGATAGCTGTAATCGCCGGGCTGTTCACGCGCGGGACCGATATGAGTGATACCACTGGCAACATGGATAATGACGTTACCGTCGCGACGCGCCGCGTGGGTGGTTGTCCCCATCAGCAGCGGTTGCCGGACAGATTTTAGCTCTTCAATGGTACCCATACCGTTGTGAATCAGCAGGATTGGCGTGCTTTCAGGTAACTGGACGGCCAGGCTTTTCACCGCATCGGAGACCTGCCAGGCCTTCAGCGTGACCAGCAGCAAATCGCTGGTGGCAAGAAATTCCGGATCGTTTGCCGTCAAAGACTCATTAAAAATTGAACCGTCTGTACCCATCACGTTCACACTGCAATAGGGCTGGGGAATTCGCAGCCAGCCCTGAACGTCGTGTCCCTGTTTGCATAGCGCTGTAAGCCAGAGTTGGCCAAGGGCTCCGCATCCAAGCACTGTTACTTTCATCGTTCCTCCTCACCTGCAACGGCGCCAGGTGCTATGACGCTAAGTATAGCGCCATCAGCTAAGCTTCTCGTTATGCCTCGTTGCGGGTATTATGCAACGCAACAAAAATGAAGGGAGAAGAAAAGATGCCATCTTTCGATATTGTTTCTGAAGTTGATTTGCAGGAAGCGCGTAACGGCGTAGAAAATGCTGTCCGTGAGGTTGAGTCACGTTTCGATTTTCGTGGCGTTGAGGCGACCATTGAACTGAACGACGCGAACAAGACGATCAAAGTCCTGAGCGAGTCTGATTTCCAGGTCAACCAGTTGCTGGATATCCTGCGCGCCAAGCTGCTCAAGCGCGGCATTGAAGGGACCTCACTCGATGTGCCGGAAGATTTTGTTCACAGCGGCAAAACCTGGTTTGTGGAAGCGAAGCTGAAGCAGGGTATTGAAAGCGCCGTGCAGAAGAAAATCGTGAAGCTTATCAAAGACAGTAAGCTCAAAGTGCAGGCGCAGATCCAGGGGGAAGAGATCCGCGTGACCGGAAAATCCCGTGATGACCTGCAATCCGTGATGGCGCTGGTGCGTGGCGGCGATCTCGGTCAGCCATTCCAGTTTAAAAACTTCCGCGATTAAGACAATCATGCCCGGCTAAACCGGGCATTTTTTCAGGCCTTCAGCGCCTGCTCTACCTCAAAGCGGTTAGTCACTTTGCTGTCAATTTTGACATACGCACTGCGCTCTTCCGGGACAATCAGCACTTCGCTCACGCCCTCTGTCGCTTCCAGACGCTGTTGTAACGCGTCACCGATTGCCACGTCATCGGGAATTTCTACCCGCAGGCTACTCACGTAACGCGGCTCTTTCATGGTGCTGGCCACAAACAGCCAGAGCATCGCCAGCAGCGCACCGGCGAGGAAAACGGTCTGGGAGTCAAACAGACCATCCACCCAGCCGCCGAGTGACCCGCCGATCGCCACGCCGAGAAACTGGCTGGTGGAGTAAATGCCCATCGCGGTGCCTTTGTATCCTGCCGGAGACTCTTTGCTGATAAGCGACGGCAGCAGGGCTTCCATCAGATTAAAGGCCAGGAAGAACAGTTGTACGCCAGCGATCAGCTCCCAGAAATGCGGGCCGGCGCCCCACAGCACAATCTCGGCAATCAGCAGTAACGCCACGCAGCCCACGAAGACGCGTTTCATTTTGCGCTTCACTTCGGCGTAAATAATGAAGGGCACAACGGAGACAAACGAGATCAGCATTGTGACCAGATAAATTTTCCAGTGCTCTGCCGCCGGAAAACCTGCTGAGGCCAGTTGACCGGGCAGGGCGACGAAGGTGGACATCAGCAGAATGTGCAGGCACATAATGCCGAAGTTCAGCTTAAGCAGGCGCGGCTCGGCGATGACTTTGCTGAAGCAGCCTTTGACCATCCCGGATTCACGGTTGAGGACGTGGTTTTTACTGTCAGGTACAACCCACAGCGTGAGTGCGATCCCGATGGTCGCCAGCACCGCAATCATCCAGAACAGGGCGTGCAGGCCGAGTGAATGGGTGATAACGGGCCCCAGCACCATGGCAATGGCAAACGTGACGCCAAAGCTGACGCCGATAAACGCCATGGCTTTGGTGCGGTTTTGCTCGCGGGTTAAGTCTGACAGCAGCGCCATCACGGCGGCGGCAATCGCCCCGGAACCTTGCAGGGCGCGCCCAAGAATAATTCCCCAGATGGAGTGGGAGAGGGCGGCGATGATGCTGCCGAGCACAAACACCAGCAGCCCGCCGACAATCAGCGGTTTGCGACCCACTCGGTCGGAGAGCAAGCCAAAGGGGATCTGGAATATTGCCTGCGCCAGGCCGTAGATACCGATCGCCAGACCGATCAGCGCTTCGCTGGCACCCTGTAACGCCATGCCATATGTGGTCAGAACGGGCAGGACCATAAACATGCCAAGCATCCGCAGCGAGAAAACAGTCCCTAAACCCCAGGTCGCACGCAGTTCGCCTGGCGTCATTTTATAATCGTTCATTACCACCTCAGTTCAAAAGCAGGCCATAGTGTAGTGCGGGGAAGGGGCGGGGTAAATAATCGGTTATTTAACAAATATTACATACGTTACTAATAGATTTCATGAATAAAAAAGGGGTGCCGAAGCACCCCTTTATGTCCTTGCTATAGCTTACCAGACGTAAGTCAGCAGGTTTTGTGAATCAGGCACCATGAAGTCTACGGACATCATCACGGACAGGGAGGTGATGGCGACAATCGAGAACACAAACAGCTTGCGTGCCCAGACCTTGTCATCTTCCACTTTGTAACCGCGCAGGGCCATGCCGAGCCACCAGACGCTCACCGCAGCTGCTACCACCAGATATTTATATCCGGCGTAACCGCCCAGAGAGAGCATCAGCGTTGCCACGGCAAAAGCGATGATGTAGAGCGTGATGTGGTTCTTGGCAACCGAAATGCCTTTCACGACCGGCAGAACCGGAATGTTCGCCGCCTGATAATCCTTAAAGCGGAAAATCGCGATGGCGTAGGAGTGCGGCATCTGCCACAGGCTAAAGATAGCCAGCAGGATCAGCGCACCGCTGTCGAACTCGTTCGTGACGGCGCAGTAGCCAATCACCGGCGGCGCAGCGCCGGAGAGAGAACCAATCAGCGTGCCGTAGACGGAGTGACGTTTCATATACAGGCTGTAGACGCCTACATACACCACGAACCCCATCACCCCCAGCCAGCAGGCCAGTGGGTTAGCACCAAACCACAGCAGCATAAAGCCAGCAATACCCAGCAAGGTGGCGTACACCAGCGAGACGGAAGGGGCAATCAGGCCTTTAACCAGCACCCGATTTTTGGTCCTTTCCATCTTCTTGTCGATATCCATGTCGATGTAGTTGTTAAATACACAACCGGACGCAACCACCAGTGACACACCGACCAGGGTGTAAATAAAGAGGGTGTAATCAATGCTGCCTTTAGAGGCCAGCAGGAACCCTCCGATTACGGAGATCAGGTTGCCAAAGATGATGCCTGGTTTCGTGACTTGCAGGTATTGCTTAAACATACTCGCCGCTCTTAGTGAACCATCATGTTGTAGTTAAGATTCCACATAATCCAGATGGAACCGACTACCAGGATAGCGATGATAATCACGGTAAAGATAAAGGCCGTCATGTTCCAGCCTTCATCGGACTTGGTGTTCATGTGCAGGAAGCAAACCAGATGCACCAGAATCTGAATCACCGCGGTCACCAGGATTGCGCCCAGGATAACCGGCTTAGATGCAGAACCGTTCATCACCATCCAGAACGGGATCACCGTCAGAATGATCGACAGGATGAAACCTGTCATGTAGGTTTTTACGCTGCCGTGGGAAGCGCCATGATCGTTAGAATGACTCATTACATCGCCCCCATCAGATAGACAACAGAGAACACACAGATCCATACCACGTCCAGGAAGTGCCAGAACAGGCTCAGGCACATAATACGGGTACGGTTAGTACTGGTCAGGCCGCGACGGGAGATCTGGAACATCAGTACCGCCATCCAGATCAGACCCGAGGTCACGTGCAGACCGTGGGTGCCGACCAGCGCGAAGAACGCTGACAGGAAGCCGCTACGATCCGGGCCGAAACCTTCCATGATCAGGTGATGGAATTCATAGATTTCCATCCCGATAAAGCCAGCACCAAACAGCCAGGTCAACGCCAGCCAGGAGACAACCTGGCTCTTGTTGTTTTTGTACATGGCGATAGCCGCCATGCCGTAGGTGATGGAGCTGAATAACAGCAGTGCGGTTTCAACCAGTACGAACGGCAGCTCAAAGATGTCCTTACCGGTCGGGCCGCCCGCTGTGCCGTTCACCAGAACGGCATAGGTTGCGAACAGACAGCAGAACAGGATGCAGTCGCTCATCAGGTAGATCCAGAAACCGAAGACTTTCGTCGGTCCTGTATCATGGTGCGCATGTTCATGCGCGTGGGCAGTCGAGTGCGCCAGAGTATCAGTTGCCATTTTTCAGCCCCGCTTTAGAAATCTCGTCAAAATGCTGGTTTTCCAGCTTTTCAACTTCACGGACTGGTACGTAGTAGTCCACGTCCTCGTCAAAGCTCTTCACAATCCAGCTGATTACGATGCCAGCGAAGCCAACAATCGCCATCCACCAGATGTGCCAGATCATTGCGAAACCAAATACCGTTGCGAAGGCGGCAATGACGATGCCCGCACCGCTGTTTTTCGGCATATGGATCTCTTCGTAATGTTCAGGTTGCTTGTACGCTTCACCTTTTTCTTTCATTTCCCAGAATGCGTCACGCTCATGAATGTGCGGCACTACGGCAAAGTTATAGAACGGAGGTGGAGAAGAGGTAGACCACTCCAGCGTACGGCCACCCCACGGGTCACCGGTCAGGTCGCGGTTCAGGTTACGGTCACGGATAGACACGTAGTACTGAATCAGCTGGCACAGAATACCGCAGGCAATCAGCGCTGCGCCGCCCGCTGCAATCATCAGCATTGGGTGGAACTGCGGATCGATCTGCTGGCTCAGACGACGGGTCATACCCATGAAGCCCAGCACGTA
This sequence comes from Enterobacter cloacae complex sp. SHL022, assembly GCF_049237785.1. Classification (NCBI taxonomy): domain Bacteria; kingdom Pseudomonadati; phylum Pseudomonadota; class Gammaproteobacteria; order Enterobacterales; family Enterobacteriaceae; genus Enterobacter; species Enterobacter cloacae complex sp. SHL022. The sequence continues at coordinate 152,584 of NZ_JBMKJH010000008.1, read as the reverse complement.
CAGCGGCATAAACGCCACGAAGAAGCCGATGATCCAGAACCAGAACGCGCGTTTACCCCATTTTTCGTTCAGGGTGAAACCGAAGGCTTTTGGCCACCAGTAGGTCACACCAGCGAAGCAGCCGAAGACAACACCACCGATGATAACGTTATGGAAGTGCGCAATCAGGAACAGACTGTTGTGCAGAACGAAGTCAGCACCAGGTACCGCCAGCAGTACCCCGGTCATCCCACCTACGGAGAAGGTTACGATGAAGCCGATGGTCCACAGCATGGCTGAGTGGAACACGATACGACCCTGGTACATGGTGAACAGCCAGTTGAAGATCTTAACCCCGGTCGGGATCGCGATAATCATGGTGGTAATACCGAAGAAGGCGTTTACGTTGGCGCCCGCACCCATGGTGAAGAAGTGGTGCAGCCAGACAATGAACGACAGAACGGTAATACATACGGTTGCCCACACCAGAGAGGTGTAACCAAACAGACGTTTACGCGAGAAGGTTGCCGCGATTTCGGAGAACACACCGAACACCGGCAGAACCAGGATGTACACTTCCGGGTGACCCCAGGCCCAAATCAGGTTGATGTACATCATCATGTTGCCACCCATATCATTCGTGAAGAAATGGGTACCCAGATAGCGATCCAGGGTCAGCAGCGCGATGGTGACGGTCAGAATTGGGAACGACGCGATAATCAGGACGTTGGCGCACAGAGATGCCCAGGTAAATACTGGCATCTTGAACATCGTCATACCTGGTGCACGCATCTTCAGGATGGTCACGAAGAAGTTAATACCGGTCAGAGTGGTACCGACACCGGAGAGCTGAAGCGCCCAAATCCAGTAGTCAACGCCCACGCCCGGACTGTACTCAATTCCCGACAGCGGCGGGTAGGCCAGCCAGCCGGTCTGAGCAAATTCGCCCACACCCAGTGACAGGTTAACCAGGATAACGCCGACAACCGTAAACCAGAAGCTCAGGTTGTTCAGGAACGGGAACGCAACGTCGCGCGCGCCGATTTGCAGCGGAACGACCACGTTCATCAGACCGATTACCAGCGGCATCGCCACGAAGAAGATCATGATAACGCCGTGGGCGGTAAAGATCTGATCATAGTGGTGCGGTGGCAGGAAGCCGGCTTCGCCCGCAGACGCAAGCGCCTGCTGGCTACGCATCATGATTGCATCCGCAAAGCCACGAATTAACATGACGATACCGACGATGCAGTACATGATACCGAGTTTTTTGTGGTCAACCGAAGTCAGCCACTCATTCCACAGGTAGCTCCACTTACCGAAGTAAGTGATCAGGCCAACTAAGGCCGCGCCACCAATGATAATTGCAGCCACCGTAACCATAATAATCGGTTCATGGTAGGGCACTGCATCCAGTGTCAATTTTCCGAACATTTTCTTCCTCGGCCCCTTAGTGAGCGGTTTCCGCGTGGCTCATGTCCATGCCTTCCATACCCTGGTGCGTGTTGTGCTCGCCTTCAGGCTGGGTCATGTCCATGCTCATGCCGTGATCCATAAATTTGCCAATAACATCTTTGAACAGATTCGGTTTCACGTTAGAGAAGTACTCCACCTTGTTGTATTCGCTAGGTGCAGCCACATTTTCGAACGCCGCCATGTCAGACATGGTGTTGGTAGACTGCTTCGCTTTTGCAACCCACTGGTCGAAAGTCGCGCGGTCTGGCGTAGCGATAGCTTTGAACTTCATACCCGAGAAGCCCGGGCCACTATAGCTGGCGGAGATACCGTCGTAGGTGCCTGCTTCATTCGCGATCAGGTGCAGGTTAGTCTGCATACCGGCCATCGCGTAAATCTGGCTGCCCAGACGTGGGATGAAGAAGGAGTTCATTACGGAGTTGGAGGTCACTTTGAACTGAACCGGAGTGTTCGCCGGGAAGGCGATTTCATTCACGGTAGCAATGCCCTGTTCTGGATAGATGAAGAACCATTTCCAGTCCATGGAGACCACTTCAATGGTAATCGGTTTTTCATCGTGAACCAGCGGTTTGCTCGGCTCAAGTGCGTGAGTGGTTTTCCAGGTCAGTACAGCAAGGAACAGGATGATCAGAATAGGTACCGTCCAGACCACAGCTTCCACTTTATTGGAGTGTGACCAGTTAGGGCTATACTTCGCATCTTTATTGCTCGCACGATACTTCCAGGCGAAACCAACAGCCATCAAGATGGCAGGAATAACCACAATCAACATCAGGCCAAAAGCCGTCAGTATCAATGAACGTTGTTCCAGTCCAATCTGTCCTTTGGGGTCTAGTAGTGCAGAATCGCAGCCACTGAGTAATACAGTGCCTGCGAATAATGACAACCATCCCAAACTTTTATTGTATTTCCTGAGTCTCATTTAACGACCTCAATTCCACGGGAGTCTGGTGGCGTTTAAAGTGTGGGGGCATTTTACGGGAAGGTTACATTACTGTAAACATCATTAGCCCTGTGTCAGGAAGGTGTTACCGGGTTCTGCCGCACATGTCACAAGTGTTGCAAATTATGTCGCGTTTTCCGGGGGAAGCCGCACGGAGTGGGCGTTATAACGAAAGGGTGCCCCAGCATACCGCAAAAGGGACAATTGGTATAACCATTGCGGAAAATACACAAATAATTAACAATTAATTATCAATAAAAAGACAACTAAAAAACGAAAATTCAATCTTTCGAATGCTGAATCGTTTAACGGAAAATAGCGTAGCGAAATAAGCTCCAATAATTTCCGAATGCTATCCCGCACAAAACAACAAATATTTTTTTTGCCGATGGCGGTTATTTCGCCGTTATAATTTCGTGTCGTTATTACAACGGGAAATAACCTTTCGCTTTTTACTTCATGTCATCTGCGTTTTCCGCAGTGACATGAAATCCAGCATCCCACCGGTCAGGATACCCACGATGGCGAGAAACACGCCTGCATCAAGCAGCTGGGTTTCAAAAGGAAGCGACAAGGTGGTCGTCGCATTGATAATGAGAACCGCGAGCCACACTACCAGCGCAAGACAACCTCCCATCAGCAGACGCAGGGCAAACCGGTAAGCAGCCTGATATTCCGTGCGCGGCATGAAGTGTTCCGTCCGCTGGGTATATTCCAGCGTCTGGCGACAGACCAGCAACAATAAAATCCCCGGCACAGCCGCCACCACCGAGAAGAGATAAAATGTCGGCCAGCCGTGGGCTTCAACAAACCAGCCCGCGACGGGACCTACGTACACGCGCCCGACGGCTGAGAGGGCAGAGAGCAGGGCAAACTGGGTGGCGGAAAATGACTTATTGCACAGCGTCATCAGCAGGGCGACAAATGCCGCAGTGCCCATACCTCCGCACAGATTTTCAAAGAATACCGCCGTCGCCATGCTGATCATATGCTTGTCGGTGATCGACAGCAGCCAGTAACCGGCATTCGAAGCGCCCTGAAGGATGCCGAAGATCAGCAGAGCACGGAACAGCGACAGACGCTGCATCAATACGCCGCCGTACAGCGCGCCGACGATCGTGGCAAACAGCCCCAGGGTTTTGTTCACCACGCCGACCTCCCCCGCATCAAACCCGACGCCGCGGATCAGGAAGGTGGTGGTCAGACTCATGGCGAAAGCGTCGCCGAGCTTATAAAGGACAATCAGCAGCAGGATCAGCCAGGCATTATTGCGACCAAAGAAGTCGCGGAGCGGTGCGGCGACGGCCTGCTCCAGCGAGCGGGGAACCGGAATCACATCGCTCGGTTCAGGCGCGAATAGCGTGGCAATAATGCAGGGGATCAGCAGAGCGGCCATCAGCCAGTACATTCCCTGCCAGCCGAGATAGCGGTCGGCAAGCCAGAGGGCCAGCCCGCCGGAAACCAGCATACCCAGGCGGTAGCCAAGCACGCTGATTGCCGCACCGGCACCACGCTCTTCCGCTGGCAGGACGTCCGTCTTCCAGGCGTCAAAAACAATGTCCTGCGAAGCGGAGCAGAAGGCGATGACCACCGCAAGCGCGGCCATCCAGCGCAGCTGTGTTGACGGCTCAAGGAAACCCATTGCGGCAATGGCCAGCAACAGCAGCACCTGCGTCATCGCTAACCAACCGCGACGGCGCCCGAGGAACGGTGGGGTATAGCGATCCATCACCGGCGACCACAGGAACTTAAAAACGTAAGCCTGGCCGACGAGCGAGAAGAAACCAATGGTTTTAAGATCGATGTTCTCAACCGTCATCCACGCCTGTAACGTGCCGGAGGTGAGCGCAAGGGGCAAACCGGAGGCGAAACCAAGGATCAGCAGAATAGCTGATTTCGGTTGCTGGAAAATGCGTAAGTAGTGACTGGACATGTTCTTATGAACTGACCCGGTGAAGCACCGGGTCAGTCAGCAGGATTAACGGGCGTTCTGCTTGATGAAGTCGTGAATGCTGGTGTCCTGTGCCATGTCGGCAATGGTGTCAGTCAGCACGCTGTTAACCGCGTCAGCGATATTTTTGTTGGAGGCCTGGAATGCGCCTTCAACGGAATAGCTCGCACGGTAGTTTTTGTTCATTTTGTTGCCGTTCTTCGCGGTAGCGATGATGGCGATATCGGCTTTAGTCGCAATGTTGTAGCGAACGTTACCCTGGGAGACGTCAGCGTACAGGTTGTTCACGATGATTTGCAGATCAACCGCGCCGCTTGGGCCAATCATGTAGCCGCGGGAGGTCATCTGTTTCTCCAGCACTTCCTGCAACAGGAAGCGCAGGTCGCGGGAGGCGGTCAGCGTGACCTGTTGGTTGTCGCGAGTCACTTTCGCCAGCGCCTGGTCCTGACGCTGATCGGCGCCATTAATGCTGACCGTAACGCCCATCAGGCTTGGATCCTGCTGAGGCAGGGTAATTTTTGGTGAAACGTCAATGGTCGTCGGCGGAGTCGCGCAGCCGGCGAGCATAAAGAGTGCTACCAACGGAAAGAAGAGTTTTTTTAACATTTTCGGGTTCTCAACGAATCGTAAGCAAAGAGAGAAAAATTGCCGCCATCATAACATCGCTAACGGCCAGGGGAAGTGGTCAACGCATGTAAATTCATCGCCTTGTCCGAAAACTGACCACCTTTCCGCTTTTCTCTGCCTGTAAGTGACAAAACGTATGAACCTCATAGTGAACTTCATTCGTTTGGGTGAGAAAATCAGACGAAAGCTAAATATTTGTTGTCAAGGTGTAATGGAACCGGTAAAAGCGGCTAATATTTAAAGGGATGGGTGACATCTTAGCGTTGTCGGAGGAGTGATTTCATGATGATACGTGAACAGATAGAAGAAAAATTAAGGGCAGCGTTCAACCCTGTGTTTCTCGAAGTTGTCGACGAAAGCTATCGTCATAACGTGCCGGCAGGTTCTGAAAGCCACTTTAAAGTGGTTCTGGTCAGCGATCGCTTCACGGGAGAACGTTTCCTGAACCGACACCGCTTGATCTACAGCACCTTGACGGAAGAACTCTCCACAACCGTACATGCGCTGGCGCTGCATACCTACACCATTAAGGAATGGGAAGGGCTACAGGATACGGTATTCGCATCACCGCCTTGTCGGGGTGCAGGCACCATCGCCTGATAAATCGGATTTGCAACCGCCGGAGTTTTTCCAGTATGTTGCTTACAGATTTCGTCAAGACGGCCTTCGGGCCGTTTTGTTTTGTCTGAGTTTTGAGCGGATGGCGCGTTTTTAAGGCTAAAAATAGCCTTAAAGTGTGAAAAAAGCCGCAGCAACATGCTCCAACCGTTCTCGACTCACCTAAGTGATGCCGCTATAATGCCGCGTCTTATTGAATGTCTTCGGGATGATTCTGGCGACAGGGAATGTGAATCTGCACATAAGAGAGCATCCCGGTATAACAGACAGATTCAGAGTTGACCGAGCACTGTGATTTTTTTGAGGTAACAAGATGCAAGTTTCAGTTGAAACCACTCAAGGCCTTGGCCGCCGTGTAACGATTACTATCGCTGCTGACAGCATCGAAACTGCTGTGAAAAGCGAGCTGGTCAACGTAGCAAAAAAAGTACGTATTGACGGCTTCCGCAAGGGCAAAGTACCAATGAATGTTGTTGCTCAGCGTTATGGCGCTTCCGTGCGTCAGGATGTGCTGGGTGAACTGATGAGCCGCAACTTTATCGACGCGATCATCAAAGAAAAAATCAATCCAGCCGGTGCGCCGAACTACGTTCCAGGCGAATACAAGCAGGGCGAAGACTTCACCTACTCCGTAGAGTTCGAAGTGTACCCGGAAGTTGAGCTGAAAGGTCTGGAATCTATCGAAGTTGAAAAACCGATCGTTTCCGTGACCGACGAAGACGTTGACGGCATGCTGGATACCCTGCGTAAGCAGCAGGCGAACTGGAAAGAGAAAGAAGGCGCTGTTGACGCAGAAGACCGCGTAACCATCGACTTCACCGGTTCTGTAGACGGCGAAGAGTTCGAAGGCGGTAAAGCGTCTGATTTCGTACTGGCGATGGGCCAGGGTCGTATGATCCCAGGCTTCGAAGACGGTATCAAAGGCCACAAAGCGGGCGAAGAGTTCACCATCGACGTGACCTTCCCTGAAGAATACCACGCTGAAAACCTGAAAGGTAAAGCAGCGAAGTTCGTTATCAACCTGAAGAAAGTGGAAGAGCGCGAACTGCCAGAACTGACTGAAGAATTCATCAAGCGTTTCGGCGTGGAAGACGGTTCTGTTGCGGGCCTGCGTACCGAAGTGCGTAAAAACATGGAGCGCGAGCTGAACGGCGCTGTACGTAACCGCGTGAAGTCTCAGGCGATTGAAGGTCTGGTGAAAGCGAACGACATCGACGTTCCTGCTGCCCTGATCGACAGCGAAATCGACGTTCTGCGCCGTCAGGCTGCACAGCGCTTCGGTGGCAACCAGCAGCAAGCGATGGAACTGCCACGCGAGCTGTTCGAAGAGCAAGCGAAACGTCGCGTTGTTGTTGGCCTGCTGCTGGGCGAAGTGATTCGTACCCACGAGCTGAAAGCTGACGAAGAGCGTGTGAAAGGCCTGATCGAAGAGATGGCTTCTGCATACGAAGATCCATCAGAAGTGATCGAGTTCTACGGTAAGAACAAAGAGCTGATGGACAACATGCGCAACGTCGCGCTGGAAGAGCAGGCTGTAGAAGCGGTACTGGCGAAAGCGAAAGTCACCGAAAAAGAGACCTCTTTCACCGAACTGATGAACCAGCAGGCGTAATTTCGCCCCAACGGTTTAAAGTTTGAACAAAAAACCCGTTGCCCTCCGGCGACGGGTTTTTTTTATCACAGCTTTAGTCCTGGAAGGGTGCTAAAACGCCCTTTCAGTGTTAGCGTTACAACAAAACGTTGTTATGCTTGAAATAGGGCATGGCGACCCCCATTAGTATGTAATCACGATGATTGAGACTGGCTGATAATCCGTCCATAAGGTTACAATCAGTACAGCAGGTGTTTTCAATTTTGAACCAGGAGACGGAAATGTCATACAGTGGCGAACGAGATAACTTTGCACCCCATATGGCGCTGGTGCCAATGGTTATTGAACAGACCTCACGCGGTGAGCGTTCTTTCGATATCTATTCCCGTCTGCTCAAGGAACGCGTTATCTTTCTGACCGGCCAGGTGGAAGACCATATGGCTAACCTGATCGTGGCGCAGATGCTGTTCCTGGAAGCGGAAAACCCGGAAAAAGACATTTACCTGTATATCAACTCGCCGGGCGGTGTGATTACGGCGGGCATGTCTATTTATGACACCATGCAATTCATCAAGCCGGATGTCAGCACCATCTGTATGGGGCAGGCGGCGTCCATGGGGGCTTTCCTGTTAACCGCAGGGGCGAAAGGTAAGCGTTTCTGCCTGCCTAACTCCCGCGTGATGATTCACCAGCCGCTGGGTGGTTACCAGGGCCAGGCGACGGATATTGAAATCCACGCCCGAGAAATTCTGAAAGTAAAAGCGCGCATGAATGAACTTATGGCGCAGCATACGGGTCAACCTCTCGAGCAGATCGAGCGCGATACCGAGCGCGATCGCTTCCTCTCTGCGCCAGAGGCAGTTGAGTACGGCTTAGTCGACTCCATTTTGACCCATCGTAATTGATGCCCGCGACGCGAGTGTGCCGCTATACTAAGGTAGGGCGGCACGTTGCCTGTAAGCAGCTTGCGTCTGAGAATGGCATTTGCGTCGTCATGTGCGGCACATAGAACTTAAAAAGAGGTTTGGACTCATGACAGATAAACGCAAAGATGGTTCGGGCAAACTGCTGTACTGCTCTTTTTGCGGCAAAAGCCAGCATGAAGTGCGTAAACTGATTGCCGGGCCGTCCGTGTATATCTGCGACGAATGCGTCGATTTATGTAACGACATCATTCGCGAAGAGATTAAAGAAGTCGCGCCGCACCGTGAGCGCAGCGCGTTACCAACGCCACACGAGATTCGCCACCACCTGGACGACTATGTTATTGGTCAGGAGCAGGCGAAAAAAGTGCTGGCGGTGGCGGTATACAACCACTACAAACGTCTGCGTAACGGCGATACCAGCAATGGCGTAGAACTGGGCAAAAGTAACATTTTGCTGATCGGGCCTACCGGTTCCGGTAAAACCCTGCTGGCAGAAACGCTGGCGCGCCTGCTGGATGTTCCGTTCACTATGGCGGATGCCACCACCCTGACCGAAGCCGGTTATGTGGGTGAAGACGTTGAAAATATTATCCAGAAGCTGCTCCAGAAGTGCGATTACGACGTACAGAAAGCCCAGCGCGGGATCGTCTATATCGATGAGATCGACAAAATCTCTCGTAAATCAGACAACCCGTCCATCACCCGTGACGTCTCGGGCGAGGGCGTGCAGCAGGCGCTCCTGAAGCTGATTGAAGGTACGGTTGCGGCTGTTCCACCGCAGGGTGGGCGTAAACATCCGCAGCAGGAATTCTTGCAGGTTGATACCTCTAAGATCCTGTTTATCTGTGGTGGTGCGTTTGCAGGCCTGGATAAAGTGATCTCTCACCGTGTGGAAACCGGCTCCGGCATTGGTTTTGGCGCAACGGTGAAAGCCACGTCTGAAAAACCAAACGAAGGCCAGCTGCTGGCGCAGGTTGAGCCGGAAGATCTGATCAAATTCGGTTTGATTCCGGAATTTATCGGCCGTCTGCCGGTTGTGGCGACCCTGAACGAACTGAGCGAAGACGCGTTGATTCAGATCCTGAAAGAGCCGAAAAACGCGCTGACCAAGCAGTATCAGGCGCTGTTTAATCTTGAAGGCGTTGAGCTGGAATTCCGTGACGAAGCGTTGGACGCGATTGCCAAGAAAGCGATGGCGCGTAAAACCGGTGCCCGTGGCCTGCGTTCTATCGTGGAAGCAGCATTGCTCGACACGATGTACGATCTTCCTTCTATGGAAGACGTCGAAAAAGTCGTGATCGACGAGTCCGTCATTGGTGGCCAGACCAAGCCGTTACTGATTTACGGTAAACCGGAAGCGCAGCAGGCATCTGGCGAATAATTCACCATTTCATACAATCAGTTAATCAAAAAGGGGGGATTTTATCTCCCCTTTACTTTTTCCGTATTCATGGCGTTGAATGTATGGGAAACATCCCCATATACTGGATTACATGTTAATGGTTGTGTGAAGCACAGTTACATGACCAGTTTACCTGGCGGACACTAAACTAAGAGAGAGCTCTATGAATCCTGAGCGTTCTGAACGCATTGAAATCCCCGTATTGCCGTTGCGCGATGTGGTGGTTTATCCGCACATGGTCATACCCTTATTTGTAGGGCGGGAAAAATCTATCCGTTGCCTCGAAGCCGCCATGGATCATGATAAAAAAATCATGTTGGTCGCGCAGAAAGAAGCATCAACGGATGAGCCGGGTGTAAACGATCTTTTCACCGTCGGGACCGTGGCCTCTATTTTGCAGATGCTGAAGCTGCCAGACGGCACCGTGAAGGTGCTGGTGGAAGGCTTACAGCGTGCGCGTATTACCACTCTGTCAGACGATGGCGAGCACTTCTCTGCGAAGGCAGAGTACCTTGATTCACCGGAACTTGATGAGCGCGAGCAGGAAGTGCTGGTACGCACCGCGATCAGCCAGTTCGAAGGCTACATCAAGCTGAATAAGAAAATCCCACCTGAAGTGCTGACGTCGCTGAACAGCATCGACGATCCTGCACGTCTGGCGGATACCATCGCTGCGCATATGCCGCTGAAGCTGGCTGACAAACAGTCCGTGCTGGAAATGTCCGACGTTAACGAACGTCTGGAATACCTGATGGCGATGATGGAGTCTGAGATCGATCTGCTCCAGGTTGAGAAGCGCATTCGCAACCGCGTCAAAAAGCAGATGGAAAAATCGCAGCGTGAGTACTATCTGAACGAGCAAATGAAAGCCATTCAGAAAGAGCTCGGCGAGATGGACGATGCGCCGGATGAAAACGAAGCGCTGAAGCGTAAGATCGACGCGGCGAAGATGCCGAAAGAGGCGAAAGAGAAAGCTGAAGCTGAGTTGCAGAAGCTGAAAATGATGTCTCCGATGTCGGCGGAAGCGACCGTTGTACGCGGCTACATTGAGTGGATGGTGCAGGTTCCGTGGAATGCCCGCAGCAAGGTCAAAAAAGACCTGCGTCAGGCCCAGGAGATCCTGGATACCGACCACTACGGCCTGGAACGTGTGAAAGACCGCATTCTTGAGTACCTCGCGGTACAGAGCCGTGTGAACAAAATCAAAGGCCCAATCCTGTGCCTGGTAGGGCCTCCAGGGGTGGGTAAAACCTCTCTGGGCCAGTCCATCGCCAAAGCGACAGGGCGTAAGTACATCCGTATGGCGCTGGGCGGCGTGCGTGATGAAGCGGAAATCCGCGGTCACCGCCGTACCTACATCGGTTCCATGCCGGGCAAGCTTATCCAGAAAATGGCGAAAGTGGGCGTCAAAAACCCGCTGTTCCTGCTCGATGAGATCGACAAAATGTCTTCGGACATGCGTGGCGATCCGGCGTCGGCGTTACTGGAAGTGCTTGATCCAGAGCAGAACGTGGCGTTTAGCGATCACTACCTGGAAGTGGATTACGACCTGAGCGATGTGATGTTTGTGGCGACGTCGAACTCCATGAACATTCCGGCGCCGCTGCTGGACCGTATGGAAGTGATCCGTCTGTCAGGTTATACCGAAGACGAGAAGCTGAACATTGCCAAACAGCACCTGCTGCCGAAGCAGATTGAGCGTAACGCGCTGAAAGCCAACGAGCTGACCGTTGAGGACAGCGCCATTGTCGGCATTATTCGTTACTACACCCGTGAAGCGGGTGTGCGTAGCCTCGAACGTGAGATCTCTAAGCTGTGCCGTAAGGCGGTGAAACAGCTGCTGCTGGATAAGAGCCTGAAGCACATCGTGATTAACGGCGACAATCTGCATGCGTACCTGGGCGTTCAACGCTTCGACTACGGTCGCGCAGACAACGAAAACCGTGTTGGTCAGGTGACCGGTCTGGCATGGACGGAAGTGGGCGGCGATCTGCTGACCATCGAAACCGCCTGTGTTCCGGGCAAAGGCAAGCTGACCTACACCGGTTCGCTGGGTGAAGTGATGCAGGAGTCCATCCAGGCGGCGCTGACCGTGGTGCGCGCGCGTGCGGAAAAACTGGGTATCAACCCGGATTTCTACGAAAAACGCGACATTCACGTTCACGTTCCGGAAGGGGCGACGCCGAAAGATGGCCCAAGCGCGGGTATTGCCATGTGTACTGCGCTGGTTTCCTGCCTGACAGGTAATCCGGTTCGTGCTGATGTGGCCATGACCGGTGAAATTACGCTGCGTGGTCAGGTACTGCCTATCGGCGGGTTAAAAGAAAAACTGCTGGCGGCACACCGCGGTGGGATCAAAACCGTATTGATCCCTTACGAGAATAAACGCGATCTGGAAGAGATTCCGGACAACGTTATTGCCGATTTGCAGATCCATCCGGTGAAACGCATTGAGGAAGTTCTGACTCTCGCACTGCAAAATGAACCGTCCGGAATGCAGGTTGTAACCGCAAAATAGTGACCTCGCGCAAAGAGCGCCAATAAAAACAAGGCTGGTAAGTCATTTCGTACTTGCCAGCCTTTTTTTGTATAGCTAATTTAGATTGCTGATTGGGTTAGCCATCAACAACGGGTGTTGTAAGGTCATAGCAGGACTGATATAACTGCTGCGCGGTCGCGCTGTGAAGGATTCAGGTGCGATATAAATTATAAAGAGAGGAAGAGAACAGTGAATAAATCTCAACTGATTGACAAAATTGCTGCGGGTGCTGATATTTCTAAAGCGGCAGCTGGACGTGCTTTAGATGCTTTAATTGCTTCTGTTACTGAATCTCTGCAAGCTGGGGACGACGTTGCACTGGTAGGCTTCGGTACTTTTGCGGTTAAAGAGCGTGCAGCCCGTACTGGCCGCAACCCTCAGACCGGCAAAGAGATCACCATTGCTGCCGCTAAAGTGCCGGGTTTCCGTGCAGGTAAAGCGCTGAAAGACGCAGTAAACTGATTGCTTTCCCGCTCCAGGGAAGCTGAAAAGTACAAGGGCGCATCGTTTGATGTGCCTTTTTTGTTTGTCCAGACCTGATTTGTGCGAGTTTATGCGAGTTGTGGGCTGACAATTGCCCTGTTTTCTTGTCACAATACGCCTTTACGCGCGACGGTCAGGATTTTCCGTCAGCGTCAGGTAACCAGTCACCTACAGCGGAGTGTTGTTACACCATGATGGACAGCTTACGCACGGCTGCTAACAGTCTCGTGCTCAAGATTATTTTCGGTATCATTATCGTGTCGTTCATATTGACCGGTGTGAGTAGTTACCTCATCGGCGGTGGCGCGAACTACGCCGCAAAAGTGAATGGCCAGGAAATTAGCCGTGGGCAGTTCGAGAACGCTTTTGCTGGTGAACGTAACCGCATGCAGCAACAGCTGGGCGACCAATACTCTGAACTTGCAGCCAACGAAGGCTATATGAAAAACCTGCGTCAGCAGACGCTAAACCGCCTTATTGACGAGGCGCTGCTGGATCAGTACGCGAAAAGCCTGGGTCTGGGCATCAGCGATGAGCAGGTTAAAAAAGCCATCTTCTCGACGCAGGCTTTCCAGTCTAATGGGAAGTTCGACAACGCGCGTTACAACAGCATTGTTAACCAGATGGGTATGACGGCTGACCAGTACGCTCAGGCACTGCGTAACCAGTTGACCACGCAACAGCTGATCAACGCGGTGGTGGGCACCGATTTCATGCTGAAAGGTGAAACTGAAGAGCTGGCGGCACTGGTGGCGCAGCAACGCGTGGTGCGTGAAGCGACGATTGATGTCAACGCACTGGCAGCGAAACAGCAGGTTAGCGACGCTGAAGTTAATGCTTACTACGAGCAAAACAAGAACAACTTCATCTCTCCGGAACAGTTCCGCGTAAGCTATATCAAGCTGGATGCAGCGGCGATGCAGGAAAATGCGACTGACGCCGAGATCCAGTCTTATTACGACCAGCATCAGGATCAGTTCACTCAGCCGCAGCGTAACCGTTACAGCGTGATCCAGACCAAAACGGAAGCAGAAGCGAAAGCCGTGCTGGACGAGCTGAACAAAGGCGCTGATTTCGCCACCTTAGCGAAAGCAAAATCCACCGACATTATTTCTGCCAAAAACGGCGGTGATATGGGCTGGCTGGAAGAGTCAACTACCCCGGATGAGCTGAAAAATGCAGGCCTGAAAGAGAAAGGCCAACTGTCTGGTGTAATCAAATCCTCCGTCGGCTTCCTGGTGGCGCGTCTGGACGATGTTGTGGCGGCGAAAACCAAGCCGCTGGCTGACGTTCGTGATGATATCGCTGCGAAAGTGAAGCAGGAGAAAGCGCTGGATGCCTTCTATGCTCTGCAACAGAAAGTGAGCGATGCCGCAAGCAACGACAACGAATCACTGGCGGGCGCTGAGCAGGCTGCTGGCGTGAAAGCGGTTGAGACGGGCTGGTTCAGCCACGAAAACCTGCCGGAAGAACTGAACTTCAAACCGGTTTCAGATGCCATTTTCAATGGTGGTCTGGTCGGTGAGAATGGTACGCCGGGCAGCAACTCAGATATCATTACCGTTGACGGTGATCGTGCGTTCGTACTGCGCGTCAGCGAGCACAAAGCCGAGGCAGTGAAGCCCCTGGCGGAAGTGAAAGATCAGGTGGTGGCGCTGGTGAAACACAACAAAGCGGCACAGCAGGCAAAACTGGATGCAGAGAAAATTCTGGCCGACCTGAAAGCCGGTAAGAACGATGCGCTGAAAGCGGCTGGCCTGAGCTTTGGCGAAGCAAAAACGCTGAGCCGTACCGGTCAGGATCCTGTCAGCCAGGCGGCGTTTGGTCTGAGCCTGCCGGCGAAAGACAAACCTGTCTTTGGCACCACGACCGATATGCAGGGTAACGTGGTGGTTCTGGCGCTGGATGAAGTGAAAGCCGGCACGCTGCCAGACGCGCAGAAGAAGGCCATGGTTCAGGGAATTACCCAGAACAATGCCCAGATTGCTTTCGAAGCGTTGATGAGCAACCTGCGTAAAGAAGCCAAAATCAAGCTGGGTGATGTGGTCACTCAGGAGCAATAATTACGTGTCTGCTCGCAGATTTTCGTAACGTTCTGCAAAAACTAAAGGCCGCTTTCGCGGCCTTTTCCATTTCTGCAATCTGCTGTTTGTCCCTGTTTTCCCGTGCGGCTATCGTGGCATGGCTGTCAACAAACAAGGAGAAAACAGCATGAAATGTGGAATCAAAGCACTGTTAATTACACTGGCTATTGCCACTTCCGGGATGAGTGCGGGCGCGCTGGCGGCGTCACCCTCGTCTAAAGCCCAGGCTGCACAAACTCAGGCCGATGCAACGTCACAAGGTCAGGTTAAAGCCAACGCGACGGCCAGCACGAAAGCCATTGAGGACGAGGGTACGCGGGTCAGTATTAATACTGCCTCTGCGGACGATCTTGCCCGCGTAATGAATGGCGTGGGCCTCAAAAAAGCGCAGGCCATCGTCAGCTATCGTGAAGAGTATGGTCCTTTCAAAACCCTTGACGATCTCAAGCAGGTGCCGGGTATGGGCAGCGCGCTGGTTGAGCGCAATCTCGCACACCTGACGCTGTAATCGCGTAATCACTTGCACTGCGGCAAAAATTTGCCAGGATAAAGAGGTCATACCAGTTATGACCTCTGAACCTATAACAACGAAAGGCTATTGCGCTATGCAGACACAAATCAAAGTCCGTGGTTATCACCTCGATGTTTACCAGCACGTCAATAACGCCCGCTACCTTGAATTTCTTGAAGAGGCGCGCTGGGACGGCCTGGAGAACAGCGAAAGCTTCCTGTGGCTAACCGCACACAACATCGCGTTTGTGGTCGTCAATATCAACATTAACTACCGCCGCCCGGCTGTGCTGGGGGATGTGCTCACCGTGACCAGTGAGGTTCAACAACTGAATGGCAAAAGTGGTGTATTGAGCCAGGTCGTTACGCTGGAGCCAGAAGGGCAGATTGTGGCCGATGCGCTGATCACCTTTGTCTGTATCGATCTCAAAACCCAGAAAGCGTTGCCGCTGGAAGGGGAGTTGCGCGAAAAGCTGGAGCTGATGATCGCGTAAATTTTTGTCTTTTATAAAAGACAAGAAGGGTTTTCAGGGATAAAATCATGAACAGGGACTACGTTGTTAAACGTTACCGAACCCGCGACGGAAAAATATCGTTTGAGGATTGGGTAGCAAAGTTGAGACGAAAGGATCCGGAGCTGGCGTTTCGGATCCTTCTGCGAATCGACCGCGCTGAGAAGGGGAATTTTGGCGATTACCGTTATCTCAGAGAGGGTGTCTGGGAGTTGAAGGTTGATAGTGGTCCCGGTTATCGAGTCTATTTTGCGGTCCAGCACCGGGAAATCTTATTGTTGCTGATCGGCGGTGACAAAAAGAGCCAGAAAGCGGATGTGATGCTGGCAATAGATTACTGGAAAGATCATCAAAAGGATAAACTCCATGAGCAAAAGTGAGCGAAAATTCTCAAGTACCGTCAGCCATGATGAAGCTGTAGTCAAAATGCTGCGCGAAAATCCTTCTTACGCGCAACTCTATCTGCAAATTGCACTGGATGAAATTTACGAGGACCAGGGGATCCCAGCCTATTTGATTGCCCTCAGACGCGTTATCGAAGCGCGCGGCGGTATTGGAGAGATTTCAGCCAAAGCGGGGCTTTCACGTCAGCAGCTATACCGTACCCTGTCCGAAAATGGTAACCCAACGCTGACTACACTGATGAAAATTACCCGTGCTGCCGGTGTAAAACTGTTCGACAGCACGGTCAGGTAGCCCTTATTTCAGCCCGGTCTTTTTCTGCATTGCGGCCATAACGCCCGCTTTATCCGCAAAATAATGATTCAGACCGTTCGCGCGCAGGTTACAGGCGGCACACTGCCCACAGCCGTCCCCTTTAATGCCGTTGTAGCAGGTCAGGGTCTCGTTGCGAACGACATCCAGCTTGCCCCAGTAGTCGGCCAGCGCCCAGGTTTCAGCCTTATCCAGCCACATCAGCGGCGTTTCGAAGCGGGTCTCTTTTGCCATTCCCAGATCGACGGCGTGATTGAGTGCTTTCACGAATTCATCCCGGCAGTCCGGGTAGCCAGAGAAGTCGGTCTCACACACGCCCGTGATCACCGCTTCGGCTTTCACCTGGTAGGCATAGATCGCCGTCAGGGTCAGGAAGAGAATGTTGCGGCCCGGTACGAAGGTGTTCGGAATGCCGCTGGCATCCGGTTCGTAATCAGGCACCGGAATGCTGTCGCGGGTGAGGCTGCTGACGGCCAGTTCATTTAACAGCGTCACGTCCAGCACTTTATGAGCGCGGGCGCCCAGTTTGAGAGCCAGTTCACGAGCGACATCGATTTCAGCGCGATGACGCTGACCATAATCAAAAGTGACGCAGTGCACTTCATCATACTGGTGAAGCGCCTGAATCAGGCAGGTGGTGGAATCTTGTCCTCCGCTGAACACGACGACGGCACGTTTCATAGATCATCTCGACAGTTACAGTAAAAGCGTCATGTTAACGCCTGGCTAAAGCGGCGACCAGCTTCTTCACGCGTTTGGTGGAGGAAGCCAGGCTTCGGTGAAGTCAAACCAGCCGCGAGTGTTAAGGCGTATGCCGTTGACGCCCGGAGGCGCGCTGATTTGATACTGGTAGTTAAAGAGCGGCGTCAGGACGGCTGTCTCCATTAACCGGCTGAATATAGCCTGAATTCCTGCGTGTCGGTCACGCTCGTCGGCCTGCGACTGCACCGCATCCAGCGTGGCCTGCAAATGGGCGAATGCCGGTGCGCTCAGCAGATGCGGCCAGAGCGCATCGCAGCGGAGCCACTGCTCAAGCGTGTACGCCGGCGCTTCGCCAATCAGTCTGTCTCCCATCATGATGTCTGCATCGGCAAGCTGCTGGCACCCGTCCCACGTTTTGGCGTCATGAAAGATGACGGTCAGTTCACAACCCTGCCGCGCAAGGTATGCTTTTAACTGGCTGGCCATGGTGTGAAGCTCAACCGGCAGGTGGTAGACCAGCGTCAATGCCTCTGGCAGCGCAACGTCGGTTAAATCAGGCCACTGGGGGATCGCCCAGCCGGGAAGCAGTTCCTCGGTAGGAGTGATGAGCCCTTCGTTCAGGGGAAGCGTGTGCAGCAGCGTTGAGAGATGAATGATATTAATCAGCCGCTTTGCCTGAAGTTCGCTCAGACGTGGACTCTGTTTTAGCGTGAGGTAGCAGAAGCCCAGACTGGTGCTGTTACTCACCAGCCGCAGGCTGGCCAGCTCGTCGGCCTCGCCAATGGCGATTTGCACCGGGTGGCGACAGCTGGTGCCCAGACTGTAGTCAAAAAGCTGGGGCGTGATCCAGTACTCGATAGCCTTAAGCAACGGATGGCCAAGATGATACTGCTCGTGGCTTTCCAGACGCACCAGTTCAGGCTCAAAAACGCTCAGCCGAAAGGGACCGCTGCCTACCACAGGGTAATCGGGATGCGCCAGACGGCTACAGTAGGTTGCCAGCCTGTGCGCCAGCCAGTAGTCAGGTTGATGGAGAATAAACGTCAGGCACTGCGGGTGCGTGGTTTCGATACGTAAGACGCTGCGGAACAGCGTGCCCATGCCGGGCTGCGATAACAGCGCCGTCAGGCTTTGCCGGAGCTGTGCCGTCTCTATTTTATCGCCGTTATGCCAGTGCAGGGTGGAGCGAATGTAGAAATGCCAGCGCAGGCCGTCAGCAGAGACTTCCCAGTGATGCGCCAGATCGCCCGTGGGTTCACTGCTGTTACCATTAAAACGCGTCAAACCAGAGAATACCTGTCCCGCCAGATGCTGCTCCGCCCGGCCAGGGAGAAACCCCGGCTGAAGCGGCTCCAGCGAGCGATAGTAGGGAATACGCAGCGTCGGCGTATCGTTCTGCCACTGCCCGCCCATAAACGGATGCAGCAGCGATCGCAAATCTTCAGGCGCGAGCTGGGCCAGCTCCAGCGCGTTGTGCTGCTGTCCACTTTTCAGGGCCTCTTCCATCATCGTATTACGCAACGAATCCGGGGTGACGTGAAAGCGTAATTCCCCACGCTTACCTCGTCCGGAGCGGGCGTGCCAGCTTAGCCAGCCCGCCTCCTGCGCCTGGCGCAGCAGGGTGCGAACATGTCGCTCGCTGCAAAAGCAGCGGCTGGCAAGTTCACTGATGGTCACCTGCTGTGGTGCGCCGGCAGACGGGTGCCACAGACGCTGATACTGGTTAAGACGGTTAAGCTGGCGCATGAAAAACCCGGAACAATAATTATCATCTATTCACTATTACTTCCGTATATCCCACGTAATACTGATGCACAAGTTAACCGCATCACATTTCGGGAGTAATCATGGCTCGGCTCGCTGCATTTGATATGGACGGCACGCTGTTAATGCCGGATCACCGTTTAGGGGAGAAAACCCTGAACACTCTTAAGCGCCTGCGCGAGCGTGAAGTTACCCTGACGTTTGCTACTGGTCGTCATGTGCTGGAGATGCGCCATCTGCTGGGGACATTTGCCCTCGATGCGTTCTTGATCACCGGCAACGGAACGCGCATTCACTCCGTCGACGGCGATGTGCTGCACCGTCAGGATCTGAATCCGGAGGTGGCGGACATTGTCCTGCACAGCACCTGGGATACGCAGGCCAGCGTGCATGTTTTTAATGATGAAGGCTGGTTTACCGGGCGTGAGATCCCGGCCTTGCTGCACGCACACGTTTACAGCGGCTTTAAATATCAGCTTATCGATTTGCGCCGCATTCCGGCACACAAGGTGACCAAGATCTGCTTCTGTGGCGATCACGACGATCTCTGCCGTCTGCGTATTCAGCTTAACGAGGCGCTGGGCGAACGGGCGCACCTGACCTTCTCGGCGGTGGACTGTCTTGAAGTGCTGCCGGTGGGCTGTAACAAAGGATCCGCGCTGGCGGTGCTGAGCGATCATCTTGGGCTGACGATGCAGGACTGTATGGCCTTTGGTGACGCCATGAACGACCACGAGATGCTGAGCAACGTAGGTCGTGGGCTGATTATGGGGAACGCGATGCCGCAGCTTATCGCCGCGCTCCCGCATTTACCGGTTATCGGACACTGTCGTAACGAAGCGGTGTCCCATTTTTTGACGCATTGGCTGGACAAAAATAACCTCCCATATTCCCCCGAATAGTGAGACCCTTCCAGCAAGCCAGGCTAAGCCTGGCTTTTTTTATTTCACCAGCTGCGAAATCTGCGCTTTCCAGGGCTCAACATCGCCAATATTGGCCTGCACCCATTCTGCGTTGTAATAGGTGTCCAGGTATCGCTCCCCGCTGTCGCACAGCAGCGTGACGACAGAGCCGGTACGGCCTTCTTCACGCATCCTCGCGGCCAGCTGTAGCGCGCCCCACATATTGGTGCCGGTAGAAGCCCCGACTTTACGGCCAAGCTGTGTCTCCAGCCAGTGCGCCGTCGCGACGCTGGCGGCATCCGGCACGCGGAGCATCTCATCCACAACGTCCGGAATGAACGAGGGTTCGACGCGCGGGCGACCAATCCCTTCGATCTTGCTCCCCACGGGGCTGCGCAGGCTCGCATCGCGGGATTGCCAGTAATCGAGGAACACCGAGTTTTGCGGGTCAACCACCATCAGCTGCGTATCATAACCCTGACAGCGGATATAACGTCCGATGGTGGCGGAGGTTCCGCCCGTGCCCGCGCTCATGACAATGTAAGAGGGGACAGGATGCGGCTCATGGGTCATCTGGCGGAAAATGCTGTCCGCAATGTTATTATTGCCGCGCCAGTCGGTGGCGCGTTCGGCGAAGGTGAACTGGTCCATATAGTGACCATTCAGCTCGCGGGCCAGCATTTCGGAGGCCGCATAGATTTCGCAGGCGCTGTCCACAAAGTGGCAGCGTCCGCCGTAAAATTCGATCTGTTCAACTTTACGTTTCGCCGTGCATGAGGGCATCACGGCGATAAACGGCAGGCCCAACAGGCGGGCAAAGTAGGCTTCGGAGACGGCAGTTGATCCGGACGACGATTCAATAATCGTGGTGCCTTCTTTAATCCAGCCGTTACATAAACCGTATAAAAAGAGTGAACGCGCCAGGCGATGCTTCAGGCTACCGGTAGGATGGGTACTTTCATCTTTCAGATAGAGCTGAATACCGGGAAATCCCGGCAGAGGCAGGCGGATTAAGTGGGTGTCTGCCGAGCGCTGATAGTCGGCATTTATTTCGCTGATGGCATGTTTAACCCAGGTGCTATTCATCGTAGTTATCCATTTGTCATTTTGTGCCCAGCATAGCGAAAAGCACAGAAAAAATTGTTGCTATCTGACCTTTAAAATAGAATGTAAGGAGAATAATTTTCTCTTCGAGGTGGCTATGTTAGATAAAATTGACCGTAAGCTGCTTTCTTTGCTGCAAAGCGACTGTACCCTCTCTTTGCAGGCGCTGGCAGATGCCGTTAATCTGACCACCACACCGTGCTGGAAGCGCCTCAAAAAGCTGGAAGATGATGGCATTCTGCTGGGACGTGTGGCGCTGCTGGATCCCGAAAAACTGGGGCTTGGACTGACCGCCTTCGTCCTGATAAAAACGCAGCATCACAGCAGCGAATGGTACTGCCGCTTCGTCACGCAGGTTTCCGACATGCCCGAGGTGCTCGGCTTCTGGCGCATGGCGGGGGAATACGACTATCTGATGCGCGTTCAGGTGGCAGACATGAAGCGCTACGATGATTTTTACAAGCGGCTGGTCAATAGCGTACCGGGCTTGTCCGATGTCACCTCCAGCTTCGCCATGGAACAGATTAAATACACCACAGCGTTACCCATTGAATAACTTCTTAAAATACCTTCAGGAAAAGACCGCGTGCGATTATTTGCCCAATTAAGCTGGTACTTTCGTCGGGAGTGGCAACGCTACCTCGGCGCAGTGGCCCTGCTTATTATCATTGCCATTCTGCAACTGATCCCCCCCAAAGTGGTGGGCTACGTCGTGGATGGCGTTACCGAACAACATTACACCGCCGCACGGGTGATGATGTGGGTCGGTACGCTGGTGCTGACGGCCGTGGTGGTTTACCTGCTGCGTTATGTCTGGCGCGTGCTACTGTTCGGTGCGTCCTATCAGCTTGCCGTTGAGCTGCGCGAGGACTTTTACCGTCAGCTGAGCCGCCAGCACCCTGAGTTTTATCTGCGTCACCGTACCGGGGATCTCATCGCCCGCGCCACTAACGATGTAGACCGCGTGGTGTTTGCCGCCGGTGAAGGGGTGTTAACGCTGGTGGATTCCCTGGTGATGGGCTGTGCGGTATTAATTGTGATGTCTACGCAAATTAGCTGGGAGCTCACGCTGCTGGCGCTGCTGCCAATGCCGCTGATGGCGCTGGCAATTAACCGCTACGGCGAGCAGCTCCATGAACGCTTTAAGCTGGCGCAGGCGGCGTTCTCGTCGCTGAACGATCGCACCCAGGAGAGCATGACCAGCATCCGCATGATCAAAGCGTTTGGTCTGGAAGACCGTCAGTCCGCACTGTTTGCCGCCGACGCCGCCGATACCGGCGCGAAAAACATGCGCGTGGCGCGTATTGATGCCCGTTTCGATCCGACAATTTATATTGCGATTGGCATGGCGAACCTGCTGGCGGTGGGCGGCGGCAGCTGGATGGTGGTGCGAGGCACCATGACCCTCGGGCAGTTAACCAGCTTTGCGATGTACCTTGGGCTGATGATCTGGCCAATGCTGGCGCTGGCCTGGATGTTTAATATCGTTGAACGTGGGAGCGCCGCTTACAGCCGTATCCGCGCCATGCTGGCGGAAGTGCCGGTCGTGAACGATGGCAGCGAGCCGGTACCGGAAGGTCCGGGTATTCTCAAGGCTGATATCCGCGCCTTTATCTACCCGCAAACGGAACATCCGGTGCTTGAGAACGTCAGTTTCACGCTGCGTCCTGGTCAGATGCTGGGCATCTGCGGCCCGACGGGCTCCGGTAAAAGCACCATTCTGTCACTGATTCAGCGCCATTTTGACGTGAGCGAAGGCGATATCCGTTTCCACGACATCCCTCTGCCACGTCTGCTGCTGGATGACTGGCGCAGCCGCCTGGCGGTCGTCAGCCAGACGCCGTTTTTGTTTTCAGACACCATTGCCAACAATATTGCGCTCGGGTGTCCGACGGCGACACAGGACCAGATCGAGCACGTGGCGCGTCTGGCCAGCGTCCACGAGGATATTCTGCGCCTGCCGCAGGGCTACGACACGGAAGTGGGTGAGCGGGGCGTTATGCTCTCCGGCGGACAAAAACAGCGTATCTCTATTGCCCGCGCGCTACTGCTGGACGCTGAGATCCTGATTCTGGATGATGCGCTGTCCGCGGTTGACGGGCGTACTGAACATCAAATTCTGCATAACCTTCGCCAGTGGGGAGAGGGGCGCACGGTCATCATTAGCGCGCACCGTCTGTCGGCGCTTACCGAAGCCAGTGAAATTCTGGTGCTTCAGCACGGGCATATTGCCCAGCGTGGTCAGCATGAGCAGCTCGCCGGGCAGACCGGCTGGTATCGGGATATGTACCGCTATCAACAGCTTGAAGCCGCGCTGGATGAGGAGGTGGCCGATGCGTAAGTTTGGACAGATGTGGCCGACGTTAAAACGGCTGCTGGCCTATGGCTCACCGTGGCGCAAACCGCTTTCCATCGCCGTGCTGTTGCTGTGGATCGCCGCGATTGCGGAGGTGACCGGTCCGCTGCTTATCAGCTATTTCATCGATAACATGGTAGCGAAAAGCTATTTGCCTCTCGGCCTGGTCGCCGGGCTGGGCGTGGCGTACGTCGGGCTACAGCTGACGGCGGCAGGGCTGCATTACGCGCAGTCACTGCTCTTTAACCGGGCCGCCGTGGGCGTGGTGCAGCAGCTGCGCACGGACGTGATGGATGCCGCGCTGCGCCAGCCGCTGAGCGAGTTTGATACCCAGCCGGTCGGGCAGGTTATTTCGCGCGTCACCAATGACACCGAGGTGATCCGCGACCTCTATGTAACCGTTGTTGCAACGGTTCTGCGCAGTGCCGCGCTAATTGGCGCGATGCTGGTGGCGATGTTCAGCCTGGACTGGCGGATGGCGCTGGTGGCAATCACCATTTTCCCGGCGGTGCTGATCGTGATGGTGATTTACCAGCGCTACAGCACGCCGATCGTGCGCCGCGTGCGCGCTTACCTTGCAGATATCAATGATGGCTTCAACGAAGTGATCAACGGCATGAGCGTTATTCAGCAGTTTCGCCAGCAGGCGCGTTTTGGTGAGCGAATGGGGGAAGCCAGCCGCTCGCATTATATGGCGCGGATGCAGACGTTACGCCTGGACGGTTTCCTGTTACGTCCGCTGCTGAGCCTCTTCTCGGCGCTGGTGCTGTGCGGACTGCTGATGCTGTTCGGCCTGACGACGCGCGGAACCATCGAGGTGGGGGTACTGTACGCGTTTATCAGTTACCTCGGACGCCTTAACGAACCGCTGATTGAACTCACCACGCAGCAGTCGATGCTGCAACAGGCAGTGGTCGCGGGCGAACGTGTATTCGAGCTCATGGACAGGCCGCGTCAGACCTATGGCGATGACGAACGCCCGCTGGAAAGTGGATCCATAGCGTTTGATCATGTCTCGTTTGCCTATCGCGACGACCATCTTGTCTTGCAGGATATCAACCTCGAGGTACCGTCGCGCGGTTTTGTCGCCCTGGTTGGGCATACCGGCAGCGGCAAAAGCACGCTCGCCAGTTTGCTGATGGGCTACTATCCGTTGACGCAGGGGGAGATCCGTCTGGACGGACGGCCGCTTGCCTCGCTTAGCCACAACGCGTTGCGTAAGGGCGTCGCGATGGTGCAGCAGGATCCGGTGGTGCTGGCGGATACCTTTTATGCCAACGTGACGCTGGGACGTCCTTTCAC
Source organism: Enterobacter cloacae complex sp. SHL022 (assembly GCF_049237785.1). Taxonomy (NCBI): domain Bacteria; kingdom Pseudomonadati; phylum Pseudomonadota; class Gammaproteobacteria; order Enterobacterales; family Enterobacteriaceae; genus Enterobacter; species Enterobacter cloacae complex sp. SHL022. Next base: position 128,099 of record NZ_JBMKJH010000008.1, on the reverse strand, counting down.
CCCTGAGCAGGTATGGGAGGTGCTGGAAACGGTGCAGCTGGCAGATCTGGCGCGCGGGTTAAGCGAGGGGATCAATACCCGGCTGGGTGAGCAGGGCAACAACCTCTCCGTCGGGCAAAAGCAACTTCTGGCGCTGGCGCGCGTGCTGATTGAGACGCCGCAGGTGTTAATTCTGGATGAAGCGACAGCAAGCATTGACTCCGGTACCGAGCAGGCGATCCAGCAGGCGCTGGCTGCCGTGCGGGATCACACTACGCTGGTGGTGATCGCCCACCGCCTGTCAACGATCGTCGATGCCGATACCATTCTGGTTCTGCACCGTGGCCAGGCCGTTGAACGGGGTACACACAGAGCGCTGCTTGAGGCAAAAGGACGCTACTGGCAGATGTATCAGTTGCAGCTGGCAGGCGACGAACTGGCCGCCAGCGTGCGCGAGGAAGAGTCACTCAGCGCCTGATGCACCATAACAAGGCAATGCGCTAACAGACTTAACCGTTGGTGCAAAACTGAAACGCACCCTGCACTGCCATGGTGCGTTTTTTTTTCACTTTTTCCCGGCGCATGCGCGCCGCGGCGCTTTCCTCCTCACCTTTCACTTCTGGCACACCCTTTGCAATATCACTCTCGTGTTAGCTGCGGCCATTACCGAATTCTGACTGGAGGGGATATATGAAGCTGGTTACGGTGGTAATCAAACCATTCAAACTCGAAGACGTGCGTGAAGCGCTGTCTTCCATGGGTATTCAGGGACTGACTGTCACCGAAGTGAAAGGCTTTGGGCGTCAGAAAGGTCATGCCGAGCTTTATCGCGGGGCGGAATACAGCGTTAACTTCCTGCCAAAAGTGAAAATTGATGTGGCGATTGCCGACGATCAGCTTGATGAGGTGATTGATGTCGTCAGCAAAGCGGCCTACACCGGAAAAATTGGCGACGGCAAAATTTTCGTTGCCGAACTACAGCGCGTTATTCGCATCCGTACCGGCGAATCTGACGAAGCGGCGTTGTAAGTAACTCCTGGCACACAGTGATAGGGATCGAGAAAATGAAGAAAGCAACAATGAAAACAGGTCTGGGGTCGCTGGCACTGCTGCCGGGCCTGGCAATGGCTGCACCTGCTGTGGCAGACAAAGCCGATAACGCCTTTATGATGATTTGCACCGCGCTGGTGCTGTTCATGACGATTCCGGGGATCGCGCTGTTTTACGGCGGCCTGATTCGCGGCAAGAACGTACTCTCCATGCTGACGCAGGTTGCCGTCACGTTCGCGCTGGTGTGCGTGCTGTGGGTGGTTTACGGTTACTCGCTGGCCTTCGGGGAGGGCAACGCCTTCTTCGGCAACGTTAACTGGGCGATGCTGAAAAATATCGAACTGACCGCGGTAATGGGCAGCTTCTATCAGTATATTCATGTCGCGTTTCAGGGCTCATTCGCCTGCATCACCGTGGGGCTGATTGTGGGCGCGCTGGCTGAGCGTATCCGCTTCTCTGCGGTACTGATTTTCGTGGTGGTCTGGCTGACGCTCTCCTATATCCCGATTGCGCATATGGTCTGGGGCGGTGGTCTGTTGGCTTCCCATGGCGCGCTGGACTTTGCGGGTGGTACCGTTGTGCACATCAACGCCGCGGTAGCAGGCCTGGTAGGCGCCTACCTGATTGGCAAACGCGTGGGCTTCGGGAAGGAAGCATTCAAGCCGCACAATCTGCCGATGGTCTTTACCGGCACCGCCATCCTCTACTTTGGCTGGTTCGGCTTCAACGCAGGTTCAGCCAGCGCCGCTAACGAAATCGCTGCACTGGCCTTCGTGAATACCGTTGTGGCAACCGCCGGCGCTATCCTCTCATGGGTATTTGGCGAGTGGGCCGTTCGCGGCAAGCCATCGCTGCTGGGTGCCTGTTCCGGGGCGATTGCCGGTCTGGTAGGTATTACGCCAGCGTGCGGTTACGTGGGCGTAGGCGGTGCGCTGCTGATCGGTATCGTCGCAGGACTGGCGGGGCTGTGGGGCGTTACCGCACTGAAACGTGTTCTGCGCGTTGACGATCCGTGTGATGTATTCGGCGTGCATGGTGTGTGCGGCATTGTCGGCTGTATCATGACCGGTATCTTTGCTGCCCAATCTCTGGGCGGTGTGGGTTACGCAGAAGGCGTAACCATGGGGCATCAGGTGCTTGTACAGCTGGAAAGTATCGCGATCACCGTTGTCTGGTCGGGTGTTGTGGCCTTTATCGGTTACAAGCTGGCTGATATGACCGTTGGGCTGCGCGTGCCGGAAGAGCAGGAGCGCGAAGGCCTGGACGTCAACAGCCACGGCGAGAATGCCTATAACGCATAATTTGAGTGCCTTGCCGGGCGGCGGCTTCGCCTTACCCGGCCTGAAAAAGCGTAATTTGCAGGCCCGGTAAGCATAGCCACCGGGCTTTTTACCTCACCCGCGATTACGCATCACACCTTCCTGCACGGTAGAAGCCACCAGCACGCCATCCTGGGTGTAAAATTCCCCGCGAACAAAACCGCGCGCGCTGGACGCAGAGGTACTTTCCACGCTGTAAAGCAGCCATTCATTCATATCGAATGGACGGTGGAACCACATGGAATGGTCAATTGTGGCTACCTGCATCCCTTTTTCGAGGAAGCCCACACCGTGCGGCTGTAGCGCAACCGGCAGGAAGTTGAAATCCGACGCATAACCCAGCAGATACTGATGCACGCGCAAGTCTGCCGGTACGCTGCCGTTGGCGCGGATCCACACCTGACGGGCGGGCTCAGCGGTATGCCCCTTCATTGGGTTATGAAATTCGACCGGGCGGATCTCCAGCGGTTTATCGCACAGAAACTTCTCTTTTACCTGCGGCGGCAACAGATGCGCGAGTGCGCGGGCTATTTCGGTTTCCGATTTCAGATCGTCCGGCGACGGGGCAGGCGGCATCTTTTTTTGATGTTCATAGCCCGGCTCTGGCGCCTGGAAGGAGGCGGTCATGTAGAAGATGGGTTTCCCATGCTGGATGGCCGCCACGCGACGGGCGCTGAAGCTTTGGCCGTCACGCAGAACTTCCACGTCGTACACAATCGGTTTAGCGCTGTCACCGGGGCGTAAAAAGTAGCTGTGGAATGAGTGCACCAGACGGTCTGCCGGAACTGTCTCCTTAGCGGCATATAGCGCTTGCCCCACGACCTGGCCCCCAAAAACCTGGCGTAAGCCTAAATCTTCGCTCTGTCCGCGAAAAAGCCCTTCTTCTATTTTTTCCAGGTTCAGCAATGTCAGCAGATTGTTCAGTGCCTGACTCATAGTGGTCCTCAATAAACGCCGTGGCGAAAGATACGCTGAGTATAACGCAGAAACGATAGTGGTCCGATGGGTAGAATAATCTTAATACCTGGGCAAAATTAGGCATAAATCCGTGATTTGTGCCACACTTGTTTACGTTATGTGAATAAAACGACATCGGATGGGATCGATCCCGCCGGTGCATTGATGATAAGGAGACTTCAATGAAACTCGTGCCTATGTTAAGCGGTGTTGCAATGGCGGTGGCGTTGTCCGCCTGTGCGGATAAGAGTGCCGATGTAGCGGTACCAACGGCGACCCCAAACGGGATTAACACCCTTTCACAGCAAGCTATTCGACAGCCCAACGTGTCCGGTACCATCTGGATCAAACAGAAAGTCGCTCTGCCGCCGGACGCGGTTTTAACGGTCACGTTATCCGATGCGTCTCTGGCGGATGCACCGTCTAAAGTCCTTGCACAGCGTGCAGTTCGTACAGAGGGTAAACAGGCGCCGTTCAGCTTCGTGCTGCCGTACAACCCGTCTGACGTCCAGCCTAACGCGCGTATCCTCCTGAGCGCGGCGGTAACGATCAACGATAAGCTGGTCTTTATCACCGATACCGTACAGGAAGCGGTCAACAAAGGCGGCACCAAAATCGACCTGACCCTGGTACCGGTGCAGCAAACTGAAGTGCCTGTTGCAACGCAAACCAATCAGCCGACTCTGCCTACACCCCCAACACAGATGTAATTTTCCTTCGCCCTCTCCATGTTGACGGGAGAGGGCGTCAGTACTCCCAGCGATACTTCTGCATATCAATCTGTCCTGCCCCGGACACCTGCACCCCTTCTGAGAGTAATGCCTGACGCTGGCGCTGCAAGTCTGGCCCGGTGAGGGAAATGGCACCATGGCGATTGACGACCCGGTGCCACGGTAACGTGCTTCCCTCCGGTAGCCTTCTCAGCACGCCGCCAACCTGACGCGCCGCGCGCGGAGAACCCGCCAGCCGGGCGACTTCCCCATAGGTCGTGACACAGCCTTCCGGAATCGAAGCCACGATTTGCCACACTCGCTGTGGGAAAGTGTCATGTTCGTCCATTGTTTCTCCTGCGGGAAATCAGCGAAGGGTAATGTTATACGAAGATAAAGAAGATTGTCGGGGCAGTTTGCGCAATAATCCAGCATCCGGTTGTCAGCGGCTTGCAATTGAGGTGCTCCACAGGGATAATGCGCCAGCGCGTTGGTTATCAACGCTCTCAATGGGGGCTCTGTTGGTTCTCCCGCAACGCTACTCTGTTCACCAGGTCAGGTCCGGAAGGAAGCAGCCAGGGCAGACGACGTGGGTGCCGGGATGTAGCTGGCAGGGCCCCCACCCATTTGTGATCCTCTCAGTTGTTCCCCTGAATAAACCTTCTAAATTATGTGACTATTGTATTTTCTGTAATACAGCCTTCATTTAACTGAAATAATAATGTCATAAACCTGTAATAATAGACTGTCATTTTATTTTCGGATGCCTTTATTCTGTCATAAGCTAAAAAATATATATCTGGATAACAAACTTATCTTCGTGTATTAAATTAAACACGTGTTCCGAAAGGATGTGACAATCATGGTTACTGCGGTTTTAAACGTTAAAATTGATGAAGCGCTAAAAGAAAGACTTCGCCACTATGCGGAAGACAATAATGAGAATTTAAGCGTGACCACAGAGAAACTGCTGCTGCTGGCATTTGAAGCAGTAGAAGAGGCGGGAGTATCGGAAGAGGATGTTGATAATCAGCATACGGAAGAAGAGAGCGTAACTCCATTTACTCCTAAAGAAATCAAAGCACTACGTAAACTTCTGAAGAAGAGAAAATGAAACAACAACTATCGACTGCCAGTGACTACAACGAGGCCTGCAATCTGTTACGTTCCGGCTACGTGAAACATGTTCGTCTTGGCTGGAATGTAGGAAGTGATGAGTTCTTTCGAATTGCGTCTGACTGGTGTGATACCGGTGCAAAAATAAAGAAAGAAGGGGATAATTTCATTATTTCGCTGAAAGGCTTCCCGATTCCTCCTCAACATTAAGCTGTTCTTCATGAAAACTGCTGACTGCATGCGTTACAGTCAGCAGTTTTTATTGTTTCTGGCGAATAATTTACACCAGGCTCCGTTTTACTGGCGCTACACTTTTATTTAACGCACGCCACAGCGGTTTGATCCGCAATAATGCCTCTTCAAGTTCCGGCGGACTGAGTGAGAAGGGCATTCGCAGATAGCGGTCAAACGCGCCTGAAAGCCCAAAGCGCGTGCCGGTGCCCATAATGATGCCTGTCGTCTCGGCGCGTGCCGCCAGCTGCGTCGCCAGCATGCCGGGTAATTCAATCCAGTATGAGAGCCCTCCCTCCGCTTCCTGAAACCGCCATTCGGGGAAATGTTCCCGCAGCATCTGGCCGCAGCGGTCGCGACGTTCTGCCAGCATTTCCCGCCGGGCAGGCAGGAAGGTTTCACTGTTTTCGATAAGCCACAGCGTGGCCAGTTGTTCCAGCACCGGAGAACCCAGATCCAGCGTGTCGCGCGTCTGCGCGAGCGTGGCGATAGTGCGGGACGAGGCGCGGATCCAGCCGAGACGCAGCCCACCCCAGAAACTTTTGCCTGCGGAACCCAGCGTCATCACCGCGGCCTCCGGGTTAAAGGCGGCCAGCGGCGGCGGCGGGGGAGCATCGAACCAGAGATCGACCATGGTTTCATCCACCACCAGCGTGGTGCGGGTTTGCGCGGCGATGTCGGTTATGGTCTGGCGCGTCGCGGCATCCATGCAACGCCCGGTCGGATTATGAAAATCCGGCATCAGATAGGCCAGACGCGGGGCGGTCTGGGCGAGCGTTGCGGCAAAACCGTCGGTATCCCAACCCGTTTCAGGCAGCGAGACGCCCACGGGCCGGCATAGTGCTCCCTGAATGGCGGCTATTGCCAGCGGGTAAGTGGGATGATCCACCACCACGCGATCCCCGGGACCGGTCATCATTCTTAAGATCAGGGCAAAGCCGCTGACGGCGCCGTTCACCACCATCACTTCGTCTGCCCGGGTGGGCAGACCGCGTGCGGTGTAGCGGGCGGCGATAGCTTCACGCAGCGCCGGAAGCCCAAGCTGATCGTACCCGGTCAGCGCCAGATTCGGCGTGATGGCCGTCAGCGCGTGGGCGTAGGCCTGGTGGATCTCTGGCCCCGCATTGAGCGCGGCGGTTGAGAGATCCAGCGCCGCACTGGCTGTGGAAAGCGTGGGCACGGCGCGGCTGTCTGGCAGGATCGCCCGTGAACCGCTGCCGTGACGGCTCTCCAGATAACCTTCTTCCCGCAGATGCGCCAGCGCGCTGCTGATGGTGGTGCGGCTTACGCTCAGTGCGGTGGCCAGCTCCCGCTCTCCGGGCAGGCGCGTGTTTAGCGCCAGCCTGCCATCCAGAATCAACAGGCGTAACGCGTCAGCCAGCTGGCGCCACAGCGGGGTACGGGAAGAGGCTTGCTGCCAGTGCCCTAACAGGCGTACCAGAGACTGGCTTCCAAAACGACGTGATGACATGTGCAGTCCACTATTTGAAAACTGGACATTAATCATAGTGCCATTTTCACCGAAGATGGAACCTGGTTCTTCGGAGAAGAGAAAATGGTACGTCGTCTGGTACAACTTTATGTCGGTTTAGGCCTGTACGGGCTTTCAACCGCGATGTTTATTCGTTCGGATCTGGGTGTCGACCCTTGGGATGTCTTTCACCTTGGCGTCGCCATCCAGACAGGGATGAGCATCGGCACGGTGATTATTTTAACCGGGGCAGCGGTGCTGCTGCTGTGGATCCCGCTGCGTCAGCTGCCGGGGCTGGGCACTATCAGTAATGTGATTTGTATTGGTCTGGCGGCAGATGCGTCAATGGCGCTGATCCCTGAGCTCACCTCGCTGCCCGTGCGCATCACCCTGCTGGTTTCCGGCATTGTGGTTAACGCCCTTGCCACCGGGATGTATATCGGCGCGGGTTTTGGCGCAGGCCCGCGCGACGGCCTGATGACCGGCATACACGCCCGGCTGGGCTGGTCGATCCGCAGCGTGCGTACCGCGATCGAGGTGACTGTGTTGATCGTCGGCTACCTCCTCGGGGGAGCGTTTGGCGTTGGAACCGTGCTGTATGCATTAACCATCGGCCCGCTGATCCAGCTCTGTTTGCCGTGGTTTCGCCAGAGACCGCGCATTCAGAAAGCTGCACAGCCGGAGCGGATTGTTTAATTTTGCGAAGCGCTCACAGGCTATGATGGCGTAACTGTGTCAGAATAGAGACTTCTCTTTTCACGACGCCAGAATGTATGAAAGCGATCACTCTTTATGACGTTGCCCGCGTGGCAGGCGTTTCTTATCAGACCGTTTCCCGGGTGATTAACGACGCGGAACACGTTTCTGCCCGTACGCGGGAAAAGGTCCGGCAGGCCATGGCGGCGCTACACTATGTGCCCAACCGTGGCGCGCAGCAGCTGGCCGGGAAACGCACCCGCACGCTGGGGCTGATGACCAGCGATCTGGCGCTACATGCGCCGTCGCAAATCGCCTCAGCTGTAAAATCCCGGGCAGTGGAGCAGGGTGCTAGCGTACTCATCTCCATGGTGGAGCAACCCGCGCAGTGTCAGGCTGCTTTGCAGGAATTACTGGCGCAGCGCGTAGAGGCGCTGCTGGTGAACGTTCCGCTGGAAGATGCCCTGGCAGAAATGCTTCAGGAAATGGCCTCGCCGACCCCGGTTCTTTTTCTCGATGTGTCCCCCACAGCTCGGGTTAACAGTCTCGTTTTCAATGCCGAACAGGGCGCTGCCCTGGGGGCAGAGCATCTGCTTTCGCTGGGGCACCAGCGAATTGCGCTGCTCGCCGGGCCGGAAAGTTCTGTCTCTGCCCGGGCTCGTCTGGCGGGATGGAAAACCACGCTGGCTCAGGCCGACGTGGAGGCGTTTGCGGTGGCGCAGGGCGACTGGAGCGCGGCTTCGGGCTATGAGAAAGGGCATCAGCTCCTGGCGGGCGCGCAGCTGCCGGAGGCGATCCTCGTCGCTAACGATCAGATGGCGCTTGGCGTTTTACGCGCCTGTGCGGAAAAAGGCGTTGCGGTACCGGGGCAGATCTCGGTTGTCGGGTTTGATGATACGGCTGACAGCGCGTGGTTTTCACCTCCGCTCACCACCGTTCGGCAGGCGTTCCGCGAGGCCGGTGAGCGCAGCGTGGAGTGGCTGATGGCACCTGCCCATCACCACGAACGCAGGCAGGAACAACTTCCCGTTACGTTGATCGTGCGTCATTCCACCGCGCCGCGCGCCGCACAGCAGGCCGATCGTGAAGATCTTGCGCAACAGCTCAGAACGCTGGCGCTGCTGGCGGAGAAACTGGCGCGCAGCTAGCACTTTTGTGATCGTGCTCGCCTGGTGACGATCAAAGTCTTTACCGCTACCGTTTACCAGGGCATGTTGGCTAAAATTGTGAGCGCTTCGCAAAGAGGTTGATATGTCTTCTACATTGCCGCTGACTCTCAGCGCACTTCTGGCGCGTCGTGACTGGGAAAACCCGGGTGTGACGCAGTGGAATCGTCTGGCCGCACACGCGCCTTTTCATAGCTGGCGCGATGAAACCTTCGCCCGCGAGGATAAGCCTTCGCGGAGCAAGCGTCTGCTTAACGGCATCTGGCGATTCAGCTTTTTCCCGGCGCCAGAGCAGGTTCCGGAGGCATGGATAACGGACGATCTGGCTGATGCCGTTGAGATGCCCGTGCCGTCGAACTGGCAGATGCAGGGATTTGATACTCCCATCTATACCAACGTCACCTATCCGATAAATGTGAACCCGCCCTATGTTCCGGTTGAAAACCCAACCGGTTGTTACTCGCTCACATTTGAGATGGATGACGCCTGGATGTGCAGCGGGCAAACCCGCATTATTTTTGACGGGGTGAATTCAGCTTTTCATCTGTGGTGTAACGGCCAGTGGATGGGCTATTCGCAGGACAGCCGTCTGCCTGCGGAGTTCGATCTCAGCGCGGTGCTGCGACCGGGGCAGAACCGCCTGGCGGTGATGGTGTTACGCTGGTGCGACGGAAGCTATCTGGAAGATCAGGACATGTGGCGGATGAGTGGCATTTTCCGTGACGTCTCGCTGCTGCACAAGCCGGAAACGCGAATTGCCGATTATCAGATCGTGACCGATCTGAATGCCGAATGCGATCGGGCGATACTCCGGGTTGACGTTGCGCTGGAAGGCACACGCTACGCCGAATGCGAGGTGGCGTTTACCCTGTGGCGTAACGGCGAAGCCTGCGCGCAAACCACGCAGCAGCCCGGATCGGCCATCGTGGACGAACGCGGCAGTTGGGCAGAACGGCTTAGGGTGGCGATACCCGTGAACGCTCCTGCGCTATGGAGCGCTGAAACACCGGAATGCTATCGGCTGACAATATCGCTTCGGGATGCGCAGGGTAACGTGCTGGAGACTGAAGCCTGCGATGTCGGTTTCAGACGCGTCGAAATCAGCAACGGCCAGCTGAAGCTTAACGGCAAACCGCTGCTGATCCGCGGCGTGAACCGTCACGAACATCATCCTGAGAAGGGGCAGGTGATGGATGAGGCGACCATGCGCCGCGACATCGAACTGATGAAGCAGCATAACTTCAACGCCGTGCGCTGCTCGCATTATCCGAACCATCCTCTGTGGTACACGCTTTGCGATCGCTACGGCCTGTACGTGGTTGATGAGGCGAATATTGAAACCCATGGCATGGTGCCAATGAGCCGCCTGGCGGACGATCCGCGCTGGCTGCCTGCCATGAGCGAACGCGTAACGCGTATGGTGCAGCGGGACCGGAATCATCCGTCCATCATCATCTGGTCCCTGGGGAATGAGTCCGGGCATGGGGCGAATCACGATGCGCTGTACCGCTGGCTGAAAACCACCGATCCCACGCGGCCGGTGCAGTATGAAGGCGGCGGCGCCAGTACGGCGGCAACCGATATTGTCTGCCCGATGTACGCTCGCGTCGATCAGGATCAGCCGTTCCCGGCGGTGCCAAAGTGGTCGATTAAAAAGTGGATTGGTATGCCGGACGAAACCCGTCCGCTGATCCTGTGCGAGTATGCCCACGCGATGGGCAACAGCTTTGGCGGCTTTGCCAGCTACTGGCAGGCATTCCGCAGCCATCCCCGGTTGCAGGGCGGCTTTGTCTGGGACTGGGTCGATCAGGCGCTGACGAAAAAAGCGGAAGACGGCACGGTATTCTGGGCCTACGGCGGCGATTTTGGCGATAAGCCCAACGACCGTCAGTTCTGCCTCAACGGACTGGTGTTTCCCGATCGCACTCCGCATCCCGCCCTTTACGAGGCGCAGCGTGCCCAGCAGTTCTTTACCTTTACGCTGGTGAGCACCGCTCCGCTGGTCGTCGAGATCCAGAGCGATTATCTGTTCCGTCATACTGACAACGAGTATCTGCGATGGTCGGTGGCGCGTGACGGTGCGGTACTGGCTTCCGGCGAAACCCCCCTTTCTGTTGCGCCCGAGGGGACGCAGCACGTTGAGATCCCGCTGCCTGAACTTGTCGCTGAGCCGGGCGAGGTCTGGCTCAACGTGGAGATCGTTCAGCCGCAGGCCACGCCGTGGTCGCCGCCCGGCCACCGTTGTGCCTGGGATCAGTGGCTGCTCCCGGCGCCGCTGTACCTTGCGCCACCGAAAGCAGGCGGAACCCCTCCGCAGCTAACGGTGCAGGACGAGGCGCTGGACATTACTCATCAGCAGCAGCGCTGGCAGTTTAGCCGTCTCACCGGAAACTTGACCCAGTGGTGGAACGAGGGCGCTGAAACGCTCCGTTCTCCGCTAACGGATAACTTCACCCGCGCGCCGCTGGACAATGACATTGGCGTCAGCGAGGCGACCCGCATCGATCCGAACGCGTGGGTGGAACGCTGGAAAGCGGCAGGGATGTATGAGATGTCTGCGCGCCTCCTCCAGTGTGAAGCGGAGCAGCATAACCGTGAGGTGGTGGTGACCACGCAGCACGTCTGGGAGCATCAGGGTAAAGCGCTGTTTATAAGCTGCAAGGTCTGGCGGATTGATGACCACGGGGTGCTGCACGGTGATGTGCAGGTGACGGTGGCGTCTGACATTCCTGAGCCCGCTCGCGTGGGCCTGAGCGTTATGCTGGCGGATATCCCGGAAACGGTGCGCTGGCTGGGACTAGGCCCGCTGGAAAACTATCCGGACAGAAAACTGGCGGCGCAGCAGGGGCGCTGGGCGTTACCGCTGGAAGAGATGCAGACGCCGTATATCTTCCCGACGGAGAACGGTTTGCGCTGCGACACCCGCGAGCTGACGTTTGGCTCCCATCAGTTGCAGGGACAGTTCCATTTCTCCCTGAGCCGTTATAGCCAGCGGCAGCTGCATGAGACAACGCATCAGCACTTGCTGCGGGAAGAGGCTGGCTGCTGGTTGAATCTTGATGCGTTTCACATGGGCGTAGGGGGGGACGACTCATGGAGCCCGAGCGTAGCCCCGGCCTTCATTCTGCAAAACCGCCGGCTGCGCTACACGTTTAGCTGGCAGCAGAACGGCTGAGCCGAAACGTGCGGCCACTGCCGTGGCCGCACGTAACACCGCACAATCGGTTTATTTCCTGAGGTTGTGCGCGGCCCAGAGAATGAAATCCTCTTTAGGCAGCGCCTTGCTGAAATACCAGCCCTGGCCGTACTGCACGCCGTGGCGATGCAACCATTCGATCTGCCCTTCAGTTTCAATGCCTTCTGCGACCATCGCCAGTTTAAGCGATTTGGCCATTTCGATGATGTGGGGAGTCACGTGCTTGTACTCCAGCGCATCCACAAAGGATTTATCAATCTTCAGAGTATCGACATCCAGATCCTGCAAATAGCTCAGGCTGGAGTAACCCGTGCCAAAATCATCAATGTAGATAGCGTGCCCGGCGCGGCGAAATGCAGCGATAGCAGGTACGCTGACGGCAGGATCGGCAAACCCGCGCTCGGTTAATTCAAGGGCGATCTGGCGCGGGTGGACGCCCCATTTGTTGAGCAACTGACTCAGCTGGCGAGGCAGCTCGGGGGACGTTAAATCCGATGGCGCAAGGTTGACAGAAATATGCAGTTCCGGGTGATGGTGTAGCCAGGCGCCTAGATCCTCAAATACCTCATTTACCACTAGCCGCGTCAGCGTTGAAATAAGCCCTGTCTGCTCAGCCAGCGGAACAAAGAGATTAGGCGACAGGTTACTGCCATCTGGCTGCGGCCAGCGCATCAGCGCTTCAGCACCCACCAGTTTTCCACTACACAGCGCCACGATGGGCTGGTAGTGAACCTCGATCTCCCGGTTGTTGATCGCGTCGATCAGGCGGTGACGCGGGGACAGCAAACGGCGGAGAATGCGCATGACAATAAGGGCAGCAACCAGGCTTAGCAGTATGCCAGCCGGTAGCCAGATGATCAGTTGCTGGTGCCAGGAAGCCGCCAGCGGTTTTAACGACACCCAAGCGATCACCGTAAACCCCAGTTCGGGTACAGGTTTCATCACGTACATTGAGCCGTTGTATTGCACGCGCGTAACGTCCTGCTGCTCCTTAACGACAGAGAGAATATACGGGTCGAGAACATTGCTTCTGGCAAATATATGATGGGTTGAGCTGCCCACCAGGGCGGCATCCATTGAGATTTCACCAAACGGAACAACATCCACAAGCGACGCCGGATCGACCATTACCAGATAATGTCCTTTCCCCAGAACGGCCATATAACGCTGAATGCCGAGGTCGTTTTGCGAGGTGAGCCACGCGCTATAACCATCTTCGGTGATCCGCATTGGGGGCGGTAAGATCGCCGTATCACTGGATTGTTCAAGCGATGAGCAGAGCGGTTTCAGGTTATCGATATACATCACTTCCTGGATATAGCGCCATGAGAACGCGACCCGGCGCATTTCGCGTAAATGCGGGGGAGTGCAGGGCGGGGCGTGGAATGTCTGTAGGTGCGTGAGCGCCTGTTTTGCCTGCGCAACGACTCTGTCGGTACGGAGCAGGACACGCGAGGCATAGCTGTCCAGCGCGTCCACAAATTTCTCCTCAGCCTGACGATGCGCCAGCCAGATACTGAGGCACACAGGGACCAGCACAGAGAAGATCAGTACGCCTGTCACCAGGCTGACCAGATGTCGGGTTCGCATGCTGTTTTATCCTTCCCATATGCCCGCCCCGGGCCTGGAGTTTGCGCGCCAGAGGAAAAAGTTTTTATCGGTAAATGATATAGTTATAGCATGCAACCGTCTCAGGCAGGTATCTGAATAAACCTTTCAAAAACAGGCTGCGCGTCACAGGGGTTGTTTTTGCAGCAAAGCTCAGATAGTATTTTGTTATGTTATAACAATACATGAAGGCCAGAGATGAAACCGAATATCCATCCAACCTATCGCACCGTTGTGTTTCACGACACCACGGCTAATGAATATTTTAAAGTTGGCTCAACGATTAAGACAGATCGTGAAATTGAGCTTGAGGGGAAAACGTATCCTTACGTTACTCTTGATGTCTCCTCTAAATCACATCCGTTTTATACCGGGAAGCAGAAGACCTTCTCGACAGATGGCAGCGCGGCACGCTTCCGCAAGCGTTTTGGCGGCTTTCTTGATGCGAAGCGAGGCTAATCATGCAGGTGCTTAACTCATTGCGCAGTGCAAAACAGCGTCACCCGGATTGCCAGATAGTCAAACGCAAGGGACGCTTATACGTGATTTGCAAATCTAACCCGCGCTTTAAGGCGGTGCAGGGGCGTAAAAAAAGGGGCTAGACGCGCGTTTCTCGCCAGCTTTCCAGGGATCTTTTCTGTTTGCCATCGGCAGTAAAATTGTCGGTGGCAAGCCAGCTTTCAAAGGCGCTCGCCAGCGCTGGCCACTCTTTGTCGAGAATTGAAAACCAGTCGGTGTCCCGGTTTCGGCCTTTAATGACCAGCGCCTGGCGAAAACGCCCTTCAAACTGAAAGCCAAGACGCAGGGCCGCTTTGCGGGAGGGTTCGTTCAGGCTATTGCACTTCCATTCATAACGCCGGTAGCCCAGGGTATCGAACACGTACCGCATCAGCAGATACTGCGCTTCTGTCGACATGGGCGTGCGGCTTAACAGTGACGAGAAGTGAACATGTCCCACTTCCACGACGCCGTTTTTAGGATCGATCCGCATCAGGGACAGCGTCCCGACAGGAGACTGGGTCTGGTTATCGATAACGGTAAAGTGGATGGGATCGGCTAATTCGCTTACGCTCGCCACCCATTCGGCAAACTCCTCTGCGGTGGCATCGGGCTCACGCAGCAGCCACGTCCAGCTTCGGGTATCTCCGGCCACGGAATACGCAGAGAACAACGCGTGGGCATGCTCCATGCGCAGCGGCTCAAGCCGACAATAGCGACCCTGAAGTACCACCCGGGACGGGTGCGGCCGAGGCTGCCAGTCGATAAGGCTTTCCCCTACAGGTTGACCAAACTCATTGAATGTATTCATCTTTATTTCCATGATGTTAAGAAGATCTCCAGATTAATGAATTGCTGGTTCCTTAAAAAGAACCACCAGGTTATGTTTTTCTGGTACCACAAGGAGGAATGATGAATATACCGGGTGATGAGCTATACACCTTGCTCCATGCTGCGCTGAAAAAACGTGGGACAGAGACGCTCCAGCGCGCGCTCTATCTTGCTTTGCGGGAGGCCATACTGTGCGGAAGGCTTCGGTCCGGCAGCCATTTGCCCGGCTCACGAACGCTGGCGCATCAGATCTCGGTGTCCCGAAATACCGTCAACGCGGCGCTGGACCAGCTCACGCTCGAAGGTTATTTGCTGCGTAGCCGCCAGGGCACGCGGGTGGGGCAATTCGCTCCTCGTACGATTGCCCGGACATTACCGGACCCGGACGTCAGGCTGACAAAACGTGTCGCCCGGCTGCCCGCGCCTGTGCCGCGTGACACTCCGGTGATGGCGTTTACGCCGGGAACGCCTGCCATCAACTATTTCCCCTTGCCGCTGTGGCGGCGGTTGTACGATCGCGTCCTGCGCGAGGAGGGAAGCGCCCTGTTAGGGTATGGCGACCCTGCCGGCGAGCCGTCGCTACGGGCCGCCATTGCCCGCCATCTTGCGCTCTCCCGCGGCATTGACTGTGACGCCAGCCAGATAGTGATAACCGAAGGGGCGCTGGAGGGCGTCAATCTGTGCACAATGCTGTTAAGCGAGCCGGGGGATGTCGCCTGGGTGGAAAATCCCGGCTATAGCGGCGCCAAAAGCGCTTTTGTCAAAACCGGCCTGGCGATGACCGGCATACCGGTGGATGACGAGGGGATGTGCTGGGAAGGGATGTGTGCGCCTTCACCCACGCTGATTTTTACCTCGCCATCGCATCAGTTCCCTTACGGAAGCGTACTCAGCGCGCGGCGGCGTCTGGCGCTGCTGGAACTGGCCCGGCAGCACAACGCGTGGATCATTGAGGACGATTACGACAGCGAATTCCGTTATACCGGTGAGCCCGTCCCGGCGATGCTGGGTATGGTCAACAACGCGCCCGTTGTGTATCTGGGGACGTTCAGCAAAACGCTGTTTCCGTCGCTCCGAATGGGGTTCATGGTGTTACCGCCAGCGCTGGCGAAGGCGGCACGTCCCGCCATCGGCTCGCTGCTGCGCGGCGGGCATCGCGCTGAACAGCGCACCCTGGCGCTGTTTATTGAGGAAGGCCACTATGCGCGACATCTTGCCGCCATGCGCCGACTTTATCGTAAGCGATACCGCCAACTGCGAGAGGTGCTAAGCGCAGAGCTTCATACGCCGCACCGTGTTCTTGCCGGAGAAGGAGGGATGCACCTGGCGCTGGCGATTGACGGTATCGACGACCAGCGGCTGGTGGAGCAGGCAAGAGCGTTTCAGCTGGCACCCGCTGCGCTGAGCGGATATTACCTTGAGACGAAGCAGGGGCAAACCGGTCTGGTTTTAGGTTACGGCAATACCTCTGCTTCGCAGTTTGCGCCGGGTATCCGACGTCTTCAGGCGTTAATTACGCAGCAGTGGGGCGGGAAAGGGTAAAGACATCATAAAAAGAGAGCTGGCCCTTGGTGGTGACCATTTTCTGCAACTTCTCTTTTTGCCCGGCTTCGACAGCCGGCGAGTGCAGGATGCTGTCGATCAGCTCCTTCGGCACGTAACGCGTGTTGTACCACTCCCCGTTGTAGCACACGCGGAAATCGAGTACGTCGATATCTTCATACCGGTAACGCGGATTGACGTCGAAAAAGAAAAACGCGTTAAACACCACGAACAGCACTACCAGCAGCCAGACGGAATCGACCAGCGTTTCAGACTTCAGCATGACGATAAGCGTTGCCAGCCAGGCGGCGTACATGGCGACGAACAACCCGGGGTGTTTGCGAATAAAGCTGATGCTAAAGCGCGGGCGATTGTCGCGCTTTTCGCGAGTATTGAGATCGTCGATGGTGGCGGTAAGCAGGCGCTGTATCTCTGTCATTTTTTGCCTTTATGATTGTTGAAAATACAGGTGATCTGCTTATTTTATGAGAGGGGTTTACGCGATGAAAGTAACAGTTATGCCAGGAAAAAGCATAACAGTTACTCAGAATGCGCTTAGAGCATTTTAATGATTTTCGCCGGATTGCCGCCCACGACAGCATTGGCCGGCACGTCTTTGGTCACTACCGCGCCGGAAGCGATAACCGCATTATCGCCAATGGTTACGCCCGGGTTAATGATCGCACGTCCGCCGATCCAGACGTTATCACCAATGGTGACCGGTTTACCGTACTCCAGCCCGCTGTTACGTTCGGTCGCATCCAAAGGATGCGTGGCCGTATAAATGTGCACCCCCGGCGCAAGCATACAGTTATCGCCAATGCGGACAGGGCAGACATCCAGCATGACGCAGTCAAAGTTGGCATAAAAATTTTTGCCCAGATAGATGTTATACCCGTAGTCGCAGCGGAAGCTCGGTTCTATATAGGCGCCTTCGCTTTGGCCCAGCAGGTCAGCTAATAAGGCGCGACGTTCGGCCTTCTCATCGGGTGCGGTATGGTTATAGCGGTGAACAAGATGACGCGCGCGTAAACGGTCAGCCCTCAGCGTGTCATCGCCAGGGCGGTAATATTCACCTGCAATCATCTTCTGTTTTTCTTCACTCATGGGAACCTCTCTGGAATCGTTTTACGCAGCGTAAAGAGGATTAACCAGAAAGGGAACGTTCCCTAAAAGCGGCTGTGACGGGAGTCACAACATTTATGCGCATAAATACGTTTTATACGGGAACCTGGCGTTTGCACTTGAAGCGTAATTCGAAAGGTAAATTCAGCTTAACAACGGGCGTAATGCCTTTACAGTCTCTCTTCAACGATTAACGAACAAATTTCCATACCGAAGAGGGGATCTTGTCATACAGTTTATTCATGGTTAGTTCAGCCAGACGATGGTCGGCAGCTGAATAAAATACCGCCAGTTCATTATCAGAGAGCTCGTATTTATTTTTTTCAATAACACGTTCGAGGGTGTCAATTGACTGGCAGCGTCGCAGGCGCATCAAATAATCGACTTTTGTTAATGGTTTATCAGACATAAATTCACCTTAGTAATTGTAATAATTTTAACAGGAAAGACTAACCGGATTAGCTCTGCTGACATTAGTGAAGCAGCGAAATAGACGGTTTCCTGATTTACGCCATTTCTGCAAATCCTGTGCGTTAATGCCGTAGCTGCTGAACAACATAAAGGTGTCGTCCAGGTATTCATCAATTTGCTCTATCAACTTATTATCTTCATTGTACTTAATTTTATAATTAAGTGCGAAGGTGGCGATATGCTCGATCAGCTCGTTAAGCTGTAAATTGATAGCAGACGTTGGATCGTTCACCCAGCCATGGTTACTTTCTTCAAGATTGGCAAGGCAGTCATGGTACAAGGATTCGCAGAGAAATTTCAACTGCGCGATATCATGCCTTTTTGGCGAGTACTCGTCCATAGCGCATCCCCTTCTGAGTGATTTTTTACTCACCGAACATCATGTCGGGATGGATACAACTTGCTTAGCCACATGGGAGCTGTGTTCCTGATAACTCTAACTATAAGCCACTCTGATCAAGATTTCACCGCGCTATTACGAAAAATTACAATTAAATCGTTACTGTGCGAGCCTTTACGCAAATGTACCTTTTGCAGCAACCACGTTAATCAAATAAAAAACCGTTTTTTATCGGTTCCTTAAAATTCATTGAGTTAGCGCAAAGTTTCATGTGAAGCCCGAAACCAGATATCTTCAGATAATTTCCGTTACTTAGGAATAGTCCGAATAATTTACGCCGCAAAATGATAATAAAAGAAGGCTGAGTTCCTGGTGTAAGTTATCGGCCTATTATGCCAGGCCTCATTTAAAAAGAAGAAAATAAATAGAAAAGCAATAGGTCTATTTTATGATTTTTTCTGAAAATGAAAAAGGCCGCAAATGCGGCCTTTTTATCATGTGAAACCGGTATCAGTGATGTTCTACCGAATGATTGTGCTCAACATCTTCATTTTTGCGGCTGAAGCGGCGACGAACCACCACAAAGAACACCGGTACGAAGAAGATGGCGAGAACGGTCGCCGTGACCATACCACCCATTACACCCGTACCTACCGCGTTCTGTGCGCCGGAGCCCGCGCCGGAGCTGATAACCAGCGGCATAACGCCGAGGATAAACGCCAGGGACGTCATAAGGATTGGACGCAAACGCATACGAACGGCTTCCAGCGTGGCTTCAATCAGGCCTTTTCCTTCTTTCTCCATCAGATCTTTGGCGAATTCGACGATGAGTATCGCGTTCTTCGCCGACAAGCCAATGGTTGTCAGCAGGCCCACCTGGAAGTAAACGTCGTTGGTCAGCCCACGGAAGGTTGCGGCAAGCAGTGCACCGATAACCCCCAGCGGAACCACCAGCATAACGGAGAACGGAATCGACCAGCTCTCATACAATGCCGCCAGACACAGGAACACCACAATCAGTGAAATGGCGTACAGGGCAGGGGCCTGGTTACCGGACAGACGTTCCTGATAGGACATGCCGGTCCAGTCGTAGCCGATACCCGCAGGTAGTTTGCTGGCCAGTTCTTCCATCAGGTTCATGGCTTCACCGGTGCTTCGGCCTGGCGCTGCCTGACCGAGGATTTCCATCGATGGCAGACCGTTATAGCGTTCCAGACGCGGCGAACCGTATTCCCAGCGCGAGGTTGAGAAGGCGGAGAACGGCACCATCTGGCCATCGCTACCGCGAACGTACCAGTTGTTGATATCGTTCGGCAGCATGCGGTACTGCGCTTCGGACATGACGTACACTTTCTTCACGCGACCACGGTCGATGAAGTCGTTGACGTAGCTGCCGCCCCAGGCGGCACCCAGCGTGGTATTAATGTCGCTGATGGAAACACCCAGCGCCTGCGCTTTTTCCTGGTCGATATCGATCTTGTACTGCGGCGTATCTTCCAGACCGTTAGGACGTACGCCCACCAGCAGGTCAGGGTGTTTTGCCACCTCGCCAAACAGCTGGTTACGCGCCTGCGTCAGTTTTTCGTGGCCCAGACCGCCCTGGTCAATCAGCTGGAAGTCGAAGCCGGTCGCCGTACCCAGTTCAACAATCGCTGGCAGGTTAAAGGCGAAGACCATCGCATCTTTAATCTGTGAGAAGGTGCCCATCGCGCGGCCGGTAATGGCTTCTACCTTGTTCTCTGCACCTGGACGTTCAGACCAGTCTTTCAGAGAAACGAAGGCGATACCGGTGTTCTGACCACGACCCGCGAAGCCAAAGCCGTTAACCGCAAACACGGATTCGACGTTGTCTTTCTCTTTGGTCAGGAAGTAGTCGGTCATCTCATCCAGCACTTTCTGCGTACGCTCTTGCGTCGCACCGGCCGGAAGCTGCGCCATACTCAGGAACACGCCCTGGTCTTCATCTGGCAGGAACGAGCTTGGCAGACGAACGAACAGGAATGCCATCCCCACCACGATGATGATATAGAGCAGCAGGTAACGACCGGTGCTTCGCAGGATGTTACCCACGCTGTCGGTGTAGTGGTGCGTGCTCTTATCAAACATGCGGTTGAACCAGCCGAAGAACCCTTTATGCTCGCCGTGTCCGCCTTTCTGAATCGGCTTCAGCATCGTCGCGCACAGGGCTGGCGTCAGGATCAGCGCAACCAGTACCGACAGCGCCATCGCCGAAACGATGGTGATGGAGAACTGACGGTAAATCGCACCGGTAGAGCCGCCAAAGAAGGCCATCGGGATAAATACCGCGGACAGTACCATCGCGATACCGACCAGCGCGCCCTGGATCTGGCCCATAGATTTACGGGTTGCTTCCTTCGGCGGCAGGCCTTCTTCCGCCATCACACGCTCGACGTTTTCGACCACCACGATGGCGTCATCCACCAGCAGGCCGATGGCGAGCACCATCCCGAACATCGTCAGGGTGTTTATCGAGTAGCCAAATATCGCCAGAACCGCGAAGGTCCCAAGCAATACAACCGGTACGGCGATGGTTGGGATCAGCGTCGCGCGGAAGTTTTGCAGGAACAGGTACATTACTAGGAAGACGAGGATGATCGCCTCAACCAGGGTTTTTACCACTTCGTGAATCGAAATTTTTACGAACGGCGTAGTGTCATACGGATAAACGATTTTCAGACCTGACGGGAAGAACGGTTCCATCTTCTTCAGCTCTGCACGAATAGCCGTCGCGGTGTCCAGGGCGTTAGCGCCGGTCGCCAGTTTGATACCCAGACCAGATGCCGGCTTGCCGTTGAACTTCGCGATAACGTCGTAGTTCTCGCCGCCCAGCTCCACTTTCGCTACGTCACGCAGGCGAACCTGCGAACCGTCCTGATTCACTTTCAGCAGAATTTTGCTGAACTCATCCGCGGAGGTCAGACGGGTTTGCGCGATGATCGAGGCGTTAAGCTGCTGGCCCTTGACCGGCGGCGTACCGCCTAACTGACCGGCTGCCACCTGGGCGTTCTGCGCTTTGATGGCGTTAATCACGTCAACCGGCGTCAGCTGGAAGTTGTTCAGTTTATTCGGATCCATCCAGATACGCATGGCGTACTGGGAACCAAACAGCTGAACGTCACCCACACCTGACGTACGGCTGATGGCGTCCTTCATGTTGGCGCCCACGTAGTCGGAAATATCCTCCTGCGTCATGGTGCCGTTGGTGTTGATCACGCCGACAACCATCAGGAAGCTACTGGACGATTTCTCGACGCTCACGCCCTGCTGTTGTACTTCCTGCGGCAGCAGAGGCATCGCCAGCTGCAATTTGTTCTGCACCTGAACCTGCGCAATGTCCGCATCCGTACCGGATTCAAAGGTCAGGGTGATCTGAACCGTACCGGTTGAGTCACTGTTTGAGGACATGTACATCAGGTTATCGATACCGTTCATGTTCTGTTCGATAACCTGCGTAACGGTATCCTGCACCGTTTTCGCATCAGCGCCCGGGTAGGTTGCGGAGATCGTTACTGCCGGTGGCGCAATCGTTGGATATTGCGCAACAGGCAGCTTCAGGATCGCAAGTCCCCCGGCCAGCATGATGATAATGGCGATCACCCACGCAAATATGGGGCGATCGATAAAGAAATTAGGCATGTCTTAACGGCTCCTGTTTAAGTTAAGACTTGGTTTGTTCTGACTGGCCAGCGGCCGACGCTTGTTGTTTGTCGTCAGATTTCACTTCCTGCGCTTTGACCTGCGCGCCAGGACGAACTTTTTGCAAACCAGTAATAATCACGCGATCGCCATCTTTCAGACCTTCCGTCACCAGCCACTTATCGCCAATCGCCTGCGTTGCAGTGATATTGCGCATTTCGACTTTGTTATCGGCACCCACAACCAGCGCGCTCGCATCGCCGCGTGGCGTACGGGTCACACCCTGCTGAGGAACCAGAATGGCGCTTGGGTTAGTCCCTTCCTCAAGACGGGCGCGTACGAACATACCCGGCAGCAGGGTTTTATCCGGATTCGGGAAAATGGCCCGGATGGTGATTGAGCCGGTGGTCTGATCGACGGTCACATCAGAAAATTCCAGTGTACCGGTCTGCGAGAACTCGATACCGTCGTTGGTAACCAGTTCAACCTTGGCTTTACCGTTTTCCTGTTTCAGTTGACCGCTTGCCAGCTCCTGTTTGAGACGCAGGAAATCGTTGCTGGACTGGGTAACGTCAACATAGATCGGGTCAAGCTGCTGCACGGTGGCCAGTGCGTTGGTCTGACCGTTTTGCACCAGTGCACCTTCGGTGACGGCAGATTTACCAATGCGACCGCTGATAGGGGAGGTCACTTTGGTGTAGGCCAGGTTAATACGCGCGGTTTCTACCGCCGCTTTCGCCGCCACAACGGCCGCGTTGGCTTGCTGCGCATCGGCCAGGGCTGAATCATAATCCTGTTGGCTGATGTACTGCGTGCCGAGCAGCTTCTTGTAACGATTCAACGTCAGCTGCGAAATTTTGGCTGCCGCTTCTGCTTTCGCCAGATCGCCTTTAGCGCTCTCATAAGACGCCTGGTAGGTTGCTGGATCAATCTGATACAGAGACTCACCTGCCTTGACATCACCGCCTTCGGTGAAGTTACGTTTCAGGATGATACCGCTTACCTGCGGACGCACTTCCGCAATGCGATAGGCGCTGGTGCGGCCCGGTAGTTCTGTTGTCATCTGGAGAGGTTCGGATTTGAGCGTCACGACGCCAACTTCTGGCACCTGCTGAGCTCCTTGTTGAGCCTCTTTGTCGTCACATCCTGTAAGCGCTAAGCTGCCTGAGAGCATCAGAACGACCGCCAGAGGCGTTAACCCTCTGTTTTTGTTCATATGTAAACCTCGAGTGTCCGATTTCAAATTGATCAAGGGTCCTGAGTCTAAAAACCCATTGCTGCGTTTATATTATCGTCATGCTATGGTACATACATTCATAAATGTATGTAAATCTGACTCCTGTAAATTCATCAACGTATGGCACGAAAAACCAAACAACAAGCGCTGGAAACCCGACAACACATTCTGGATGTGGCAATGCGTTTGTTCTCACAGCAGGGTGTTTCGGCAACCTCGCTGGCACAGATTGCTCAGGCCGCGGGCGTCACGCGGGGAGCGATTTACTGGCATTTCAAAGACAAGTCCGATCTGTTTGGTGAAATCTGGGAGCTTTCAGAGTCCAGCATTAGCGATCTTGAGAGTGAGTATCGGGCAAAATTCCCTCACGATCCACTCTCTGTGTTAAGAGAAATTCTAGTATATATCCTTGAAGCGACAGTTGTTGAAGAGCGCCGCCGTCTGATGATGGAAATCATCTTCCATAAATGTGAGTTCGTTGGCGAAATGGCGGTGGTTCAGCAGGCGCAACGCGACCTGTGTCTGGAAAGCTACGATCGCATCGAACAGGTCCTCACGGAGTGCATGCAGGCCAAAATGCTTCCTGCCACCTTACTCACCCGCCGGGCGGCGATCCTGATGCGCAGCTATATTTCCGGCCTGATGGAAAACTGGCTTTTTGCTCCGGAGTCGTTCGATCTCAGATCAGAGGCGCGCAGCTATGTCGACATTTTTCTTGAGATGTGCCAGCTCTGTCCGACCCTTCAAAGTAAGCATCACCCCCGTTCTGCCTGATCGGGTACGGGAAAAATCGTAGACCCTTTCCGTCGTACTATTCTGCTTCAGCCGGGCGTGATATCCTTCATGCCCGACTATTTCCGGTCATTTCTCACATCACATTCACAACTATGCTGCACACCAATCGCTCGCAACATCCTGTTCTGGCCCTGTTTTTGATCCTGCTGTTTTACTTTGCAGCCGCGCCGCTTTCCTGGGCCCGTGCAGACAACGGCAGTGACATTCCCACGCGTGCTGATGTTCAGGCGCAACTCGACACCCTGAATAAGCAGAAAGATCTGTCCGCCCTGGAAAAACTTGTTCAGCAGGACCTGACGGAAACCCTGGAAACGCTGGACAAGATAGAGCGCATCAAAGCCGAAACGGCCCAGCTGAGGCAGAAGGTCGCTCAGGCGCCGGAAAACATGCGTAAGGCTACGGAGGCGCTGAATGCGCTCAGCGACGTCGACAACGACGATGAAACCCGAAAAACGCTTGCCACGCTGTCGTTGCGCCAGCTTGAGTCGCGCGTGGCGCAGCTGCTTGACGATCTGCAAACGGCGCAGTCCGATCTCTCAACCTATAACAGCCAGCTGGTTTCGCTGCAAACCCAGCCTGAGCGCGTGCAGAACGCCATGTACTCCGCATCGCAACAGCTACAGCAGATACGTAACCGTCTGAATGGCGTCACCGTTGGGGAAGGGGCGCTTCGCCCCACCCAGCAAACGCTGCTGAATATCCAGCAGACGCTGCTAAACGCGGAGATTGAACAGCAGCGTAAGAGCCTGGAAGGCAACACGGTGCTACAGGATGCGCTGCAAAAACAGCGTGACTACGTGACCGCGAATATCAACCGGCTTGAGCATCAGCTTCAGCTGTTGCAGGAAGCGGTAAACAGCAAGCGCCTGACCCTGACTGAAAAAACGGCCCAGGAAGCGGTCTCGCCAGACGAGACGGCACGTATTCAGGCCAACCCGCTGGTGAAGCAGGAGCTGGAGATTAACCACCAGCTGAGCGAACGTCTGATCCAGGCGACTGAAAACGGCAGCGCGCTGGTACAGCAGAATATCAAGGTCAAAAACTGGCTGGATCGCGCGTTGCAGGCCGAGCGTAATGTCAAGGAGCAGATTGCCGTCCTGAAGGGCAGCCTGCTGCTGTCGCGCATTCTCTACCAGCAACAGCAGACGCTGCCGTCCGCCGACGAGCTGGAAGACATGACCAATCGCATTGCGGATTTGCGTCTTGAACAGTTTGACGTCAACCAGCAGCGCGATGCGCTATTCCAGAGCGATACCTTCGTTGCCAAAGTGGAAGAGGGCCATTCAGGTGAAGTGAACGCTGAAGTTCACGACGCGCTGTTGCAGGTGGTGGACATGCGCCGCGAACTGCTCGATCAGCTCAACAAGCAGCTGGGCAACCAGTTGATGATGGCGATTAACCTGCAAATCAACCAGCAGCAGCTGGTGAGCGTTTCTAAAAGCCTCCAGGAGATCCTGACCCAGCAGATTTTCTGGGTGAACAGCAATAAACCCATGGACTGGGACTGGTTTAAATCTTTCCCGGAAACGCTGAAATCCCAGATAAAAAGCATGAAAATTACCGTGAACTGGGAGAAAGCCTGGCCTGCGGTAATGATTGCCTTCCTGGCGGGACTGCCTTTGTTGCTCATCGCTGGCGTAATACGCTGGCGTTTGAAATGGCTGAAACAGTACCAGGCGAAGCTGGCCTCGGAAGTGGGGCAACTGCGTAACGACAGCCAGCTGCACACCCCGAAAGCGATCCTGATCGATCTGATCCGTGCTCTGCCGGTCTGCCTGTTGATACTCGCCGTGGGCCTGATCCTGCTGACCATGCAGTTGAATATCAGCGATCTGCTGTGGGCGTTCAGCAAGAAGCTGGCGCTGTTCTGGCTGGTGTTTGGCCTGTGCTGGAAAGTGCTGGAAAAAGATGGCGTCGCCGTCCGCCACTTCAACATGCCGGAAAAACTCACCAGCCACTGGCGTCGCCAGATTGTACGCATCAGCCTCGCGCTGCTGCCGCTGCACTTCTGGTCAGTTGTGGCCGAGCTTTCGCCGCTGCATCTGATGGATGACGTACTGGGGCAACTGGTGATTATGCTGAACCTGCTGCTGATTGCCGTCCTTATGTGGCCGATGTGCCGCGACAGCTGGCGGGATAAAGAGTCCCATAATCTTCGTCTGGTTACCGTAACGGTGCTGGCGATCATTCCGCTGGCGCTGATGGTGCTGACGGCGACGGGTTACTTCTATACCACGCTGCGTCTGTCAGGCCGCTGGATCGAAACGGTTTATCTGGTGATTTTGTGGAACCTGCTGTTCCAGACCGTGCTGCGTGGTTTGAGCGTAGCGGCGCGCCGCATTGCGTATCGTCGTGCTGTTGCCCGTCGGCAGCATCAGGTGAAAGAGGGGGCTGAAGGGGCAGAGCCGCAGGAAGAGCCGACTATCGCCCTGGAGCAGGTCAACCAGCAAACGATGCGTATTACCATGCTGGTGATGATCGCCCTGTTTGCGGTGATGTTCTGGGCCATCTGGTCTGATTTAATTACCGTCTTCGCCTACCTCGACAGTATCACGCTCTGGCAATACAACGGTACCGAAGCGGGCGCTGCGGTAATGAAAAGCGTCACCATGGGCAGCCTGCTCTTTGCGCTGGTGTCGTCAGTGGTTGCCTGGGCGTTGATCCGCAACCTGCCGGGTCTGCTGGAAGTGCTGGTTCTCTCAAGACTGAACCTGCGTCAGGGGGCGTCGTACGCCATTACTACCATCCTGAACTACGTCATTATTATTGTCGGGGCGATGACGGTATTCGGTTCGCTGGGCGTCTCGTGGGATAAACTCCAGTGGCTGGCGGCAGCGTTGTCGGTGGGTCTCGGCTTCGGCTTGCAGGAGATCTTCGGTAACTTTGTCTCTGGCCTGATTATCCTGTTCGAACGTCCGGTGCGTATCGGCGATACCGTCACCATCGGCACCTTCTCCGGGACCGTCAGCAAGATCCGCATCCGTGCGACCACCATTACCGACTTCGATCGTAAAGAGGTGATCATCCCGAACAAAGCCTTTGTGACCGAGCGCCTGATCAACTGGTCGCTCTCGGATACCACCACCCGCGTGGTGATCCGACTCGGGGTGGCCTACGGTTCAGATCTGGATAAAGTGAAAGAGGTCCTGCTGGAAGCCGCGAAATCACATCCTAAAGTGATGCACGATCCTGCGCCTGACGTGTTCTTCACCACCTTCGGGCCAAGCACGCTGGATCATGAGCTGCGCCTGTACGTACGTGAACTGCGCGATCGCAGCTACACCGTCGATGAGCTGAACCGCACCATTGACCGTCTGTGTCGTGAAAACAACATTAATATCGCCTTCAACCAGCTTGAAGTGCACCTGCGTAACGAGAAAGGTGACGAGCATACGGAAGTGAAGCGCGAGATTAAGGGGGACGACCCTACTCCCGCCTGAATTATTTCCCTCTCCCCTCTGGGGAGAGGGCAGGGTGAGGGGGAAGTTTCCCCTCAAAATCCCGCCGCACAATCTCCAGCGCTTTCAGCACCGTCTCAGCCGGGATCGCATGATTCTCCAGCAGCATAATTAAATCGACGGCCAGTTTGACCTCATCGGGGGCATTTTCCAGTGACATCCGCGGCTCCTGTTAACGGGTCAGGCGTTCAATGACGCGTTCAATCTCATCCAGCGCCTGACGGCAGCGAACGATGCGGCCTTCCAGCGCGCTGATTTCACGCATTAATAACTGCTGCTCTTCCAGCGTTTCGCTGGTGTTCAGGCGGGCTTCGCGCTCACGCTTCATCTCAAACAGACGGCGCTCAAACTCCTGGTTCTCCAGCCGCTTGCGCTGCCATTTTCCCAGTCCCGGCGAGGCGCTGTCCCACGCCCGTAGCGGCCAGGCGGCGATTTCCCGGTGCAGGGCGGTGATCTGCTCGGTAAGATGCTCCGCAAGCCACGCGACCTGTTCCTGCTGTTCACTCTCAACCGCGTGGCGAAGCTCGTCGAGGTTGGTCTGCGCTTCAGCAAGGTAATCCTGAATGACGGTGCTGCGGGTGCGGAAGAGCTGCCGGTCAAAGCGCGGTTTCAGCGTGGCGTGGCCCATCAGCGGTGTGGCCTGCGCCCGCAGCGCGATCAGCTGATTTTGCAGCCTCTCAAGAAGCAGTGCTGTTTTCAAGGCGCTCTCCAGTGGTAAAGTAGCCGTTCAGTTTGATAACGATTCGCATTATGCAGCGTACTATTTTAATCATCATTGGCTGGCTCGCGGTAGTGCTGGGTACGCTGGGTGTGGTTTTGCCCTTGCTGCCGACCACCCCGTTTATCCTGTTGGCCGCCTGGTGCTTCGCCCGCTCGTCGCCGCGTTTTCACCACTGGCTTCTGTACCGCTCGTGGTTCGGCGGCTACCTGCGGCACTGGCAAAAACACCGGGCTATGCCGCCCGGGGCCAAGCCGCGCGCCATTGCCTTCATCCTGATCACCTTCGCCGTCTCGTTATGGCTGGTGAAAATGATGTGGGTGCGCATTCTGCTGCTGGCGATCCTGGCCTGCCTGCTGATCTTTATGTGGCGGATCCCCGTGGTTGATGAAAAGCAACAAAAGCACTGAAGCCTCATCATGGCGGTTGCAATTATGGCGCACAGCCAGTAAATTCGACCGTTTTCGAGCACAGGTGCGCCTGGTCAAAGGTTAAACAACTGTTACTTTGACCGACTCGTCGCGCGCCGTGAGTAACACTGTTTCATTTAGGCACAAACCGATGACCGCAACTGCACAGCAGCTTGAATATCTGAAAAATAGCATCAAAAGTATCCAGGACTATCCAAAACCTGGCATTCTTTTCCGCGATGTCACCAGCTTGCTGGAAGACCCGAAAGCGTACGCCCTCAGCATTGAACTGCTGGTTGAGCGTTATAAAAACGCCGGGATCACCAAAGTAGTAGGTACTGAAGCCCGTGGCTTCCTGTTTGGCGCACCGGTTGCGCTGGCGATGGGCGTGGGTTTTGTGCCGGTGCGTAAGCCGCGCAAACTGCCGCGTGAAACCATCGCGGAGAGCTATGAGCTGGAATACGGCACCGATCAGCTGGAAATCCACGTTGATGCCATTAAGCCTGGCGACAAAGTGCTGGTGGTGGACGATCTGCTGGCAACCGGTGGCACTATCGAAGCGACCGTGAAGCTGATTCGTCGCCTGGGTGGTGAAGTGACCGACGCGGCCTTCATCATCAATCTGTTCGATCTGGGCGGCGAACAGCGCCTGGAAAAACAGGGTATTACCAGCTACAGCCTGGTGCCTTTCCCGGGTCATTAATCCCGTTTCTCACAACCTCGCTCAATGGGTGAGGTTGTGATAGCATTCCCCTCCATTAATTCACCTTCCAGCGTTGCAGAGCCTGCCCATGAGTTATCAGGTGTTAGCCCGTAAATGGCGACCACAAACCTTTGCCGACGTTGTCGGTCAGGAACATGTGCTGACGGCCCTGGCGAACGGCTTGTCGCTAGGTCGCATCCATCACGCCTATCTTTTTTCCGGCACCCGCGGCGTCGGTAAAACCTCTATTGCCCGTCTGCTGGCAAAAGGTCTGAACTGCGAAACCGGGATCACCGCCACCCCGTGCGGCGTGTGCGACAACTGTCGTGAGATCGAGCAGGGGCGTTTTGTCGATCTGATTGAGATCGACGCCGCCTCGCGCACCAAAGTGGAAGACACCCGCGATCTGCTCGACAACGTGCAGTACGCCCCGGCGCGCGGCCGCTTCAAGGTCTATCTGATCGATGAAGTGCACATGCTGTCGCGCCACAGCTTCAACGCCCTGCTGAAAACGCTGGAAGAGCCGCCTGCGCATGTCAAATTCCTGCTGGCGACCACCGATCCGCAAAAGCTGCCGGTCACGATCCTCTCACGCTGCCTGCAATTCCATCTGAAGGCGCTCGACGTTGAGCAGATCCGCGCTCAGCTTGAGCATATCCTCGATGAAGAGAACATTGTTCATGAACCGCGCGCGCTGCAACTGCTGGCCCGTGCGGCGGACGGCAGCCTGCGCGATGCGCTAAGCCTGACCGACCAGGCGATTGCCAGCGGTGACGGTAAACTCTCCACCGACGCGGTCAGCACCATGCTCGGCACGCTGGATGACGATCAGGCGCTGTCGCTTATTGAAGCGATGATCGCCGCCAACGGTGAGCGGGTGATGACGCTCGTCAACGATGCCGCCGCCCGTGGCATTGAATGGGAAGCGCTGCTGGTCGAGATGCTCAGCCTGCTGCACCGCGTGGCGATGCTGCAACTGTCTCCGTCGGCCATTGGCGCGGACATGGCGACCATTGAGCAGCGGATGCGTGAACTTGCGCGCACCGTGCCGCCGGCTGACGTTCAGCTTTATTATCAGACGCTGCTGATCGGCCGCAAAGAGCTGCCGTTTGCACCGGATCGCCGGATGGGCGTTGAAATGACGATGCTGCGCGCACTGGCCTTCCATCCGCGCAAGCCATTGCCGGAGCCGGAAACGCCCCGGCAGTCCTTTGCGCCGGTTGCGCCGACCGCGGTAATGTCACCGCAGCAGGTGCCACCGCAACCGGCATCTCCGCCGCCGCAAAACGTGCCGCTGTCGGATGCCACCAGTTCGGTGCTTGCCGCACGAAGCCAGTTGCAACGTGCGCAGGGAGCAACCAAACCAAAAAAGAGTGAACCGGCAGCGCCTGCAAGAGCGCGGCCGGTGAACAACGCCGCGCTTGAACGACTGGCCTCGGTAACGGAGCGCGTGCAGTCGCGTCCGGCACCGTCCGCGCTCGAGCAAAAAGCCCCGGCGAAAGAAGAGGCATACCGCTGGAAGGCGACTACCGTTGTTGAAACGGTCAAGGAAGTGGTCGCCACGCCAAAAGCGCTGAAAAAGGCGCTGGAGCATGAAAAAACGCCGGAGCTGTCCGCGAAGCTCGCGGAAGAGTCCATCGAGCGCGACGCCTGGGCCGCTGAGGTCAGCAAACTTCAGCTGCCGAAGCTGGTGGAGCAGGTCGCGCTGAATGCCTGGAAAGAGCAGGAAGGCAATCAGGTGCGTCTGCACCTGCGCCCTGGCCAGCGGCACCTCAACTCCCCAGGCGCGCAAAAGGCGCTGGCCGAGGCGCTTACCGCATTACAGGGTGTGCCGGTTGAATTGACTATCATTGAAGATGATAATCCGGCGGTGAAAACGCCGCTCGAGTGGCGTCAGGCCATTTATGAAGAGAAGCTCGCGCAGGCGCGCGAGGCGATAATTGCGGATAACAACATCCAGACCCTGCGCCGGTTCTTCGACGCCGATCTGGATGAAGAGAGTATTCGCCCCATTTGATCGTGAGTCTGACTTACGGTTGTAATCCTTAACGTGAAAGAAGAGAGAAGCCTATGTTTGGTGGAAAAGGCGGTCTGGGTGGCCTGATGAAGCAGGCTCAGCAGATGCAGGAAAAAATGCAGAAGATGCAGGAAGAGATCGCTCAGCTGGAAGTCACGGGTGAATCCGGTGCCGGTCTGGTCAAGGTGACCATCAACGGTGCGCATAACTGCCGTCGCGTGGAAATCGACCCGAGCCTGCTCGAAGACGACAAAGAGATGCTGGAAGATCTGGTTGCAGCCGCGTTTAACGATGCCGCTCGCCGTATCGACGAAACCCAGAAAGAGAAAATGGCCTCTGTTTCCAGCGGTATGCAACTGCCGCCGGGCTTTAAGATGCCATTCTGATGCAAACCAGTCCGCTGCTCACGCAGTTAATGGAAGCACTGCGCTGCCTGCCGGGCGTTGGCCCGAAGTCGGCGCAGCGTATGGCGTTTACGCTATTGCAGCGCGACCGCAGCGGCGGGATGCGCCTGGCGCAGGCTCTGACCCGCGCCATGTCAGAAATTGGTCACTGTGCGGATTGCCGTACCTTTACCGAGCAGGACGTATGCAACATCTGCACGAACCCGCGTCGTCAGGAAAACGGTCAGATTTGCGTGGTGGAGAGTCCGGCGGACATCTACGCCATCGAACAAACCGGGCAGTTTTCCGGCCGCTATTTTGTGCTGATGGGGCATCTCTCCCCGCTGGACGGCATCGGCCCGGACGATATCGGTCTCGATCGTCTGGAGCAGCGCCTGGAGTCGGAAACCATCAAAGAGGTGATCCTCGCCACCAACCCCACGGTGGAAGGGGAGGCAACCGCCAACTACATCGCCGAACTGTGCGCGCAGTACGGCGTTGACGCCAGCCGCATCGCCCACGGCGTGCCGGTCGGCGGTGAGCTGGAGATGGTCGACGGCACCACGCTGTCGCACTCGCTGGCCGGACGTCACAAGATTATTTTCTGACCAAACGGAGGCTGCGCGCGCGGCCTCCGCTTGAAAATTTCCCCCTTTATCCCCATCTCTCACTCAACGTTTTACAACCCCATTAAATGGCATTGTTGAGGTCGACTTAGATGAAAGGACAAGAAACCCGTGGTTTCCAGTCAGAAGTAAAACAGCTTCTGCACCTGATGATCCATTCCCTGTATTCCAACAAAGAAATTTTCCTGCGTGAGCTGATTTCCAACGCCTCCGATGCGGCGGACAAGCTGCGCTTCCGCGCGCTGTCTAACCCGGATCTGTATGAAGGCGACGGCGAACTGCGCGTGCGCGTCTCGTTCAATAAAGAGAACCGCACCCTGACGATTGCCGATAACGGCATCGGGATGAACCGCGACGAGGTGATCGACCACCTCGGGACCATCGCCAAATCCGGCACCAAAGCGTTCCTTGAGTCCATGGGCTCTGACCAGGCGAAAGACAGCCAGCTGATTGGTCAGTTCGGCGTAGGCTTCTACTCGGCGTTCATCGTGGCGGACAAAGTCACCGTGCGCACTCGCGCCGCGGGCGACAGCGCCGAGAACGGCGTGCTGTGGGAATCCAAAGGGGAAGGCGAGTACACCGTTGATGACATCACCAAAGCGGATCGCGGCACCGAAATCACCCTGCACCTGCGTGAAGGCGAAGACGATTTCCTGAACGACTGGCGCGTACGCTCCATCATCAGCAAGTATTCCGACCACATCGCGCTGCCGGTTGAGATTGAAAAACAGGAAGAGAAAGACGGCGAAACCGTGGTTTCCTGGGAGAAAATCAACAAGGCGCAGGCGCTGTGGACGCGTAACAAAGCTGAAATTAAAGACGACGAGTACAATGAGTTCTACAAGCACATTGCCCACGACTTCACCGATCCGCTGACCTGGAGCCACAACCGTGTGGAAGGGAAGCAGGAGTACACCAGCCTGCTGTACATTCCGGCGCAGGCACCATGGGACATGTGGAACCGCGATCACAAGCACGGCCTGAAGTTGTACGTGCAGCGCGTGTTCATTATGGACGACGCCGAGCAGTTCATGCCGAACTACCTGCGCTTTGTGCGTGGTCTGATCGATTCCAACGATCTGCCGCTGAACGTCTCGCGTGAAATCCTTCAGGACAGCACCGTCACCCGTAACCTGCGTAACGCCCTGACCAAACGTGCGTTGCAGATGCTGGAAAAACTGGCGAAGGACGATGCGGAAAAATACCAGACCTTCTGGAAACAGTTTGGCCTGGTGCTGAAAGAAGGTCCGGCGGAAGACACCGCGAATGTGGAAGCTATCGCTAAACTGCTGCGCTTCGCCTCTACGCACAACGACTCCTCCGCCCAGACCGTGTCGCTGGAAGAGTACGTCTCCCGCATGAAAG
The DNA here is from genome assembly GCF_049237785.1 of Enterobacter cloacae complex sp. SHL022. Classification (NCBI taxonomy): domain Bacteria; kingdom Pseudomonadati; phylum Pseudomonadota; class Gammaproteobacteria; order Enterobacterales; family Enterobacteriaceae; genus Enterobacter; species Enterobacter cloacae complex sp. SHL022. The sequence goes on along the minus strand of NZ_JBMKJH010000008.1, from coordinate 94,424 downwards.
AAGGGCAGGAGAAGATCTACTACATCACCGCCGACAGCTATGCGGCAGCGAAGAGCAGCCCGCACCTGGAGCTGCTGCGTAAGAAAGGCATCGAAGTGCTGCTGCTGTCTGACCGCATCGACGAATGGATGATGAACTACCTGACCGAGTTCGACGGTAAGGCGTTCCAGTCCGTTGCCAAAGCCGACGAGTCCATCGACAAGCTGGCAGATGAAGTGGACGAAAGCGCGAAAGAAGCCGAGAAGGCGCTGGAGCCGTTCATTGAGCGCGTGAAAACCCTGCTGGGTGACCGCGTGAAAGAGGTGCGCTTCACGCACCGTCTGACCGATACGCCAGCCATTGTCACCACCGATGCGGACGAAATGAGCACCCAGATGGCGAAACTGTTCGCTGCGGCGGGCCAGGCCGTGCCGGATGTGAAATATATCTTTGAGCTTAATCCGGATCACCCGCTGGTGAAACGCGCGGCGGATACCCAGGACGACGCCCGCTTTGCGGAGTGGGTTGAACTGCTGCTGGATCAGTCCCTGCTGGCCGAGCGCGGTACGCTGGAAGATCCTAACCTGTTCATTAAACGTGTGAATGCGCTGCTGCTGGCGTAACTGACCACGTCTCCCCTGGTCTTCTCCCTCTCCCCGTGGGAGAGGGCCGGGGTGAGGGCACCAGACCGCACTCTCCCAAATTATCTCCCCTCATTAACCGTTTCAGCCTCCCCGCCTTCCTTGAGCGATACCCGTTCTGGTGGTATTGTTTAGCGCTTTTGAAAAATTGAATCGACATTTGAGGGGATTTTCGCAATGCGTATTATTCTGCTTGGCGCTCCGGGCGCGGGTAAGGGAACTCAGGCTCAGTTCATCATGGAGAAATACGGTATTCCGCAAATCTCTACTGGTGACATGCTGCGTGCCGCTGTTAAATCTGGCTCCGAGCTGGGCAAACAAGCTAAAGACATCATGGACGCAGGCAAGCTGGTGACCGACGAACTGGTTATCGCGCTGGTAAAAGAGCGCATTGCTCAGGAAGACTGCCGCAATGGTTTCCTGCTGGACGGCTTCCCGCGCACCATTCCTCAGGCTGACGCCATGAAAGAAGCGGGCATCAACGTGGATTACGTGCTGGAGTTCGACGTACCGGACGAGCTGATCGTTGACCGTATCGTTGGCCGTCGCGTACACGCTGCTTCTGGCCGCGTTTACCACATTAAATTCAACCCACCTAAGGTTGAAGGCAAAGACGACGTGACCGGCGAAGAGCTGACCACCCGTAAAGACGATCAGGAAGAAACCGTGCGTAAACGCCTGGTGGAATACCATCAGATGACCGCACCGCTGATCGGCTACTACACCAAAGAAGCGCAGGCGGGTAACACCAAATACGCGAAAGTGGACGGCACCAAAGCCGTGGCTGACGTACGTGCAGAGCTGGAAAAAATTCTCGGCTAAGCGCACCTCTCTCACCCGGAGCCCCGGGTGAGAAAAATTCTCATCTTACCTATTGCAGCAATGGGTTTCGTTTAAACGCATTTCCGCTACAATTGACAGCCTATCAAATGGTTAAGAGGCGTGAATGAGTCAGGCGAAAACCGGCATCCTGCTTGCCAATCTGGGCACCCCAGAAGCACCTACTCCAGCGGCGGTAAAACGCTACCTGCGACAATTTTTAAGCGACACGCGCGTCGTGGATACCCCAAGACTGCTGTGGTGGCCACTGCTGCGTGGCGTCATTCTGCCGATTCGTTCCCCGCGTGTGGCAAAGCTCTATCAGTCCGTGTGGATGGAAGAGGGCTCGCCGCTGATGGTGTACAGCCGTCGTCAGGAGAAGGCGCTGGCCGCCCGCCTGCCGGACATGCCCGTTGCGCTCGGCATGAGCTACGGTAAGCCGTCCCTGGAAAGCGCCGTTGACTCTCTGCTGGCGCAGGGCGTTGAACACATTGTGGTGCTGGCTCTATATCCGCAGTATTCGTGCTCCACGGTAGCTGCCGTCTGGGACGAACTGGGGCGCATTCTGGCGACCCGCCGCCGTATACCGGGTATCACCTTTATCCGCGACTACGCCGATAACGAGCTGTACATTCAGGCGCTTGCCAGCAGCGTGCGCGCGTCGTTTGAAAAACACGGCGAGCCGGATCTGCTGCTGCTCTCCTATCACGGTATTCCGCAGCGTTTCGCGAACGAAGGGGACGATTACCCCCAGCGTTGCCGCGATACCACCCGCGAGCTGGTCTCCGCCCTCGGCCTGCCGCCTGAGAAGGTGATGATGACCTTCCAGTCGCGCTTCGGCCGTGAACCTTGGCTGACCCCGTATACTGATGAAACGCTAAAAATGCTGGGCGAGAAGGGCGTGAAGCACATTCAGGTGATGTCGCCGGGCTTCTCGGCGGACTGTCTGGAAACGCTGGAAGAAATTGCCGTCCAGAACAAAGAGTTCTTTATGGAGGCGGGCGGAACGAAATACGAATATATTCCTGCGCTTAACGACTCCCCTGAACACATCGACATGATGGTGTCACTGGTCACCACCCGCCGCTGATCGCGTTACGGGCCGGGTTTGTGCTACCATTCCCGGCCCGTATTCTTTGCACAGTTCAGACCATGAAATTTCCCGGTAAACGTAAGTCCAAACACTATTTCCCCGTCGATGCCCGCGATCCGCTGTTACAGCAAATTCAGCAGGAAAGCGAAACCAGCGCTGCCTGGGTGGTCGGTATCGATCAGACGCTGGTGGACATTGAAGCCAAAGTGGATGATGCGTTTGTCGCACGTTACGGTCTGAGCGCCGGGCACTCGCTGGTGATTGAGGATGACGTTGCTGAAGCGCTGTATCAGGAGCTGGTGCGCGAAAATCTTATCACCCACCAGTTTGCCGGCGGCACTATCGGCAACACCATGCACAACTACTCCGTACTGGCAGACGACCGCTCGGTGCTGCTTGGCGTGATGTGCAGCAATATCGAAATCGGTGGCTACGCCTACCGCTACCTGTGCAATACCTCCAGCCGCACCGATCTGAACTATTTACAGGGCGTTGACGGGCCGATTGGCCGCTGCTTTACGCTGATAAGCGATTCCGGCGAGCGTACCTTTGCCATCAGCCCCGGCCATATGAATAAGCTGCGCGCTGAAAGTATCCCGGAAGAGGTGATCGCGGGCGCGTCTGCGCTGGTACTGACCTCCTATCTGGTGCGCTGCAAGCCGGGCGAACCAATGCCGGACGCAACCATGAAGGCAATTGAGTACGCGAAGAAATACAACGTGCCTGTGGTTCTGACGCTGGGCACCAAATTCGTCATTGCCGGCAACCCGGAGTGGTGGCAGGCCTTCCTGAAAGAACACGTCTCGATTCTGGCGATGAATGAAGAAGAAGCCGAAGCGCTGACCGGCGAAAGCGATCCGCTGCTGGCGTCTGATAAGGCGCTGGACTGGGTGGACCTGGTGCTCTGCACCGCCGGGCCGGTCGGGCTGTACATGGCGGGCTTCACGGAAGAAGAGAGCAAGCGTAAAACCCAGCACCCGCTGCTGCCGGGCGCAATCGCCGAATTTAACCAGTATGAGTTCAGCCGCGCTATGCGTCATAAAGACTGCATCAACCCGCTGCGTATCTTCTCTCACATCGCACCGTATATGGGTGGCCCTGAGAAGATCATGAACACTAACGGCGCGGGCGACGGCGCGCTGGCCGCGCTGCTGCACGACATTACCGCCAACGCCTACCACAAAACCAACGTGCCGAATTCCAGCAAACATACCTTCGACTGGCTGACCTATTCCTCGCTGGCGCAGGTGTGTAAGTACGCGAACCGCGTGAGTTATCAGGTGCTGAACCAGCATTCTCCGCGCTTAACGCGGGGGCTGCCGGAACGGGAAGACAGCCTCGAAGAGGCTTATTGGGACAGGTAAAAGTAAAACGGCAACCTGTGGTTGCCGTTTTTAGTGTTTGTTCCCTCTCCCTGCGGGAGAGGGTCAGGGTGAGGGCATCAGGCAGCACAAAACTTACCCCGTTACTGCCTCTTCAACCGGCGGTTTCGTCAGCATTGTCAGCATCGTATTCGCAATCTCACGCTCACCCATCACCACCTGATTCGCGCCGCGCTCGGTGATGTACTCCACTTCGTCATCATAATGGGCGCGGGCAATGATTTCGATATGCGGGCATTTTTCACGGGCTGTGGCGACAATCTCGCCAGCCTCGTAACCGTTCGGGATAGTGAGCAGCAGCCAGCGAGCGCAGTCCAGATGCGCCAGATTCATAATCTCTTCGTTAGCCGCGTTGCCCAGCACCGCGCGGATGCCGCGCTCGCGAAGTTCGTCGACGCGGGTGCGTGACGTTTCAATCACTACAAGTGGAATGCCCTGAGCCATCAGTTTTTCACCCAGCAGGCTGCCGACGCGGCCAAAACCGACCAGCAGCGCGTGGTTGCAGATATCCACCGGGATCTGTTTCTCTTCTTCTGTCGCCTCTTCCAGCGTCAGCTCTTCGAGGGTTTCGGTCTTCTCGAGATATTTCTCCAGCAGGGCAAACAATACCGGGTTCAACATGATGGAGAGGATCGCCCCCGCCAGCACCAGATTTTGCCCCGCCTGTGGCAGCAGGTTCAGGGCCATCCCCAGACCGGCAAGAATAAAGGCGAACTCGCCAATCTGCGCCAGGCTGGCGGCGATGGTCAGCGCCGTGCGCGGCGAGTGACCGAACATCCGCACCAGGAAGAAGGCGGCAACGGACTTACCAAAGATGATGATTGCCAGCGTACCCAGCACGGCCAGCGGCTGCTGGATGAGGATCAACGGGTCGAACAGCATCCCGACGGAGACGAAGAACAGCACCGCGAATGCATCCCGCAGCGGCAGGGTATCGTGCGCGGCGCGGTGGCTCAGCTCGGACTCGTTCAGCACCATCCCGGCGAAGAACGCGCCCAGCGCAAAGGAGACGTCAAACAGCTCGACGGCGCCAAAGGCAATGCCCAGCGCCAGCGCAAGGACTGAAAGCGTGAACAGTTCACGCGAGCCCGTGGCGGCGCTGCGGGACATTATCCACGGCACCAGACGGCGGCCCACCAGCATCATGATGGCGATAAACGCCACAACCTTACCGATGGTAATGCTCATATCCAGCGCCAGCGAGGCGAAGCCGATATTCTCTTTTTCCATCATCCCGGCGACGGCGGGCAGCAGAACCAGCGTCAACACCATTACCAGATCTTCAACAATCAGCCAGCCTATCGCGATTTGCCCGCGCTGGCTGTCTATCAGCTGCCTCTCTTCAAGCGCGCGCAGCAGCACCACGGTACTGGCGGTTGAAAGACACAGCCCAAATACGATACCGGTCATGATTGACCAGCCCAGCACCGCCGAAAGCGCCATGCCCAGCAGCGTCGCCACCCCTATCTGGGCGATCGCTCCCGGTATGGCGATCGACTTTACCGCCATCAGATCCTTCAGGGAAAAATGCAGCCCGACGCCAAACATCAGCAGGATCACGCCTAATTCCGCCAGCTCAGGCGCCAGTTTGGTATCTGCGACAAAACCCGGCGTAAAGGGCCCTGCCAGCACGCCCGCCAGCAAATAGCCTACCAGGGGCGAAATACGCAGTTTATTGGCAATCATGCCGAGAATAAAAGCGAGCACAAGTCCACCAACAATGGTGGTGATAAGCGGTGTGGCGTGGTGCATTCCGTCTCCTTTTGCGATGGGTGATCCATTTTTGGTGCAAATACCAAAAAGCCGATTAATAGTTTATGACAATTTTTACGCTTATGTTTATGAATAATTGTTGAAAACACAATAAAAAGACAATAAGCATGAAAAAAGGCAGATTTTGATAAATTTGCTGAGGGGAGGGAGAGGAAAGCCTTATGGCATCAGGTTATCCGGCTGCCAAAGTTTAACTTTGGCAGCCGTGAAGTTACGCTTTATGACGGTTGTCAGGCAGGAATATGGTCAACATCCCCAGAAGTGGCAGGAAAGCGCAGATTTTATAGACCAGGAAGATGCTGGTGTGGTCGGCAACCATCCCTAACACGGCTGCGCCAAGGCCGCCCATGCCAAAGGCAAAACCGAAAAAGAGGCCGGAAACCATACCGATACGTCCCGGCAGCAGCTCCTGCGCGTAGACCAGGATGGCTGAAAATGCCGATGCGAGAATAAAACCAATAATCACCGTCAATATTCCGGTCCATTCCAGCGTTGCGTAGGGTAAAACAAGCGTAAACGGTGCAACGCCGAGGATAGAGCCCCAAATCACATATTTACGTCCGATTTTATCCCCCACAGGGCCGCCAATCACCGTGCCTGCCGCCACCGCAAACAGGAAGGCAAAGAGGTGGAACTGGGCGTTTTGTACCGATAATCCGAATTTTTGCATCAGATAGAAGGTGTAATAGCTGCTGATGCTCGCCATATAAAAATATTTCGAGAAAATCAGCACCAGCAGCACACTGACGGCAAGGATCACCTTATTGCGCGGAAGGGGGTTGGTTATCTTCGCGGCAGGTTTTCCCTTATTTACGCGATGCTGCGCGGCATACCAGCGGCTGATTTGCGCCAGGACGACAATCGCCAGCAGCGCGGCCAGCACAAACCACGCCACGTTGCCTTTACCGTAGGGCGCGATAATCACCGCCGCCAGCAGAGGACCGAGGGAGCTACCAAAGTTCCCCCCCACCTGGAACAGAGACTGCGCCAGCCCGTGGCGTCCGCCGGAGGCCATACGCGCCACGCGGGACGATTCCGGATGGAACACCGATGAACCGGTTCCCACCAGCGCCGCGGCAACCAGTACCGCCTCAAAGCTGCCCGCCATGGCCAGCAGCACTAGCCCGCTCAGGGTGAAGCACATCCCAATGGGCAGCGACCATGGCATCGGGTATTTGTCCGTCCAGTAGCCCACCACCGGCTGTAGCAGCGAAGAGGCCAGCTGGAAGGTCAGGGTGATCATTCCGATCTGCACGAAGGTTAATGAGAACTCAGACTGCAACAGCGGGTAGATCGCCAGAATCAGCGACTGGATCATGTCGTTGAGCAGATGAGAGAGACTGATTGCGCCTAATACTTTAAAGGAAGTGCGCGATTTCGGCGGCGACGCCGGAGCGCCCTGGACGGGCTGGGTTGATTCACTGATTGCCATAAATACCACGTCGATTTGTTATTAGAGATGCAGGGAGTAATTATTATCCGACTAACATACCCGTCCGTGACATTTGAAGAAAGTCGCAATTCTGAAAACTTATTTGTCTATTCTTGTGAGTCACTGTAATTTTTGCGTTTGTCTATGGGTCAGGGAGAGAGAAGATGAAGTTAATGAAGCGTGGCGTCGCGCTGGCGCTCATCGCCGCATGGGGGCTAACAAGCCTGCCCGCGCAGGCGTATGAAAAAGATAAAACCTATAAAATTACCATTCTGCATACTAACGATCATCACGGCCATTTCTGGCGCAGCGAATACGGTGAATATGGCCTGGCGGCGCAAAAAACGCTGGTGGACGGCATTCGTAAAGAGGTCGCGGCCCAGGGCGGCAGCGTGCTGTTGCTGTCGGGCGGGGATATTAATACCGGCGTACCGGAATCTGATTTGCAGGATGCCGAGCCTGATTTCCGCGGCATGAATTTAATTGGTTACGATGCGATGGCGGTCGGAAACCACGAGTTTGATAATCCGCTGAGCGTGTTGCGCCAGCAGGAGAAGTGGTCCAAATTCCCGTTCCTTTCCGCCAATATTTATCAGAAAAGCACCGGCGAGCGCTTGTTTAAACCGTGGGCGCTGTTCAAGCGTCAGGATCTGAAGATCGCGGTCATCGGCTTAACCACCGACGATACGGCCAAAATTGGCAACCCTGAATTTTTCACCGACATCGAATTCCGTAAACCGGCGGACGAAGCGAAGCTGGTGATCCAGGAGTTGCAGCAGAATGAAAAACCGGATGTGATTATCGCGACCACCCACATGGGACATTACGATAACGGTCAGCACGGCTCTAACGCGCCGGGCGACGTGGAGATGGCGCGCAGCCTTCCAGCGGGCTCGCTGGCGATGATTGTGGGCGGTCATTCGCAGGATCCGGTCTGCATGGCTTCTGAGAATAAAAAGCAGGTAGATTATGTGCCCGGCACGCCGTGCGCGCCGGATCGTCAGAACGGGATCTGGATTGTACAGGCCCACGAGTGGGGTAAATACGTTGGCCGCGCGGATTTCGAATTCCGTAACGGCGAGATGAAGCTGGTGCACTATCAGCTCATCCCGGTCAACCTGAAGAAGAAAGTGACCTACCCGGACGGCAAAAGCGAGCGGGTACTCTACACGCCAGAGATCGCTGAAAACCAGCAGATGCTCTCTCTGCTGACGCCGTTCCAGAGCAAAGGGAAAGCGCAGCTGGACGTGAAGATTGGCACGCTTAACGGACGACTGGAAGGAGACCGCAGCAAAGTCCGCTTCGTGCAGACCAATATGGGGCGTCTGGTGTTGGCCGCGCAGATGGCGCGCACGAATGCGGATTTCGCCGTGATGAGCGGCGGCGGTATTCGTGACTCCATCGAAGGCGGAGACATCACCTATAAAGACGTGCTCAAAGTGCAGCCGTTTGGCAACGTGGTGGTCTATGCGGACATGAGCGGGATGGAGGTGATTGACTACCTGACCGCCGTGGCGCAGATGAAGCCAGATTCCGGGGCGTATCCGCAGTTTGCTAACGTCAGCTTCGTCGCGAAGGACGGTAAGCTTAACGATCTCAAAATCAAAGGCGAACCGGTTGATACGGCGAAAACCTACCGCCTGGCAACGTTAAGCTTTAACGCCACCGGCGGCGACGGCTATCCGCATATCGATAACAAACCGGGCTATGTAAATACCGGGTTTATTGATGCGGAAGTGTTGAAGCAGTTTATCCAGCAAAATTCACCGATTGACGTGAACGCGTATGAGCCGAAAGGTGAGGTGAGCTGGCAGTAGTGTTGTGCGGCCTGATGCCCTCACCCCAACCCTCTCCCACCGGGAGAGGGCGCGAACACAAAAAACGGTAACGCCTGTTACCGTTTTGCTTTTACCTCGCAGCGCCACCGGGCAATTTTCTCAATCCCGGCGCGCAATATCCGCAAATTTCGCGTCCAGCATTTTCGCCAGATCGCCTGCGGACAGTTCGATATCCAGCCCGCGTTTGCCGCCAGAAATATAGATCGTTTCAAATTCTTGCGAAGGCGCATCGATCAGTGTGGGCAGACGCTTTTTCTGGCCGAGCGGGCTGATCCCGCCGACCAGATAACCCGTTGTGCGTTGCGCAACCATCGGGTCTGCCATATCGACCTTTTTCGCTCCCAGCGCTTTGGCCACTTTCTTCAGATCAAGCTGTCCGGCGACGGGCGTTACTGCTACGGCGAGGTGCTTCATATCGCCGTTCACCGCGACCAGCAGCGTTTTGTAGACCTGGTCCGCGTTCAGCCCCAGCTTGCGCACCACTTCATCACCAAAGTTGGTTTCGTTCGGATCGTGATCGTAGGTGTGGATCCGGAAAGAAATTTTGTTTTTTTCGAGTAATTTAACGGCGGGAGTCATGGCTATCCTTCTTACGACAGACGATTCATGCCAGCAGCATACGCCTGACGTTTGTCTAAAAAATAGCACCATCTTGCGCAATAGTATTGGCAGTGATGGTTACTTTGAGCGACAATCGGCGTAGCCGAAGGTCACTTCGGTATAATAAAAACGATGAAATTCCTCTTTGACGGGCCAATAGAGATATTGGCCATTTTTTTATTTCAGCAGCGACGGCAAATTCCCTTCTCCGTACAAATGCAACGCGCCAACCGCGACAACATAACGACCGGCAGGCAGGGCATATAGCGTCTCCCGCCACGCCTGGTTGCGCGCGTTCATCAGCACATCATACAACGATTCACTGAACGTCGACGGTAACGCCAGCTTACCGTCTGCGGGCGGCGCATCCAGCCACCAGCCAATCATCGTTTGCAGCAGACGCGCGTTGGTGTGCCAGTGGGTCAGGGTATCATCCAGTAGCATCAGGCCGTCATCGGGAAGCTGGCGAAGGAGCGCAATCTGGCTGTCCGTGCCTTCCAGTTCAATAACGGACAGGTTGCGCGCCCTTGCCGCATTCAGCAGTTGATAATCGATACCGTAATCGCCGCGCAGCCCCAGGCGCTGCGCCTGGGTTGCCTGTAGCACCATGGCAATTTGCCACAGGGGCAGGGTGTCGAGCATTGAGAGCGAGACGCCGGTCTCATCCGCAAGACGGGTAAGCTCAGCCAGCTGCGTCTCGTTAAGACGTTCCGCCAGGGGGCGGTCGCTTTCCAGCCCGGCAAAGGGCGATTCATGGCCGGAGATGTCGGCTTCGACGATCAGCGCGTCGGCGCGCTTCAGTAGTTTAATCAGGCCGGAGGGCAGGGGGGACATATCCTGCGTGCCCATATGAATGCTTCCCACCAGGTGCAGATGCTGCCCGCCCGGAAGCGAAATATCCATACCGGGCCAGGCATAACGGCGGGGAAAAAGGGCGCGAAACGATGTTTTTATACGATTAAACAGACCCATACGCGCTCCATAAACGGAAAGGTTCATGCTAGCGCGTACGGGTACAAGGTTCAATCTTTCGGTTTAAACCGCAGCAGACGGTTAGCGTTGCTCACCACGGTAATTGACGAGAGCGCCATCGCCGCACCCGCAACAACCGGGTTCAGCAGGGTACCGGTCAGCGGCCACAAAATCCCGGCGGCAATCGGAATGCCGAGCGAGTTATAGACGAACGCCCCCAGCAGGTTCTGCTTCATGTTGCGCAACGTGGCTTTCGAAATCGCCAGCGCGTCCGCCACGCCCATCAGGCTGTGGCGCATCAGGGTGATCGCCGCGGTTTCAATGGCGACATCGCTCCCGCCGCCCATCGCAATACCTACGTCAGCCTGCGCCAGCGCCGGGGCGTCGTTGATGCCGTCGCCCACCATCGCCACCTGGCGACCCTGACTTTGCAGGTTCTTGATGGCGTCCGCTTTGCCGTCCGGCAGCACGCCCGCGATCACCTCATCAATACCGGCTTCTTTGGCGATGGCGTTGGCGGTGGTCGGATTGTCCCCGGTCAGCATCACCAGACGATAGCCCGCGCGGTGCAGGCGCTGTAAGGCATCTACGCTGTCCTGGCGTAACGGATCGCGCACGGCCAGTAGCGCCGCCACCTGACCATCCCTCGCCAGCAGAACCGGCGTCGCGCCCTGAGAGGCCTGCGCGTTCAGCTCTGCGTCCAGCGCGGACGTATCAACGCCGTGTTCAGTCAGCAGTGCCTGGTTTCCCAGCAGCAGCGTATGGCCTTCGGCTTCACCGCTGACCCCTAAACCGCGCAGGGTGCGGAAGTTACTTACCTGCGGCAGACGGGCATCACCGGCTTTCTCCAGGATGGCGCGCGCCAGCGGGTGGCTGGAGCCTTGTTCCAGCGCGGCGGTCAGGCGCAGGGCATCCGTCTCCGTACAGCCAACGGTACTGACGGCCACCACCTGCGGTTTGCCCTCGGTGAGCGTGCCGGTTTTATCAAAGACAAGGGTGTCCAGCGTGCTTGCCCGTTGCAGGGCGTCAGCATCACGGACCAGTACGCCAAATTCGGCGGCGCGTCCGACGCCAGAGATAATCGACATCGGCGTGGCCAGGCCAAGGGCACAAGGGCAGGCGATGATCAGCACCGTGGTGGCGATCACCAGGGTGTAGACAATCTGCGGCGCCGGGCCGAAGAAATACCAGATCGCCGCGCTCAGCAGGGCAATACCGACGACCACCGGCACAAAAATGGCGGAGATTTTATCGGCAAGCTGACCAATCTCCGGCTTACTGCTCTGCGCCTGGCGGACCATGCGAATGATGCGTGACAGCGTGGTATGGCTCCCGACCGCGCTGGCGCGGAACAGCACGCTGCCGTCCTGCACGACCGTACCGGCATGCACGGCGTCGCCCTGAGATTTCTGCTGAGGAATCGGCTCGCCGGTCAGCATCGCTTCATCCAGCCAGGCATCGCCCTGGGTGATTTCACCGTCGACGGGCACGCGGTCGCCGGTGGTCAGGCGCAGCGTCATTCCCGGCTGTACCTCTGAGAGCGGAACGCTTTTTTCCCCGTCGTCCGTGACCACGCGGGCCGTCGGCGGGGTTAAATCGAGTAATCTTTCCAGCGCTTTCGAGGAACGCTGACGGGCGCGGGCTTCCAGCATATGGCCTAAGTTGATCAGGCCGATAATCATCGCACTCGCTTCATAATAGAGATGGCGCGCCTCCATCGGGAACCACTGCGGCCAGACGTTAACGCTCATCGAATAGAGCCACGCCGCGCCGGTCCCGAGGGCGACCAGGGTATCCATCGTCGCGGTGCGGTTTTTCAGGCTCTTCCAGGCGCTGGTATAGAAATGCCCGCCTGCAAACACCATCACCGCAAGGGTAATCAGACCAATCACCAGCCACAGGGTGCGGTTGTCAGCGGTGACCATCATGTTGTCACCCATCATGCCCCACACCATCACCGGAATACCGACCAGCAGGGCGACAATCGCCTGCCAGCGGAAGCGCTTCATGGTGGCGACAGCCGTTTCCTGCTGGCGCTCGCGGCGCTCGGCATCATCTTCGATGGCCTCCGCCCCGTAGCCCGCTTTCTCCACGGCCTGCACTAACTCTGCGGCGGAGGCGCTGCCCATCACCAGCGCAGTACGCTCCGCCAGGTTTACCCGTGCCTGTGCTACACCCGGTACCGCCAGTAAGGCGTTTTGTACCCGGGAAACGCAGCTGGCGCAGCTCATGCCGTTGATCAGCAGTTGTTGGCTGTCATCAATGTCATCAGCTACCGGAAGCTCAGGAGTGGCCGCTGTCAGTGCTTCCGACGGGGATGATGACTCTGCCAGCGGTTTAGCCTTTGGGTGGCTTAACTCCGCCCCGTAACCGGCCTGTTTAATGGTATCAATCAGCGCGTCGGCGCTGGCGCTGCCGGTCACGGCGGCATGATCGATAGTCACCTCAGCGCTTTCCACGTCAGGACGCTGCTCCAGGCTTTCTTTAACGCGTTTGACACAGTGGCCGCAGGAGAGGCCTTCCAGTGTCAGGTCAATAGTGTGAGACATAACAAAACTCCCGTATAATGTTCTGGTCAATTGTTGACCTTCACTCTGCTTTTCGCTAACTGTTATGAAGGTTAAACCTTCCATCAAGGGGAAGGTCAAGGGGGAAATGTGAATATCAGCGATGTTGCGAAAAAAACCGGCTTAACCAGCAAAGCGATTCGCTTTTATGAGGAAAAAGGGCTGGTGACGCCACCGTTGCGCAGTGAGAACGGCTACCGCAGCTATACGCAGCTGCATCTTGATGAACTGACGTTACTGCGCCAGGCAAGACAGGTAGGATTTAACCTTGAAGAGTGCGGCGAGCTGGTTAACCTGTTTAACGATCCGAAACGCCACAGTGCCGACGTGAAAAAACGTACGCTGGAAAAAGTGGCGGAGATCGAACGCCATATCATCGAATTACAGGCGATGCGTGAGCAACTGTTACAGCTGGCAGAATCCTGCCCGGGAGATGACAGTGCCGAGTGCCCGATTATCGACAATCTTTCCGGCTGCTGCCACCGTAAAACCCACGCCTAACAGGCTTTAACCCGCAGGGTAATACCTTCCACCGCGATGACCTCAACCCGCGTGCCGGCGCTGAGGTCATCATCGGCCACCACCGGCCACGAACTGTCCCCCACGCGCATATGACCGCGTCCGTTTATTAGCGTGTTATCAAGCGTAAAGCGTTTACCCACGATCTGCTGCCCACGCTGGTTGAGATGCGCGTCGACCGGCTTCTGCGCCTTCACCCGTTTGTTCAGCCAGCGCCACCACAGCCAGGCGGCCAGCAGCGTCAGCACGGCAAACAGCGCGCCCTGCCACTCCCAGCCGACAGGCAGCAGCCAGACGACCAGCCCGGTAATCACCGCGGCAACCCCGCTCCACAGCAGATAACCGTTGCCGCCAAGCATCTCGGCGGCCAGCAGCAGTCCGCCAAGGCTTAGCCAGAACGCATGAGGATGTGCAACGATGAGCTCAATCATTTTTTACGCTCGTTTCCGCCGTCTTTGATCAGTTCGGCAATTCCGGCGATAGACCCCATCAGGCTGCTGGCATCCAGCGGCATCATCACCACTTTGCTGTTGTTCGCGGAGCCGATCTCCTTCAGCGCATCGGTATATTTTTGTGCGACGAAGTAGTTCACGGCCTGGATATCCCCGGCGGCAATCGCCTCGGAGACCATTTGCGTCGCGCGGGCTTCCGCTTCTGCCGAACGTTCACGCGCTTCCGCCTGGAGGAAGGCAGACTGACGGTCGCCCTCGGCTTTCAGGATCTGCGACTGTTTTTCCCCTTCCGCTTTCAGGATTTCAGCCTGACGCACCCCTTCGGCTTCAAGAATATAGGCACGCTTGGTACGCTCGGCCTTCATCTGCGCGTTCATGGAAGCAATCAGCTCTGCCGGTGGGCGCACGTCGCGGATCTCAATGCGTGTCACTTTGATCCCCCACGGATTGGTGGCTTCATCCACAATGTGCAGCAGGCGGGTATTAATGCTGTCGCGCTGGGAGAGCATTTCATCCAGCTCCATCGAGCCAAGCACGGTACGGATGTTGGTCATGGTCAGGTTGACGATCGCCAGCTCCAGGTTGCTCACCTCATAGGCCGCTTTTGGCGCATCAATCACCTGAATAAAGCACACCGCATCGATGGTGACGTTGGCGTTATCCTTGGAGATGACTTCCTGAGAAGGGATATCCAGCACCTGCTCCATCATGTTGATCTTGCGCCCAATTCTGTCCATGAACGGGACGATCAGGCTTAAACCCGGCTGAAGGGTATTGGTGTAGCGACCGAAGCGTTCGACGGTCCACTGGTAACCCTGCGGGACAATTTTGACGCCTGCGCCCACGATAACCAGCGCAACGAAAATAAGGACAGGAACAACGATGAGCATAAAAACCTCCTGTTTTGCATGCCGTAACGAGAAAACTGCGTATTTGTTGAACGTAAGTATATCGGCTAACGAACAGGATTTCGCCCCTGTAAAGAGGTGGGAACCGGACTGGCAGAAATAAAACGCCCCGTTCGGGATGCGGGGCGCAAAGCGTTACTTTTCAGACCAGGTATAGCTGAAGTCAGTGATAAACCCATCCCCGGCGTCAGCGATGGCTTTTGATAAGCCCTGATAGTATTTTTCCAGGCCGATGGCCTCTATCTGCTGGATCTGCTCGCGAACGGGAGCGCAGAACAATACCGCATTGCCCGCCCCGACACGTTTGTTGTTCGGCGGCAGATCGCCAGTAATCGCTTTAAACCAGGTTCTGATCCCTTGCTTTAAGTTGTGCGGCGCTTTTGTAAGATCCTCCTGGCCGGTCAGCACCTGTAGGGTAGGGAATTCATTAGCATTGACGGCGGTTTTCATACGCGCAAAGAACGCGGTAAAAAGCTCAAAAGAGCCGAGATCCGTAACGCGAGGCTTGGTAGTTTTTCCGTTTTTATTGCCCATTTTTCCGGCAGGGGCTGTAGGTGCCGGAACCACATTGACCTTATGCAGATCCAGACCAAACAGCAGATTGCAGTGCGCCCGGCGCTCTTTAAGCGGGTAGGACATCAGCACGTCAATAAACGCCGTCGCCTTCACATCGGCCAGGTCATGGTTAATCAGCCATTGCGAGCGGGCAAATTCCGCAGGGGAAACGAACCAGTCAGGCACCTCAGTAAAGCGTCTGGATTTACCCTTGCCGTCAAACTCGAGAAAGTAAGCCCCATCATCAAAAGCAAAATAGCAGTTTTTAAAGCTACCGATTGTGGTGTTAACGATGAGCGCCTTCTTAACAAAATCGACCACCTCTGCACCCATGACAAAACGCGTGAGTTCAGAAGAATTGATGACTTCCATTAATGTTTCCACATCAGGAACACCAGGCTTCAGGGAGGAGAACTCATAAAAGATATGTGTCATGTTGCTGACTTCCTGTAGTGATAGAGGTGACAATAAACAGGCAAAAAGTTTAACACTTGCTATAGGTTAAGGCTATTCGCGCTGCGTAGCGGAAAGGATTATGCTTAAGGCTCTTCTTATCACAGCGGTTAATGGAATCGGAATGAATAATAAAAAAAATCTTCTGGATATCAGGGATGTTGGCTTTCGTGTGGGTGATAACACCATCCTTCAGCACGTCGATTTTTGTCTCTCTCCGGGCGAATTTAAACTGATAACCGGTCCCTCCGGCTGCGGCAAAAGCACCCTCCTGAAAATCGTGGCTTCGCTACTGAGCCCAACGGAGGGAACCATCCTGTTTGCAGGAAAAGATATCGCCACGCTTTCACCGGAAAGCTATCGCCAGCAGGTGTCATACTGCGTGCAAACGCCGTCCCTGTTTGGCGACACGGTGTACGACAATCTGGTTTTCCCCTGGCACATCCGCAACCAAACGCCTGATCCGAAAAAGTTTACCGACGATCTGACCCGGTTCGGGCTTTCGCCGGAGACGCTGACCAAATCGATCGCCGAACTGTCGGGCGGGGAAAAGCAGCGCGTCTCGCTGATCCGTAACCTGCAATTCTTGCCGAAGGCGCTGTTGCTGGACGAAATCACCAGCGCGCTGGATGACGCTAACAAGCGCAACGTCAATGACATTATCCATCGCTACGCCCGGGAGCAGAATATTGCCGTGCTGTGGGTGACGCATGATTCAAATGAAATTACCCATGCGGATGATGTCATCACGCTCAGGCCGCAGGGCGGGAAAATGGAGGAGGCTCACCGTGGGTGAACATAACATAACTAACGAATCGCTGGCGCTGTCAATGGTCCTGGTGCTGGTGGCGATTGTGGTCAGCTACCGGGAAAAGCTGGGGCTGGAAAAAGATATTCTTTGGAGTATCGCCCGCGCGGTCATTCAGCTCATCATCGTCGGCTATGTGCTGAAATACATCTTCAACGTCAATCATGCCGTGCTGACCCTGTTGATGGTGCTGTTTATCTGCTTTAACGCGGCATGGAACGCGCAGAAACGCAGTAAATACATCGATAAAGCGTTCATTTCGTCGTTGATCGCCATCACTACCGGGACCGCGTTAACGCTGGCTGTGCTGGTGCTTTCCGGCTCGATAGAATTTACGCCGATGCAGGTGATCCCCATTTCCGGGATGATTGCGGGCAATGCGATGGTGGCGGTCGGGTTGTGCTACAACAATCTGGGGCAACGGTTCAGCAGTGAACAGCAGCAGCTTCAGGAGAAGCTAAGCCTTGGCGCGACGCCGAAGGTGGCCTCGGCGAGGTTGATCCGCGACAGCATTCGCTCTTCGCTAATCCCAACGGTGGATTCCGCCAAAACGGTGGGTCTGGTGAGCCTGCCGGGCATGATGTCGGGGCTGATTTTTGCCGGTATCGATCCGGTAAAAGCCATTAAATACCAGATTATGGTGACGTTTATGCTGCTCTCTACGGCGAGCCTGTCCACCATCATTGCCTGCTACCTGACCTATCGGAAGTTTTACAACGCTCGCCACCAGCTGGTGGTGACGCAGTTGAAAAAGACGGGGTAATATCTGCTTTTGTAAGCCCGGTAAGCGTTAGCGCCACCGGGCATTTTTTTGCTAGTAGAGCAACGCGTACAGCTGACGACGATATTTCGACGCCAGCGCGTCACCGGTACCCAGCGCGGCCAGGATCTCCTGGAACATCTTCCGAGCCTGTCCGTCTGCGGCGCCCAGGTCCTTCTGAAGATGGCTAAACAGCAGCTCCAGCGCCTCTTCGTTACGCCCCACCTGATGAAGCTGAAGCGCCAGCTGGCTTGCCAGCGCGGCATCCTGCGGGTTGTCCGCAACCTGCTGCTGAAGCTGTTGAATTTCAGGGGTATCCGCCGCCTGTTTCAGCAGGTCAATCTGCGCCACCAGACCCTGATAACGGGTATCCTGATCCTGCATCGGCACCGTTTTCAGCACGGCTTCCGCGTCTTCAGGGCGGTGCAGTGCAATCTGGGTCTCTGCCAGCAGCAGACCAATCTGGCTGTTCTGGTTCGACAGCTGCCAGGCGTCTTTTAACAGCGGCAGCGCCTCGTCGTACTTGCCTTCCTGCATTAGCGCCATGGCTTCCTGCGCTTTCAGCTCTTCTTCGCGCGGCAGGACTTTATCCAGCAGGGCGCGGATCGCCTCTTCGGGCTGCGGCCCCTGGAAGCCATCCACCGGCTGACCGTTCTGGAACAGGTAGACGGTTGGGATCGCACGCAGGCCAAACTGGGAAGCCACCATCGGTTCGGCGTCACAATCCAGCTTCGCCAGAATGAACTGACCATTGTACTGCGCGGCAAGGCTTTCCAGGACCGGCGTCAGTTGCAGGCAGTGTTGGCTGCGTTCAGACCAGAAGTAGAACAGCACCGGTTTAGTCATTGACTGTTCGAGCGTCTGTTGCAGGTTAGCTTCAGTTATGTTGACGATATTCTGTACGGACATGCGGCATTCTCTTTTATCGGTTTACTCTTTACATGGGGGTAAGCGTGGTCGCTTCAACTCAACCCTGCAAAATTTTGTCCATCATCCGCCCCGGCAGCAGGCGTTTCAACCAGCCGACGGCATGGGTCACCAGCGTGACCGGATAGCGCATTTTAGGGGTATCGCTCTCAAACGCGTGGCGCACTTTGGCAACGACGGCTTCTGGCCCAAGCGTAAAACGCGCCGCGATGCCGGGATTTTCGACCGGTTTGTCCGCCTGCGTCTGGTTAACGTTTTCCGTAAAGCGGGTGCGGATCGGGCCGGGTTCAATCAGGCTGACCTTAATACCGCTGTGGCGCAGCTCCATGCGCAACGCATCGGACCAGGCTTCAAGCGCATATTTACTGGCAGCGTAAGCCCCGCGGCCCGGCGTGGAGATCAGGCCCATCACCGAGGAGGTCATGACAATCCGCCCTTCGCCGTGCGGCAGCATGGCCGGGAGAAGGCGCATGGTAAGCTGATGCGCCCCGAAAAAGTTTGCGGAGAACTGCTGCTCCAGCTGTTCCCGTGAGAGAGTCTGTAGCGGGCCGTACACGCCGTAGCCCGCATTGTTGAACAGACCGTAAAGACGGTTGTTGGTCAGGGCGATAACCTCATCGGCGGCCTGCTCTACGCTCTCTGGCGAATCGAGATCCAGCAGAATGCCGGTAAATCCCAGCCCTCGCATGCGTTCGACATCCTCGGGTTTGCGGCAGGCTGCCAGCACCCAAAACCCCTGACGTTTCAGTTCAAGGGCGCTTTCAAGGCCAATTCCGCTGGAACATCCTGTTATTAAGACCGATTTTTGCATAACTTTACCTGTCAGGTTCTCAGCTGTTTGACGAGTCATGTTTTACTAAAGGAGCCAGCCGGGTTGCCATCCAGTCGGCAATAAACGGCTGGGCATCGCGATTGGGGTGAATGCCATCATCCTGCATCCACTGGGGTTTCAGATAGACCTCTTCCATGAAAAATGGCAGCAGCGGAATATCAAACTCTTTGGCAAGCTTAGGATAGATCGCGCTAAACGCCTCATTATACCGACGGCCGTAGTTAGCGGGCAGGCGAATTTGCATCAGCAGCGGCTGGGCATTGGCGGCCTTAATGGTCTGCAAAATGGTCCGCAGCGTTTGCTCCGTTTGCTGAGGCTGGAAGCCGCGCAAACCATCATTACCGCCCAGTTCGACCAGCACCCAACGCGGTTGATGCTGCTTAAGCAGGGCAGGCAGGCGCGATAAGCCTTGCTGCGACGTATCGCCGCTGATGCTGCCGTTCACGACAGAGGCCCGGGACTGCCATTTATCATTGAGCAGGGCGGGCCAGGCCGCACTGGCGGCCATACGATAGCCCGCGCTCAGGCTGTCGCCCAGAATCAATAACGTGTCCGCAGCCGCCGCGCGGAAGGTCATCAGCATCAAAAACAGGAAGGGCAAATGCCAGCGGAAAACATTGTTGAAGTTCATCGTCTTAAGAAGTCCGTCGGTCAGGGGGAACACGAGCTTTCCATCCTCACCGGAGTTGAACTCGTTGTCAAACGTGCCGAAACCATCGCCCTGATTGGTGAATCCGGTTCCGGTAAGTCCACGCTGCTGGCCATTCTCGCCGGTCTGGACGATGGCAGCAGTGGGGAAGTGAACCTGGTCGGCCAGCCCCTCCACGCGCTTGATGAAGAGGCCCGCGCCGCGCTGCGAGCCCGGCATATCGGGTTTGTCTTTCAGTCATTCATGCTGATCCCGACGCTGAACGCGCTGGAAAACGTTGAGCTACCTGGCCTGCTGCGCGGTGAAAATACCCGTGAAAGCCGCGATCACGCGAAGGCGTTGCTGGAACAGCTGGGGCTGGGAAAACGTCTCGACCACCTTCCGGCACAGCTTTCCGGCGGTGAGCAGCAGCGCGTGGCGCTGGCCAGGGCGTTTAACGGGCGCCCGGAAGTGCTGTTTGCCGATGAGCCAACGGGCAATCTCGACCGTAAAACCGGGGACAGAATTGCCGATCTGCTGTTTTCCCTCAACCGCGAGCACGGCACCACGCTGATTCTGGTTACCCACGACCCGCAGCTGGCCGCCCGCTGCGACCGCCGCCTGCGGCTGGTGAACGGTATTCTTCAGGAGGAAGCATGATTGCCCGCTGGTTCTGGCGCGAGTGGCGCTCGCCCTCGCTGCTGATTGTCTGGCTGGCGTTGAGCCTGGCGGTGGCCTGCGTGCTGGCGCTCGGTAGCGTCAGCGATCGTATGGAGAAAGGGCTTAGCCAGCAGAGTCGGGAATTTATGGCCGGGGACCGGGCTCTGCAAAGTTCTCGCCCCGTGCCGCCGGGCTGGATTGAGGAAGCGCGCAAAGAGGGGCTGAAAGTAGGGGAGCAGATCACCTTTCAGACCATGACCTTTGCGGGCGACACGCCGCAGCTTGCCAGCGTAAAAGCCGTGGATGACATCTACCCGATGTACGGTGACTTACAAACCAGCCCGCCGGGGCTAAAACCGACGGCCGGTACGGTCCTGCTGGCATCGCGACTGATGGCGCTGCTGAACCTGAAGCCCGGCGACAGTATCGACGTCGGCGACGCGACACTCAAAATTGCCGGGGAAGTGGTGCAGGAGCCCGACTCCGGATTTAATCCGTTCCAGCTTGCGCCGCGCCTGCTGATGAACACCGCGGATGTGGCGAAAACCCACGCCGTCCAGCCGGGAAGCCGTGTCACCTGGCGGTATAAGTTTGGCGGAACGCCAGCTCAGCTGGAGGCGTACGAAAAATGGCTCCTGCCGCAGCTCAAGCCGGAACACCGCTGGTACGGACTGGAGCAGGATGACGGGGCGTTCGGCAAATCTCTTGAGCGTTCTCAGCAGTTCCTGCTGCTGTCGGCGCTGTTAACCCTGCTGCTTGCCATTGCGGCGGTTGCCGTGGCGATGGGGCACTACTGCCGCAGCCGTTACGATCTGGTGGCGATCCTCAAAACCCTCGGCGCGGGCCGCGCGCAACTGCGCAAGCTGATTGTCGGCCAGTGGCTGATGGTGCTGGCGCTGTCGGCTCTGACCGGCGGGGCGATAGGGCTGCTGTTTGAAAAGCTTCTGATGGTGCTGCTCAAACCGGTACTGCCCGCCGCATTACCGCCTGCCAGCCTCTGGCCGTGGCTGTGGGCAATCGGCGCGATGACGACGATCTCCCTGCTGGTGGGGTTACGCCCGTACCGGCTGCTACTCGCCACCCAGCCGCTGCGCGTGCTGCGCCGCGATGTGGTGGCCAGCGTTTGGCCGCTGAAGTTCTACCTGCCGGTGATTATTGCGGTAGCGGTCGGGCTGCTGGCCTGGCTGATGGGCGGCAGTACGCTGCTGTGGGCGGTGCTGGCGGGCGCGGTGGTGCTGGCGCTGCTGTGCGGCGTAGTGGGCTGGATACTGCTTAATGTGCTGAGAAAGCTGACAGTTAAATCACTTTCCATACGGTTAGCGGTTAACCGACTGCTGCACCAGCCGTGGTCTACCCTCAGCCAGCTCTCGGCATTTTCGCTGTCGTTTATGCTGCTGGCGCTTCTGCTGGTGCTGCGCGGGGATCTGCTGGATCGCTGGCAGCAGCAGCTTCCGCCAGAAAGCCCGAACTATTTCCTGATCAACATCGCGCCCGAGCAGGTGACGCCGCTGAAGGGCTTCCTGTCCGAGCATCACATTATTCCCGAGTCGTTCTATCCGATCGTGCGCGCCCGACTGACGCAGATCAACGGCCAGTCGACGGAGGGAAATAAGGATGAATCGCTCAACCGCGAACTCAACCTGACCTGGCAGGCGAAACGTCCGGACCATAACCCGATCGTTGCTGGCACCTGGCCGCCGAAAGCGGGGGAAGTGTCGATGGAGGAGGGGCTGGCGACACGCCTGAACGTGAACCTCGGCGACAGCGTGACCTTCACCGGTGATACCCAGGATTTCACCGCCAAAGTTACCAGCCTGCGTAAAGTGGACTGGGAAAGCCTGCGGCCAAACTTCTTCTTCATCTTCCCGCCGGGTGCGCTGGACGGACAGCCCCAGAGCTGGCTCACCAGCTTCCGCTGGGAAAACGGCAACGGCATGCTGACGCAGCTTAACCGGGAATTTCCGACGGTGAGCCTGCTGGATATCGGCGCGATCCTTAAACAGGTCGGGCAGGTGCTGGAGCAGGTAAGCCGCGCGCTGGAGGTGATGGTGGTGCTGGTGACGATCTGTGGCATATTGCTGCTGCTGGCGCAGGTGCAGGTCGGCATGCGTCAGCGTCATCAGGAGCTGGTTGTCTACCGCACGCTGGGGGCCAGTAAACGGCTGCTGCGCGCCACGCTGTGGAGCGAATTTGCCCTGCTCGGGCTGGTGGCGGGCCTGGTGGCGGCCATCGGGGCGGAAACGGCGCTGGCGGTACTCCAGAGCAAAGTCTTCGACTTCCCGTGGGAGCCCGACTGGCGGCTGTGGCTCACGCTGCCCGTCTGCGGCGCCGTGCTGCTGTCCCTGTGCGGCGGCTGGCTCGGATCCCGGCTGTTGAAAGGTAAAGCGCTATTCCGCCAGTTTGTCAGCTAGTTTACTGACGTGATGATGACGCACCGGCATTTCTGCTGGTGCGTCATTGCTTAACGGCACAAATCGTTAATGTCCCTGCATTTAGTAGCACAAAACATTAAAAACCCGCCCACACAGCCCGAATTTTTCCGGTTAATATTCACCAGCTAAATATTTAGTAGCGTGTCTATCAAGGAAAAAGAATGACTATAAGAAAAACAGCGCTGGCGACAACGATCGGCGCAGCAGTGGCATTGGCTTCTTTCGCATCCCAGGCGGAAATCACTCTTCTGAAACAGGATCCGCAGGCGGGTAACCCGCTGAGCCGCCTGAACTTCACCGTTGGCGGTAGTATTCGTCCTCAGTTCCAGAACATGACCGGCGATGACGGCAAAAACGGCTACAAGCGCAACGGCTTTGACGGCGGTACCCGCTTCCGTTTCGCGGCAGACTACTACCTGTTCGATGACATCAGCTGGATCACTTACTACGAGCTGGGTGTGAACATTCCGGCGCAGTTTAACTGGGATAACCACTACGCCGACGGCGCGCACGATACTTCACGCCGTATGCTCTACACCGGTCTGAAGAGCGACACCTGGGGTACGCTGACCTTCGGCCAGCAGAACAGCGTGTACTATGACGTGGTGGGCGCAAAAACCGATATCTGGGACTACGACATGATTGGTCAGGCGCCAGGTAACGGGATTAATGGCGACTACGACGGCTCTTACCGTTCACGCCAGATGCTGAAGTACAAGAAAACCGTGGGCGATGCTGACATCTACGCCTCTTACCTGTTTGAAGACAGCGAATACCTGCCGGGCAACGGCCTGCGCTACAAGCGTAAAGGCGGCGGTTCACTGGGTATCGATTATCACCTGACCACCGATCTGACCTGGGGCGCAGCGTGGAACTACACCCGCGCGGACATGCGTAACCCGGACAACGGCGACAGCAAATCCTACGACCAGAACATCCTTGGTACCGCCCTGAGCTGGACGCCGGATAACTGGACCTTCTCCGCAGGCGGCGGCTGGTATCAAAACTTCCTGACCACCAAAAAAGTGTCCGTTAACGACTACTTCGCCGGTGATGCATGGGGTATTGAATACTTTGCGGGTTACAAGTTCCCTGTTGGTCAGTATGCGGTGAAATCCATCCAGCCGTACTTCATGGGCGACCGTATCGAGTACGTGAATGGCCGTAACTACCAGCGCATCGACAACGGTGTGGGTATCAGCTTCCAGCTGGATTACGGTTTCCGCGTGGATTACGAACACGTGTTCACCTCCAGCACCGACAACCTGGGCGACATGAACCTGGTGCGTCTGCGTTACGACTTCTAAGTTGTCATGTAGGGTGCGGCCTGATGCCCTCACCCTGACCCTCTCCCACGGGGAGAGGGAAAAAACATTAAAAACGGCAACCCAGGTTGCCGTTTTGCTTTTACCTCGCCACCCGGCTTTATTTTTCAGCGATCGAGCCACTCAGCAATTTCTTCGTACGTCCCGCGATACACAATCTTCTCCGCCTTTTTCTCCAGCTGATAGCCGTACATCGGGTCGTAATAATCCTTCAGCAGCGGCACAAGCCAGCTGAAGTGCGCGTCAGTGCTGCCAGTACGCTGTTGCTCGACAAGCGCGGCATCCAGCAGGGCGGTAAATTCCGCGAAGCGTTGCAGCCCCAGACGGCGACGAATGGCGTACAGGCCGTGATGCAGATATTCGCTATACGCTTTCCAGCCCGCTTTCTCGCCGTAGGCAGCAGAAAAATCGGCCCACATATGGTCGAAATACTCTTCGCGCAGGCGCTCCAGGCGGACTTCAAAGGGGTCTTCGACGACAACGACAGGGGCGTCAACCATGCGGTCGCGCAGGCATTCCGGCAGGTGGTTAGAACCAATCATCCGGCCTTCATCTTCCAGCACCCAGCGCGCGGCGTCTTTTTTTAGCAGTTCGACGGCAAGGTGATTTTCAAAACTGGCCTGGGAAAGCTGCGGGGTGAGCGTGCGACCAAATGATGAGCCGCGATGGTGCGCCAGCCCTTCCAGATCGATGCCCTGCGCATGCTGCTTAACCAGCAGCGTTTTACCGTTTCCGGTACAGCCGCCGATAAGCACCATCGGTTTTTGTGACTGCTCAATGGTCACCTGAATCGCCGTCTGACGCAGGGCCTTATAGCCGCCGCGGATCAGCGGATAATCGATTCCCGCCTCTTTCAGCCAGGCCTGGGAGATGTGTGAGCGCTGGCCACCGCGCGCGCAGCAAAGGTAGCCCTCAGGATGGGCCAGGCTGGCTTCCCGCCAGGCGTTGATGCGCGCCTCTCGCGTCTCGCCGTTGACCAGGCTATGGCCGAGCGCCAGCGCGGCGTCCGGACCCTGGCGTTTATAGCAGGTGCCGACGGCGGCACGCTCGTCGTCGTTCATTAAGGGCAGGTTGAGTGCGGCGGGCATCGCACCCTGGGCAAATTCGATCGGCGCGCGAACGTCGATTAAAGGGGTATCGGACGCGAGGAGCGCGCGATAGTCCGTTCCATCGTTCATGGTGATTCCAGAAGAAAACTGAGCAGCAATGGGCGGGAATTGTACGCCGGGGAAGGGGAAGGTCAACTCCCCGGCGGGGGATACTTACTTCAGTTTTGACTGCGCCCAGACAATGCCGCTCGCGTATTCTGGCGGCAGCAGGGGAACAATCGCTTCCAGCGTAGCGCTCAGGCGGTCCGTGTCGGTATCGTTCAGGTTCAGGTGGCCGACCTTACGCCCCGGACGTACCTCTTTGTCGTACCAGTGCAGGTGCACCAGCGGCAGCTTCAGCCAGTTGTAGTTCAGATCGGTGCCGATCAGGTTGATCATCACCGACGGGCTGGTCACCACCGGCTGCGGCAGCGGCAGGTCAGTGATGGCGCGCAGGTGCAGCTCGAACTGGCTGATGGAGGCGCCGTTTTGCGTCCAGTGACCGCTGTTGTGCACGCGCGGCGCAAGTTCGTTGATCAGCAGACCCGACGGCGTGACGAAACACTCCATCGCCATTACGCCCACATAGCCCAGCTCATGCATGATGGCAGAGAGCATTTCTTCCGCCTGCGCCTGCTGGTCAGCATTGGCCTGCGGGAAGGCGACGCTGGTGCGCAGAATCCCGTCCTGATGCAGGTTATGCGTTAGCGGGTAAAAAACGGTGTGCCCGTCATGCCCGCGCGCGCCAACCAGCGACACTTCACCGCTAAAGTTAATGCCCTGCTCAACGATGCACTCGCCGTAGCAGTCATCCGGCAGCTCGGCGGTGTCGTTCGCGCGCAGGCGCCACTGCCCGCGGCCGTCGTAGCCGCCGACGCGACGCTTCACAATCGCCAGGTCTCCCAGCATCGCAAAAACGTCATCCCACTCGCGCTTATCGGAAAGCAGCTGCCACGGCGCGGTCGCGAGGCCGAGCTTGTCGAACAGCTGCTTTTGCGTCAGGCGGTCGGCAATGATCGGAAACACGTCGCGGTTTACAAAGGCGTTATGACGCGCCAACTCGCGGGTCAGGGCGGTTTCCGGCCAGCGTTCAATTTCGGCGGTGATCACGCTCTGGTGGAACGGCACGGCTTCCGGCTCGGCATCCAGTCCGACGGGCCAGACGGCAATACCCAGCGGCTCACCGGCCTGACGCAGCATCCGGCCAAGCTGACCATTACCAAGAACGCAAACCTGCTTCATGCTGCACCCCGCGGATCCGGGTTATCCAGCACCTCGTCGGTCTGGGCTTTACGCCACTCCGCCAGACGCTGATGTAACTCTTTATCATGCGTCGCCAGGATCTGCGCGGCCAGCAGGGCGGCATTTGCGGCACCCGCCTTACCAATCGCCAGCGTACCGACAGGAATACCGCGCGGCATCTGGACGATAGAGTAAAGGCTATCAACCCCGCTTAACGCGGCGCTTTGCACAGGAACACCCAGTACCGGCACCAGCGTTTTGGCGGCAATCATGCCCGGCAGATGTGCTGCGCCGCCCGCGCCGGCAATGATCACCTCGTAACCGTTCTCTTCGACGCTTTCGGCGAAGCTGAACAGTTTATCCGGCGTACGGTGCGCGGAAACCACTTCGACGTGGTGCGGAACATTCAGGATTTCAAAGATTTCGGCGGCGAACTGCATGGTAGCCCAGTCGCTTTTGGACCCCATCACGATGGCGACACGCGCCGGATTATTGCGGGAAGACATGCGTCTTAAAACTCCTGTGGTGCGGAACACACTGCTTTCGAGGGCACAGAGAATAGCATGTAATACCGGCAAGGAAAACGGTTGCGTGGTCGGGAAATGGGCGAAAAGACGGGGAGGGTTAAAACGGGAAGGCGATCAGTTCAACACCTTCCGGCGTGACTTTGACCATCGATCCTTCGCTGTGCCAGGCCCCTAAAACCACGCGATGGGCGGGCTCGCCGTTGGCGATAAGGGAATGCACATCGGGACGATGGGTATGGCCATGGATCAGCCACTGAACGCGATGCTTCTCCATCACCTTCACCACCGCCTGCGGGTTGACGTCCATGATGGTCATCGATTTGCTGCTGTTGGCGGCCTTGCTGCCCGCGCGCATTCTGGCGGCGATGCGGTTGCGAATAAACAGCGGCAGGGCGAGGAACACTTTCTGGATCCACGGGGTGTGAACTTTGGCGCGAAACGCCAGGTAGCCAGTATCGTCAGTGCAGAGCGTGTCGCCGTGCATGATCAGAATATTGCGGCCATAGAGGGTTAGCACCTGCTCTTCCGGCAGCAGCGTCATGCCGCTCTCGCGGGCGTAGCGCTGGCCGATCAGGAAATCACGGTTGCCGTGAATGAAATAGCAGGGGACGCCGGAATCTACCAGCGTTTTAATGGCCGCAGCCATCTCACGGTGCAGCGGGTTCGGATCGTCGTCGCCAATCCAGGCCTCAAACAGGTCGCCCAGAATGTACAGCGCGTCGGCGTTTTTCGCTTCACCGCGTAAAAAACGCAGAAAACCGGCGGTTATCGCCGGTTCTTCTGTTTGCAGATGCAGATCCGCAATAAAGAGTGTCGCCACGAATTACTCGCTGACGGTCACGCTTGTGATCACAACGTCTTCTTTAGGAACGTCCTGGTGCATACCGCTGCGGCCAGTAGAAACGGCTTTGATCTTGTCGACCACGTCCATCCCTTCAACCACTTCTGCGAATACGCAGTAGCCCCAGCCTTGCAGACTTTCGCCAGAGAAGTTCAGGAAGTCGTTGTCCGCTACGTTGATGAAGAACTGTGCGGTTGCAGAGTGTGGCGCCTGAGTACGGGCCATTGCCAGCGTACCACGGGTGTTTTTCAGGCCGTTGTTCGCTTCGTTTTTGATCGCTTCTTTCGTCTCTTTCTGGCGCATGCCAGGCTCGAAACCGCCGCCCTGGATCATAAAGCCGTTGATCACACGGTGGAAAATAGTGTTGTTGTAGAAACCTTCGCGGCAGTAGTCCAGGAAGTTTTTAACTGTTTCAGGCGCTTTGTCATCAAAGGTTTTGATTACGATATCGCCATGATTAGTGTGGAAAGTAACCATTTTTGCATCCTGTTCCGTTATTGTGGTGCGTCGACCCGTGCTCGGGTCACATATAGGGGCTTGTTATAGCATAACCACAGGACACGATCACCTTGCATTGTGTGCTGACCGTACTCCGAATTATGGGTATTATAAGGAACAAACAATCCACACACGTGTTTACATGGAATCTTCGATGTTAAAAATCTTTAATACAATGACGCGCCAAAAAGAGGAATTTAAACCTATCCATGCCGGGGAAGTCGGCATGTACGTGTGTGGTATTACGGTTTACGATCTCTGTCACATCGGCCATGGCCGTACCTTTGTCGCGTTCGACGTGGTGTCACGCTACCTGCGCTTCCTGGGCTACAACCTGAAGTATGTGCGCAATATCACCGACATCGACGACAAAATCATTAAACGTGCTAATGAAAATGGCGAAAGCTTTGTCGCGCTGGTGGATCGCATGATCGCCGAAATGCACAAGGATTTTGACGCCTTAAATATTCTGCGCCCGGACAGCGAGCCGCGTGCGACCCACCATATCCATGAAATCATTGATATCACCCAAAAGCTGATCGAGCGCGGTCACGCCTATGTGGCGGACAACGGCGATGTGATGTTCTCGGTGCCGACGGACCCAACCTACGGTGCGCTTTCCCGCCAGGATCTGGACCAGCTCCAGGCCGGTGCGCGCGTGGACGTGGTTGACGTGAAGCGTAATCCGATGGACTTCGTGCTGTGGAAGATGTCCAAAGCGGGCGAACCGAGCTGGCCATCACCGTGGGGCGAAGGGCGTCCGGGCTGGCACATTGAATGTTCCGCGATGAACTGCAAGCAGCTGGGCAACCATTTCGACATCCACGGCGGCGGTTCGGATCTGATGTTCCCGCACCACGAAAACGAAATCGCGCAGTCCACCTGTGCTCACGGCGGCGAGTACGTGAACTACTGGATGCACTCCGGGATGGTGATGGTTGACCGCGAGAAGATGTCGAAATCGCTGGGTAACTTCTTCACCGTGCGCGACGTGCTGAAGTATTACGACGCGGAAACCGTGCGCTACTTCCTGATGTCTGGCCACTATCGCAGCCAGCTGAACTACAGCGAAGAGAACCTGAAGCAGGCGCGCGCTGCGCTGGAGCGTCTGTATACCGCACTGCGCGGCACCGACAAGTCTGTTCCAGCCGCAGGCGGCGAGGCGTTCGAAGCCCGCTTCGTTGAGGTCATGAACGACGACTTCAACACCCCTGAAGCCTATTCCGTGCTGTTCGACATGGCGCGTGAGGTGAATCGCCTGAAGTCAGAAGATATGGCGGCGGCCAATGCGCTGGCGTCTCATCTGCGTAAGCTCTCTTCCGTGCTCGGCCTGCTGGAGCAGGAGCCGGATGTGTTCCTGCAAAGCGGCGCGCAGGCGGACGACGGCGAAGTGGCGGAAATTGAAGCACTGATTAAAGCGCGTCTGGAAGCGCGTCAGGCGAAAGACTGGGCGGCGGCGGATGCGGCGCGTAACCGTCTGACCGAGATGGGCATTATTCTGGAAGATGGCCCGCAGGGAACTACCTGGCGTCGTAAGTAATTTTCTCCTCACTCTAACCCTCTCCCACAGGGAGAGGGAATTGTTAGGTTTTCTCCCTCTCTACGTGGGAGAGGGCCGGGGTGAGGGCATCAGCGCGCACGTTTTCTCCACCATAACATCCCCATCAGCACCATCCCCGGCAGCCACACCCACAGCAGTTCCGAGATAATGACCTCATGCCCGTATGGCGTGGTATAGCGCGACAGCGCAAACGGCGCGACTTTGATCACCTGCCACGGCGCAAAGAAGCGCTCATCTGACCAGGGCCACAGCCAGCCGACGCCTTTCCCGCCGGTGGTGATCGAATCCAGCAGGCTGTGCGACAGCAGCGACACGGTTAAAAACAGCCAGCAGCGCGTCAGGCTGGCCCTGAACCATCGTCGGCCTGCCAGCACGCAGAGTATCGGCACCACCAGGGCAAACAGTAGCGAATGAGTGAAACCGCGATGGCCGAAAATATTCCCGTAGGCAACACCGAATTTAAACGCCAGCACGTCGGCATCGGGCAGCATGGCGAGGACGATCCCGGCAAACAGCAGGCGGGGTGGGATGACTTTAGTTCTGAGCCCTAAGCCCAGACACAGAGGTACGGCAGCGTGGGTGATAACGGTAGGCATTGCATTTATCCATGGCAAATCATGGGAATATAGCAGCAGATCCGCCGCAGCAAACCTGTGCTAAATTCTGATTTTACGCCGATTCCCGCGCGATAAGCTGCCCGGAGAGGGTTATGCGCTGCGTTTGCAGGTCCGGCTCTTTCAGCCTGCGGATCATCAGCCCTGCCGCCTGGCGGCCGGTCTCTTCGCTGGCAGACGAAACGTAAGTCAGTGACGGCGACGTGAGATTAACGTGGAGCATATCTTCAAAACCAATCAGCGCCACCTGCTGGGTTAAAAACACGTCTTTACCCACCGTGCGCCCCACCTGGTGAATACCTGAGATCGAACCGATCATCGCGTCCGGTGAATGGCAGAGCAGGGCGGTAATCGTGTTGTTCTTCTCCAGCAGCTGGCGAGTCGCCATGGCCGCCGCCTGCGTGTCATCGGTGCAGGCTGGAGAATATTCCTCACGCCAGATCAGACCGTTCTGCGTCATCGCGCTGCGAAAACCAAGCAGGCGCTGCTCGCGGATACGGCACCCGTCGCGCCCGCCAATGTAGGCGATGGTGCGGTGCCCGCGCTCGATAAGATAACGCGCGGCCAGGTTCGCCGCCTGGCGGTTATCGCGCATCACCAGATTGCATTTCTCTTCCAGCAACGACTGCGAAACCGCCACAAGCGGCAGCGGGCAGTGGCGAATGTGTTCCGGGAGAGAGGCGGTGCGGGTGTCCGACGCCAGGTAGATGACGCCCGCCACGCCCTGCTGCTTAAACGAGAGCAGGGTACGCTCAAGATGTTCGCCGTCATTCAGCGGCTGACCGAGAAACACCATATAACCCTGCTTCTCCAGCTCCTGAACGATGCTCGCCATCACCTTGATGGAAAAGCTGTCGCTGAAGTCGCGCAGGATCAGGCCGATTAAGTTGGAGGTGTTGGCGCGAAGATTGGCAGCGGCGACGTTATGAACATAGCCCAGCGTTGTGATGGCGGCATTGACCTTCCCGATCGTCGCCTCTGAGATCTTCCCTTTCTGGCGCAGCACCAGCGAAACGGTAGAAACCGACACGCCCGCATGCTTTGCGACATCAATGATGCTGACTTTCTTCAAAACCGCTCCCTGAAATTTACCGATTATCAGCCAGATAAGAGGCGACCCCCAGCGTACAGGAGACGCCTCCTTCAGGCATCTTATTATTTGCCAATCATCGTGGACATCGTCTGGGCGATAAACTGTGCTCTGGCCCCGAAAATCACCTGTATCCCGTTATCGCCCACGAACACCACGCCGCGCGCGCCAAGCCCATTCAGCCCGTCCCGGTCCACTGCTTCGCTCTTCGCCACTTCCAGACGCAGACGCGTGATGCAGGAGCCGACGGAATCAATGTTCTGCGCACCGCCCAGCAGGCCGATGATTTCGGTGGCAAGTTCGGAATCGGACTTGTCATTCGCGCTGGCGGTCACTTCGGTGCGGCCCGGCGTTTTCACGTCGAAACGGCGGATCACGAAGCGGAAGGTGAAGTAGTAGATTAATGCCATCGGAATGCCGATGATAATGGCGCTCAGGAAGTTGGTCTGATAGCCGTTAAACGACGGCAGGATCCCGAACGACAGGTAGTCGATAAAGCCCGCCGAGAACGACTTGGCGATATGCGCATGCAGCAGGTACATGGTCATGTACGCCAGGCCTGCCATGATGGCGTTGAAGACGTAAAGGATCGGCGCCACGAAGATAAAGGTGAACTCTACCGGCTCGGTGATGCCCGTCAGGAAGCAGGTGAGGGCGGCGGAGAAGAGAATACCGGCCGCGATTTTCTTATTCTTCGTGTGCGCTTCGTGGTACATCGCCAGACACGCCGCGGGCAGTGCGAACAGCATCAGCGGGAACTCGCCCTGCATGAATTTCCCGGCGTTCTGGTAGGTGTCGCTGCTGAAGGATTTCACTCCCTCTTCCAGCATCTTGAACCAGATGGTCTGGTCGCCGTGGATCACCTGACCCGCCTGGGTAGTGTAATCCCCGAACGAATACCAGAAGGAGGGATACCAGATGTGGTGCAGGCCGAGCGGGATCAGCGCGCGCTCCACCAGCCCGAAGATAAAGGTCGAGGCCGCCTGGTTATCGCCGTTCACCACCACGGACAGGGCGTCGATGCCGGACTGAATATGCTGCCAGACGTACGGCAGCAGCAGGCCGAGCAGGAACGACAGAAACGCCGTCGCAATCGCCACAAAGCGCTTGCCGGAGAAGAAGCCGAGGAATTCCGGCAGCTGCATGGTGTGGAAGCGGTTGTAACACCAGGCCGCAAGAATACCGCAGATCAGGCCGCCAAAGACGCCCATCTGTAACGTCGGAATGCCGACGACCATGGCGTATTTCCCGCCCTGGGAGGCCATTTCCGGCGTAATGCTCAGCACGGTGCTGATGGTGATGTTAGTGACAAACACGGAGACCGCCGCAGAGAGAGCGGCAATGCCGGATTCCGAAGCCAGTCCGACGGCAGAGCCGATGGCGAAGAGCATTGGCAGGTTATCAAAGATAACCCCGCCTGCGTTCATCATCAGCGGCAAGTGGAACTTATCGCCGAAGGCCAGCAACAGGCCCGCAGCGGGAAGCAGTGAAATTGGCAGCATTAAGGCGCGACCAATCATCGATAACTTAGACAGCGATTTAACAAACCCTGATATCAGGCTCATGCTGATTTCCCCCGAGTAGCGCTTTTTTTGCGCTGTTATTGTAAGTAGAACGTTTTAGTAGAACGTTCTACTTATCGTGGGGAAAGTCTGAAAATCGCGCAACTTAAATTTCACATTTCGCCAGAGGGAATAGTGATTATTTGAAGTTGATCGATAATTAACCGTGATGGGTGTGAGGGGATGTTTATCCCCTCTCCCTGTGGGAGAGGGTTAGGGTGAGGGCATCAGACAGCTCAGGCCGTCACGGTCACGCTCTGACCTGCGAAGCTCACGGTCTGACCCGCGACAATTTTGCAGCGCTTGCGGGTTTCCACCGCGCCGTCTACTGTTACCTGCCCGTCGGCGATGACGATTTTCGCCTGCGCGCCGCTTTCGCTCCAGCCTTCCAGCTTCAGTAGATCGCACAGCTCAACGTGCGGGTGTTTACCTAAAGAAAAAGTTGCCATGATTACGCGTCCTCTACGTCGTGATACTCCTCGCACGCCTGCAAGGTATTCTGAATCAGTGTTGCTACCGTCATCGGGCCAACGCCGCCCGGGACCGGAGTAATATAGGATGCGCGCGCTGCGGCATCTTCATACACCACGTCGCCAACCACTTTGCCGTTTTCCAGGCGGTTAATACCCACGTCCACGACGATTGCGCCCTCTTTGATCCACTCGCCCGGAATAAAGCCCGGCTTGCCGACCGCAACGATCAGCAGATCGGCGTTTTCGACGTGATGACGCAGGTTTTTGGTGAAGCGGTGGGTGACGGTGGTGGTGCAGCCCGCCAGCAGCAGCTCCATGCTCATCGGACGGCCCACGATGTTGGAGGCGCCAATCACCACGGCGTTCAGGCCATAGGTATCGATGTTATAACGCTCCAGCAGCGTCACGATGCCGCGCGGGGTGCATGGACGCAGGCGCGGCGCGCGCTGGCACAGGCGGCCTACGTTATACGGATGGAAACCGTCAACGTCTTTGTCCGGCGCGATACGCTCCAGCACCTTCACGTTGTCGATGCCCGCAGGCAGCGGCAGCTGAACCAGGATACCGTCGATCTCTTTATCGGCATTCAGGGTGTCGATCAGTTCCAGCAGTTCCGCTTCGCTGGTGGTTTCCGGCAGATCGTAAGAGCGGGAGACGAACCCCACCTCTTCACACGCTTTGCGTTTGCTGCCGACATAAATTTGCGAAGCCGGGTTGCTGCCAACCAGCACAACGGCCAGCCCGGGGGCGCGAAATCCGGCGGCTTTACGCGCCTTCACTTTTTCCGCAACCTCAGAGCGCACCTGCTGCGCAATCGTTTTACCGTCAATAATCTTTGCTGCCATCAGAGAGAAATTCCGTCTGTAACGTTAGAAAGGGGGGATTGCCTGTATTTTGTCAGAAGCGAGCGCCGCTGTCAGTCACCCTTTACGAGATTTCATCGATGTCCCGCAAAATCCCTTCTCAGGGCATGGTCAATTTCTTAGAGGTGATTAGGATGTGACCTGGCTAAATGGCAGCGTTTTGACATATTACAAAATAGATTCCTGAGCTACTTTGTCCTCTCCGAAATAAGCCTTCAATTTTTTAATTGAACGTATTTCTTATTCCCGAATATGCGCGGGAAGGGTTATTTACATTTTAAAGGAATAGACATGAAACTCAGCAACATTGCTTCTACTGTTATTGCAACTCTGGCCCTGGTCGCGGGTGCCGCTCACGCAGAAGATCCGGTAGCGCCTGTATCTGTAAACGGTGGTACGGTGCATTTTAAAGGTGAATTAGTGAATGCCGCGTGTTCAGTGAATACTGACTCTTCAGAGCAGACGGTTAATCTTGGCCAGTACCGTACCGCGAAATTCACTAAAGTGGGTGACACCACCTCCAATATTCCGTTCACCATCGAACTGAACGACTGCGATCCTGCGGTAGCGAAAACCGCTGCTGTCGCGTTTACCGGCCAGATCGACGCCACCGACAAAACGCTGCTGGCGGTAAGCTCCGGTAACAACGACAACTCCGCGAAGGGCGTAGGTATTGAGATCCTCGACAGCAAATCCTCCACGCTGACCCCGGACGGTGCAACCTTCTCTGCGGCGCAGAACCTGATTGAAGGGACTAACACCCTGAACTTCACCGCGCGCTATAAAGCCACGGCGGCGACCACCGAGCCAGGCCAGGCAAACGCGGACGCAACATTCGTAATGAAATACGAGTAATGCCTGAGTACAGGGATGTGGCTGGCCTCAGGGAAGAGGTCTTTTGATCGCCTATACCGGGAGCGAAGGATGACAAGGACTGGGATACTGCTGTGCGCCCTTGCGATTGCCCCAGCGGTAAACGCACATACCGTGGTTATTGACGGCGGCAAAGTACACCTCAGGGGAGAGCTGGTTAACGGCGGCTGCGCCGTGGCTCCGGACAGCCAGAATATGCGCGTGGATATGGGGCAATACCGCACAAACGCCTTTTCCGGCGTCGGCAGCTTTTCCACGGTTAATGTGCCGTTCACCGTACGTCTGCTGGATTGCAGCGTGGACGTCTCCCGCACCGTGGGGATCCAGTTCCAGGGAGTGACACCGGCAGAAGACCCGCAGGTTTTCCTGGCGACATCGCGGCCGGGGGAAAATGCGGTCAGCAGTGGTGTCGGGCTGGCGCTTTTTGACGAACAGCAACGTCAGATCATCCCGAACGCGACGGCGGTGAGCTGGTTACCCATTAACACCCGCGAGCTGGTATTTCATTTCAGCGCCCGCTACCGGGCAATTTCCGAACACCTTGTACCAGGCACTATTCAGTCGAATGTCTGGTTTACGTTGATTTATCCCTGACGCCTGCGAACTAATTATTAAAGGTACGGTTGTGATGAACACCCTGATTAAACCTGGACTGTTTTTATCTTTTATTTTGATGATGGTTTCTGCCAGCGCGAATGCGTCCGGCGGAATTGCGCTGGGCGCGACGCGCGTTATTTATCCGGCCGATGCCAAACAAACGTCGCTGGCGATCACCAACAGCAATAAACAAGAGCGCTATTTAATTAACGCGTGGATAGAAAATGCCAACGGGCAAAAGGAAAAAACCTTTGCCGTCACGCCGCCGCTGTTTGTCAGCGAGCCGGCCAGCGAAAACACCCTGCGCATTATCTACGCAGGCCCGGCGCTGCCTGCCGATCGCGAATCGCTCTTTTACATGAACGTCAAAGCGATTCCCTCCGTCAGCAAAAAACATCAGGACGGCAACAACGTCCTGCAACTGGCTATTCTGTCACGTATCAAGCTGTTTGTTCGCCCGGCTAACCTGGCGATGCCGCCGGAAGAGGCGCTCTCACAGCTGCGCTTTGAGCGCGTCGGCAACCATCTTAAGGTGAGCAATGCCTCACCGTATTACGTCACGCTGGTCAATCTGAAGCTCGGCGGACAGACGCTGGATAACCTGATGGTTGCTCCTAAAAGCTCGGCGCAGCAGGTGCTGCCTGCCGCTACGAGCGGCACGCTCTCCTGGCAGAGTGTGAATGACTATGGCGCCATTACGCCGGCGCGTAGCGTCAGCCTGTGAGCAGAGACAGGGCGATGAACACTCAATGGCGTTACTGCCCGGTTGCGCTGGCACTGATGGCAACGCTCTGGCCACTCGCTGGCTGGGGCGAAAGCTACTTTAACCCGGCGTTTCTCTCCGATGACACGGCGAACGTCGCGGATTTGTCGCGTTTTGAAAAAGGCCACCAGCAGGCACCGGGCGTCTATCGCGTCGATATCTGGCGTAACGATGAGTTTATCGGCACGCAGGACGTGCGGTTTGAGCAAGCTGACAACACGCCGCCGGTCGCAGGCGGTTTGTCGCCGTGCATTACGCGCGCGATGCTCGATCGCTTTGGCGTCAATATCGCCGCCTTCCCGGAACTGAGCAACGTGCAGGGCGATACCTGCGTTCCGCTCACAACGGCTATTCCGGGCAGCGAAGCGGCGTTCAACTTCGCCTCGTTGCGCCTGAACGTCAGCCTGCCTCAGGTGGCGATGCAAAACAGCGCCCGCGGATATATTCCGCCTGAACAGTGGGATGAAGGCATCCCTGCCGCGCTGCTGAACTACAGCTTTACCGGCAACCGGGGCAGCGACGACGACAGCTACTATCTGAACCTGCAAAGCGGGTTGAACTATGGCGCCTGGCGATTACGCAATAACGGCGCGTGGCGTTATACCGAAAGCAACGGCCAGCGGCACAGCAGCTGGCAAAATATTGGTACCTGGGCGCAGCGTACGATCATCCCGCTGAAAAGCGAGCTGGTGCTTGGCGACAGCAACACCGGTAACGATGTCTTCGACAGCGTCGGTTTTCGCGGTGGTCGCCTCTATTCGTCCGACAGTATGTACCCGGACAGTCTGCAAGGCTACGCGCCTACCGTGCGCGGAATCGCCCGCACCCCTGCCAAAGTGGTGATCCGCCAGAACGGATACGTGATTTACCAGAGCTATGTGCAGCCGGGGGCTTTTGCGATAACTGATCTTAACCCGACCTCCTCAAGCGGTGACCTGGAGGTGACGGTGGAAGAGAAGGACGGCAGCCAGCAGCGCTACACCGTCCCGTATTCCACCGTTCCTCTGCTCCAGCGTGAAGGACGCTGGAAATACGATCTGGTGGCAGGGGACTATCGCAGCGGCAACAGCGAGCAGGACACGCCGTTCTTTACTCAGGGTACGATGATTGCGGGTCTTGCCGACGGCTACACGCTGTACGGCGGAACGCAGCTGGCCTCGCGCTATACCGCCATCGCCATTGGCGCGGGTAAAAACCTCGGTGACTGGGGGGCGGTTTCACTTGATCTCACCCATGCCCGCAGCCAGCTTGCCGATGATAGCCGCCATGAAGGGCAGTCCCTGCGGTTCCTGTACGCAAAATCCCTTAACGGATTCGGCACCAACTTCCAGCTGCTGGGCTATCGCTACTCGACCAAAGGCTTCTACACCCTCGACGATGTGGCCTGGCGCACAATGGAAGGCTACCAGTATGGCGACGATCAGGACGATGACGGCGTGCCGGACGTGCAGAGCTATCACAACCTGACGCTGAATAAAAAAGGGCGTTTCCAGCT
This sequence comes from Enterobacter cloacae complex sp. SHL022, assembly GCF_049237785.1. NCBI lineage: Bacteria > Pseudomonadati > Pseudomonadota > Gammaproteobacteria > Enterobacterales > Enterobacteriaceae > Enterobacter > Enterobacter cloacae complex sp. SHL022. The sequence continues at coordinate 55,982 of NZ_JBMKJH010000008.1, read as the reverse complement.
CAATATCTCCCAGTCTCTTGGCGATTACGGCTCGGTGTACGTGTCGGGCAGTCAGCAAAATTACTGGGGCACCAGCGAATCCAACGTCTGGTATCAGCTCGGCTACGCGGGCGGGGTGAAAGGGGTCAGCTACGCCTTATCCTGGTCGTGGAACAAGGCCGTCGGCATTGATGGAACCGACCGGATCGCCTCGTTCAACGTCTCCGTCCCGTTCAGCCTGTTCACCCGTCACGGCTACCGTCGCGATAACGCGATCGATCGGGCCTATGCCACGGCCTCTGCCAGCCGTAACAGCGACGGTGATACCAGTTGGCAGACCGGGATCAGCGGAACGCTGCTCCAGGATCGTAACCTGAACTACAGCGTTACGCAGGGCCACACCAGCAATAACGGTGCCAGCGGCAGCGCCAGCGCTAACTGGCAGGCAACGTACGGTACGCTGGGCGTGGGCTACAACTACACGCGGGATCAGCACGACCTCAACTGGCAGCTTTCCGGCGGTGTGGTAGGGCATTCAGACGGCATCACATTCAGTCAGCCGCTGGGCGATACCAACGTCTTGATCAAAGCGCCGGGCGCGTCAGGCGTGAGCGTCGAAAACCAGACCGGTGTCAAAACCGACTGGCGTGGCTATGCGGTGATGCCGTACGCCACGGTGTACCGTTACAACCGCGTGGCGCTCGACACTAACACCATGAGCAACAACACCGACATTGAAAATAACGTTTCCAGCGTCGTGCCGACGAACGGTGCGCTGGTGCGCGCCAGTTTTGACACCCGCATCGGCGTGCGCGCGTTGCTCACCGTTAAGCGTGATAACCAGCCTGTGCCGTTTGGGGCGGTGGTGCGTGAGACGCAGAGCGGCGTAACCAGCATGGTGGGAGATGACGGTCAGATTTACCTGAGCGGGCTGCCACTGAGCGGGGAGCTGCTGATTCAGTGGGGAGACGGGAAGCAGTCCCAGTGTCGTGCGCCCTACAGCCTGCCAGAACAGAGCCTGCAACAGGCGATCACACTTAAGGGGATCCGCTGTGAATAAAATCCATTATCTGGGGCTATCCCTGCTGGCATTTTTGCCGCTATCTCAGGCGTTCGCCACCGTCTGCGTCAATGAAAATGGCGTGCCGACGGAGGTGTATTACGACCTGACGGATAAATTCAACAGCTCCAATAACCAGGTGGGGCAGATTGTCACACTCAGCGAGAAGTCTCAGTGGGTGGGTGTTAACGCCGTCTGTCCTAAGGGAACGTCCGGGAACACCACCAAGCGCAGCTATGTTACCGATTTCCCGGTCACGGGCACCAGCGATGGCTACCAGTATCTGAAGCTTAACGACTATCTGGACGGAGCGATGAAAATCACCGACAGCTACGCTGGCACCTTCTATCCACCCAGAAAGTACATTCAGATGGGGAGCCATCCGAACGTGTCTAAAAACAAACCGTTTGGTGTACAGGATTCCAGCCTCGTCTTCCGGCTTAAGGTGACCCGACGCTTTATTAATATGGTGGTGATCCCCCGGGCGACCATGTTCCGGGTTTACGTCACCACGACCTCCTCGGATCCGCTCACCACGCCGGTTTATACCATCAGCTACAGCGGGACCATTCAGGTGCCTCAGAGCTGTGAAATTAATGCCGGGAATGTGGTGGAGTTCGATTTCGGAGACATCGGCGCCTCCCTGTTCAGTAAAGCGGGCATCGGGAATAAGCCGGAGGGGATCTCAGCGCAAAGCAAAACCATCGGCATAAAATGCACCAACGTCGAGGCGAACGCCATGCTCACGATGCGTGTTGAAGCGGAGAAGGTTTCAGGCAGTACGCTGGTTTCCGATAACGCGGATGTGGGTTTTGTGATTGCCAACAGTAATGGCGTGCCGCTGACGCCCAACAACCTGACCAGCAAAATCCCGTTCCGTCTGGACGACAGCGCTCAGGCACAGGTGGGGATCCGCGCGTGGCCCGTCAGCGTGACCGGTAAAAAACCTGCCGAGGGGCGTTTTACCTCTCGCGGCTATTTACGCGTCGACTACGACTAAGGAGCAGATATGCGAAACGGAATACGGTATTTAGCCGTCGCGCTCTTTGCGCTTTGCTCCCCTGCACACGCAGAGACGGCGCTTGGGGAAATTAACATTCAGCTCTACGGCAATATCGTGGATTTTACCTGCGTGGCGGAGGGGGACGACAGCAATAAAACCGTCACGCTCGGCACCTGGCCCACGAAACAGCTCCGCACAACGGGGAGCCGGACGCAGCCTGTGCCGTTCACCATGAAGCTGACCGGATGCCCGCCGGGGGCAGCTTCGGTCACATTTACGGGGAAGATGGACGGGCATGATAACAGCCTGCTGGCGCTGAATGATGCCAGCGCGGCCAGCAACGTGGCCGTGGAGATCCTTGACCGGGATAAAACGCGCCTCGCGTTGCAGCAGGCCAGCCAGACGGTGGCGGTGGATGCGCAGGGAAATGCAGAACTGTCGTTTTATGCCAATTATATCGCCACGGCGGATAATCCGCAGCCGGGCCGGGCTGACGCCGATGCAACGTTCATGATCAATTATAATTAATCGTATCCACTCTCCCTGTGACGATTATATGTTGCAGGGAGAGAGAGGGATTACAGTAATTCGTGCGCTTTCGCGTAATCAATTAATTCAACGATACTTTGCACGCCCAGCTTGGAAAAGATATTAGACTTATGGGCACTAATTGTTTTGTTGCTAAGTAATAATTGATCCGCAATCTCCTTATTAGATAATCCGTTCGCCAGATATCTCAGAACCGTCACTTCACGATTCGATAATGGCATATCCACAGCGGCGCCCGTCCGCGACCCCAGATGGTTTATAAAACTTAATGTTTCTGAAGGGAAGAAAGAATAGCCCGTCAGTATCATTTCCACCGCGTTATAAATTTCCCCCAGATCTTTTCGCTTACTGACAAAACCATTTGCCCCGGCGCGGATGGCGCGTCCTGCGTAGAAGGCTTCAGATTTTGAAGAGAGGAAAAGAACCTTAATGTCTTTATTTAAGTTCCTGATTCTTTTCAGTAATACGAACCCATCCGTGCCCGTCATTTCAATATCGAGAATGACCAGGTCAATGGGGTGGTTGCGTATACAGTCAAGCACTTCGTGGCTGTCGCCTGACTTCAGTTTGACCTGGATGTTTTTATTTTTCTGTAGCAGGACTTCTATCGACATTCTGACGATAGGGTGTTCGTCCATAATGATAACGGATGCCGGTTTCATTTTTTATGCCTCAGATTGTTAAAAGCGTTATGCTGAGTTTTGTTAAAACTCTCGAAAAGCCGGAAGGATAATTGCGCAGATCCTTGTACGGTAAATGTCCCTGGGAAGAGCGAAAGCATCCTTGTTTACGTAGTGGTGATATCAATGCCTCAGCGCAGTTATCTCATAAGGCTGGTTATGGCAAAATGATTTTTCTTATTCGCGTGTCAAACACGTCTTATTATACCGTTTAAGTATTGTCCGAAAAGCCTGTAAATTAATATCCATATATTGCTGATTATTATGTTCTGGATCTGAATCACTAACTTTTTAAAATTAGCAAAAATGTCCTGATATTGCATTTACCACACACTTTCATCTTTATGTAATAACAAAAAATAAACGATTTTACTGTATGTTAAATGAATGTTAACAGTGAGCGGGCTGTGACAACCAGCATCCCGCCTGCCCGCCATCCCTGAAATCCGCCATTTCGTGCGTCATCTCTCCGTTTCAAACGTCTCCTGGCAAATTGCCGTTCCCAACAACAGAACAGCACTATCTGCTGTTTTCTTCACCTCTCATCGCATTCTTTTACAGGTAAATCGCTTGTTTTTACACCATTATCATCCTGTTAACGGAAGCGCCAGAACCTTAACGCATGGATAAAATCACTCTCGTTGAGCGTACCAGCAGCATTTCGCATGGTTTAAGGTCAAGAATTAGGAATAGTTATAAAATCGAAAGTTTTGTTAAAAAACACAAAAATTTAACATGTTTCCTAAGTAATTTCCTAAAGGTCTTTAGGAATTAAGAAGTTACTGAATACGTTAATACGTGAAATCTGAGAGGTTGTTGAGAAGATGTAGCAACTCATGACGATGATTCAGTCCAAGTTTCGCCAGGATGCAGCTGAGACGGTAAATAATGCGGCTATATGGGCGGTTCTGTAACTGCGCGATCTGACGCAAGGAGCTACCCTGTGACAGCGCCTGTAAGATCGGCCATTCATCCCGTGAAAACCACTCTTTGCGGTTGCCGGCGGGTGCCGGTGCTTCCAGCAAGGTTTGTTGCATAGCTAACGCCGTAAGCTGGCGTTCAAGCACATGAAAAGGGCCAGCCGCTTTACAAAACAGGCGAGCATCATAATCATCGGCGCGGACGAGCAGGTAGGGTGTCAGGTAGGGGGCGAACAGGCTGTGGCGGCGTAATCGGTCCAGCAGGTCAATGAGCGGCGAGGCGCGGCTTTCAATGTCAACTACCAGACGCGATGAAGGCCAGTGATTTAAATCACTGAGAGCGGCATCCAGCGTGGAATAGTCGCAGCAATTGCTCAGGGGCGACTGCCCGCTCAGAAAACCGGAACGGAAATAATTATCCTGTGTGACCAGAATGATAAAGGGAGCATCGGTTTTGCGGGTCTGGTTGATTGACTGGCTCAAATATTCGAGACGATCAAAAAATGGGAGAGCAAAAGGCGAGTGCGTAGAACCCAGTGAATCACTTCCTGTCCGACGACGCCGGTAACGGCGTACTGTCATTCGCATAGCTTCCCTCTTGGCGATGACCGTTCAGTCCTCCTGCCATCTCCAGGATGGCCAATAATATCCCTGACCGAAGCGCGCGCCAGCATGAAGCGCGCATGTACGGTCCCGTTCTGTTTCAATGCCTTCAATAAGCACATTCGCAGCAATTTTTGAACAAAGGGTGACCAGCTGTGTCAGCGCCGGCGTTTCACGTAAACGCCAGAAAGCGATCTTATCGATTTTTATTCCGCATAACGGCAGGCGACAGGATAAAAATGCTTGCCCTGACGCTTCATCAATATCGTCCAGCCAGATCCGGTGTCCCCGCGCGGTCAACTGCTGAAGCGCACAACTCACCCTCTGACGTACCGGGTCTGAGAGTGAAAAGAACGAGGCAGGTTCCACGAGTTCAATGTTCAGCGGTGGGCTGTTAAGTTGCAGTAAACGCTGGAACATTTCCGGTATGGTCAGAACGGTTATCGGCAAATTTATGAAAAGGTTGTCACAAGGGAAGGGGTTTTTTAACGCGGCGATCTGTGCTTCCAGCAACACAAGCGCCCGGGTGGCTGACCAGTCCTGGAAAAAGCTTTCGCTTTGCTGATGCGGCGACAGCACGCTGAGCACTTCGGCTCCCACCGCGCGTGAAGAGGAGAGGGCGACAATAGGTTCAAGCTTAATGCCTGTAATGTCGTGTGAGATGTGCTGCACGCACGCGGGAAAACCTGTCTGCTCTGGCGCTGTCACTCCGTCGTCCTGTTCACTTCCAGCCTCCAGGCGGCCGGGATACCGCAGGACAGTGTGAAGGTGAAGTAAACAGGAAAACAGCAGGCGTTACTTAAAAGCGGCTAAGCCTTTTCGCAGCCCGTAAAAGAGGGATAAATGTTGAAAAAACAGCCGTATTTACAATCAGCTAGTCATTATCGCCAGAGAAGGCGGAAAAGGCATTGACTCACTACGCATTGACCGTATAATTCCAGGCGTTTCACCACCGCGAAGTACACTCTTCTCCGTGCGCCCTTAGCTCAGTTGGATAGAGCAACGGCCTTCTAAGCCGTAGGTCGTAGGTTCGAATCCTACAGGGCGTGCCATTTAAAAACAGGCGCTTACGCCAGTTTCAAGCCAGCCTGATTTTCTCCTTGTGTCGTATTTGTGTCATGGTTGCTAAAAATGGCATCAATTTTCCGTGCGTGTTCGCTTAAGTGGTTCGGTGCCAGGTGAGCGTATCGACGGACCATTTCGATGGACTCCCAGCCGCCCATTTCTTGCAGAACGGACAACGGCACGCCGGACTGAATTAACCAGCTCGCCCAGGTATGCCGGAGGTCGTGAAAACGGAAGTCCTCTATACCCGCTCTTTCCAGTCCAATGCGCCAGGCGACATTGTCATCCACTCGCATTTTTCTGACAGCCGGAGTGACGGTTTTATCCGGGCGCGTTGATGGTTTCGTGTGAACGAATACCCACCTGGAACTTTTCCCGATCTGATCCCTTAACACCCTGCATGCGGTATCATTCAGAGCCACGCCGATAGCCTTGCCCGCCTTCGCGTTCTCCGGATTTACCCATGCAACCTTTCTCTGCATATCGACCTGCTGCCACTCCAGATCAATGATGTTGGAGCGGCGCAGGCCGGTTGCCAGTGCAAATATCACCACCGGCTTTATCGACTCCGGCATGCAGGCAATTAACCGTTCTGCCTCGTCCCTGGTCAGCCATCGGATGCGTTTGCTGATCGGCTTTTTCGTTTTTATAACTGGGGCAGTTTTAATCCATCCCCAGTCATTAGCCGCAGCCTTGAACAGAGAGCGCATGAAAGAAAGGTGCTGGCTCTTTGTGGCCTGGCTTACCGGTTTCTCAACATACGGCGGCGGTTCTTTCCCCCGGCGTATAGCCGCGTCCCGGCGCGACTCCCACACCTGAATATGCTTGCGGTTGACCATCTTCGAAACAGCTTCATGAACCTGATCAGCCGTGATGGTTGAAATATCCCGGCCGGAGAAATGCCGTAGGAAATATTCGATTTTGGTCTTATCGTCATCGAGTGACCGCTTATGCTCCTTCTCGCGGATCCACCTGATGCAACATTCCTCGAATGTCCTTGTGGGAAGCTCCCCAATTTTATCCACCCGCCACGCTTCAGCCTTCAGCTTGTCGTGCAGCTCCTGCGCTTGTTTCTTGTCCCCCGTACCAAGAGATCGTCTAATTCTTTTCCCTGACGGCGTAACGAAATGACAGTGCCAGATGCCGCCTCTGAGGGTGATTGACATAAAATTTCTCCTTTATGTTCACCCGCGCTCGCGGAAACAGGATCGCGCGGGTCATGTAAATACGCAATACAGGCGACGTCGGTCGTTCGGTATTTGTTCCCGATTTTCTTCCCGGCCAGCTGCCCCGAGTCGATAAGACGGTAGACAGTTCTCGGTGAGACTTTCAGGAGTTTCGCTGCCTTTTGCGCAGTGAGTGGCTCTGCTGTAACCATCTCCCCTCCTATGACATTGTTTTATAGAACTGCGGGCCGTCGGGTGTTGCCGCGCGTAATTCGTTTTCCGCGTGCACTGAATAATTGCCGTCATCCCATCGCACCCAGGCTTTCGGGTGAACGCCTTCCGGTTCCAGTTGGCTATCCACCACGCCATGTATACCGCCGGTCTTCTTCTGGACTAATGCGCCCACATTAAAAGCAGCCATTGCACACCTTCCGGTTCGTGAAGAAATGAGATGAGAGCGCCCAGCACCATAAGTGCGGCGATGAGCCAGATAACGGGATTACCTTGCATCTCTGACCTCTTTGTAAATGTCGTGAGTTTCGATGCAGGATTTGAAGGCCAGTGCGCCAGATAGGAAGTGATACCAACTGCCATCTGCATATAGCATCAGATATGCAGCGCAGGATGCAGTAATGCCAGGGCGGAGAATCAGCATAATTAGAAAGCCAATCCACTTCGGAAGAGTTATTTGCATGGTGAACTCCCAAAAAGTAGCCCGGCGCGGGGCCGGGCAAAATGGATGACGTTGCAGTGCTTTCGCACCCAATAGCCAGCTCATAACTGGCTATCAGTTGCGTCAGTCGTCTTCATCTTCGTCCCAGTCCCCGTCGTAATATGGTGATGCGAGAAGTGGGTTTGTTGCGGAATGTATTTCACCAGCGGCACCCTGGCGTTGAAGTCGACGAAGCGCTTCGTATAGCTCGAAAGCCTCGGTTCGCTCATCACCTATATCGAGGGAGCACGCCACTTTGTGCGCCTCGGTGACCAGGGTTGATAGCTGGTTTCTTATGTCCTGAATGGTGCTCATAATTCTCCTTACGCCGCACGCTGGGCGCGCAGCGATTTAATGTGCTCGCTCGTCTCCAGTTCGGCGCGTATCTGCGTCGCCTCACGGTGATCGAGGTGCTCAAAGTCATTGTTGAATCTGTCGATTGAAGCGGTGTTTATCCGGCCCTGGCGCCAGTAGCGGACTATCTGTGATGTGCAGCTGTGGATGATGACGGGCCAGCCGTGCTGGTCAGCGTAAATCTGACCCCGTTGAATTAGCTGGAACATTGGCTGACTCCTGCAAAAGGAGGTAGACGATTGCTACCGCGCGAAGTGGATTACGGTGAGTGGCGGTGACACCTAATTCGTGTGATGCCATCCACACAGTCTTTCCTGATGGAACGAGCCGGATCCGATGTTTCTTCATTACCGGGAAAAGCTCTTCCGCTTTGTGCAAAGGGAAGAAGCCAGTGGTTGCTTTGGTTCCACACCAATCCCAGCTAAGTTGAGCACCTCCTGAGTGATGAGGACTTATTTCTGCTTCATATTTCGGCTTAAGAAGGTTTGCGAGAAGCACGCTGATTTGACCATCGCTGAGTTTGCTGTAATCCATCACATGCCTCTCTGTTTATTCCGAAGCTCAATGACGACCTGGCACTCCGCGCACGTCTGGCAGCCGGGGACGGCAGCGCGCCGCGGCTCGGGAATTGGTTCGTCGCATTCTTCACAACGCTCAGCTGATACGGCATTACGGTCGATGCGGTGAGCGGAAAGGGCGGCGTTACGCTGAAGCTCTTCAATCTCTGCTGCGGTATCGATGATGTCCATGGTCAATACTCCCGGAACTGTCGGTTAATTCGGTTGAAGGTGAACGCCAGCAATAAAAAAGGAGCCTTAAGCTCCCGGGTGATTAGTGCCTTCATGCGGCGCCGCCTTCATTCTTTTCGGCTTCGACCGCCATCTGCTCAAGCCGTCGCGATAGCTCGGCGGCAAGCGTCTGGAACTCTTCCTCGGTCGCCACCGGGATCGGCACAAAGCGAATCCCGATTTGCGCGAGGTTATTGGCAATTTCGAGGCTCTTCCTCAAATCAACTGGAGAGGCTCTGTTCATGCGGCGCGATCCTCTTCCTGGAAGATAATTTCCATTTCCAGCTTCTCGGCCAGGGCATTCTCCGCTCGGGCACCAGCGGAGTGCTCCCAGCCTTCAAGCATGTAGATAGCATCAGCACAGCGAAGCATAGACAGGCAGATGTCCATGTACTCGCCCTGGGTTAATCCATCTGGTAGACGGGCGGGATTCAGAACAATATGGCCTTTCGACCAGAGATGAAAATGCGCATGGTTAAAAGCGGAACGGTTAAAATTAGGTAGGCCGCTCATGGGCCCGGCAATATAAACTTTCACGATTCAACTCCGAAGCGGCGATTAAGCCTGCCTGTATATACGACGAACTCCAGGAGGCTAACTCCCAGAGCTTCAATTTTCTTGTGATGCTTGTTGATGATGGGAGGCACCGTTTCGTTCCAGTTAGGCTTTGGCTTCTTGCGCATGGCCTGCTGGATTTCCTCGGTGCAGCGACGGCAGGCGGATCGGATGGCATTGTCTGTTTCTGGCGTCATGCGGCCTCCGTTTTCACAACGTCGATGGCGCAGCCGGGTAGCAGTTCTACCGCGGCGGTGTCGCACTGATTTCCCCAGTGATGCCAGCCTGGCGCTGCGCTGCGGCTGAACAACTCAATGCGAGGCACATCACCGTAAAGCAGCTCCAGCCGGTGCCGTACTTCCCACGGCTTTTCGCTATGCGCACCGAGCGGGCTGTAGACAACCTGCTTAATCCCGGCGTGCTGTCGTTCAAGCCCGGCGCCGCGGGTAGCAATCAGCAAGTCTTCGGTGTTGGCTCGGGTGTGGTTTCCGCCGTTCATGCGCGTCTCGGCGTTAAGCAGATCGAGGAAATCGTAAAAGTCGGTGACTTCACCCTCAGCCAGTACCTTGTTGATGCGCAGCTCGGCGTTCTGATTCAGCTTCACCCAGGTAAACCCTTTCATCGTGCGAACGGTAAAACCCCAGGCCTCTGCCAGTTCGATAGCCTCCTGGTTATGCGTGCCGGTGTACCACATCGCCAGCACAGCGTTTTCGGCGGCAAGTTCCCAGACTGGCAGGCGTTTGATGTCGATTAGCTTCATGGTGGAATAGTGGTCGGCAGCGGCGCCATTGCTGATGGTGTTGCCGTAAGACCATGGCGGATCGACATACAGAAGTGAGTATTTCGCTGTCATGCCGCCTCCTGCCTTTCCCGATATTCCTCAGCGAGCCGCTGCGCCTTTAGTGGATTGCTGACCACTTCACCCCATGGCATTAGCCAGCCGTTACCAGTGAAGGGAAGGCACAGTGTGCCAACCCTGATGTCGTCGTGAGCGTGAGTCATAGGATGGACTCCATTTCGTCGATGTAGAGGCCCTGAGCAATGAGGCGGCGACGGCGGGCGGCACGCGCTATGCATTCTTGCCGTCTACCTTCCTGCGACTGCTCTATTGCGCGCCGGGTGAATAGCCGCGATTTACACTGCGGCGTTACAACCTTCGGCTTCGTTACGAGGTCGAAGGTGCGGTCACAGATGCCGTCCTCGTTGAGCCATTTCTTCGACTCAACGATCTGCGCTATCTGCCCGGAACCGCGGGTGATGCCGTTGGCGACCCGGTTGAACTCGATGAGCGTGACGCCAAACTTCTCAGCGATTTCGCTGCCGGTTACCGGGCGGCCGCGCGTCTGAATCATCCAGATAACGCGCTCACGGAGGCCGGAGAATTGCCCGGTTCGCCCGGGCCTGCGGTAGAATGGCGTGCGTTTCATTTCCACTGCTCCCCGAACGTGAAGCCAATTTCCGCCAGCGCTTCGTCCATCTTCTCGATGAACTCCGGCACCATTTCGTCGAAGTAGGACATGTATTGCGGATCCCGCTCAACTACGACGTGGTGAATACCTTCGCGTTTCATGCGCGGGTCGTAGTTGGCAAAGAACCAGGCTTCTTTCCCGGTCACCCACATGCTGTACTGCACCTGGGCCATATACGCAGACTTGATGGCTTCGAAACCGCCAAGGCGGAATTTCATGAAGTCGCGGGAGGTGAACGGGCATTTAAGCTCAAGGCCGAACCCGTTACTGCACAGGCCGTCAGGGGAGCACGCGGTGCGCATGCTCTCGTCACGGAACAAGATCGGAGACTCCGTAACTTTCACGTCCGTGGTGAACTCGAAGAGGGTGCGGGCGTCTTCCTCGTACTGCTTTCCCCAGGCCAGCGCCTTGGCGTTAACCTCTGGCGCGACGCCGGTGCATACCTCGGCGAGTAGGGTGTGGAAGTAGGACATCTTCATGTCTGTCCATTTCTTTCCAGATCTTGGCTTGGCTATGACGTTGTGTACTTCTGAGGCGGTGATGACGCCGAGGCGCAGCCGGTGCCACGCCTCATCGCCCTGTTGGATAGTGGTTACGTCAATGCCGGTCCTGGACAGGATAATTTCTGGTGTCATGCTGCCGCCTTAGCTCTTTTCTGAAGAAAGCCAAACCCTTTCTGTGCCTCTTCTTCAGTGAGCTCTGACGCCTCAAGAATTTGCCGTTTGAAGATGTCGCTGCACAGTGGGAGGAAGTCTTTCTCCCAGTCTTTATCCAAGGTCGTTAAGAGATCGGTGATCGCCTGAAGCGTTTCTTCGCTTGCTGCTGGTGGAAGCGCTTCTGTGGTGTTGCGCGGCGTGACGTCACGGATATCAACGTCCAATGATTTGCCTTCCATTTCTTCGGCGGTAGGCTGCTGTCCGATCTCGGGCCAGGCCTTACGCAACGCCTGCGCTTCTGCGCATTTCGCCAGCTGTCCGTATGGGCGCTTTTTCCACATCGCGTTCGGCGCCGTGGTGTCGCGGCCCCCTGTGGCGTAGTTTTCAATCCAGTATTCTTTGGCGCTGAACTCGACGATCTCGCCGCTGGGCATGCGCTTGTAGACTGTGTATTTGCACCACTGAGGGAAGGTCACCTCGACACCAGTAAGCGTCTGAGTTACGTCGGGCCCGAACTCAGGCTCGCGGGCACCGGCATAATCGCCAGAACGGTCTGCCTGAATGCGGTAAAGCCCGATGCCCGGCATGACCACGTCGCGCCAGTCACCTTTCCCTGTTTTCGAGTCTTTGACGTACATCGGAACGAGGTGGACAGGTTTGAGCAACGGATCCAGCTGGCGGGCGCGGCAGTAGTCAAGCGCCATCATTACCGATTCGTCTTTGGCGCCAGGATAGATGCTGTTCTTCAGCGCGCTCCAGGTGGAGACGTCGACGCCTATCTCCTGAAGCGACGTCGCTGTGATTGTTAATTCGTTTGCCATCGTTAATCCCCTCAAAAATTAAAACGGGCAGCCGGTACGGTGTTCCCAGTCGTATTCCGCCTGGGCGTAAGCAACTGCCGAAATGAAATCGTTGTAGGCCTCGCCAGCTTTATCGCTGCGAAGTCCTTCGTATGGGCTGGAGTCAATCGGGACCGTGAAGTGGAAGAGTCCGGATGGCTCTTTTGGCATCATGTCGATGATTTGCTGTGCCCGGTCGTCGATCCACTTCTCTTTCTCGTCGGTGAGCTGCTGTTCAGCCCAGCGCCGATCTTCGATGCGGTCGTAAGTGAGGTATGCGTTCATGGTTGCCTCAATAATGAATTTTCGCGCAGGGGACCAGGTCATCTTTCAGGGCGGTAAGCACTTCGATAGCCTGTTCGCGGGTTAAGCTGGTGTTGCTGGTGAGCGCGTTAACGATGTTGGTGCCGACCGTCTTGCGGTGCTTCACGTCAGCTTCGCGCTTAGCCTGTTCGTCGGCGATGCGCTTCTCTTCAGCCAGGCGCTTCTCTTCTGCCTGTTTTGCTTTGAGGCGTTCAGCTTCAACCGCCGCGGCTTTTTCGCGTTCCGCACGGGCTTCCGCTTCCTGCTTCTCGCGAGCTGCACGCTGTTCCGCTTCGACGCGCTGGCGTTCAGCCAGCTCTGCACGGGCTTTCTCTTCAGCTTCACGGCGCGCTGCGGCTTCAATCTCTGCTTTGTGCATCGCTTCGGCATCGCGGCGGGCTTGTTCTGCCGCTTCCTGCTTCAGTCGCTCGTCACGTTCACGCTGAGCCTGTTCTGCCTGGCGGCGCTGCTCTTCGCGTTCACGGTCGAAATCCTTGTTCATCAGCAGAGCCATTTCGTGGTCTGCTTCGAACTGAATCGCGCGCTGCAAATCGATGTTCTCGTTCATCACCAGCGCTTCGGCGTGCATAGCGTTCATGGCTTGTTCAGCCTTGATGCGTTCTTGCTCGGCTTCCCATTCGGTTAGAGGACGGCGCACTTCATCCTTAAGCGCTTCCAGCCGCTCACGCACAATGCGGCGGCTTTCGTCGATCTGCTTCGGCAGGGCTTTAAGCTCAGCAACCAGATCCTTGCCGGCGTTGTCGATGTAGGTTTTGGAACGGGCAACCTTGTGCGCCATGGATGCGATAGCATCGCGGCCTTTACGGGTCGACACATCCGGTACCAGGCTGCGAGCTTCTTTCTCGATCGCCTCAATAATCGGGTCTAGCTGCTCTTTGGTGGTGAATACCGCCATTGCGTTCTGTTTCTCAATGACGACTAAGTCCGTTACTTCGCTCATGGTTTCTCCTGAAATTAGGATGTGCAGATCCCGCCCGCATTGAGCCAGGCCGATCGGGTGAATAGGGTGGTTAGTGCTGGATAGGGTTGCCGTGACCGTCCAGAAGGACGTCAATCACGCAGTCACTGAGGCGGATGATTTCTGCATCGGTGTGCAGGTATACCCATTTGCGCTCCTGAATGACTGCGGAGACGCGATAAGTGCGGCCTTCATGCAATGCCATCATGCCTGGAGTGACGCACTGGCGAATGAGCGGGGTGGTGCCGTAGTGCGACATCATTTTTTACCCTCCACCTGAGCCAGCAGGCCAGAAACGTGCATCTGCCAGCGGTTAAGTACCAGCTTTTCACGCGGTGACGATACCGACGTCAGCTGCCACTCGTTATCGTTGAGCTTTTTGGCGGTGTACTGCTTGCCGTTGTGGGTGACTGTCATGATGCCTCCCGCTTTTCTTTGATGTCGGCGCGTAGGTGAATCTCTTTCCCATCAGCTGTCGGGAATATAAGGATGTCATCACGAACCGCGAGAAGATGGGCCACTGCAAATAGCGCCTCGTCTGTGACATCAAATTTCTCACCAGTGAACTCACGAACGCCGGGCGCCAATTTGCTTGGCTTTGATCGACCCGCGAAAATTCGCTTCGTCAGGCCTGAAAAACCTACTGTGATAGGGTTGCTCATAAATCCTCTTGGCCTTATCGCGGCGAACGGAACGGTTAATACAAGACTTCAACGCATTTATTCAGTGTTTCAATGGGCAGTGGATGGCCGCCGGTTGTCATAACTAACCGCACTCATCGAGAACGGTGAGGTATGAAAAAAGCCGCTGTTTAGGCGGCTTTACCTTCGAACTTTGTCCCGCAGAACGGGCAGTAATTAATTGCGAGTTTGGTGTCAGCGTTTGTTAGGCGCTGCTCCGGATCCCCGTTTTTCTTGCGTTTTCGATATCGCACGTTGAACGGGAGCATTACCTGGCAATAGTCCCCTTTTTCGAGAACCCAAACGCGGTTACCAAAATCACACTCATCCATCGAATGAACGGCGTCACCAAGCGCCTCTTTGACGCGTTCTACCATCCTTTCCTTAACTTCTGTGAAACACTTACATGCCATCGCCTTACCCTCTGTCGTTACCCGCTGACGGGCGAAAAAAAGGCCGCCACTGGCAGCCTTAATCAATTTCTTCAACCGTGATTTTGCAAACGATGGCGTACCGCTTAACCGGGTCACCATCTGCGTCCTCTGGGTGTGCATATGAATCGCGTGTCATCAGATAACTTATGATGTCGCTAACCTCTGACATGTCAGGGCGCTTCGTAAACAGAGCGTCAGCACCAATAATTGCTATTGTCTCTTTCATACTTCACCTCATGTGATTTGCCCGCTGATGCGGGAGAAATGTTTTGGTGCTGGCTCCCCACTTTCAAGCAGCAGGGAAGGCCGTCGTCGCCTTGGTGAGCCATTACCTCACCAACTAGCTGATAACCGTCTGCCAGCCCAAAACATTCCAACTGAAGATTCCCCGATGTTCGGGAACTGAGCAGCAAACCATTCCGGTGCGGAGTCCTCTTCGTGTGCTATACCCGCCACGCGTTACACACCTGCCTCAATCCCATTGGGCGCCATTTCAATTTGCCAGGAGCGCTCCGGGTGATTTGCTGCTTGACTGAATTCTTAATGAGCAGGCGACTTGCTGTCCGCCGCTGGCTAACTTCGCTCAGCTGTCGATGTTTCGTTTCGATGGACTCATTAAAAACCATAGTTGTTTTATCGTCAACAACAATAGTTGTATTAATGGTTGTTTTGGTTTTATTTGGTTGTATTTGAAAGGAATTTATTTTTAAGAAATTTTTGGTGGTGGGGTTTGGACAATAAAAAACCCCGCCGGAGCGAGGTTTCATGGGTGGGGAGTATTTATCGGTTTTGGCTTTTCAGGTAATCGGAGATCTCTTTGGCTGCCGCGCACTGCGCTTTCAGCTCATTGTTCATTTTTGCTTTAACTTCGTCAGAACTACTCTCGCATCCAGCATCAAGCGAAGTGATGTTGTAAACAGCCAGCATCGTAGCCTGGACTGCTACTTTGCACTGATCTGGCTGTGCGTGGTCTTTACAGATTGCGGCTGGTGATTGCTTTAGCTGATCGAGAGCCGACTCTTCAGCATTGGCCGCCAGAGGTGTCAGAAATAATATTGCCCATAAGAATTTTTTCATAGTTGCTTCCCTACCATATTGTTGATGTCCAAAACATTCTTCCGATTATCTGGACGCTATCAAGGTCCGCTTCTTCGTCTGGGTGCTCGACATGATTAAAGCTGCGAATGCTCAGCCTGTTCGGGCCCACACGATAAAGTATTTTTAAGCGATTCCATCCATCCTGGCTGATGGCGTAGACCTTTCCGTCCACGATCTTTTTGTCGTTAATATTGATAGCGACAGTCGTTCCTTCCGGAATAACTGGCTCCATGCTATTCCCATGTGCGGGGAAGCAGATAACACTTTCTCTGTGGGCATTAACTCGGCGTAGAGTCGCTTTTGAGAAGCGGAGTTTATAGCCATTGTAATCTTCGCGAGGGAACGTCCCATCGCCGCAGGCCAGCTCAATATCCTTTAGAAATGGCACTTCTACCTCGTCATCAGGTAATGGGGTTGAATTATCCCAAGGCTCAACGGTACCCCACTGATCAGACGGTGGGATGGCTTCATCCTGCCCAGTGAGAAGCATAGCGCCTTCCCCGGAACTCAACCATTCAGGCTTTACCTTTAACGCATTAGCCAGCTCAACCAGCTTCGTTGTCTGATTGGCTTTTCCTGTTTCTATCTTCTGGATAGCCGCCTGGCTCACCCCAACCAGATCCCCGAGAGCCTTTTGCGTAAGGCCTCGTAATGTCCTGGCTTCTTTCAATCTTTCAGCGAGTGTCGTTTTCATACGCGCAATGTACAACCATGGTTTTATTCCATCAAACGAAAATGGTTGTTGACTAAATACAACCATAGTTTTATTCTTCATTCATATTCACTACGGAGGTTGTTATGAACCCAACCATTAAAACCGCTATCACTATCGTTGGCTCTCAAAAAGCCCTTGGTGAAGCGTGCGCAGTGTCGCAGCAGGCGGTTTACAAGTGGCTACACAACAAAGCGAAGGTTTCTCCGGAGCATGTGAACAGCATCGTTAAAGCAACTGGTGGCGAGATTCAGGCATACCAGATTCGCCCTGATTTGCCGACGCTGTTCCCGTCACCGGCCGACAACACAGCCGCCTAACCGGCGGCCCTAACCACGAAAGGGAAAGCAATGCATTCACTTGCGTATCAACACAATACCGGAATACACCCGGGAGCGATGATAAACCGCGCTCAAGCTAAAGCGGCGCCAGACCACGAAAAGATCCGCGATGCGGTCCGGGCATGGTCGTCGGCGCTGGACAATCAGGACGTCGTTTCGGCGCTGATCATCAACGAATACCTGGAGCAGGGCGGGACCGCCATCAGCTTTCCGGACGATATCAGCCGGGCGCGCCAGAAGCTGTTTCGCTTCCTCGATAACCGTTTCGACTCCGAACAGTACCGCGAGAACGTGCGCCAGCTGACGCCCGCAATCATGGCGGTCCTGCCGGTTGAGTATCGCACTCGCCTGATCGGCGCCGATTGCAAAATGTCTCGCCTGGCTGAGGCCGAGAAAGAACTCGCAGAGGCTAAACAGGCCGTGCTGCTGGACGCTCCAGAGCATCAGAAGCTGAAAGAAGTAAGCGAGGGTATAGCGTCGCTGTTCCGCCTCATGCCGGAGCAGGTAGGGCCATTGATGACGATGGTTACGTCGATGCTGGGGGTTATGTGAGAACTACAGAAATGGCGAAAGCCGGTCTGCGCGAACAGAACCGACTTTCTGGTGCAACAAACGCTAGTCAATTGCGAGGTCATTATGACAAACGCTAATCCAAAACGCCAGGCGCAGGAGGTTTAACTGTGTCGAACGTCGCTTACGCAAATTTCGCGGCGCATTCCGCCGCCAGGAGCAACCGGATGGAGAACCAGAAAACCGGATTCATCCCGTTGTACCGGAGTGTTCTTAAGCAAACCTGGTCGAAGGACGTCTTCCTGCGCACGCTGTGGGAAAACCTGCTGCTGTGTGCTGCTCGCCAGCCATATACAGCAAACTTCAAGGGGCGCAAATGGCCGCTGCAAACCGGACAACTGGTCACCACCTCAGCCGATCTCGGGCTGAATTTATGCGACAGGGAAGGGAAGCCATGCAGTCGCCACGCCGTAGACAGGATGCTTGATGTTTTCGAGCGTGAAGGGATGATTTCTCGCTCCGGAGAGAAGCGAAAGGGCTCTGTGATAACCATCACAAATTACGCTGAATATGCTCAAAAAATGGACGATTTACCCGAGCGTATCAACGCGCATATCTCCGCGCTTAATGCCGAGCATGGCGAATCCAGTAATGGCGCGGCTTCGGAAGGTTATGCCGCGCATAACGGAGCGCATTTACCCGAGCGTTTCACCGAGAATCATGAACAACAATGTAATAACAACAATAAAAACATTAAAAGATCTTCGTCCGAGAATTCTGACGAATCCTCTGACGCACGTCTGAAGAAATTTTTATCAGCTCATCCAGAAGCTGCGGTTTACACCCCATCCGGTGCGAAGTGGGGATCGGCTGAAGACCTCGAGATCGCTAAGTGGATTTCCTCCAGGGTGAAGCTGATTAACCCAACCTGCAAAGCCCCGGACATGACCTCCTGGTCTAACACCGTTCGCCTGATGCGCCAGATAGACAACCGGTCGCACCAGGACATCTGCGCGCTGTATGACTGGGCCAGCAAACACCACTTCTGGCAGACCAACATCCTCAGCCCGGAAAGCCTGCGTAAGCAGTGGGACAAGCTGACAATGCAGCGCAATGCTGGTGGCGAGCAGCGCGCCGCTAAGCCGGATCTGGACTTCAACAACACTGACTGGGCCTATGAGGTGATGCGATGAAATCTCTTGCAGAGCAGATGCGTAACCACGACCGCGAGCAGATGAGCCGCATGGCCCATAACCTGCCAGAGCAGTACCAGGAGCGCGTGCCGGTCGAGCAGGTAGCGCAGGTATTCAACAAGCTGTTCAACGAGCTGCGCGCCGCGTTCCCGGCCAGCATGGCGAACTTCCGCGAACAGCGTGACTTGGACGAATTCCGCCGTCAGTGGCTGCTGGCTTTTCAGGAGAACGGTATCCACTCAATGGCACAGGTCGATGCTGGTATGCGCATTGCCCGCCGCCAGGAGCGTCCCTTCCTGCCGTCGCCGGGCCAGTTCGTCGCCTGGTGCAAACAGAGCGGCGGCGTGCTGGGCGTCAACGTTGACCAGGTGATCGCCGAATACTGGGACTGGCGTAACCGTTCGTTTGAATTCACCTCCAGTGAGCATTTCCCCTGGTCGCAGCCGGTCATGTACCACATCTGCGTTGAACTGCGCCACCGCAGCACAGAGCGCCAGTTAACACATGGTGAGCTGGCGCGCGAAGCGGGCGATCTGCTGGACATGTGGGAGAAGCGCGTCACCGAGGGTAAACCAGTGCCGCCGGTACGCCGGGCGATTGCAGCCCCGGCTGCCGAGCACGGGCCGACGCCGATCCAACTGCTTCAGGCCAAGTACAAGCGCAACAAGTCGAACGGGATGGTGTGAGATGACCATAACAATCCGTGGGCAGATTCTTGCAGCTCTGCGTAATAACCCGGGCCTGAACAGTGCTCGCATTGCCACCATGATCGGCATGACCACCAAAAAGATTTCCGGCCCGTTAAGCACGTTGTTTGCAGACGGCCTGATCGAGTTCGAAGGCAAGCACGGCCAGCGGCTGTATCGGCTGACCAGCTACGGAATGAAATACGCACCGGAAACCATACCTGCCATGCCGAAGGGGAATTCGAAGTTGGTGCAGCGCACAGAGACAAACGTGATCTGCAAGGAGTGCCGCAACAGCGCGGCTATGAAGCGAGTATTAATGGTTTGGGGGAGAGTAGGGTTATGAGCATGATGGATTTCGCAGAAGCTAAAAAGGCGGTCGACGCCATCACAACCGACTGGTCTATCCGTGGCCCATATCACGAAGACGACGGGAAATATTACGCCTTGCTTCGTGGAGAGTGGGTTGGTGGCGGGTATATCGGAAAACGTAAGGCTCTTGATGCCATTCTCGAAAAGTTAACCAGCGAGGCCGCCCAATGAGCAACATCGACAAACAGGCGCTGAAAGACGAAGCAATCAGCAAGGCCTTTGCTGGTACAAATTTTGGCAGAGATGACTTTAAAAACATTCTGGCCGAAACGGTTATTGATGCCGCTGCGGGTTGGCGTTGCGGCTTCACAGCAACAACTATCTGTACTCAGCTTGGACTTTTGACACCGAAGGGTTGCGCGTCCGCACTTGGATTGAGGTTTATCAGTGAGCACGTTCAGCGCGAAACAAAGCGTCTGAAGGATGAGCTGGAAGCCGCAGAGAAGCGGATTACTGAGCTGGAGCGCAATGAAATTCGCGAAGAAGGAAACCAGTTTCTCGTCGTTCGGCACCCGGGGAAGCTTCCTGTCGTGAAACACTGCGCTGGCGAACTCGAAGGCTTTCTGCGCCAACTGCTTGAGCATGACCCTATGGCAACCATCGATATTGTTACACACCGCTATTACGGCGTTGGTGGTCAATGGGTTCAGGATGCAGACGAATATCTGCAAATGATGGCAGCCGCAGCCGGTAAAGGAGAGTGATATGCCCATAGCAGCCAACTACACCATGCATCTTTACTGCGACTGCAAGACCTGTACAGAAGAATCGTGGCACGGTCCAGAGTTTGGCGAGTACGTCGGTAACACGTGGTCAGAATGCGCGAAGGAGGCTCGTTCCCATGGATGGCGCATCAGCAAGGACCGAACCCGCGCTTTCGCACCACGCCATTATATTTCGAGGGCTAAACCATGAGCACACTTACCAAAGAATGGCTCCTGAAGACTATCGCGGAGCTTGAAGAAGAGCGCGATGCTATGCCAGGCGCAGTAAACGAAGATGCGGCTATGGCGCTCGCTGCGATGAAGCTAGCGCTGGCATCGCTCGAAGCGGAGCCGGTGATAAGCCATGTCGGAAGTAAAAATGCGCTTGATGACATTGTTGCCTTCATTAAAAGCAACAGAAACCCAACTCTAAAAGACCACAACCAAGTTTCTGAACGATTATTTCAGGACAATTGCCACGGTCTATCTAACCATGTCATTGAGTACATTAAGCAGATCGGGGAGGAGCTTGAGGAGTTGCGATCTACTCAGGACACCGCCCCGCCAGCGCCGGTAGCAATGAAAGACCATCAGATCCGTGAGCTGGTGAACGAGCTGCGTGATATAGCAGTCAAGTATCACGGGAGCCAGCAGCTTCGTGAACACATTGCTCGCACAATACGCGCCGCCATGCTTCAGGGTGTCGAAAACGCCGAGACGCCCACCACCATGCAGACCGCTCCAGCTCTGGATTCTTCGCCAAAATTTGCCGAGTCGCCCAGCGGCAACTCTCCGGTAATTCCGGATTGTTGGTGCCGCACATGCCGCCCTGTGGTCTTGAACGATATGCGCTTTGTGGTGTGCCCTGATTGCGGGAATAAGAGATGTCCCAGAGCAAATGACCATAAAAACTCCTGCACCGGCAGCAATGAGCCAGGTCAGGAAGGAAGTGCATACCCAGCCTCCCCGCAGGAGGTGAAAGGTGAATAAGGTCGAATTGCTTCAGAAGATATCGGTGCTCGCTACTGAATGCCACGCGCTAGCATGTGAGCTTGAGATTGGTGACGAGCGAACCGAAATGTTCGAAATCTACGGCGTACTGCTCAATCTCGGCCGCCGCGGTTACGCTGGTGAGGTAGGGCAGAGAATGAATCCTCTGCTCGCATCCTGCGATTACGACGACGAGGATGACGACTGATGCCTAAATCCCCCGCAGAACGCAAAGCCGCGCTGGAGTGATCACATCTGGATTGTTGGCAGATAAAGCATTTTACATCTCATGTTTTTATTCAGGCTAAATGCTAATGTGATAAGCACAGGTGGACAATGGACTATTATGCGGAGGGTTTATGGAAATTGATTTTTTGCTTATAGGTAAAGGCCTAACCGGTCAAATAAAACGGTATGATTATCCAAGAGATAAATTACGGGTTACTGAGTTAGCTGTTGAGTCTGCCAATGAGCCAGCCACCGTTAGACCAGCCCTAGTTTTTGACGTCGTTCAGCATAAGTATGACGGGAAAACATATGCAATTGCTATCGGGGTATCAACAGATTCAGTACAGATTAATGCTCTAATTGACAGGTTAAAACCTCAACCAATACCAGAGAGTTTGCTTATCAAAGGCGCCCCTTCAGAACAAAAATAAATTATAATCCCCTCAACACCAGAGGGGATTTTTTTTGGAGTAACTATGAATTGGGAATTTACTAGTGCCGACTGGAACATGGCTATTGCAGCGATTACGGCTCTTGGTGGATTGGCAGCAGCATATGCAGCATTCTTAAGTAGACAGACAGCAACGAAATCTCTTCAACTGCAAAGCAGGATGAATGCTTATGAGTCGTTAAAGAATTGCGCGGAGAGGGCTAACGGATATGCCAAAGGGAAGCAAGGTTCCGATTGGACATTCCATGATGGAGCAAACATTGTCAGAAGTCTGCGACAGGCGATGAAAATAATACAAGATTATAGTGAGTACAGTGATGACAAGGAAAGTGAAGAATTAAAAGAATACTTTATAAATCAGATTAATATGGAACTATTCGAAGAGCTGAATTATAACGATGCCCCCGGAGCTTTATTTAAGGGGAATGGAGATTGGAGCGCTGGAGTTAAGATTTATGAACAATGGAATGATGCCATTAATTTTTTCAACTTAATGATAGCAACTGATGCTGATCTGGCAGATTAAGCGATTGAAACATAAATGCTTCTACTTCAGAGAGATAGTCTATGTCAAAGCATAACATTGCAGCCAAACCGAAAGAAGAGCAGGACAAAGTAAACGTTGACCTTGCTGCGTCCGGCGTCGCGTACAAAGAGCGTCTGAACATGCCGGTTATCGCTGAAGTGGTGATGCGTGAGCAACCCGAGCATTTGCGAGATTACTTCCTTGAGCGTTTACGCCATTATCGAGAGTTGAGTATCAGCCTTCCTAAGGCAAACGACCCCCGTTACATCAAGAATGAAGAGGTAAAGTAGCATGACTTCCGAGGTATGGAGCGCCGTAGCCGGTGTGGCATCAGCTATCGCAGCTTCCGCGAGCCTTTTCATAACATGGAGAGGGCTAGTCTATCAAAAGGCTTCGCTAATCGAGTCAAGGCGAAGAAATATCCAAGACCTGCTTAGTTATCAAGCAGAAAGGGCAAATTCATCATGCAGTGGGAAAACAAGCTCAGACTGGTCTTTCTCTGAGTTTGCAAACATTATGTTCGCTATCGATACCGCGAGAAACATGGTCGCACGGATCAAAGAGAGCGATGGCATTAGCAGGGAAGAGGCTGGAACATATTTTTTAGATTTACTCAACCAGCACATCGTAGCCACGTTCAAACACGGCTCCCCTCCAGACGGAGCTTTTAAAAATAAAGGCTCAATCCCCGAGAGCCTTGAGGTCATTCAGTTGTGGAACCCTAACGCTCATTTTCTGGGTTTTACAGATGTGAATTTTGGCATAAGTTAACTTTGATTTTCTGAAATCAACCCGCCATAATCATGTCATCGGAGCTTGAACAACTCCGGTGACTTCTGCGCATTTAAGGGGACTTAAATGCGACCACAATCTGAACTCCTCACCTTGTCACAGATGCAGAAATGCACCTGCGATTTTCTGCATTCTGCGGTTTCCGTTAAGGAGGCCGTATGACACTGCCAGTAGACGGCATCAAACTCCATCGCGGTAACTTCGCGGCCATCGGCCAGCAGATTCAGCCATTGCTGGATGCCGGGCAATGCTTCCGCCTTCAGGTTAAGCCATGGCGCGAGAAGCGCAGCCTGTCGCAGAACGCTCTCAGCCACATGTGGTACACGGAAATCAGCGAGTACCTGGTTAGCTCCGGACGTACCGACGCGACTCCGGAGTGGGTTAAGCGCAACCTCAAGAAAACCTATCTCGGCTGTGAAGAGGTGACCTACACCGACTTCATCACCGGTGAGAAAACCACGACCTGGGAGCCACGCCACACCGCCGACCTCGATACAGGCGAAATGCATATCTTCCTGGTGAAGGTTGAAATGTGGTGCGCCCAGTTCGGTCTGGCCCTGACAATTCCGAACGGTTGCGAATACCAGCAGCTGCGCGATAAGCAGGAGGCGTGATGTCTACTCCACTATCCCGCGTCATCACCAACGAAATCTTCCGCGTTCCGGCGCGCCGTAAGCGTAAGCCCGCGATTAAGCCGTCTGATATCCCAACATTGAAGGGCTACACCGCCCGCCTGGTGGATCAGAAATGGCTGCGTCTCGCTGCACGGAGGAATCATGCGTAAACCAACCCGTCGAACCTGCAAGGTCTGCAAAGAGAAATTCACCGCTACCTTCGACAACGTCTGGTGGTGCTGTCCTGAGCATGGCGCCATCTACGCGCTGGATTTGAGGGCAAAGCAGAAGGTGAAAGAGGCCGCTAAGCGTATCAGTGAACAGAAAGAGGCAGAGAAGGCAGGGCGAAAACGCCGACAAGAAAAGCGCGAGTCACTAAAGTCTAAATCCCAGTGGGATAAGGAGGCTCAATCGGCCTTCAACCGCTACATCCGGATCCGGGACGAGGGGAAAGAATGCGTCAGCTGCGGCAATCCGCTCCTCGGCAAATGCAATTACCTCACTGGTAGCGCCATTGATGCCAGTCATTACCGTTCGCGCGGAGCTGCATCACACCTCAAATTCAACGTGTTTAACGTCCACTCAGCCTGCACCCGGTGCAATCGTCAATTGAGCGGTAATGCCGTCGAGTATCGCATCCGTCTTATCGACCGCATTGGCCTGGAGCGAGTTGAGCGTCTTGAGTCTAACAACGAGCCGCGCCGGTTCGATATCCCATATCTGAAGCGCATCAAATCCATATTCACCCGCAAAGCCCGGTCGCTGGAGAAGCGCCGCGCACGTCAACAGGAGCACGCAGCATGAGCAAAATACAGTACCCAATGACTACCGCTGCTGTCTTTGATGACGTGGTGTATCCGATCCATCTTGATGGCGCTCACCAGATAGAGCGCGAGGTATCCGGCGCAATCAATTGGTTTTGTCGCTGGAACAATGAGGAAAAAGCTGTAGTGAAAGCGCACGTCCTTTTCAGTTGCTGGGGCCTTTACCTGACGTACGAACAGCTAATGGCGGAGGCAGCATGAACCACGCCGACTTCCTCCGGTACCAGGCAGAAAGCGTTAAGCGCGCCAACCTGCCACCAGTAGCAAAGCACAGCCAGACCAAAACCAACCAGCCACATAAGGAAGCCGCATGAACAGTCAGCAACTGGAATACGTACGTCAGCAGCTCATTGTGGCGACCGCAGATCTGAGCGGGGCAACGAAAGGGCAACTGGTAGCTTTCGCCGAGAACGCGCAATTCACCGCGACTGCGCGCAGCAGGGGACGGAAAAAGGTATTCGACAAAGATAAGCAGCGCATGGTCAACCCGGACGGCCCACCGATGAGCGGTAGCCAGTCCCGCGCAAAGGGCTCATCCATCGCACTGGTGGGGCCGGTTGAGTTTGTGACCGCATCCTGGCGCCGCGCTGTCCTGTCGCTTGAAGACCACCAGAAAGCATGGCTGCTCTGGAACTACAGCGAGAATATCCGCTTCGAGTACCAGGTGGCGATAACTCAATGGGCGTGGGCGGAGTTCAGGGAGCAACTTGGCGCGAAGAAGGTTGCGGGCAAGACACTGGAGCGCCTGAAGAAACTTATCTGGCTGGCGGCGCAGGACGTCAAAAGGGAGTTGGCGGGCCGTGAGACTTACGAATATCAGAAGATGGCGGAACTGGTCGGTGTAACGCCAAAGAACTGGTCCGAGACGTTTACGGAGCGCTGGGTGGAGATGAGGCGTATCTTCCAACGCCTGGATAGCGGTGCTTTGTTGCAGGTTACGCGATCACGTTCACAACAAAAGGCGACAAATTTCGACAGAAGTCTTGCAAAACTGGATTGAAACGCATATATTTCATGTAAATCTGATATCGTCGCCATTGCTTCGTAGGTCGACAAAGAATTAAGAGCCTCGCCACCGTGCGGGGCTTTGTTTTTTGTGCTTTATGTAAACCAAGTGGTCTTTAAAAGTTAATAATCTTTTTTTACTTATGTAAAATATGGCCTCCAGTGAAAACAGAGAGGCCTCATCATGAAGAACTTCCAGCTTTATGTTGGCGGCACTAACAACATCACCTATCGTTACGAAATCAGAAAGGTGGATGATGCTTTTAGTGTTCGAATATTCAACGTCAAAAACAAGTTGCACAAAGAGGTCGGTTGTAAGTCGCTTCGCTTTGTGTCAGCTCATGATGTTATCGATGAGTGCACATCGCATTACAGGCGACACGCTGAAGGCTTCAAAGGCTTTATACGTGGGCTCATGATGCGGTGAAGGTGAAAACCAACAAACAGGTCGCTCAGGCGGCCTTTTTTGTATCTGCACAACAGGAAAGAGCATTGGCGTGAAGGGCTCATAACCCAACCCACGCAGCAGCATGGAGCGCCAACGAAATGCTCAGTGCTCTGTCCGTTGTGGTGTAACTTAATTCCCGCTTGCGGGTTGAATGGGTAGAGTAATGCATCAACTGGCATAGCCAGCAGGGCAGGCATGATGCTAATGCTGAACCTGAGTATCGGTTCGAGTCCGATCGCCACACACTTAACCCAGCCAGGGTATTTACGGCCAGAGAGCCAACATTGCCTTACCCTCACATTGCCAGCCTGTCGCTGGCTTTTTTATTTTCAGGCTCCGGGAACCATCATCGACACGCCTACTTGTTAAATCGTCCCGAGGGCCTGAACCAACTACACACGGAATAAATATGTCTGAGACCTTCACTATCGTAGGCGTTGGTCTTACATCGTCATCAGTCGGTGTAACCTTTGCCACGCTGTTTCCGGAGGCGACTCCAGCAGTGATGCTCGGATCACTCGCCGGAACTGCGCTATACGTTCTGACCTCAGATCCCCATCAACTCTGGAAGCAGGCTATCTTTGCGCTGATATCGTTTATCAGTGGCGTGTTCTTCTCCGTGCCCATGGCGAAAATCATGGCCGGAATCATCAACACGCCGTTAAGCCTGATGAAGCCACCGGCCAGCATTGAGGTATCGCCAGCTGTCGGTGCAATTGTCACTGCTTCCATTTCCGTGGCAGTCCTGCTGCGTATTCTCCGTAAATCCAAAAGCGGGAAGATGCCGGGGCTGGGGGAGGAAGATAAATGACATGGCAGCTTCTTCTGATGGATGCAAACGCCATAGTTTGCCTGTTAATCATGGTCAGGCTGATGTTTTTCCGGAAAGAGGGAAAGCGTCATCGCCTGAGTGTCGCGGTGCTGGCCTACCTGGTCATCCTTGCCGCCGGATTCAACGCCTTCAACATTCTTCTCGGCCACTACGTTCAGGTTAATCTAGGCGATCTGCTGCTTAACTCCGTCATCTGCATGGCGGTGTGGCTGGCACGCGGGAACCTGGCGAAGGTCATCATTACGGAATAGCCATGACCAAAGACGATATCTTTAACACCATCCTCGGCAAAGAGGGCGGTTATGTTGATCACCCGAATGATAAGGGTGGGCCAACGAACTTGGGAATTACTCAGGCAACTGCCCGCGCGCATGGTTATACCGGTGATATGCGAAATCTTACTCGTGAGCAGGCTCTGGCGATCCTTGAGTCTGATTACTGGTATGGCCCGCGCTTTGACCAGGTGGCAGAAGTATCCCCTTCTATTGCCGCCGAACTTTGCGATACCGGTGTGAACATGGGGCCATCGGTGCAGGTTAAATGGTTTCAGCGCTGGCTGAACGTTTTCAATAACCAGCAGCAGTTCTATCCGAATCTGATCGCCGACGGGCAAATCGGCCCACGTAGCATCAGCGCGCTAAAGTCCTTCCTGGAGAAACGAGGCGGCGAAGGGGAAATCATATTGCTTCGCGCACTGAACTGTAGCCAGGGCCAGCGTTATCTTGAGCTGGCAGAGCAGCGGCCGGCTAACGAATCATTTGTTTATGGCTGGATGCGCGAGCGGGTGAGCCTATGACGACACTCAAATCTGTACTGGCGGCAATCGGGGTTGCGATCCTGATGGTGCTTGGTGCCTTTGGTCTGGGCCGTTTTCGCGGGCGTGAACAGGCTGAAGAAAAATCAGACCGGCAGCGCACAGAAGAAAAGGCCGCATCCGCTGAAGCAGTAGCCAAACGCCGGGTAGAAGCAACGAAAGAGGCCAGCAATGTACAGCAAACTGTTAACCATATGTCTGGCGACGATGTTGATCGCGAGCTGCGGGACAACTGGACCCGTAAAGGTTGAAGTAGTGGACACGGCTTGCGACTGGGTTAAACCCATATACGGAACGGATCACGACTGGGATGTTCTGGACCGCCAGACGAAGAAAGACATCCTGGCGCATAACAAAGCGTGGCAGGTGAACTGCCAGAAAACAAAAGAATCGGGGGCAAAGTGATGAAAACTAACCAGTGCAGTGAAGGTTTCGACAACCCATCCAAGTTCCGCGAGGAATGGGATAAGCAGACCGAAAATAAGTAGGTCGTTACAGAAGCTCTTCACTGAGGGGCTTCGATAATGCTTTTAAAATAATGGCTTAAGTAATAATCTGATCCTTCACAAAAAAGGAGGCATCATGAAGTACGCTAAGCTTATTTCTACGCTTATTTTCGAGAGTTCAGATGGGGAAAAATATAAGTACGATATTTTTCAAGATTTCCCTGCGGCAGATTTCTACGCTGTAATTCATGCCCAACAGGAGGTCTCTACTGAAAAGTACGGCAACTGCCCGACGTGGATAGTAATCAACGGCTATTTACGGTTGGGTCCGCTTAACCCAGCTGCATGTGATGAAGAATGCAAAGCTCATTTCATGAATCATTATTGACGGCGTAGCCCTCATCCCCTTAGTTGGCAGGGCTTTGATTGCCATCACAAAGGCCACTCCATCCTAGTGGCTTTTTTAATGGCTTCAACCTGAAGGGCTAAATCATGTCCAGCATCTACCAAATCACCCTGACCACCCAAACAGGCGAAACCTTCACGGGCAAGATGTCACGACGTCAGCCTAAATTGGTAAACGGTGATGTGTTCAGTCGTAAGGTGTAAATGTTGAACGTATATGTGGACATCACTGTTCCATGCACCTCAATGCAAACTGATTTTTTCTGACAATCTTGTGGGAAACATGCCAATTCTTCTAGGGTTTTCACATAGGGTGATATGTTATCGGCATCGCGTTCGAGGAACTTAACTTTCCCAATTTTGGGATGGGAAGAAACGGTTCTTTGTTGAATTACATGAACAAAATGAGATGTTTGTGAAACAACGGACCTTGAGAGGTCTGTGATAATGTCTTTTTGCACCTGTTCATATAGTAAATCTTTTGGATAGTGATGCTTTAACTCTATTGTTGCAATACTGCATTCGTCTTCGCAAGATAATGGCCGTTCATAGATCGATAAATCTACAGCGCCAGTTCTAAGTTTTGGATGCTCACTTATAGCAATAACCGAACTTATCTGATTTATGATAACTACTAATTCATCACGAATCTGAGTTTCGTGCTTACGGTTGTAGAAGTAAGTATTAAGCTCGTACAATTTTTGATGCATTCGTTCATGGTTTATTGCTTCCAACAATAAATTTTGAATCATATTAGTCCTTTATCAATTCAAAGCGTTATAAGGATTATGCATGACGAAACCGGACTGGAGCGTACTTCAGCATCGGTTAACTGTTGTAGTTTAAACTCGTTTTCCGTCCACTGATACACTTGCCTGAGCTGAACTATTTGGTATGTAAATTTTGACTTTTGATCCACTTTCGGTAATCACCTCAATCGTCACAGATGTTGATGGTGCGCCAGTGTCATCGCCTGTGAAGGCAGTAACGATTTCTTCAGAGGTTCTATCCTCAATGATTGGCATAAGGTCGCCGTTAACCAAGCCAGCGTAAATTTTCACGTTCCCCATCAGCACCTCACAAAGGTATTAAAATGGCACTCACCGACAAGCAAGAGATGTTTTGTCGCGAGTACCTCATCGATTTAAACGCCACGCAAGCGGCTATTCGGGCGGGGTACAGCGCAAAAACAGCTAACCGTACCGCATCCGAGAACCTGTCAAAACCTGTCATCCAAAACAGAATCGCCGAACTTAAAATCAAGCGCAACGAGGACGTAGGAATTGATGCTGATTATGTGCTCCGGCGCTTGGTTGAGATCGACCAGATGGACGTTCTGGACATCCTTAACGACGACGGAAGCCTAAAGGCGATCAGCATGTGGCCTAAGTCATGGCGAACAACGCTTACCGGATTGGATGTCAGCACCACCATTCAGAACTTCGACGAGGAGACGACGGAAACCATCCTCAAGAAGATTAAGTGGCCTGACAAAGTTAAAAATCTCGAACTGCTTGGCAAGCATGTACGTGTACAGGCATTCAAAGAGCAGGTGGAGCAGAAGGTCACTGCAACCCACAGCATTATGCCGGTACCGTCCTGCGATAACGTAGACGACTGGGAAGCAGCAGCGCAGAAGCAACAGAGCGAGGTTCTGGGTGGATGAATTACAAAGCCGTCTGGAAACCTCTGCCGGGATCGCAATCGCTCTCCCTGAGCTGCCCGTGTAACGAGATCCTCTACGAGGGCACGCGTGGGCCGGGCAAGACCGCTGCTCAGCTGGCGCGCTTTCGTCGCTTGGTTGGTTTGGGCTACGGCTCGTTCTGGCGCGGTGTCATTTTCGATACCGAGTATAAAAACCTCACCGACATCATCACCCAGTCGAAGCGTATGTATCGCCTATTTAATGACGGTGCGCGCTATCTGGCGTCAGCATCCGAGCTGCGCTGGGTATGGCCGACTGGAGAAGAACTCCTGTTTCGCTTCGGCAAGGAGGAGGGCGATTACTGGGATTATCACGGGCAGGAATTCCCGTTCATCGGTTTCAACGAACTGACCAAGCAGCAGTCATCTGAGTTTTACGAGATGATGTTTTCCTGCCGGCGCTCATCGTTCCGGCCAGAGAATTACCCGCTGGAAGATGGTTCATTACTTAAGCCGATCCCGCTGGAGACTTTCAGCACCACAAACCCGTTCGGCATCGGCCACACCTGGGTAAAAAAACGATTCATTGAGCCGGCGCCGCGCGGCACTATCATTCGCGAAACACAGAAGGTATTCAACCCGCAGACCGAGCGGGAAGAGGACGTCACGCTTACCCGCGTTGCGATTCACGGCTCGTTCAAAGAGAACCCGTACCTCGATCCGCAGTACATCGCAACGCTGATGGCCATCAAAGACCCGAATCGCCGTAAGGCGTGGGTTGAGGGCTCGTGGGATGTTACCAGCGGCGGACGTTTCGACCATCTGTGGAATGCCTCGCATCATGTCATCAAGCCATTCCGCATACCGGATAGCTGGACGGTCGACCGCTCGCATGACTGGGGCGAATCGAAACCGTTTTCCAACCTCTGGTGGGCACGATCCGACGGAACCGCCGCAGAACTGCCTGATGGCCGCCAGTTCTGCCCGCCTGCTGGGACGCTGATTCTTATTGGCGAGTGGTACGGCTGCCCACCGGACGAGCTGAACAAAGGCCTGAATATGTCATCAACAAACGTCGCTAAGGGCGTTGCCTGGGTAGATAAACGGCTGGTGGGCGATGAACTTGCTGAGCCTGACGAAATCAAGCTTAACGGGGTGACGCAGGGGCAACTGAACATCATGCCTGGCATCTGCAAGAAGGTTACACCGGGCCCGGCTGACAGCGCCATATACAATACAGGCGATGATGAACTCTCCATTGCGCAGAAGATGGAGTCCCAGGGCGTTAAATGGCTTGAAGCAAACAAAAAGCCGGGATCGCGCGTTAACGGCGCCGCTCTGTTTGCCGATATGCTCGAAGCTGTCAATGAAGGTAAGAAACTGGAATCCGGCATCCCGGAGAAACCTGCATTTTACGTATTCGACTACTGCCGTGGCTGGATCAGCCGTGTGCCGGTACTCGTGCGCGACAGTAAAAACCCCGACGATGTAGATACCCAACAGGAAGATCACGACTGGGATGCTACCCGATATGCCGTTCTGCATTCACCGCCGAAGAGAGTCGGCAAAGTCACCAATCTGAGGCTCTAACTCCATGCCTGACATTTCAACACCCAATCTGGACTATGGGAACATGGTCGAGGCGTGGGATATCAACGATGCCCTGATGGGCGGCACGCTCTATATGCGACAGCTGGGCGAGCAATATCTACCGCGCTGGCCAAAAGAAGACAGGGAGGACTACAAAAAACGTTTGGCCGTGGCCACGCTTCTGCCAGCCTACGAAGAGACCATTAAGCAAAACATCGGGCGTGTATTCGCCGAGCCCATTAAGCTTGCCGAGAATGTGCCGGATCAGCTGCGAGAGTATGCGAAAAACTTCGACCTTGAAGGGACGCGCCTGGACGTATGGGCGCAGGCATTCTTCGGTCTGGCGATGCAGTATGGCCTCTCCCACGCGCTGGTGGATTATCCCAGGGTGGACACCGAAAAGGTGAAAACCAAAGCTGAAGAGAAAGCTACCGGCGCGCGCCCCTATGTCACCATGCTCAATCCACGCCAGGTAATTGGCTGGAAGTCGAAAATGGTGGACGGCAAAGTGGTGCTGACTGCGCTGCGTATCAAAGAGGTTGTGGTCGAAGACGGCGACGACTTCGGGCAGACTAAGGTCGAGCAAATTCGGTACCTGACACCTGGAAAGGTGGAAATTTACCGCAAGGCCAAGGATGCTGACGGTGCCGCGAACTGGGCGCTATTCGATGGGTGGCAGACATCCCGCCAGGATATCACTCTGGTCACGCTCTACACCAAACGCACCGGATTTATGTGTGGTTCACCGCCGCTTCTCAACATGGCTCTGCTGAATATCAAGCACTGGCAGAGCCAGAGCGAGCAGGACAACATTCTGCATGTCGCCCGGGTGCCGTTGCTTACGGTGTTCGGGCTGGAAGAGGGGCAAGAACTTGTGATTGGCTCATCCTCTGCCACTTCATTCTCCGATCGGCAAAGGCAGGGTCTGGAGTACGTCGAGCACACAGGTTCCTCCATCGGTGCCGGCAAAGAGTCGCTGGCAGAGCTGGTGGAGCAGATGCGACAGGCGGGTGCGAAGCTGCTGCGCACCGAAAACACCTCAACTAAATCGGTAGACCAGACCTCAGAAGAGAAAATGCAGGAGCAGTCACCGCTCTATACCATGGCGACAAGTCTCGAAGATGCGATCGACAATATCCTGCAAATCATGGCTGAGTACATCGGTGAAGCGGAAGGCGGCAACGTTGACGTGCGCACCGAGCTTGATGTCGAGTCGAAAGAGTTTAATCCACCAGCGGCGATGGCCATTCAGTCGCTGCGTCAGGGCGGTGACCTTCGCCGTATCGATGCAATCAAAGCCCTGCAAAAACTCAACCTGATTGATGCCGACGCGGATCCCGATGTGGTTCTGAGCGAGTTGCTTGCTGAGTCAGCATCTCTGACTGAACCGCCACCGGGCGAGGTGTGATATGGCTCGTTCGGTAAACGACAGATTGCAGGACGAGACCATAGCTCACGGACTTTACGTGACGCGCTACGGGACGGGTGTTGCCCGACGAATGGTGGGGCTGCTTAACAGGATGGATGCTGATCTGGCTGCCCGGCTGCTTGTTCTGCTGGAGGGTAAGCGCGCTGATACCTACAGCGCGCGTCGCCTTGCATCGCTACTGGCTGGTGTGCGCGATCTAAACCAGCAGGCCTACGAATCGGTCAATGTTGCTCTGATGCGCGAACTGACGCGTTACGCTGATTATGAGACCGGGTATCAGTTTGACCTGTTCAGCAGCCTCATTCCCGGTCAGGTGCTTAAGCACGTCCCGCTGCAAAGCATTGTCCCGGAACAGGTCTACGCTGCTGCGGTGGCGCAGCCGTTCCAGGGGAGGTTGCTGAAAGAGTGGGGCAAGAAACTCGAATCGGATCGTCTGGAAAAAATTACCAGTGCCGTGCGCACCGGATTTCTTCAGGGTGAAACCGTCGAGCAGATTGTGAAGCGGGTCGCCGGCACGCCGCAACTCCACCGCCAGGACGGGGTTATAAATGTTTCACGTCGTGACCTTGCAGTAGTAACCCGCACGGCGGTGAACCATGTGGCCGCTACAGCGCGCCAGGAATTTGCACTGGCCAACAGCGATATCGTAAAGGCCAAGCAGTGGTCTTCGACGCTGGACACCCATACCAGCCAGTGGTGCATCATCCGAGATCGCAAACTCTATTCGCTCGATGGTAAGCCGCTGGGCCATGCAATCCCATATCTGCGCGGGCCCGGCAAAATTCATTTCTGCTGTCGCTCATGCGAAATTCTGATCACTAAATCGTGGGAGGAATTGCAGATAGCCTCTGGCGAACTGAGCAGCGCCACACGCGCTTCGATGGATGGACAGGTGCCATCGCATACCAGCTATGCCGAATGGCTCGTCAGGCAACCGTACGCACGGCAGGAGCAGGTGCTGGGCGTTACTCGCGCGCGGATGCTGCGTGACGGCAAAATCACCGTGCCTGAGATGTTCAATGATGCCGGGGAGTTTCTGACCCTGGACGAACTGCGCCGCGTGGATGCGTCGGCGTTTGAGGAATAGGGTATGCGTAACGAAGATTTTCACTACGTTGGAGATGGTCGTGGAAGGCGAAGGGTGTTCGTTAATGGCAATGAGATAAAGAGCTGTGTATGGGCTGATGTCAAACGTGGTATAGCCTGTATTCATCCACACCCGTTACGGATCCACAAGCGAAAGCGGGGTGAAATTTACTCCCGCAAGCTGCGCGGTTACATAACCATCGAATTTATCTAACAGGCTGCCTCCGGGCAGCTTTTTTTATGCCTGCCGCTGAGCGGATGCGACGCGGTGCCCGGGTCGGATGACCCATTACGTATGGCCGGAAGGCTGGAGCAAAAATAATGAAACTGAAACTTGATGCTAACGGAAATGTGGTCGTTGAAAACGGTATGCCTGTGTACATCCATGATGATGGCAAAGAAATCCCGTTCGATGCGGTCGCAGCGATGACCAAAATCACCTCCCTGAATGGTGAGGCGAAAACTCACCGTGAAGCGAAGGAAGCGGCGGAAGCCAATCTCGCGAAATTCTCTGGCATCACCGACCCGGCCAAGGCGCTCGAAGCCCTGGAAATGATGACCAAAATCGACCAGAAAAAACTGATCGATGCTGGTGCCGTTGACCAGGTAAAGGCGGAGATTACCAAAGTATTCCAACAGCAACTCGAAGAGGCGAACAGCAAGACCCAGCAACTGGAAACTCAACTCTACGACGAGATGATCGGCGGCCGCTTTGGTGGCTCCAAATTCATCTCCGAGAAGATGGCGATCCCCAGTGAGTTCGTGCGTTCGTACTTCGGGCAGAACTTCAAAATCGAAGACGGCAAGGTTGTGGCCTACGACGGCCAGGGCAATAAGGTGTTCTCCCGCACCAAGCCCGGCGAGCTGGCCAGCTTCGATGAAGCGCTGGAATCTCTGGTCGAGTCGCACCCGCAGAAAGACTACATCCTCAAAGCGTCCGGCAACAGCGGCGGTGGTTCTCACCAGTCGCAGCATCAGGCTGGGCAGAAAACCATGAAACGCGCTGCTTTTGACGCCCTGCCACCAGCTGAACAACAGGCTGCGATTGGCGGCGGCACGAGCATCGTTGATTAATCGAAAGGAAAAATAAATGTCCAACACTTTGACTGGCCTGATCCCGACCATCTACACGGCACTGAACCGCGTATCCCGTGAGCAGGTGGGCTTTATCCCGGCGGTGGCCCGTAACGCTAAAGCCGATGCCGCGGCCAAAGACCAAACCGTGACCGCACCGGTAGCACCAAAAACCACCACCGTTGATATCACTCCGGCGGCAACCGCGCCAAACGACGGTGATCAGAACATTGGTACCGTGGACGTGAAAATCACCAAATCCAAAATGGCCCCGGTCAAATGGAATGGTGAAGAGCAGCTTGCCATCGGACCATCAGGCACTTATGACGTTGTCCTGGCTGACCAGTTTTCTCAGGCGTTCCGCGCACTGAGCAACGAAATGGATGCTGACCTGGCATCGCTGGCTTATAAGTCTTCCCGCGCTGTCGGTGCGCCAAAAGATACACCGTTCAGTGTCAAAGACGACCTGTCTGATGCGGCGAACGCTCGTCAGGTGCTGACTGATAACGGCGCACCAACCACTGACCTGCGCATGGTACTGGGCGGCGAAGCGATGGCGTCAATCCGTGGTAAACAGTCCGTACTGTTCAAAGCGAACGAAGCCGGTACCGATCAGCTGCTGCGTGAAGGCATCATTGGTCGTGTGATGGGCTTTAACCTGCACGAATCCGCCAACATCAAACGCACCGCGAAAAGCACGGCGGCGGGCTATAAGGTCAATGGTGAGAAGAAAGAGGGCGACATCATTATTGCTATCTCTGCTGGTACTGGCGGTATTGCTGCCGGGACCGCAGTGAAGTTCGATGGC
This sequence comes from Enterobacter cloacae complex sp. SHL022, assembly GCF_049237785.1. NCBI lineage: Bacteria > Pseudomonadati > Pseudomonadota > Gammaproteobacteria > Enterobacterales > Enterobacteriaceae > Enterobacter > Enterobacter cloacae complex sp. SHL022. The sequence goes on along the minus strand of NZ_JBMKJH010000008.1, from coordinate 19,566 downwards.
GATGACAACCAGTACATGGTCGTAGCGGCAACCTCTTCGACTATCACCATCGGCGCACCTGGCCTGCGTCAGGATCTGCCAGATCAGGCGACTGTCACTGTGCTGAGCGAGTTCGTGCCAAACGTTGCCTTTGACCGTAACGCATTCCTGCTGGCTTGCCGTACCCCGGCCATGCCAAAAGGCGGCGATACCGCTGATGACGTGATGAACGTAACCGATCCGGTCTCTGGTATTACCTTCCAGATCGCGCTGTACCGCCAGTACCGTCAGGTGCGTTACGAGGTTGGTGTGGCGTGGGGTGTGGCCTCCGTTCAGCCTGAACATTCCACCATCATCATGGGTTAACCCAGGGGGCTTCGGCCCCTTTGTTATTCAGGAGGCCCGATGGCCGGATTAACAAAAGAGCAGCGCGCGCAGCGTGAAGCGGAAAAGCTTGCAGCTCAGCAGACCGCTGATAATAACCCTGCCCAGCAGGAACAGCAGCAGGAACAGCAGCAGGAACAGCAGCAGGAACAGCCAGGTATTGAGCTGGTGGTCATGGTGCGTGATATCCCAGAGTTCCCCGGCGGTCCGCTGCGCGCTGATGTTCACCCTGCTGAAGTGGATAACTGGCTGGCGCTGGACTGGCGTCTGGAGGAATAACCATGCTGGTTGCCGATCCCCATTCGCCGGACTTTAACAGCTACGCCAGCGTGTCCGACCTGCGGGTCTTTGCCGCTGCGCGCGGATACACCATTCCTGCCGAAGATGGCGAGTGTAGCCAGATGCTGATGCAGTCGATGGACTTTCTGGAAGGAAGGTCCTGGCGTGGTCAGCGCTCCAGCGCATCTCAGCCTCTATCCTGGCCGCGCTCCGGCGTACGCTTCGATGGCGTGGACCTGCCGGATGATGCTATTCCACAGCGCCTGATTGATGCCCAATGCCGCCTGGCTATCGAGTCGCAGGAGATTGATCTCACGCCGTCGGTCTCCGGTGGCGGCGCGGTCATAGCTGAGAGCGTACAAGGGGCGGTCTCTGTGCAGTACGAGCCGGGAACGAATAAGGCTACTCCATCATTCCCCTGGTTCTATTCCTCGCTGCGCGGGCTTGTGGTCGGCGGCAACCAGGTCCGGATCGAAAGGGGGTAGCATGGCAATCGACTATCGCCGCATGCGCGCCACGGCAACGCGGCTGCTGACGGAGAACGGCAAAGCCTACCAACTGACTCGCGGAGGTACTACCACCCGCGATCAGTACGGGAAAGAGGTTATCACCGAGCCAATTACAGCGACCGTTACCGGCGTTATCACCGAATACTCCACGCGTGAAATCGACGGTTCACTGATTGCTACGGGCGATAAGAAACTGGCGGCCACGTTTGAAACGGAAGTGCTCATTGGCGACCTCATTGATATCGACGGCAAAAAGTGGCGCGTAGTTCAGCCGAATCCGGTTAAGCCCGCAGGCGTGCTGATTTCCTATAACATCCAGCTGAGGACCTGATTATGACCAGTTCTGCAAATCAGCCGTTCCTGGCTGCCATTCAGTTGTTCGTAGAAGGTTCAAAGCAGGAGATTGAGGAGGCGGTCCGCCGGACGGGTATCAAAATCCTCGGGCGGTTGGTGGACATGTCACCTGTCGGGCAGCCAGAAATCTGGCAGGTAAACCAGACGGCATCAGCCTATAACACCGCCGTGCGAGAGCATAACGCGGCGCTACGTGATGATCCGGCCAACCTTACAAAAGCAGGGCGGCTCAGGCGAGGCCTGCGTGTCAACGATTCGATGGACATCAAAAAGCCAGAGGGTTATGTCGGGGGGCGATTCAAAAATAACTGGTATGTGGGGCTCGACAGCCAGCCTACAGAGACGAACGATACCCCAGATGCTTCCGGGCAGGGTTCCAACACCCGCGGGCTGGCGGTGCTTGAAGTGTTCCGGGTGGGGCAGGTGAACTCGATTTACTTTACCAATAACCTGCCATATGCCCAGGCGCTGGAGAATGGTCATTCGAATCAGGCGCCCGGCGGCATGGTCGGACTGACCGCATTGGATGCTGCGCAATATTTCCGAGAGGCAATGAGCGAGGTACGCAATGGTCGGTGATCAGTCCATGCGAATAGCTGACCTGCTGGAGAGCCGGGTAGCCATAATCTCGGCCTCTCTCGGCTTGCCGATCGCCTGGCCGAATATCGTATTCGATCCACCGGATGCGCCATACGCCCGTGTTTATGTTTTACCTGCACAAACTGTAGGTCAGGACATAGAAGGTCTGATGCGTACCTATCAGGGGATATTACAGGTAAACATCATTACTACCGCAGGATCAGGCGTGACTCAGGCGAGAGGGCTGGCCCAGTCGGTGGCAGATGCTTTCCCTGAAGGACTGCCGCTGGTGGACGGTAATCTGACGGTTTACATCAATGGGCCGCCGCAGGTGAGACAACCCATCCAGGACCGGCCAACCTCGGCGCCCAACGGGTCCAGTGGCTCCATAACCTACACCATTCCCGTCAGCATGCAGTACCGCGCTGACTACTGACCCGCCAGATGGCGGGTTTTTTATTAGCTAAATTCAGGAGAGTGCTATGGCATTCGCAATCCCTAACGGCTCGCGTGTGAACGTGGCCAAGGCCTATCAAGCCCCAATCACCTTTACCGCTGCCTCTAACGCGACGGAATGCGAACTGACCGTTGCATCGGCCTCCGGCATTCTGGCCGGTGACGTAGTTCAGGTGAGTTCCGGCTGGTTAAAGCTCGATAATATGGTGCTGCGCGTCAAATCGGTGACCAGTAATAAAATCGTGCTGGAAGCATTCGATACTACCGACACCACCAAATTCCCGGCAGGCACTGGCGCGGGCACGCTGCGCAAAATCGACTCATGGATCACCATGCCTCAGGTGATGACACTGTCAACTGAAGGTGGTGACCAGCAGAATATCAGCGTGCAGTTCCTGGAAGATGACAAAGCGCGAACTATCCCAACGTTTAAAAACGCGGTGGTTCAGGTTTACACCTTTGCACATGACCCTCAACTGGCGATCTACAAACGCCTCATTGACCTCGATGAATCCAGCGACACCACCGCGGTCTGGTTCCATAACCCACGCGGCAAAGCCGATCGTTTCTACTCAGCCAAAGTCTCGTTCCAGCGCGTTCCGCGCACGGAAATCAACGCTGTGGAAAGTAACGAGGCGCGCATGAACTTCGAATCGGACATGCAGATTTACCCGATCGCCGATTCATCCGTGACGCCGCTGGCGTTCCTGACCGACCTGCCGGCCACCAAATCGGTTGCTACAGGCGCAGCGCTGGATCTGGCGGTGGTAATGAAGGGCGGCTCAGCACCTTACACCTACGTTTGGAAGAAAGGCAGCACCGCTATTCCGGGCAAAACCGCATCGACGTTCAACATTTCGTCTGTCGCATCCGGTGATGCTGGCGTTTACACCTGTGAAGTCACCGACGCCGCGGGCAAAACCATCACCTCGGCTGCGTGTACTGTCACGATCAGCTAACTAATCAGGCCCGGTACGCCGGGCTTTTTTATGCGCATCGCACGCGCACATCGAAGAAAGTCTTTCAGCTGTGAGCCTGGGCAAACCGTTAACTTTCGGCGGATTTGCCGTGCGACAGGCTCACGTCTAAAAGGAAAATTAAATTGTCAGAACCTTCAATCGTCCCTTACGTAAAAACCACTCCCAAACCTTTTGGTGTGGACGTCGAATGGAAATGGCCGGGTGGCTGCGCGGTGCTAGAACTGCAATACCTTCATGAAGATGGCCGACTTATGAAAGAACGCATCTTCTGGCCAGCTACCGTATGCCTTATTTCCGGCCTCAAAGCTGGTGAGAGATTGCAGGTGCGCCTGCGTCCAATTGCAGAGGATGGCTCAGCACGAGATTGGCGAGCCAGTGACTGGGTCGAAGGGGTTTCTTCTGTCGATGTCGGAGAAATTGTAGAGGCGCTGGACGAAGAGATCCGTAACAGCTGCGCACTTCATGGCCTTAAAGGTGGCTGGTTTGTCGATAAAACCGGCAAGGCTTACATCCACGAAGCGCTGATTGGCGGTGGCGTATTGTCTACGAACTATAACGTGAAGTTGAATATCAACAACGTTGGCAAATCACACGAAGCTGGCATGACCATCGGTGTTGAAGATGGCCAGAGCAACGTTGAGTTTATGGCTGATCGCTATACGGTGCATGAAACCGCTCAATCAATTATCGGAAACGCCGTCGTAACAAAAGCGAAGATAAATATCGCGCTTGGCGATGAAACGAAGCAGGCCGTCATTGATGCTGTGCGTGAAAGCGATTTGTTCGCATCCCTCCAGGCAAAGATTGATGCGCAAACAGCTTCAGTAGTTGGGTTGCAACAGGCGATGCACGATGCGGTGAACGATGCTCTCCGAAAGGCGCTCAAGCCAGGCGGTCTGCTGTTCAAACGATAACCCCCCCATCACGCACACGAATATTCAACCCGCTACGGCGGGTTTTTGTTTTCTAAGGAACCGAAATGACCAAATTTTCTCTGATCCCCAACCCAACTTTTTCTGTAACCGCGAGCATTCCACGCGCTGGTGCCGAAGACGGCAAGCTGACGTTCACTTTCCGCCATAAAACGCTTGAAGAGCTGCGTTCCATGGATGCGAAGATGCAAAAGGCTGCGGAAGGTAAAAAGGCTGTTATCGAGCCGCAAGCTGACTATCTCATGGAAATTGTCGAAGGATGGGCTCTTCCTGACGAGTTTACCCGCGAAAACGTTATTGTTCTCCTGCAAAACTATCCGCGTGCTTTTGACAGCATCGGCATGGCGTACACCAAAGAGCTGATGGGGATTCGCGAAAAAAACTGAGGCAGGTCGCCGCAGCGTTGTATACGCCGGGACCGACGCTCGCGGAGCTGAGCGCTTTTGGTTTGACGCCTGAGGACGTGGAGGAAGAGGTGGGGATCCTTCCCTCTGTGTGGAAGTCTTTCACCATCTTCTCTGCCCTGGCAACCCAGTGGCGCGTCGGCGCGAGCGGGGCCACTGGACTGGATTACAACGTTCTCCCCTGGATGTTCGAGTTACACGGGGTTGAGGATGCGGCGACCTGCATGGCTGATCTTCAGATTATGGAAAGTGAGGCTCTCAAGGTAATGCATAAGGAGACGAAATAATGACAGACCAGATCGCCTCGATTACTTTGCGGGCCGATGTTTCTGACCTGAAAACAGCCAGCAACGAACTGGATAAACTCGGCCAGGCGGCGGCCGGTGCTGTAGATAAAGCAGATGATCTGAATAGCGTGTTTCGCGCTGGCGCTGAATCTGCGAAACAGGGTAGTGAAGGTATTAAGGAGCAGCAGAACGCGCTCAAGGGGTTGCTGGAGAATATCGATCCGGTTACCAAGGCCTTAAACCGCCTGGATGAGCAGCAAGAATCACTGCGGAAATTTCAGGTCAAAGGTTTCCTGGATACCGAGACCTTTCAGGCTTACAACAAAATCCTGGACGACACCCGTCTCAAGCTGACCGATACCGGAGAAGCCGCGGCGCGCGCTCAGGCCGAATTAGCCGCTACCCAGGCGGCAGAGAAGCAGTCCGCAGCGTTAAAGAACCTGCTGGGTTCCATCGACCCGACAATCCGTGCGTTCAACTCACTGGATGAACAGCACGCACAGCTGGTAGCCCATTTCGAAGCAGGGCGCATTAACGGCGCGCAGTTCGAGCACTTCAACACAATCCTTAACCAGACGCGTGAGCGCCTCTCTGGTGTCGCTGACGTACTGCCAGAGGCGCTATCCCGGCAGGAAGCTGCTGCCCGGCGCGCTGGAATCTCTGTTGGCCAGTACAGCGCAGCGATGCGTACGCTTCCGGCACAGTTCACCGATATCGCTACGCAGCTGGCTGGCGGCCAGTCTCCGTTCCTGATCCTGCTGCAACAGGGCGGGCAGATTAAAGACCAGTTCGGCTCGGTTCAGGGGGCGCTGTCTGGCGTCGGCGAATACATCCGCAGCATGGCTGGCATGATTAACCCAACCACGATCGCACTTGGTGGTCTGATTGGCACAATCGGCCTGCTGGCTGCCGCAGCATATAATTCATCAGAGCAATTCGACCTGGTGGCCCGCTCGGTCATTATGATGGGAGGGGCTGGCTTTGCTTCAATGCAGCAGCTCAACGAAGCTGCTGAGGAGGTGGCCGGCAAGACGAATACATCGATCAGTTCCACCGTCGATACGCTGGTTACGCTGAACGATACTGGCAAATATACCGCCAGCCAGATGAAGCAGATCGCAACGACCATCACCCTCATGGGTAAGGCCGGAAACGATACCAAAACGGCAATGGCCGACTTCGGCAAAATTGTCAGCGACCCGGTTAAAGGGCTGGCCAGCCTCAATGAGCAATATGGTTTCGTTGATGAGGCCATGATTAAGCACATCATCCAGCTTCGTAAGCAGAAGGGTGAGCAGGCGGCTGTTACCGAAGCCATTAACCTGTTTGCTGGCGTCATGGCAAAGCGCGCAGAGGAGACCAACAACGCGACCGATAATATCGGTCGAACATGGGAAAGCCTGAAGAAGAGCGCTTCTGACACCTTTGGTGAGATAGGTGTTACCGTGCGCGCCTGGGGAAACCAGATCATCGATATCTTCGAACTTGTTAAAGCTTCGATTAAAGACCTCTTCCTCAACATTACTTCACTGGACGCCAAATTCACTGGCACAATCGCTGGCTGGGCAGAGAAAATTCCTGGTGGCGGGGCGCTGGCTAATTTCCTCGGCATGGATGTAGAAGCCATGAAGAAGGCCGGGGCTGAAGCTGACAAAGAGATCGCGGCGAATAAAAAACGCTACGATGAACTCTGGAAACGCGTAACTGCCCCCAACGCACAGGCGAGCTATGAAGCCGAAGCGCGAGGTGTCACCGTTAAAGGGGAGGGTGGCTCGAGCCGCGAATCGAGGGATGCGGTATCGAAGCTTGCCGAAGACTCAGCCAAAAAGACCAAAGAGGCGAAAGCCACTCTGGAAGCTGGCGATCGCACCCTGGAGAACTACCGCGCCCAGGCCAGAACGTTAACTGAAACGCTCGAGACCCTCCGACAAACCGGCGAAACCCACGCTAAAAATACCGAGTTCAGTAAACAGCAATCTCGATTTGCTGAATTGGATGAAGCTGCCAAAACCCGCGCGCTGACTGCTCAGGAGAAATCTTTACTGTCGAGCCGTGAGGCCATTCTGAACGCCGCCAAGGTGGTTGATCAGAAGAATAAGGAAGTAGAGGCGCAGCAGAAGATTAACGGCCTGGCGAAGCAGGCGAATAAATACGTCACGCAGATGTCGGAAAAAACCGATGCATTGCGCGACAGTGCAGGCCTCAGCAGTCGGCAAACGCAGCGCATAATGGAAGAGGCGCAGCTTCGCCAGGGCTGGCTCAACGGTGGCGGTAAGCTTGACGATGCCGGTTATAAAAAAGAACTGGCGGCTCTCAGGAAATATTATGCCGAAGAGGACAAATTACGTGGCGACTGGAAAGCAGGGGCTGTTGCTGGCTGGAATGAATATCTTGACGCCGCCACGAATACCTATGATGCCGTGAAGAACGTCGCCAGTTCCACCCTGACCGGCTTGAGCAACATGCTGACTGAACTTATGACAACTGGCACCGCGTCAGTTAAAGAGTTCGGCAAATCTATGCTCAAGATGATCCTCGAGATAACCAACCAACTTATAGTGGCCTATACAGTACAGGCCGCGATGGGCTGGATAAACGGTGGCAGTAAAGGCGGCAGTACTCCTGGCGGATCATATGCTAACGCTGCTGCTGGGCTAACCTTTAATGCTAAAGGCGGTGTCTATGAATCGCCGGGCCTAAGCAAGTATGTCAACGGTGTATACGATACTCCTCAGTATTTTACCTTCCAGGGAGCGTCTAAATTCGCCAAAGGGGGCGTATTTGCTGAAGCAGGAGCGGAGGCGATCATGCCACTGGCAAAAGATTCTGCCGGACGGTTGGGAGTGCGCGCTCAGGGCGGTGGTGGCATGGCTCCGGTCATTAACACCACGGTTAACGTCGATGCTGGTGGTTCGGCAACGGCTCATACCTCCAGTTCTGGTGATGCTATGGGCCGTGCGCTCGCCGATGAAATGCAGAACGCTGCGTTGCAGGTTATCCAGAAGCACCTGAAACCAGGCGGCATGATCTATAACTTCAGTAAAGGCAGGTAGCCAGTTTCGCCGGGTTTTTCCATTGACCGAATACTGTTAGGATTAGTCCGAGCTTTCACCGAGGGAAGATAGGGACATGAAGAATCTTATTTTGGTCATGGGCATCATCATTTTGTCTGGGTGTGCCACCAAACCTATATCTAATGAGCAGGCCAAAGAGGTTCCGGCCCAGCGTTTAATTGACCCATCTTTTACAACCAACAGGGATGGAAGTGGTCAGGTCATTATAAAACGGGATGGCGGGTTGAGAGGTAGCTTGTGCTCTGTAAGGGTATTCGCTGACAGTAAGCCAATTGCTGATCTTGAGGCAGGAGAAAAAGTTACGCTATTTCTGAGCCCTGGTGATCATGTTTTCGGTGCGCAAGGCACAGGGGCTTGTTATGGCGGCCTAACGGCGCAATTTGGCAAGGTTTCCGAGGGTAAAACAATTAGTTATAGAATAGGACTTGGATCAGTAGGTGATTTTGCTATTTACCCTGATTGACTTTAATTCGCCTGTCAAACTACAGACACAACCCGCTTCGGCGGGTTTTTTTATGGAGTAAATATGGCAGTTGATACATACAGCTGGCGCTCGCAGCTCGGTGCTGGTGCGATTGAATATAGCCAGGCAGTACGCGCGGCACAGTTCGGTGATGGCTATGAGCAGGTTGCTGACAACGGTATTAACAGCACGGCTATTCAGATCCCTATGAAGCACACAGGCGCCGAATCGGAAGTGGACAGGATTCGTGATTTCCTCCTTGCTCATACCGTGAAGGCTTTCATCATTACGCCACCAGGTGAAGAAAAGGGGCTTTACCGCGTCGTAGCCGATTCGGTTCGTAAAACGCAGATCAGCAGCAAATATGCTGAGTTGACGTTCACCATCAAACGGGCTTACGGAGTGTACGCATAATGGCATTAGTCGATCAGGCGGCTATGCTGGCGCCGGGTGGCAGGGTCCGCCTGGTTGAAGTTGACGCCTCAGAGTTCAGTGGCGGGATTCACCGATTCCACTACGCACCTTTCCCCCATACACCGGAAGAAATTGATGCTGCCAATGGAGATGAAGAAAGGCTTGGACCCAAGCCAATCGTCTTCGGTGGCAACACCTACGATTTTTGGCCGTTTCAGGTTTCAGGCCTGGAGCTTTCAACAGACCAGGCGGCGGAGCCCACTCTCAGCGTCTCAAACCTTGACGGCCATATCACTGCGCTGTGTCTGCAATTTAAGGACATGGTTAACGCAAAAGTGAGCATTATCGATACCTATGCGGTCTATCTCGATGCCGTAAATTACCCTGGTGGCGTAAACCCGACAGCTGATTCGTCAATGTTCACACTTCAGACCTTCTGGCTTGACACCAAAACCTCCGAAGATGATGAGGTGGTTACCTGGGCACTCAGCAGCCCAGCCGATTTGCAGAGCCTTGTGATCCCCACCCGACAAATCACATCGCTTTGTGAATGGGCGCTGCGCGGTCAGTATCGCAGCGGCGATGGATGCACCTATAACGGCACTGCGTATTTCGACGCTAAAGGAAACCCAGTATCAGATCCTGCCCTTGATGTGTGTGGCGGTTGCCTCAGTGACTGCCGTAAACGATTTGGCGCTGGCCTGGCAGACCCTGACGCGGCAATCCTCGATTTTGGTGGCTTCCCGGCAACCGTTCTCTTTATCCGATAACCGGACGTACCAATGAATAAAACCATAATGGCAGCTATCCGGGCGCATGCACTGGAGGAATCCCCGCGTGAGTGCTGTGGCTTCGTTATTCAGTCTGGCCGTCGCCAGCGCTACATTCCCGTGCCGAATACGCACGAAAATCCGACAGAGCATTTTCGCATCGACGGCGAGCACTGGGCTAACGCCGAAGATATCGGGACGATTATTCGCGTCATCCACTCCCACCCGGGCGACGGTGCCCGGCCTATACCGTCCGATCTCGACCGCCAGCAGTGCAATAACTCCGGCGTGATCTGGGGTATTTACTCACCGGACAGGGATGAATACGCCGAGATAATGCCGGAGGCGGTGCCGCTTATCGGACGTCCGTTTATCCTGGGTTCGAATGACTGCTGGGGGCTGATTATGGACTGGCACGCCATTCAGGGCGTCACGCTGAACGATTTCCGCGTCGATTACCCGTGGTGGGAAAGTCAGTACCCGGACAATCTCTATTTCGAAAACTGGGAGCGGGAAGGATTCGTCGAGTGCGATCCGGCACCAGGCTGTATGGTCATCATGCAGGTTGATTCCGATAAGTGGAACCATGCGGGCATCATCACTGAAGAAGGTGAACTGCTCCATCACCTTTACGGCCAGCCTTCCTGCATTACCCCGTATGCCCGAGGCTATTTCAAAGACCGCACGATGATCTGCGTTCGTCACAAAAACCTGCCGCAGGAGATAAAGCCATGGCGCGTTTAACCACCATTCGTCTGTATGGCGCACTGGGCGCGCGGTTCGGGCGCGTGCACAAACTGGCAGTTCAGACATCTGCCGAAGCGGTCAAAGCCCTGTGTATCAACTTCGACGGGCTGGAAGACTACCTGATGAATGCCAAAAAAAACGGCATGACCTTCGCCGTGTTCCGCGGAAAAAGGAATATCGGCACTCAGGACTTCCAGGAGCTGACAGGAGACAGTGATATCCGCATTGCGCCGATTATGGAAGGTTCGAAAAAAGCCGGAGTATTTCAGACCATCCTGGGCGCTGTAATGGTGGTGGCTGGTATCGCAATTTCTTACTTTAGCTCCGGTGCTTTAGCTACGTTTGGCACAGGCCTTGCGATGTCGGGCGCGTCAATGATGGCCGGCGGTATCTACCAGATGCTTTCGCCCCAGCCCAAAGGGTTACAGGGCCGAGACGACCCTGACAATAAACCCTCTTATGCCTTTGGTGGCTCAGTGAATACCCTTGCGATGGGAAACCCGGTCGCGCTTCTCTATGGCGTCCGCGAGATTGGCGGCGCCATCATCAGCGCTGGCATAGTCGCCGAAGACATCTGATAACACCTTTCTGAATATCAAGCACCCAGTCGGGTGCTTTTTTTATGGATTTAATATGGAAGCGATCACTGGTGCAAAGGGTGGCAGCCAGAAGCAGCACACACCTGTAGAACAGCCTGATTCGGCGCAGTCAATGGCGCGCTGCCGCATGCTGCTGGCGCTCGGGGAAGGTGAGTTTGCTGGTGGTCTGGATGCGACCAGCATTTTCCTGGACGGTACGCCGCTGGGAAACGCCGACGGAACGATGAACTTTGAAAACGTTTCCTGGGAATTTCGGCCGGGAACACAGACCCAGACGCCGATTCCGGGTTTTCCCGCAGTGGAGAACGAAACTACGGTTGGCGTATCGCTGACAAAAGCCACGCCCTGGACGCGCGCGCTGAGTAACACCCAGATTGACGCTGTGCTCGTTCGCATTGGTATTCCGGGTTTGCAGCAGCAGGAAAACGACGGGGATATTGTCGGCACTACCGTAAAGTACCATATCGATCTTGCTGTAGATGGTGGTGCGTTCTCTACGGTCATGACAAGAACCGTGACAGAGAAACTCAGTTCTCTCTATGAACTGACCCATCGCATTAATCTTCCGAAAGCCAGTACAGGCTGGCAGATCCGCGTGGTACGCGACACCGACGACAGCACCAGCCAGATGTTGCAGAATAAAACGCAGGTACAGGCAATCACTGAGGTGATTGATGCGCGCCTGCGTTATCCCCATACGGCGCTGCTGTATGTGTCGTTCAACGCCAAATCGTTCAACAATATCCCGAAGGTTTCCTGTAAGCCTAAGGGGCGCATTATCCGCATCCCTTCGAATTACGATCCGATAGCCAGAACCTATAGCGGCACATGGGACGGGACGTTTAAGTGGGGCTGGACGAATAACCCAGCATGGATCTGGTTCGATGTGCTCACTGAGCCGCGTTTCGGTCTTGGCCGACGCGTCACGGCGCAGATGCTGGATAAGTGGGAGCTTTACCGTATTGCCCAGCGTTGCGATCAAAAAGTACCTGACGGGAAGGGTGGTGACGGTACCGAGCCGCGCTTCATGTTTGATGTCTACATCCAGTCGCAGGCAGATGCGTGGCAGGTAATCAAAGACATCGCCGCAGGGTTCAATGGCATGACGTTCTGGGGCAACAACATGTTTAATGTTGTCTCGGACATGCCGGCGGATACGTCGAAGCTGCAAATCCTTACCCGCGCCTCGGTGGTGGGCAAACCGGTTTACTCGAGCGGCAGTGAAAAGACCCGCTTCTCCAGCGCGCTGATTAACTTCAGCGACCCTGACAATCATTATCAGGACCGCACAACAGCAGTGATGTTCCCGGACCTGGTTAAGCAGTTCAAGTTTAAACAGACGCAGATCACCGCAATCGGCTGTACGCGCGAGAGCGAAGCACAGCGCCGTGGCGGGTGGGCGGTGTATTCCAACTCACTCGACCGGATTATTACGCTACAGACCGGGCTTGATGGCTATGTCTACGTGCCGGGTACCGTGTTTGCATTTGCTGACGAACGCCTTTCAGGGCGTGTTTATGGCGGGCGTATAACCGGATATAACGCCGGGTTGAAGGCTGTGACAACCGATCGGGGAACCAGTGCCGTTGCGGGTGACACACTGATGATCCGCACACGGGGCGGTACCGTTGAAAGCAGGGTGATCCAGGCCGTAAACGGCACGCAGCTGGTGGTCGCCACGCCTTTCACGGCAGAGCCGTTACCCAACGCTGTATTCGTCATCGATGCCGGGCAGTTGCGCCTGCAATACTTCCGCGTTACGAACCTGAAATTTGATGATGAAGAAAACACCTTCACAGTCACCGGGGCCGAATATAATGCATCAAAATATGATGCGGTCGATAACAATGCCCGCCTGGACACGCCGCCAATTAGTCTGATACCAACCGGCCTCGTCAACCAGCCGACCAATATCGTGGTAGCGAGCTATGATGCAGTGCGCCAGGGGCATCGAGTGGCTACCCTGACGGCATCCTGGGATGCGCCGGTCGACAAGAACGGCAAACCACAGGCGGATGTCATAGCCTATCGGGTGCAGTGGAAGCGCGGCGACAATGAGTGGGTTAACGTACCGGAGACCGGTCTTCGCAATATCGAAGTGCCTGGCATCTTCGAGGGTGATTATCTGGTCCGTGTACGCGCGATCAACTCCGGCGGTGCATCGAGTCTCTGGGCAACTTCCGCGCTTACACACCTGAAGGGACGCGCGGGTGATGTACCCAAACCTGTCGGGCTTAAAGCCTCCGAAGACGTCGTATTCGGAATCAACGTCACCTGGGGATTCCCGGCTAATACCGGCGACACCCTGAGCACTGAGCTGCAATACAGCATTGCTGCTGACGGTTCGAATCCGATGCTTTTGGCATCTGTACCGTATCCGCAGAAACTTTATCAACAAATGGGGCTGAAGGCGGGGCAGGAATTCTGGTACCAGGCGCGGCTTGTCGACAGGATCGGGAATCAGAGCGGTTGGACCGACTGGGTGCGCGGGCAGGCCAGCATCGATGTATCCGATATCACCGATGCAATCCTGGAGGACATGAAAGGCTCCGATACGTTCAAAGACTTGATCGAGAACGCGGTGGACAGCAGCGGAAAACTGGCAGAACTGGCTGATGCAATCAAAGAGAACGCAGACGGCCTTGCTGCTGCGGTTGGCTCGAACAAGCAGACCGCTGAAGCAATCATCGGAAACGCGCTGGCTATTGCCGATGTTGTCGTGCGCCAGACAGCCCAACAGGGCGCTAACTCTGCGACTTTCGAACAGCTCCGGGAGGTGATCGCTACTGAGACGGAGGCACGCGTAACGGATGTTACCCGTCTTGAGGCAAAAACAGCGCAGAACGTAGCGGGAATTACCGAGGTAAGGCAGGCTCTGTCAGATGAAGCTCAGGCAAGGGCTACTGCTGTTGATCAGCTCACTGCGAGTACTCAGGTCATTTCTGATAAAGCTGATTCGGCTTCGAGTAAAGCTGATGCTGCATCAGGTAAGGCAGATGCAGCTGAACAAGCCAGCTCACAAAACACTGCTGATATCACCACGTTGCGACAGGTTGTCACCGACACGACTTCATCAATGGCATCCCGCCTGGAGGAGCTGGGAGCAAGAACCGATACTGCCAGCGGCGGCATCCAGAATAACGCTATCGCGCTAATAACGAGTACGCTGGCGCAGGTTGATCAGCAGGTGAGACTCAGCGCGCAGTACGGTGACAGCAAGGCCGGCATCGATCGTATTGATAACGTCATGGCAAGCGACAGGGAGGCAACGGCGCGTTCGCTGCTGAGTTTGCAGACTGACGTGAACGGCAACAAGGCATCCATCAACAGCCTGAACCAGACGTTCTCCGATTACCAGCAGGCCACGGCCACGCAGATAAACGGCATTACGGCGACCATCAACGGGCATACGTCAGCCATTACTACTAACGCTCAGGCCATCGCGAACGTTAACGGGGACCTGAAGGCGATGTACAGTATCAAGGTCGGGTTATCCAGCAATGGTCAGTATTACGCGGCAGGGATGGGGATCGGCGTGGAGAATACGCCGTCCGGCATGCAGTCGCAGGTTATCTTCCTGGCTGACCGCTTCGCCGTTACTCACCAGGCAGGAGCGACCGTTACGCTTCCGTTCGTTATCCAGAACGGGCAGACCATAATCCGGGACACGGTCATTGGAGACGGGACGATTGGAAACGCCAAGATCGGCAGCTATATCCAATCTTCAACCTGGGACGGCACCGGGAACGTTGGCTGGCACATCAACAAATCTGGCTACGCGACGTTTAACAACGTGACCGTTCGCGGCTCGATTTACGCCACAAACGGTAATTTTTCTTTCAATGGCTCCGGCAACACAACGGTGATTAATGGTAATGGCGTAACCATTAATATTCCGGGTGGCGGCCGCATCGTACTGGGGACGTGGACATAAAATGCCGACAGGACTACTGATAGAACTAAATGACGGCGGAAAGCGCATGGAGATAACTGCGGGCCTGCGATGCCCGTCGTTTGGGGCCAACTTTGACAGTGGCTACCAGAAAGCCAAGTACGCTGATGTTGCCGGTTATGTTTCCGGGGCGCAGGTGCTGTTTATCCCTCACGCGACGGCTTATCTTGATTCAGGGCTGCTTCATAAAATGAACTCGGTCACCATATCCGGTGGCCGCGTGACGCAGAACTCCACGATGAAGGATGTAAGCATCAGTGAGCGTGAAAGTACGTACACGTTCCCCGGTAGCCTCTGGCAGATATTTCCGTCAGGCCAGCGTAGTGGTGTGGGTCTTCTCATCAGCAACAGCACTGACTTCACCTCAATAACCAATGCCACGCAGTCAGGGCAGTGTATCTGGAAGGGGACCGTCAATGTCCCCACAGGCGGCTGGGCAGTTCCCACGATAGCGGGGTACGACAAGTCCAAATATATCGTCTTTGGGCGCTGCAATAGCGGCAACACCGTCGATTTCGATGGCAACACGGTCAGGTTCTTCAGCCCTCCATCCACCAACGATGATGCTCCAACGACCGGCACGATAGATATTGTCATCTTTGCCAGTGGCGTGGCGCCGGAGCCGGGCACCGGGCTCAACATCTTCAATGCAGCCGGGGCCTGCACGTTTTCGACGACAAAGCGGCCTTTCGTCTACCTCAACCAGCTATGGACACCTTCGAAAAATGCCGTGAGCATCGGCAGCGGCTATGTTCCGCTGGGCAGATTCGGGCTGATGGCTCACGAAGTAAATGGCATGTACGTGTATAGAATGTTCGGAATAAAAATACAGAACGGCAGTGCTTCAGTTCAGGGTGGGAAATATCTGGGGCGCGAGCGGTATGCAATTTTTGGTAATGACACGGTAACGCCACTGAACCTTCCCGTTCTACCCGATATGTACGTCTGAATAAACTGTCTTTTTAATCAACCTCGCTCCGGCGGGGTTTTTTATTGCCTGGAGAAAACATGATTTATAGTACTGGCACTATCGCCATCAGCGGAAACACCCTTACAGGTACCGGCACAAACTTCACTGCTGCTGGATCTCTTATTCGTAACGGCTGTACCGTTTTTGCAATGACCAGCCCTGTGCAGGTATTTCAGATTACCACCATCGGCAGCGCAACAAGTCTCACCGTAACGCCAGCAGCTAACCCAACTGTTCCCGCTGGAACCCGATTTGCCATTCTTCTGAGTGACAGTCTGAGCGTGGATGGTCTGGCGCAGGATATCGCTGAAACCTTCACGATGTACCAGCGCTACATGAGCGGGTTCGCTGATGTAATGAACGGGACATCTGATGTCACCATCACTATCAACGGCAATGTCGTTACCGTGCCGGGTCAAAAATCTCTGGCGAAGAAAGGGGATAACAGCGACATTACCAGCCTTTCTGGGCTGAAAACAGCTCTCAGCATTGAGCAGGGAGGGACCGGCGCAAAGAATGCCGCTGGCGCTCGCACAAACCTCGATTTGGGAAGTAGCGCGACACGGGATGCTTACAGCTCGACAGGACAGATGCTTTCTGAGGGGGATTTCGGTGTTGGTGGGAAATCGCTCAATTTATCATGGGATTCGCTTGCAGGAAAAAATCAATTCAACTCAAACTCAAATGGTGCATTTCAGGGCGGTAATGTTGTTCTTTTTGGTGTCAGTATTTCACACCATGCAAATGATGCATATGCTTATCAGATAGCGGGCCGGGGAACATATGGCATTATTCATCGTTCACTTGAAGGTGGTGTACATGGGCAATGGAGAACCTGTTACGACACTGGTAATACAACTAAGGCGAGTGATGGCACACTAAAAGCGGCATCGCCTGTTGCTCGCATTGTTAAGTCTCAGGAAGAGAACCAGCGCACGGATATATCCGAGGATGGTTTTGCATGGTGCGGCTGCGGTACTGCGAACACCGAAGCTGAAGGAATCAAAATTTCCCGGGTCGATGTTGGTGTTTATGTGCTGACAGGTTCGGCAGGCCTGGCATCAGAAGGCTGGCAGCTGCTGCCGCCAATGGACCCTGGCGGCATGGGGGAACTGGGTGTTGTTGAAGCAGAGCAGACAGAAAGCGGTGGGCTGACGATTCGGCTTTTTAAGCGGAAATACATACTCAGCGAAGAAGGCGAAATTGTTAAAACGAAAGGGGCTCCTATAGATGTTCCTGCCAACAGCTGGATCGACGTTCGCCTCGATATGCCAGAGGATAGCATCTGGAAAACAAGAGCTTCCGAAGCTTCTCTTGAACTGACAGAGCAGCCTGAGGACATTCAGCCTTAAAAATTAATAGGCGAACCCAAATTGATCTGCATTCCATTTGAAACTACTGTATATAAACACAGTAATAAAGGGAGTGCAGATTATGCCCCGAATTTCAGATATACAGGCCGCCTTTATTGCGGCCATAGAGCTTAACCCAAAGGGCTACCGCTACCTGAGAACAGACAGCTTTATAGAAAAGTTGCGTGGTTTTAACTGGCACTTCACCCGAGCCGACGCCAATGCATGGATAGAGCGCAATCAGCCAGGCTTCGCTGACAAGACGACAGACGGTAGCGACAACAGGTACTGGATCCTGAGAAACATGGGGAGGGTTCTTTAATGGGATTTCCTTCACCAGCAACAGACTACATTGAGCGCCGACTAACCCCAGCAATTCTGTGCAACATGGGGGCTGATAGCAGGGTGCTTGAAACGGATGTGGGGTTTGCGGTCATAGAGCCAGCAACGAAAAAGACACCTGGAGATGTGTTGTTAATTTTGTGCGACGGGCACACACAATTTGCAAAACTCATGGGCAAGGCGCTCATTACGGATGATGGTGAAGCGATTGAGGGATTAGCGCTTGAAGGAGTGGAAGTGCTGGGTAGGCTGACGTTCTTCATCAATCATGCGAGGGATGACGACGACAATCCGGTGATGTGATGTTTGCCCTTGTCGATGTGAACTCATTTTATGCAAGCTGTGAAACAGTATTCAGACCCGACCTGCGCGGGCGGCCAGTTGTCGTTCTGTCGAATAATGACGGCTGCGTAATAGCACGTAGCGCCGAGGCAAAGGCTGCCGGGATAGCGATGGGAGAGCCGTTCTTCAAGCAGAAGGAGTTGTTCCGGCGAGCTGGGGTTGTTTGCTTCAGCAGCAACTACGAGCTCTATGCAGATATGTCCAGCCGGGTGATGACTACGTTGGAAGAAATGAGCCCGCGTGTGGAAATTTACAGCATAGACGAAGCCTTTTGCGACCTTACCGGCGTAAGGAATTGCCGTGACCTGACTGAGTTCGGGAAAGAGATCCGCGCGACTATTTTACAGCGGACACATCTCACAGTCGGCGTAGGAATAGCCCAGACCAAGACGCTGGCTAAGCTGGCTAACCATGCTGCGAAAAAATGGCAGCGGCAGACGGGCGGGGTGGTCGATCTCTCAAACGTCGACCGGCAGCGAAGACTACTGGCACTGGTTCCTGTAGAGGATGTCTGGGGCGTTGGTCGGCGCATCAGCAAAAAGCTGAACGCTATGGGCATCAAAACGGCACTAGACCTCTCAGAACAAAGCACGTGGATTATCCGTAAACACTTTAACGTTGTTCTGGAGCGAACCGTTCGGGAGCTGCGCGGCGAGCCATGCCTGGATCTGGAGGAGTTCGCCCCGGTAAAGCAGGAAATTGTATGCAGCCGATCGTTTGGCGAACGTATTACTGACTATGAACACATGCGGCAGGCGATTTGCAGTTATGCGGCCCGTGGAGCTGAAAAGCTACGTGGTGAGCATCAGTACTGCCGTTTTATCTCCGCTTTCGTCAAGACCTCTCCATTTGCCCTTAATGAGCCGTATTACGGAAACAGCGCATCGGTAAGGCTGCTCACGCCAACTCAGGACAGCAGAGACATCATCAATGCCGCGGTAAAGTGTCTGGACAAAATATGGAAGGACGGTCACCGGTACCAGAAAGCGGGTGTCATGCTGGGCGACTTCTTCAGCCAGGGCGTGGCCCAGCTAAATCTGTTTGACGACAGTGCGCCTCGAGCTGGTAGCGAGAAGTTAATGGAAGTGCTGGATCACCTGAATGCAAAGGACGGAAAGGGCACGCTCTATTTTGCCGGGCAGGGTATACAGCAGCAGTGGCAGATGAAGCGTGAAATGCTGTCGCCTCGATATACCACGAGATATTCAGATTTGCTTAGAGTCCGATAAATTTTCTTGATGTCTTGGTCCGCTTTATTCCAGAAGGGGACGAAGAATTGCGATTGCAAAAAAATTAGTAGTTGAAAAGATGGCAGAATGAAGGAAGAATGTGCCAATATTGCTGAGGTTTAAAGGGATTTAGGGGCAAGATATGGGATTGTCTAATACAGTACAGAAA